>NZ_VHSP01000009.1:0-20107 GCF_013048485.1 Vibrio sp. 1-1(7) | reverse complement strand
CAGAATTAATAGTTGTCATCGTACTCAACGATGAAATGCGACACTAGCTCAGTTGGTAGAGCGCAACCTTGCCAAGGTTGAGGTCACGAGTTCGAACCTCGTGTGTCGCTCCAGAGTTAATAGTTGTCATCGTACTCAACGATGAAATGCGACACTAGCTCAGTTGGTAGAGCGCAACCTTGCCAAGGTTGAGGTCACGCTTTTTTGTTTTAAAGAAGGGAACCTCGTGTGTCGCTCCAGAGTTAATAGTTGTCATCGTACTCAACGATGAAATGCGACACTAGCTCAGTTGGTAGAGCGCAACCTTGTCAAGGTTGAGGTCACGCCTTTTTGTTTTAAAGAAGGGAACCTCGTGTGTCGCTCCAGAGTTAATAGTTGTCATCGTACTCAACGATGAAATGCGACACTAGCTCAGTTAGTAGAGCGCAACCTTGACAAGGTTGAGGTCACGCCTTTTTGTTTTAAAGAAAGGGGGCCTCGTGTGTTGTTTAAGTTTTATAGCCCCATCGTGCTTAACGATGAGATATACGGACGCGGGGTGGAGCAGCATGGTAGCTCGTCGGGCTCATAACCCGAAGGTCGTCGGTTCAAATCCGGCCCCCGCAACCAGTTCTAAAGCTATTATCGTGCTTGACGATAAAATGCAGCACAAGCTCGGTTCATCAGAGCAAAGTTTCTCAATATCGAGATAATCCTTTAAATAAAAGGGTGGTGTGTATTGCATGATTTAAGCTTTCATCGTGCTTAACGATGAGATAGTACGGACGCGGGGTGGAGCAGCATGGTAGCTCGTCGGGCTCATAACCCGAAGGTCGTCGGTTCAAATCCGGCCCCCGCAACCAATTTTCTGACAGAGCATCATGCGCTGATCAGCGGTAGGTGATAAACTTAGCTGCCAATTTAAAGCTTTTATCGTGCCTTAACGATAAGACAATACGGACGCGGGGTGGAGCAGTATGGTAGCTCGTCGGGCTCATAACCCGAAGGTCGTCGGTTCAAATCCGGCCCCCGCAACCAATTTTCTGTCAGGACATCATGCGCTGATCAGCAGTAGGTGATAAACTTAGTCGCCAGTTTAAAGCTTTTATCGTGCTTAACGATGAGACAATACGGACGCGGGGTGGAGCAGCATGGTAGCTCGTCGGGCTCATAACCCGAAGGTCGTCGGTTCAAATCCGGCCCCCGCAACCAATTTATTTCAAACATGACTAAGCTGCGCACTTGCGCAGATTTTTTTATTTTTTTGCTGCTCATTTTGGCTATACCAATGTTCTTTTATTTATGCTGTGAAGCAAAATTACAATTCGTCACAATCAGTCTCTTTTGCCGACAGTACGTTCATTTAGAAAATTTCCTCGGCCACACCCATTCCTACTTCAGGCTAACCTATGTTCAGTCTAGGTTAGCTATATTAATCAACAGAGTTATCCACAGAATTATTTATGTGGATAATTTGGTGAATAAAGTGTTTCTATAGGGTGATAGTCATGCAACGTCTAGGATCTTTTTATGATGGGGTGTTGGTATTAACTATTTAAAGTTGCATAACCTGTTGATTTTTTAAGTGTTTTATTTGTTTTCTATAGGTGGCAAAGTAGTTGGAATGATCATTAACTGTGTTTTTATTGATCCTAATCATTTCCTGCTAGTGTGACTAACTTTTTTAAAGTTTATCAAACGCTATCTTATTAAAATTTTTTTCCACACCCAGTAATTTGCGAAGTGTGTCAAAAAATGCACTAAGTTTTTTGTTGGTTACGCTATCGCTAAGCATCTCGAGGTAGCCCTTTTTGTATAATGCGAATAAGCCGTTGATGTTTGTTGGTGATGTGGCTAATTTTTTTTTGTTGCTGCTTTAAAGCCCAGTCAATATGAATATCTAATAACTCATTGATTCCTTTTTTTTCCGCTAAAATATCGATTATCTTTTGTGAATAGGGGGCATTTCCCATGGCGATAATGAGATTTCTTTGCCATTGTTGATAACCAATGCGACGGATGGGAGAGCCTTCCATATAACGTAAGAAGGTTTTTTCATCCCATGTAAAGAGATCAATTAAATCGCTATTATGTAACGTTTCTCGACGATGAAAGTCAGATTCTTGGGTTAGATCTGCGAAACGATTCCATGGGCATACGAGTTGGCAGTCATCACAGCCATAGATACGATTTCCTATTGCATGGCGAAATTCTTCAGGAATAACGCCAGAGTATTCAATCGTTAAATAAGAAATACAACGTCGAGCGTCTACGACTCCATCATCGATAATTGCACCTGTAGGGCAAGAGGTGATACAGGATCGACACTGTCCACATTGATTTTCTAAAGGTGTATCGACTGGCAGAGGGATATCAACAAGCAGTTCCCCTAAAAAGAACCAAGATCCTGCCTCTTTATCTAAAATTAAAGAGTGTTTTCCTGTCCAACCAAGGCCTGCTTTTTGTGCCAGGGGGCGTTCTAGAATCGGAGCTGAGTCGACAAACGGTCGATATCCTAATTGTCCGATTTCTTGTTCAATTTTCACGGCTAACTTTTTCAGCCTCTGACGAACGAGTTTATGGTAATCGCGTCCAAGGGCATATCGGCTAATATAAGCTTGGGTGGGATCGGATAAATTTGTGGCAAATTGGGCCTGAGGTGGAAGGTAATTGATTCGAGCGCTTATTACGCGAAGCGTTCCTGGGAGAAGTTCTGCCGGGCGGGCCCGCAACATACCATGGCGAGCCATCCAGTCCATTTCTCCATGATAGCCTGCATCAAGCCAGCGTTGTAAGGCGGCTTCATGCTCACTTAAGTCAATATCACAGATCCCAACTTTATCAAAGCCAAGTGCTTTGGCCCAATCTTTGATTTGGTCTGCGAGTATTTGATAGTCCATAGTGAGCTTAGGTTATCGAATGGGCGAAGGATCTTAACGGATCTTATCTGGCTTATCTAGATAAAAAGGTAAGGGTTTTTGCTTTATCAAGAAAAAGTTTTTCTGTTTACTTACAGAACAATGCTTGTCTCTTAAATCTAACCCAGTTTACTATTCGTTCTCTTCTTATTTTTATATAGTCGACATCTGACGCGTTAGAGATCCTTTGTAATGAGTAGCAAGACCTTTACTTTAAAAAATGAACAAGAAACGATAAAACTGGGAACCATGCTTGCGCAGCTATGTTCTCGTCATACGACACTGTATCTCTATGGAGAGTTAGGGGCTGGAAAAACAACATTCAGTCGTGGTTTTATCTGTGCTTTGGGCCATCAGGGAAAAGTAAAGAGTCCAACATATACTCTCGTGGAACCTTACCAGTTAGCTCGTTGGCATGTGTATCATTTTGATCTTTACCGTTTATCGGATCCGGAAGAACTCGAATTTATGGGAATTCGTGATTATTTTACTGACGACGCGATTTGTTTAGTTGAGTGGCCAGAGAAAGGAAGTGGCTTACTGCCAGCATCGGATCTTGATATCGAGATTTGTTATCAAGGTTCTGAACGTAAGGCGAATGTGAAAGCTAATAATGAATATGGCTGTATTTTATTAAATCAACTGGAGTTATAGTGTTCAATTTTCGCAGTTATCTTGAACGTGCCTTAATCGTACTAGTTCTCTCCTTATTGGGAGGAAACGTGTATGCGAATGTGTTGCAAGGTGTGAGAGTGTGGCCTTCACCAGATGAAACTCGTGTGGTACTCGATCTTAAAACAGAGGTCGCGTTTAGTTACTTTACCTTAGGTAGTCCGGAACGCTTAGTGGTGGATCTTAAAAGTACCTCTTTAGCGACTAAGCTGCCTTTGTTGGTAACAGATAGTGTGATCTTAACAAAAATTCGCCCCAGCTCTCCGCCTCAAAGCGACACGTTTCGTTTAGTGTTGGAGTTAAAAAATAAATCCACTCCTCAGCTTTTTAAGTTAGCCCCAACACCAGGTGGACAATATGGTCATCGGTTAGTTATCGATTTACCACACCGTAAAATCAATCCTCTTTCTGCTTCAACGCCTAAAAGCAATACGACTGTTAGCCGTGATGCTTCTCAATTGATCGGGACGGCTGACATTATTGTTGCGATTGATGCTGGGCATGGTGGGGAAGATCCAGGCTCAATTGGTCCGACGCGTAAATTTGAAAAAGACGTTACGCTTAGTGTTTCAAAAAAATTGGCCGATCAGATCAATGCGGTTCCGGGGATGAAAGCGGTATTAACCCGTTCTGGTGACTATTTTGTGAATCTAAATAAACGTACTGAAATTGCAAGAAAAAGTAAGGCTCATCTTCTCGTTTCTATTCATGCGGATGCATTTCATACTCCTCAACCAAGAGGAGCTTCGGTTTTTGTGCTTAATACACGGCGAGCAAATACCGAAATAGCTCGTTGGGTTGAAAATCATGAGCAGCAATCTGAGTTGTTGGGTGGGGCAGGCGAAGTGCTAGCAAAAACCAATAACGATCGTAATGTGAGCCAAACTCTACTTGATCTTCAATTTAGTCATTCACAGAAAGAAGGTCATAAAGTTGCCAGTAATATTTTGCGCGAAATGGGTAAAGTTGCTCATTTACATAAATCAGAACCCGTCAATGCGAGTTTGGCGGTATTAAAGTCACCTGATATTCCTTCGGTTTTAGTTGAAACAGGATTTATCTCGAATCCAGTTGAAGAACGATTATTATTTCAAAGGAGTCATCAAGATAAATTAGCGAGAGCGATGGCAAAAGCGTTAGTGCAATATTTTGAAGAAAACCCTCCAGAAGAAACTTTATTTGCGAATCGTGGAAAAACGCAACAGCATCAAGTTCAACGAGGTGAATCTTTATCTGTCATTGCGCAAAAATATGGCGCGAGTGTCCAAGCGATCATGCAAGCAAACCAATTGAAAAATTCCCGTCTTGCTGTGGGGCAGCGACTGACTATTCCTGGTGGAGAACGAGGACCTGTTCCTGTCCCCATTGTAAATAATCCAATAGAGACTGAAACTATTACCCATACTGTGAAATCAGGCGAGTTTTTGGGAAAAATTTCGGCTATCTATAAAGTTTCTGTTGATGCGATTCGTCGTGAGAATCGCCTAAAATCTGATACCCTCTTTGTCGGGCAGAAGCTGAGCATTACGGTTAGCCTTAAAGATAAACCACTACGACAACATAAGGTTCAACGTGGTGAGTTTTTAGGAAAAATCGCGAATAAATATAATGTCAGTGTACAAAGTATTCGAGAGGCTAACCAATTACGTTCAGATCAATTAGCGGTTGGCCAATTACTAATTATTCCTAATAAGTAGAGTGAGGAGAGTATGGCGATTCGTATTCTACCCGCTCGTTTAGCGAACCAAATCGCAGCGGGTGAGGTTGTTGAGAGACCTGCTTCAGTGGTAAAAGAGCTGGTAGAGAATAGCTTAGATTCTGGCGCAACTCGGATTGATATCGATATCGAAAAAGGAGGCGCAAAGCTGATTCGGGTGCGAGATAACGGTGCTGGGATCAGTAAAGATGAATTAGGCTTAGCCTTAAGTCGACATGCTACATCAAAAATACAAACTCTAGATGATTTAGAAGCCATTATTAGCTTAGGGTTTCGTGGTGAAGCGCTCGCCAGTATCAGTTCAGTCTCGCGCTTAACCTTAACCTCTCGAACCGCTGCACAAGAAGAAGCTTGGTCTGCTTACAGTGAAGGACGAGATATGGCGGTAAAACTTCAACCTGCCGCTCATCCGGTTGGTACCACGGTGGAAGTATTAGATCTGTTCTTCAATACGCCTGCTAGGCGAAAGTTTCTACGTACCGAAAAAACAGAATTTACCCATATTGATGAACTCGTTAAACGTATTGCGTTGAGTCGTTTTGATGTCACGCTTACTCTGCGGCACAATGGCAATTTGGTTCGTCAATATCGAGCGGCAAAAACCGAAGCGCAGCAAGAGAAGCGGCTTGCAGCCGTGTGTGGTGCAGCTTTTGTTCGTCATATGCTGCGTATTGAATTAGAGCATCAAGGCTTAACATTACAGGGGTGGATCACGACACCAGAAGGAGCTCGACAGCAAAGTGATCTACAGTATTGCTATGTGAATGGACGAATGATGCGTGATAAGTTGATCAATCATGCTATTCGTCAAAGTTATGAAAGTAGCTTACGTGCCGATCAGTTTGCTACCTATGTGTTATTTATTGAGTTAGATCCTCATTTTGTTGACGTTAATGTGCACCCAGCTAAGCATGAAGTCCGTTTTCATCAGGCCCGTTTAGTACACGACTTTATTTATCAAGCCCTCAGCCAAGCTTTATCAGAAAATAAGCATACCGATACACGAGAGCGGAATCAGGCCGCCTTTCATGAACCGTCTGAAGTTGCTTCAGACTTACCGACAGCGACTCTTGCACATGTTTGGCAAGCGATAGAAAAAACACCCGATTATCCTGGTAAAGCGGCAGCGGAACCAGCGAATAACCTCTCTTTTGTGCGAGAAAAAGCAGCATCAAATTCGTGGATTCGGCCGGTAGCAAAAAAAACGGCACCACTATCAGATCGTTCCGTCGTTAGTCCACAACAAACAAAAGCTTATCAGCACTTAATGCAGACGATAGAACCGCTTTCCTCTGACGCGTCTGCGCCCAGTTCTCCTGCTGTAGAGGCCACGTTTCCTTCTTTAGATAAAGTGTCTTTGGGTAAAGCGATAGCGGTTGTTGACGGGCAATATTTATTGATGACATCGGATCAAGGGTGCGTTTTACTGGCATTAACTAAAGCGCTTGAGCTAAAAATCTTCGGGCAATTAAATGCTCAACAAACCGCGTTAAAAAGTCAGCCATTATTGGTTCCACTCGCAGTCAAGATGGCTGAACAGGAACATGCGGCGTTACAGCAAAGCCACGAATTATTATCAAGGTTAGGAATTGAACTTACGATTCGCTCGCCCTCATCATTGATGATCATGGGCGTTCCTCAACCACTGAGACAGCAAAATTTACAATCCTTAATTCCAGAGTTACTTGGCTATATTTCGGCTCAACAGGCGAATGGATCGGCTGAGTTGACGTTGGCCCAATTAACTCATTGGCTTAGCCAACGTGTGATGATAACTAAAACTGACTACACTTTGTCTGAAGCGATCCAGTTGGTTGCCGAGATCGAACAGTTATGGCAAGGTAAGCTTCCCTTTAATGATCACCACTTTATACAGTTGGTGGATTTTTCCACTACGATTGCAGCATTACATTCATGACAACACAATTACCTCTTGCCTTATTTTTAATGGGGCCAACGGCTTCTGGAAAAACAGGTTTAGCGATTGAGCTTCGAAAAAAATTCCCGGTTGAAATTATTAGCGTGGATTCAGCTTTGATTTATCGAGGGATGAATATTGGCACCGCTAAACCCACAGCGGAGGAGTTAGCACAAGCTCCGCACCGTTTGATTGATATTCTAGATCCTAGCGAAGCATACTCTGTCGCTGATTTTCGGCAAGATGCGCTACGTGAAATGCAAGCAATTGTCCGTGAAGGAAAAATACCGCTCTTAGTTGGCGGTACCATGCTGTATTATAAAGCGCTATTAGAAGGATTATCGCCGCTACCTGCTGCCGATCCTTTTATTAGACAAGCGATCGATTTACGAGCGCAAGTAATAGGATGGGAAGGGTTACATGCCGAATTGCAACAAATTGATCCAATTTCTGCGGCAAGAATTCATCCAAATGATCCACAAAGATTGTCACGGGCATTGGAAGTTTATCGAATTTCAGGTAAAACTCTTACAGAGCTGACAAAAACGAAAGGGGAGCCGATTCCCTTCCGTATTAAGCAGTTTGCAATAGCTCCCAAGGATAGGGCTGAACTCCATCGTCGAATTGAACTTCGTTTCGATAAGATGGTCGAATCAGGTTTCGAGCAAGAAGTGAGAGCGCTTTACGCTCGAGGTGATCTTCATCCTGATTTACCGTCTATTCGGTGTGTCGGTTATCGACAAATGTGGGAGTATTTAGATGGGAAGGGCAGTTTAAATGAGGCCATTTATCGTGGTATCTGTGCAACCCGTCAATTGGCCAAGCGTCAGATCACCTGGTTGCGCAGCTGGGATGATCTAACTTGGTTAGATAGTGAGCATGTTGATCAAGCGTTAGAAACTCTTTCAAATGCCATAGCATCGGATTGAGTTAGCTGTGTATAATGTGATCGCTTTTGCGTGATGTGCCCTGTAAAGGATCCATTGCTTATAGATAGGGCAATGAATCTTTCTGATGAGTAACATAGGGTGTTTTTATTCGTTTAGCTCAGATGTAAAGGCCGCACCAATAGACGTGCACCACTAGCTAAATAATTACAACAAAATACAAAATAAGGAAAATAAAATGGCTAAGGGGCAATCTCTACAAGACCCATTCTTAAATGCACTACGCCGCGAGCGTATTCCTGTTTCTATTTATTTAGTAAACGGCATTAAATTACAAGGACAAATTGAGTCATTTGATCAGTTTGTTATTCTGTTGAAGAATACAGTCAACCAAATGGTTTATAAACACGCCATTTCAACGGTTGTTCCTGCTCGTCCAGTCAGTCATCATAGTGCAGACCGGCCTACAGCAGAACGTACAACAGAAAAATCAGACGATTAATTTTTTGTCGTCAATTTATCATAGATTAAGGAGTTGAGCGCTTGTTTGACCGTTATGAAGCCGGTGAGCGAGCCGTACTTGTTCATATCAACTTCACGCAACAGGGTGAGTGGGACGATCTTAGTGAGTGTGAGATGCTTGTCTCTTCTGCTGGTGTCTCGACGCTACAAGTGATTACGGGTAGCCGTCAGTCTCCTCACCCTAAATATTATGTCGGTGAGGGTAAAGCACAAGAAATTGCACAAGCCGTGCAATCGGTTGAGGCTGATGTGGTTATCTTTAACCACGCCCTTTCTCCAGCTCAAGAACGTAATCTCGAACAGCTTTGCCAATGTCGAGTGATTGACCGGACAGGGCTGATTTTAGACATCTTTGCCCAACGAGCACGGACTCATGAAGGCAAATTACAAGTCGAATTAGCTCAGTTACGTCACATTTCTACTCGTTTAATCCGAGGCTGGACTCACTTAGAGAGACAAAAAGGTGGGATAGGCTTACGGGGGCCAGGAGAGACGCAATTAGAAACTGACCGCCGTTTATTGCGTGAACGAATTAAAGCAATTTTACGCCGCTTAGAGAAAGTCTCTAAACAGCGTGAGCAAGGACGTAGAGCAAGAAACCGTGCTGAAATCCCAACGATTTCATTGGTGGGTTACACGAATGCTGGGAAATCGACCTTATTTAATCAAATTACCTCTGCTGGAGTCTATGCGGCTGATCAGCTATTTGCGACCTTAGATCCGACATTAAGAAAAATTGAACTTGCCGATGTAGGGCCCGCGATTTTGGCTGATACAGTGGGTTTTATTCGCCACTTACCACATGATTTAGTCGCCGCATTTAAAGCAACGTTACAAGAAACTCAGCAAGCTGACATTTTGTTACATGTTGTTGATGCAAGTGATGAACGTTTTCGTGAGAATATCCAAGCGGTGGATGATGTCTTGCTGGAAATTGGTGCAAACGAAGTTCCTACTTTGTTGGTCATGAATAAGATTGATAATCTTGATGGTCACCAGCCTCGTATCGAGAGAAACGATGAAGGGGTACCCAAAGCAGTTTGGGTTTCGGCTATGGAAGGTATCGGGATCGATTTGCTTTTTTCAGCATTAACAGAACGTTTAGCGAGCCAAATCATTCAATACCGCTTATCGATCCCACCGCAGTATCAAGGTCGGATTCGTAGTTTATTTTTCCAAATGAATGCAATTCAGCAGGAAGAGTATGATCCAACAGGCAATTTGTTGATATCGATTCGAATGCAACAGGTTGACTGGTCTAGACTAGAAAAAAGAGAACAGGCAGCTTTACGTGACTTTATCGTTACTTAAAGGGCTGCTAGAGTATAACGTCATATCAAATGATGGAGCTTTCTAATGGCGTGGAATGAGCCCGGAAATAATAACGACAACAATGGCCGCGACAATGACCCTTGGGGTAATAATAATCGCGGTAATAAAGGTGGTCGTGAGCAAGGTCCGCCAGATTTAGACGAAGTGTTTAACAAACTGAGTCAAAAACTGGGCGGCAAGTTTGGCAAAAAAGGTGGCACAGGAAAAGGACCATCGTTTACTGGTGGTGGTGCAATTGGTTTAGGTATTATTGCTGTTATTGCTATCGCAATTTGGTTCTTTTCTGGTTTTTATACTATCGGTGAAGCTGAGCGTGGTGTGGTTTTACGCTTAGGTAAGTACGATAGAATGGTTGATCCTGGTCTAAACTGGCGCCCGCGTTTTATTGACGAAGTGACACCAGTTAACGTACAAGCGATTCGCTCATTGCGTGCTTCTGGTCTGATGCTGACCAAAGACGAAAATGTGGTTACTGTTGCTATGGATGTCCAGTATCGTATCGCTGACCCTTATAAATACCTTTATAAGGTAACTAATGCTGATGATAGTTTGCGCCAAGCAACTGATTCCGCATTACGTGCCGTCGTAGGTGATTCATTGATGGATAGTATTTTGACCAGTGGCCGTCAACAAATTCGTCAGAGTACACAAGAAACGTTAAACCAAATCATTGATGGCTATGATATGGGGCTATTTGTGGTTGGGGTTAACTTTCAGTCATCACGCCCACCGGAGCAGGTGAAAGATGCATTCGATGATGCAATTGCTGCTCGAGAAGATGAGGAGCGCTTCATTCGTGAGGCAGAAGCTTATAAAAACGAAATTCTACCTAAAGCCACAGGTCGTGCTGAGCGTCTGAAGAAAGAAGCACTTGGTTATAGCGAACGGATTACCAATGAAGCGTTAGGTCAGGTTGCTCAATTTGAGAAACTATTGCCGGAGTATCTGGCATCACCGAAAGTCACGCGTGATCGTTTGTATCTGGATACGATGGAAGAAGTATATACCAACAGTTCGAAAATTCTGATTGATTCGGAATCTAGTGGCAACTTACTGTATTTGCCGATTGATAAATTAGCCGGTCAAAATGAAGCAACGAGCAAACGTCAAAGTGGTTCATCTTCAGTTTATGATGAAATCGAGTTGGAATCTAAACGTGCAACAACATCAGGTAACACTGACACTTCTCAGCCTCGTTCAACCAGTTCACGTCAAGGGAGATACTAATCATGCGTAAATTAATGATCCCTGTGGTTGTCGTTTTACTGGCATTGTTATTGATGTCAATGTTCGTCATCCCAGAAGGTGAGCGTGGGATTGTGATTCGTTTTGGTCGCATCCTAAAAGATAACAATGATGTGTCAAAAATTTATGAGCCTGGCTTGCATTTTAAAATGCCCGTCTTTGATCGAGTGAGAACGTTAGATGCTCGAATTCAAACAATGGATAGTCGCTCAGATCGCTTTGTGACCTCTGAGAAAAAAGATGTCATTATCGACTCTTATGTCAAATGGCGTATTGAAGATTTTGGTCAGTACTATTTGGCGACAGGAGGTGGTAATGCATTAACGGCGGAAGCATTACTTGAACGCCGTGTAACAGACGTTTTACGTTCAGAGATCGGTTCAAGAGAAATTAAGCAAATTGTTTCTGGTCCTCGTAACAGTAACGTACTACCTGATAGTGCAGATGATGAGGTTGTTGCCACTGAAGCGGCGAAACAAGCGCTTGAAATTGATGGTCAACGTGATGAAATCATGGCTGAAGTATTAGAGGAAACTCGAGTCAATGCTAGCCGAGATCTTGGTGTCTATGTGGTGGACTTTAGAATGAAGAAAATCAACTTACCAGACGAGATCAGTGAATCCATCTATCGTCGGATGCGCGCAGAGCGTGAATCTGTGGCTCGTCGTCACCGTTCACAAGGGCGTGAGAAAGCTGAAATTATTCGAGCTCAGGCTGAGTTAGAAGTGGCAACGATTATTGCTGAGGCAGATAGAACGGCTCGTATTACTCGTGGTGAAGCTGATGCTACGGCCGCTAAAGTTTATGCGGATGCATATAATAAAGATCCGGAGTTTTTTAGCTTCCTACGTTCGTTGCAAGCTTATGAAAACTCATTTAGCCAAAAGAGCGATATTCTTGTCTTAGATCCGAAGAGTGACTTCTTCCGATACATGAATAGCGCAAAGGGTGCAATAGCGAAGTAGATATTGACCGTCTATTTAGAAAGGCTCCATAGGAGCCTTTCTTTTTTTTGGAGACAATTATGTCGAATCTAATATGGGTAGCGATAGGAATATTACTGGTGGTGGAAGGCATTGGGCCACTCTTTGTACCGAATGGCTGGCGTCATATGCTTATTCAGCTTACCCAACAGTCAAATAACCAGTTGCGACGTATTGGTGGCTGCTTGGTGGTCACTGGAGTGGTTATTGTCTATGTCTTTATCCGCCAGTAATATCGCTACTTTTTTTCTTCATTCAGTAGTCAGTAGTGTGGTGGCGGCGGCTCATTGGCTGGGTCGGCAAGATTTGAGTTATCCATATTTTTCATTTTACCCACGACATATTTCATCTGATCTTGCATCTTGCTGATCACAAGTTGTTGTTGAGTTAAGGATTCGTTTAACTCCTCAATGGTTTGCTCTTGGAAAGCTAACTGACACTCTAAGTCATCAATGCGTTTTTCGAGTTGTGTTATCGTCTTTTCATTCATGGCTAATGATCAAATTTCCATGCTTGAGCGATACCTGCAGAGGTTGCGGAAATCACTCTTTGTTGAGAATTAAAGGTAACATCATACACTACGGCTCTAGGTGGCCGTGCATCTTTTTGGGCTTTTGCTTCAAAGCGAGCTTGCTGTTGGCCATTATCTGTCCGCCAAACGCTAATCAAACTTGAAGGGGTGCCAGTAATAAGATACTGCCCATCATCAGAAAATCGTGCGGTTGAAAAAAGTAGTTGGCGAGAAAAACTGTGTAATTTTGTCTGTTTTTGACCGGTCTGTAAATTCCAAATAACCGACTGATTTCCACTGTCTGAGGTGAATGCCAGTCGACCGTCGCGCTGAAGAGCAACCCGATTTACCCGTTGGCTATGCTCAAAGTGATAGATGATTTGTCCGGTTTGAGTATCCCATAGATAAGCCATACGGTCATTTCCTCCGCTCAATGCATAGCGCCCATTCGGAGAAAGAGCCACCGAGTTTACTTTTTCATAATGAGCAAGGAACTCAAGCCGCCTTCCAGAGACTAAGTCTACGTAAATGGCTTTACCATTGGATAGTCCAATGAGGACTTGTTCACCATTATTACTGATGTCGATATCACGGATTACCCCGTCAGAGATAGACCATAGGCCTTTGGCTTGGGTCCATCCTAAGTGCCAGACGGCAAAGTTGATTTGGCTCGCAGTCACCGCATACTGACCATTATCAGAAATGCGAATATACGATACGGTACTTGCTTGCGGATCTTGCGCGCCTAGTTGAGCTAATTGTTGACGCTGTGCTAAATCCCAGAGAACCAGCTGATGCTCTTGGGAGTATACTAGGGCAAAACGCCCATCGCGACTCAATGCAAAACTGGTGGAACCGTTGGGTTCTAATACCCAACGTTCCACATCGTTGTCAAAGAAAAAACAGCCAGTTAACAGCAACATGGTAAGCAGTTGCAGGATGAAATGAGAAATTATTCGCCTCAAAACTAATTATCCGTGAAGTAGTAAAGACAATTACAAAACATACCGTTATATTGGTACAACATGAGCTTGTGCACCAGATTAAAAAGCAGTTTTGTGCACACTCACAAAAGGTTTACCTACAAATTTGGAGAATTCAATGAAATCACTGTTTAAAGTATCGCTGCTTGCGGCTACGGTTATGCTCGCTGTTGGGTGTCAAAAAGATGATCCTGCGACTGTTAAAGCCAGTGAGCAAGCTCAACCGGTAGTAGAAACCGTCACTTTCCATTCAGAGGATGATAAAGCAGCCTACGCAATTGGTGTTTCATTTGCTAACTACCTGACTGCCAGCATCGATAAACCTAGCGAAATTGGCGTTGAGCTTAATAAAGATATTGTCTTAAAAGGCATCGAACATGTTTTTGCGGGCAATGCTCAGATGACAGAAGAAGAAACTCGATCGGCATTAGAGTCGTTAGACAAACGCGTTGCTAGCCTTATGCAAGCGAAAGCGGCAGAAAAAGCCGAGACTAACAAAAAAGCTGGTGACGAGTTCCGTACAGAATTTGCTAAGCAAGACGGAGTGAAGCAAACACAATCTGGTCTTTTATATCAAGTAGTAACACCTGCAGAAGGTGAGTCTCCGAAAGATACCGATACCGTTCAAGTTCATTATAAAGGTACATTGATTGATGGGACTCAGTTTGATAGCTCTTATGATCGGGGTGAACCTGCAACATTCCCGCTTAATCGAGTGATTCCGGGATGGACAGAAGGCGTTCAACTGATGCAAGTTGGCGCTAAGTATAAATTCGTCATTCCACCAGAATTAGCTTATGGCGAGCAAGATACACCAACCATTCCTGCCAATTCGACGCTGGTTTTTGAAGTCGAGTTATTAAAAATAGGCAATGGTGAAGAAGCGAAGTAATCGGGTAGTATTATGCTGGTAGGGTCTGAAGTTCAGGCCCTTTTTTCTCCCTGGCCTTGTTATATCCCATCACCAATCATACGCCTGTGGGTTAAGATGCTAGGTTATTATCCTCAGAACGTGCTTTAAATCACTTGTTAATGAGCTAGCTCAGTCATAGACTAAAATTATCTGATAAACTTACAGAAATTAGTTGATGTTTCGTTTTAAGGTCAAAGTACAGTGACAAGCACAGAAAATATTAATACTGACATGCTACTCGAGTTTGAATCCGTTCATGTAAAACCTTTTACTGAGCACGATAAGGTGATTTTACGCTCTTATGAAGCGGTAGTAGATGGTATTGCCAGTTTAATCGGCCCATTTTGTGAAATTGTGCTGCATTCACTGGAAGACTTAAATACTTCAGCAATAAAAATTGCCAATGGAGAGAACACCGGTCGCCAAGTTGGTTCTCCCATTACTGATTTAGCACTCAAAATGCTGCGTGATATTGAAGGCTCTGAACGTAACTTTTCGCGTTCCTATTTTACTCGAGCGAAAGGTGGCGTACTAATGAAGTCGATTACCGTTGCGATCCGCAATGGTGACAACCGTGTCATTGGTTTATTGTGTATTAATGTTAATTTGGACGCTCCGTTTTCTCAAGTTCTTCAATCATTTATGCCCACTCAAGAAGCTCAAGAAGCGGCATCTTCTGTCAACTTTGCCAGTGATGTAGAGGAATTGGTGGATCAAACCGTTGAACGGACTATCGAAGAAATCAATACTGATAAATCAGTTTCGAATAATACCAAGAATCGTCAAATTGTTATGGCATTGTTTGATAAAGGAATTTTTGATATTAAAGATGCGATTAATCGGGTCGCGGATAGGCTAAATATCTCTAAGCACACCGTTTATCTTTACATCCGTCAACGCAAAACTGGGGATGAATAGGCCGTGGACAGCCCTGCATTAACCTTTACTTTATTAGTCAATGGCCCGTGTTATGGGACACAGTCAGCTCGTAATGCGTATCTCTTTGCTCTGAATGTGATTGAGCAAGGGCATCAGTTAAAACGGGTGTTTTTCTATCAAGACGGTGTATCTAATGGCTCAGCATTGACGGTGCCTGCCAATGATGAATTTGACTTAGTCAAAGGATGGCAAACCTTGGCGAATCAATATCATGTTAGTCTTGAAACTTGTGTTGCGGCTGCGTTGAGAAGGGGACTGTTAAGCGATAGTGAAGCCTCATTGCACCAGCGTAGTGCTGCAAACCTAGCTAAATCATTTCAGCAAACTGGGCTTGGTAGTTTAGCTGAAGCGTTACTAAGTGATGATAGAGTAATACAGTTTTGAAGAAAATTGCTTTTATATTTCACTCTTCACCGCATGCCATTAGTGCCGGTCGTGAAGGGTTAGATGCGTTGTTAGCGACTTCGGCTTATCACGATAATTTGGCCGTTTTTTTTGTCGCAGAAGGGGTGTTGCAATTAGTGAAAAATCAGCAACCGGAGCATGTTTTGAGCCGCGACTATCTTTCTGCATTTAAACTGCTTGATCTTTACGACATTGAACAGCGTTATGTTTGCCAGCAAAGCTTGGCTGAATGGGGCATGGATATTGAAGATTTACTGATTGATGCCCAGCCATTAACGCCAGTTGAGATAGCGAAACAGTGGCAAGACTTTGATCACGTTCTAACGTTTTAAAAGGGAATGAGATGCTGCATATTGTCAAAAAATTAGAGCAACTCACATGGCTTTCTCGTTACTTACAGTGTGGTGATGTATTACTGCTGGTTGAGCAAGCCGTTTATGCGAGTAAGATCTCTTCTCCCTATTATCGTTATCTTCCCTGTGATAGCACAGTTTATGCATTACAAGAGGATCTGGCAGCACGAGGGTGGTTAGAGGCTTGTGCTGAACCGATACATATCATTAATATCGCTGGATTTGTTGATATGACAATTAATGCCGAAAAATCAATAAGTTGGTAGTTATTTTGTTAGCCTTTGTGCATTTAGACTGACACCCCCATTTCCCTTACAGAAAAAAGATCTGTATATTTCTTGACACACCTCTCACTGCTGCATAGAATTTTGCGTCCCTATTTGCGTAAAGCAATTAGGGCTAGATTTTTCACAAAGCTTACTTTAAGTAAATTCAGGAGCTAGCTAATGGCAACGATTAACCAGTTGGTACGCAAGCCACGTGTGAAGCAAGTTGCAAAAAACAACGTGCCTGCACTCGAAGCGTGCCCACAAAAACGTGGTGTATGTACTCGCGTATATACTACTACCCCTAAAAAACCTAACTCAGCACTACGTAAAGTATGTCGTGTACGTTTAACTAACGGTTTTGAAGTTACTTCATACATCGGTGGTGAAGGTCATAACCTACAAGAGCACAGTGTCGTTCTTATCCGTGGCGGTCGTGTAAAAGACCTTCCGGGTGTTCGTTACCACACTGTTCGTGGTGCGCTTGACTGTTCAGGCGTTAACGACCGTAAACAAGGTCGTTCTAAGTACGGTGTGAAGCGTCCTAAGTCTTAATGCCCTTCTTTTTATAAGAGAAGCGTTAAGTAAGGCCAAACACTAAAATTAAATTTTAATTTTGAAGAAACTGAAAAGTTTTGGATAACCTGAAGAAGACAACGGAGAATATTCCATGCCACGTCGTCGCGTCATTGGTCAGCGTAAGATCCTTCCAGATCCAAAGTTCAAATCTGAATTGCTGGCAAAATTCGTTAACATCCTAATGGTTGACGGTAAAAAATCTACTGCAGAAAAAATTGTTTACACTGCACTAGACACTATGGCTGAGAAATCTGGTAAAGATCACTTAGCTGTATTTGAAGAAGCTCTTGAAAATGTTCGCCCAGCGGTCGAAGTTAAATCTCGCCGCGTGGGTGGTTCAACTTACCAAGTTCCTGTAGAAGTTCGTCCGGTTCGCCGTAACGCACTTGCTATGCGTTGGTTGGTTGAAGCTGCGCGTAAGCGTGGTGAAAAATCTATGGCTGCTCGCCTAGCTGCTGAAATGCTAGACGCATCAGAAAACAAAGGTACTGCTGTTAAGAAACGTGAAGACGTTCACCGTATGGCAGAAGCAAACAAAGCGTTTGCTCATTACCGCTGGTAATACCTTCTGTGCTGCGAGGTTCTCTCGCAGCACATTTCTATATTTCTAAGGTTAACCTTAGTAAGAGGATACAATCGTGGCTCGTAAAACTCCTATTGAGCGCTACCGTAATATCGGTATCTGTGCTCACGTAGATGCAGGAAAAACAACCACTACTGAGCGTATTCTGTTCTACACCGGCCTTTCTCACAAACTTGGTGAAGTTCATGATGGCGCTGCCACTATGGACTGGATGGAGCAAGAGCAAGAGCGTGGTATCACCATTACCTCTGCTGCCACCACGGCTTTCTGGCGTGGTATGGATGCCCAATTCCAAGATCATCGCATTAATATCATTGATACCCCAGGACACGTTGACTTTACCATTGAAGTAGAGCGTTCATTACGTGTGCTCGATGGTGCAGTGGTTGTTTTCTGTGGTTCGTCTGGTGTTGAGCCTCAATCTGAGACTGTTTGGCGTCAAGCGGATAAATACCATGTTCCACGCATTGTATTTGTTAACAAGATGGACCGTACAGGGGCAGATTTTCTACGCGTTGTAGACCAAATTAAACATCGTCTTGGTGCGACTCCTGTTCCTATCCAATTGAATATTGGTGCAGAAGAAGAGTTCAGAGGGGTCATCGACCTGATCAAGATGAAAGCCATTAACTGGAATGAAGCCGATCAAGGCATGACCTTCACCTATGAAGAAATTCCAGCAGAGATGCAAGAGCTTGCTGAAGAGTGGCACAACAACTTAGTTGAAGTGGCTGCTGAAGCGAGTGAAGAGTTAATGGATAAATACCTTGAAGAAGGTGCATTAACCGAAGCTGAAATAAAACAAGCACTTCGCCAACGGACACTGAACAACGAAATCGTACTCGCCACGTGCGGAAGTGCGTTTAAAAATAAAGGTGTGCAAGCGGTATTGGATGCAGTGGTTGAATATCTTCCATCACCGGTTGAAGTGCCTGCTATTAAAGGGATCGATGATCGTGAAAATGAGGTTGAACGTCATGCTGACGACAATGAACCATTTTCTGCTTTAGCCTTTAAAATTGCTACCGATCCTTTTGTTGGTTCATTGACGTTTATTCGCGTCTATTCTGGGGTTGTCAATTCCGGAGATGCTGTTTATAACTCAGTGAAACAGAAGAAAGAGCGTTTTGGCCGCATCGTTCAATTGCATGCTAATAAACGCGAAGAAATTAAAGAAGTTCGCGCTGGCGATATTGCTGCGGCAATCGGTTTGAAAGACGTTACAACCGGTGATACTTTGTGCGACCAAGATCATAAAGTGATTCTTGAACGTATGGAGTTCCCTGAGCCAGTCATTCAGATCGCCGTTGAGCCGCGCTCTAAAGCTGACCAAGAGAAAATGGGCATTGCACTGGGTAAACTCGCAGCGGAAGATCCATCTTTCCGAGTTGAAACCGATAATGAAACGGGGCAAACCCTAATCTCTGGTATGGGCGAGCTTCATCTAGATATCATCGTTGATCGCATGAAACGCGAATTTAGCGTTGATTGCAACGTGGGTAAACCTCAGGTTGCGTATCGTGAAACCATTCGTGGTAAAGCGGAAGTTGAAGGCAAGTTTGTTCGTCAGTCAGGTGGCCGTGGTCAATATGGTCATGTATGGTTGAAAGTTGAACCTGCCGAGCCGGGACAAGGCTTCGTCTTTGTTGACGAAATCGTGGGTGGTGCAATTCCTAAAGAATTCATCAATCCGGTCGCGAAAGGTATCGAGGAACAAATGAACAACGGGGTGTTAGCGGGTTATCCTATACTGGATATCAAAGCCACACTGTTCGATGGTTCGTTCCACGATGTCGATTCAAGTGAGATGGCGTTTAAGATCGCCGGCTCTATGGCATTCAAGAAAGGGGCATTAGCAGCAAGCCCTGTTATTCTTGAGCCGTTGATGAAGGTTGAAGTAACTACTCCCGAAGATTGGATGGGTGATGTCGTCGGTGATTTAAACCGTCGTCGTGGCATCATTGAAGGTATGGATGAAGGGCCTGCGGGCTTGAAAATCATCCGTTGCCGAGTGCCTCTCGCAGAGATGTTTGGTTACGCTACCGATCTACGTTCTGCAACCCAAGGACGTGCTTCTTACTCGATGGAGTTTGCAGAGTACGCTGAGGTTCCGAAAAATATTGCAGATGCAATCATTGCAGAACGTGGTTAGCTGTTATTTGATTAATAACGAATCTATTGCGCTGACGAGCGTTGGCGCATAAAATGGCAATTTCTGGCGCGCTTTGAGTGTGCGTTACTCAAAGTGAATCATAACTAGGAAGGAACACGATCGTGTCTAAAGCAAAATTTGAACGTACGAAACCGCACGTAAACGTTGGTACTATCGGCCACGTTGACCACGGTAAAACCACTCTAACCGCAGCTATCTGTACTGTACTTTCAAAAGTATATGGCGGTGA
>NZ_VHSP01000008.1:0-24906 GCF_013048485.1 Vibrio sp. 1-1(7) | reverse complement strand
ATGGACGAAGGTCTACGTTTTGCGATTCGTGAAGGTGGCCGTACTGTTGGTGCAGGTGTTGTAGCGAAGATCATCGCTTAATCACAGTTTCTGTGAAGAATGATTTGACTATACCGTAGTAAAAAGGGCATCATTTGATGCCCTTTTTCTGCACTGCTAGTTATTTCGTTGATTTATCAAACGCTAGCATGGATTTCGGGGCTGAGAATAATCTTGGTCAAATAGTATGTCAGCGTAGTTGCTGATGAAATGGATTTGCCCTGCAACAGCGGGGCTGTTGTCGTCTATAGTTAGACTTGTGACAGGTTGGTTTATGAAAGCTAATAATGCTGAAGCTCCTGATAGCTCAAATGCGCTAGATACAATGAAGTGGATCATCACTTTTGTATTGCTTGCTGCTGCTGTTGTGGGTAATTACCTGTATGGTGAGTTGTCGGTTGTCGCTCGTGCTGCGGGTGTTATTGTGTTAATTGCAGTGGCTCTTGGAGTTGCTGCAACGACTTTTAAAGGTAAAGCTGCGATTGTGTTTGCACGCGAATCTCGCATGGAGGTCCGCAAAGTGGTGTGGCCAACACGGCAAGAAACCATGCAAACGACACTGATCGTGTTAGCTGTAAGTATTGTAATGGCTCTGGTTCTTTGGGGCATTGACGGCATTATGGTTCGTCTTGTTGCTTTTGTAACTGGAGTATAGAGGGTTTAATACATGAGTGAAGCTCCAAAAAAACGCTGGTATGTCGTTCAAGCCTTTTCTGGGTTTGAAGGCCGTGTCGCTCAATCACTTCGTGAGCATATCAAAATGCATGGAATGGAAGAACACTTTGGTGAAGTTCTTGTTCCAACCGAAGAAGTGGTGGAAATGCGCGCGGGCCAACGTCGTAAGAGCGAGCGTAAATTCTTTCCAGGTTACGTGCTGGTTCAAATGATCATGAATGATGAGTCATGGCACTTGGTACGTAGCGTTCCTCGTGTAATGGGCTTCATTGGTGGCACGTCAGATCGTCCAGCACCGATCACAGATAAAGAAGCTGATGCGATATTGAACCGTCTGGAAAAAGCGAGTGAGTCTCCACGTCCGAAAACGATGTTTGAGGCGGGTGAAGTGGTTCGTGTTACAGAAGGTCCGTTTGCCGACTTCAATGGTACAGTCGAAGAAGTTGATTATGAGAAAAACCGTCTGAAAGTTTCTGTGTCAATATTTGGTCGGGCAACACCAGTCGAGCTTGAATTTGGTCAAGTGGAAAAGCTTGATTAAAATATCACCTCTGAGTCTTGTTTAAGGCGTGTCTTTTGACTATAATTTCGCGCCCTTTATTGGTCGTTATCTTTTTTAATGATCTTTAAAACTTGTAAAGTAACTGGGGAGCTGGTCGAGCGATCAGCGTTTGTACCCATAATTTAGGAAATATCATGGCAAAGAAAGTTGAAGCTTATATCAAGCTGCAAGTTGCAGCCGGTATGGCTAACCCAAGTCCACCAGTTGGTCCTGCTCTAGGTCAGCGTGGTGTTAATATTATGGAATTCTGTAAAGCATTTAATGCCAAAACAGAATCTGTAGAGAAAGGTTTACCTATTCCAGTGGTTATCACTGTATATAGTGACCGTTCTTTCACGTTTGAAACTAAGACACCACCTGCTGCTGTTTTATTGAAGAAAGCGGCTGGAGTTAAGTCTGGTTCAGGTCGTCCTAACACTGAAAAAGTGGGTACTGTTACTGACGCTCAAATCCAAGAAATCGCAGAAACTAAAGCTGCAGATATGACTGGTGCTGATATCGAAGCGATGAAACGTTCTATTGCGGGTACTGCTCGTTCAATGGGCCTAGTGGTTGAGGGTTAAGATAATGGCAAAACTAACTAAGCGCATGCGTACTATTCGCGAAAAAGTGGATGTAACTAAAGAATACGAAATCAACGAAGCGGTTGCTCTTCTAAAAGAACTCGCAACGGCTAAATTCGTAGAATCTGTTGACGTTGCTGTTAATCTAGGTATCGACGCTCGTAAATCGGACCAAAACGTACGTGGTGCAACTGTACTACCACACGGTACTGGTCGTGACGTTCGCGTTGCAGTATTCACTCAAGGTGCTAACGCTGAAGCAGCTAAAGCGGCTGGTGCGGACCTAGTGGGTATGGAAGATCTTGCTGAGCAAGTGAAAAAAGGCGAAATGAACTTTGACGTAGTCATTGCTTCTCCTGATGCAATGCGCGTTGTCGGTCAACTCGGTACAATCCTTGGTCCTCGTGGTCTGATGCCAAACCCAAAAGTTGGTACTGTAACTCCTAACGTTGCTGAAGCAGTGAAAAATGCTAAAGCGGGTCAGGTTCGTTATCGTAATGACAAAAACGGCATTATCCATACCACGATCGGTAAAGTATCTTTCGAAACAGAACAACTTAAAGAGAACCTAGAGGCTCTTCTTGTTGCGCTTAAGAAAGCAAAACCATCATCAGCTAAAGGCACTTACGTTAAGAAAGTAAGTATCTCTACGACGATGGGCGCAGGTGTTGCTGTTGATCAGAATACTCTGGCGACTCAAGCATAATTCATTTGCTTAGGTGCGAGATTGATGTATAATCTTGCGCCTAATATTTGTGGTTGGGGCTGAACTTTGGTTCTTTGAACTATGACCCAGTCTCCGTCCAAGACCGTAGGCGTTATCAATTAGATAACTTAATAAAACCTACGTAGATGGTGCCCGAACTGACAGAAAGCTCTAATTTTTTATTAAGTTAACTTTCTTCTGGGACTGCACCGAATAAGCTCTCATTATTATTAATAGTGAGTGGTGTAATAACAACCAGGAGCAATCCAAGATGGCTTTAAACCTTCAAGACAAACAAGCAATTGTTGCTGAAGTCAACGAAGCGGCCAGTGGTGCACTTTCTGCAGTTGTTGCTGACTCTCGCGGTGTTCAAGTAGCTGCGTTAACAACTCTACGTAAACAAGCGCGTGAAGCGGGCGTTTACATGAAAGTTGTGCGTAATACACTTGCACGTCGTGCGGTAGAAGGCACAGCTTACGAATGCCTAAAAGAGGTATTTGTAGGCCCTACTTTGATTGGCTTTTCTAACGAGCACCCAGGTGCTGCGGCGCGTCTCTTTAAAGACTTCGCTAAAGATAATAAAGCATTTGAAATCAAAGCAGCTGCATACGAAGGCGCATTAACTGACGTTGAAGTACTAGCGACACTACCAACTTACGACGAAGCAATTGCACGCTTAATGATGTGCATGAAAGAAGCTTCTGCAGGCAAGCTGGCACGTACTATCGCTGCTATCCGCGATCAAAAAGAAGCAGCCGCAGCTTAATTGCCTTGCTTTTCACTGATTGCCAAATAAACTTATTGTTGACTTAAAAGAGAATTGTTATGTCTATTACTAACGAGCAAATCCTAGACGCTATTGCAGAAATGTCTGTAATGCAAGTTGTTGAACTTATCTCTGCTATGGAAGAGAAGTTTGGTGTTTCTGCTGCTGCTGCAGTTGTTGCTGGTGGCGCTGCTGCTGGTGCGGCTGTTGAAGAGCAAACTGAATTCGATGTAATCCTAACTGCTGCTGGCGGTAACAAAGTTGCTGTAATTAAAGCAGTACGTGGCGCAACTGGTCTTGGTTTGAAAGAAGCTAAAGCTCTAGTTGATGGCGCTCCAGCACCTCTGAAAGAAGGCGTTGAGAAAGCTGAAGCTGAAGCTCTTAAAGCTCAGCTAGAAGAAGCTGGTGCAACTGTTGAAATTAAGTAATTATTACTTAATTGTTTAGCCGAAAGGCTAACGGCTGGTGGTTTGTTGACCACCGGCCTTTTTGCGCTGTAGGGTATGGGCGAATTTTCCCGCTGTTTAAGCGTTCCATATCCATGCAAAAAGCATCTTATTCTAACGAAATAAGATGTCACTACAGTAAACAGCGATTTAGTCACTGTCCTACTCCTTTATAGACAAAGGCGGACAGTTTGGGTCACTTATCAGCGAGCTGAGGAACCCCATGGTTTACTCTTATACCGAGAAAAAGCGCATCCGTAAGGACTTTGGTACTCGTCCACAAGTGTTGGACATTCCATACCTGCTATCGATCCAGCTTGATTCATTCGAAAAATTTATCGAACAGGATCCAGAGGGACAATACGGTCTTGAAGCTGCTTTTCGTTCTGTTTTTCCAATTCAGAGCTATAACGGCAATTCAGAGCTGCAATACGTTAGCTACCGTCTTGGTGAGCCAGTTTTTGACGTTAAAGAATGTCAAATCCGTGGTGTAACTTATTCAAAACCGCTACGTGTAAAACTACGTTTAGTGATTTTTGATAAAGACGCGCCAGCAGGTACTGTCAAAGATATTAAAGAACAAGAAGTCTACATGGGTGAAATTCCACTCATGACAGATAATGGTACCTTTGTAATTAATGGTACCGAGAGGGTTATCGTATCCCAGCTGCACCGAAGCCCAGGCGTGTTCTTCGACAGCGATAAGGGTAAGACCCACTCTTCTGGTAAAGTGCTCTATAATGCACGTGTTATCCCTTACCGTGGTTCATGGCTCGATTTTGAATTCGATCCTAAGGACAACCTATACGTTCGTATCGACCGCCGTCGTAAGTTACCTGCATCGATCATTCTTCGTGCTTTAGGTAAAACGACAGAGGAGATCCTCGATATCTTCTTCGAAAAAGTGAATTTCGAAGTCAAAGACCAAACTCTAATGATGGAATTGGTCCCTGAGCGCTTGCGTGGTGAAACGGCAACGTTTGATATCGAAGCCGATGGTAAGGTTTATGTTGAGAAAGGCCGCCGAGTTACTGCGCGTCATATTCGCCAGTTAGAAAAAGATAACGTTAGCTTCATTGAAGTACCTGTTGACTATATTGTCGGAAAAGTCTCCTCAAAAGATTATATCAATGAAGCGACTGGAGAAGTGATTGTTGCGGCTAACCAAGAAGTTAGCCTTGAAGCATTAGCTAATCTATCGCAAGCCGGTTATAAGAAACTTGAAGTTCTCTTTACCAATGATCTTGATCACGGTCCGTTCATGTCGGAAACCTTGCGTATCGACAGCACGTCAGACCGTATTTCTGCATTAGTAGAGATTTACCGCATGATGCGCCCTGGCGAGCCACCAACAAAAGAAGCCGCAGAATCATTATTTGAAAGCTTGTTCTTCTCGCCAGAACGCTATGATCTTTCAACTGTTGGACGTATGAAGTTCAACAGTTCTATTGAGCGCGATGGTGCGGAAGAGCAAGGCACACTCGATGAAACCGATATCATTGAAGTGATGAAAAAGCTGATCTCGATTCGTAATGGTAAAGGCGAAGTGGATGATATCGACCACTTAGGCAACCGCCGTATTCGTAGTGTTGGCGAAATGGCAGAAAACCAATTCCGTGTTGGGCTTGTTCGTGTTGAACGTGCAGTGAAAGAACGTCTAAGTCTAGGCGATCTTGATAATGTGATGCCACAAGATCTGATCAACGCGAAACCGATTTCTGCTGCTGTTAAAGAATTCTTTGGTTCTTCTCAGCTCTCTCAATTTATGGATCAGAACAACCCGCTGTCAGAAGTCACGCACAAGCGTCGTATTTCTGCATTGGGCCCTGGCGGTCTGACTCGTGAGCGTGCTGGTTTCGAAGTTCGTGACGTACACGTAACGCACTATGGTCGTCTGTGTCCAATCGAAACACCGGAAGGTCCAAACATCGGTTTGATTAACTCTTTGTCTGCGTTTGCACGTTGCAATGAGTACGGTTTCTTAGAAACGCCTTATCGCCGTGTAGTTGATGGTGTGGTGACGGATGAAGTCGATTACTTGTCTGCAATCGAAGAAGGCCAATTTGTTATCGCTCAGGCGAACGCAAAATTGACCGATGAAAACCGTTTTGCTGATGAGCTGATTACGGCGCGTCAAAAAGGCGAATCTGGCCTGCATCCTCGTGAACATGTTGACTACATGGATGTTGCGACGAACCAAGTGGTTTCTATTGCAGCATCACTCATTCCGTTCCTAGAACACGATGATGCGAACCGTGCTTTGATGGGTGCGAACATGCAACGTCAGGCGGTTCCAACTCTACGCTCAGAGAAACCACTTGTTGGTACCGGTATTGAGCGCAATGTAGCGGTTGACTCTGGCGTAACTGCGGTAGCGAAACGTGGTGGTATGATCCAGTCGGTTGATGCTTCACGTATTGTTGTCAAAGTAAACGAAGAAGAGTTAATTCCTGGTGAAGCAGGTATCGACATCTACAATCTGACCAAATACACCCGTTCTAACCAGAACACTTGTATCAACCAGCGTCCATGTGTGATGCCAGGTGAACCGGTGGCTCGTGGTGACGTACTAGCAGACGGTCCTTCAACTGACCTTGGCGAATTGGCTCTTGGCCAAAACATGCGTATCGCATTCATGCCTTGGAATGGTTACAACTTCGAAGACTCGATCTTAGTTTCCGAACGCGTAGTTCAAGATGACCGCTTTACCACTATTCATATTCAAGAACTGTCTTGTGTGGCTCGTGATACTAAGCTGGGTGCCGAAGAGATCACTGCAGATATTCCAAACGTTGGTGAAGCTGCACTGTCTAAACTAGATGAGTCTGGCATCGTATACATCGGTGCAGAAGTGAAAGGCGGCGACATTCTGGTTGGTAAAGTAACACCAAAAGGTGAAACTCAGCTAACGCCAGAAGAGAAACTCTTGCGTGCTATCTTTGGTGAGAAAGCATCTGATGTAAAAGATACGTCATTACGTGTTCCAAACTCTGTTGCTGGTACGGTTATCGACGTGCAAGTCTTTACTCGCGATGGTGTAGAAAAAGACAAACGTGCGCTTGAAATCGAGCACATGCAGTTAAAAGAAGCGAAGAAAGATCTAACCGAAGAATTCCAGATTCTGGAAGGTGGTTTGCTTGCTCGTGTTCGTTCTGTATTGCTAGCGGGTGGTTACTCTGAAGCGAAATTAGATGCGATTGAACGTAAAAAATGGCTTGAGCAAACACTGGCCGATGACGAGCTACAATCTCAGCTAGAGCAGCTTGCTGAACAATGGGATGAGCTAAAGGCTGATTTCGATAAGAAATTTGAAGCTAAACGCCGTAAGATTACTCAAGGTGATGATTTAGCACCGGGCGTACTGAAGATCGTCAAAGTTTATTTAGCGGTCAAACGTCGCATTCAACCTGGTGATAAAATGGCGGGTCGTCATGGTAACAAAGGTGTTATCTCGAAGATCAACCCTGTTGAAGACATGCCTTACGATGAAAATGGTCAACCTGTCGATATCGTACTCAACCCACTGGGCGTACCATCGCGGATGAACATTGGTCAGATCTTAGAAGTTCACTTAGGTTTGGCGGCGAAAGGTATTGGTGACAAGATCAACCAGATGATCAAAGAGCAGCAAGAATTAGCTAAACTGCGTGAATTCTTGCAAAAAGTGTATGATCTGGGTGAAACCCGTCAGAAAGTAGACATTGCCACATTATCGGACGATGAAGTTCGTACCTTGGCAAATAACTTGCGAAATGGTTTACCAGTAGCAACTCCTGTTTTTGATGGCGCGAATGAAACTTCTATCAAAGCTATGTTGCAATTGGCTGATTTACCAACATCAGGACAGTTAACTCTGTTTGATGGTCGCACAGGTGATGCTTTCGAACGTCCTGTAACGGTTGGTTATATGTACATGCTGAAATTGAACCACTTAGTGGACGATAAAATGCATGCGCGTTCAACGGGTTCTTACAGCTTGGTCACTCAACAGCCATTGGGCGGTAAAGCCCAGTTCGGTGGTCAACGTTTCGGTGAGATGGAAGTGTGGGCATTAGAAGCTTATGGTGCAGCTTATACACTACAAGAAATGCTCACCGTTAAGTCTGATGACGTTAACGGCCGTACGAAGATGTATAAGAACATCGTAGATGGTAACCACGCGATGGAACCTGGTATGCCAGAATCGTTTAACGTTCTGTTAAAAGAGATTCGCTCGCTAGGTATCAACATCGAGTTAGAAGACGAAGAGTAAACCTTAAGGTTCCCCTATGGGGGACCAAACTGGTTTTCTGGTAGGAAGGTGCTCGCTACACTACGCAGCGGGCCCTTTTAACTCCTTACAGGAGCTGATTGTGAAAGACTTATTAAACTTTCTAAAAGCACAGCATAAGACTGAAGAATTTGATGCAATCAAAATCGGTCTATCTTCACCAGACATGATCCGTTCATGGTCTTTTGGTGAAGTGAAAAAACCTGAAACGATCAACTATCGTACGTTCAAGCCTGAACGTGATGGTCTGTTCTGTGCGCGTATTTTTGGTCCGGTAAAAGACTACGAATGTCTTTGTGGCAAATATAAGCGTCTGAAACACCGTGGTGTGATTTGTGAGAAGTGTGGCGTTGAAGTAACCCAGACTAAAGTTCGTCGTGACCGTATGGGCCACATCGAGCTTGCTTCACCGGTTGCACACATCTGGTTCTTAAAATCATTGCCATCGCGCATTGGTTTATTAATGGATATGCCTTTACGTGATATCGAACGTGTTCTTTACTTCGAAATGTACGTAGTGACTGAACCGGGCATGACAGATCTTGAACGCGGTCAGATGCTGACTGAAGAAGAGTATCTGGATCGCTTGGAAGAGTGGGGCGATGAATTCACGGCAAAAATGGGTGCGGAAGCGATTAAAGATCTCTTATCGTCCATGGATTTGCAAGTGGAAACAGAGCAGATGCGTGAAGAATTAGAGACGACGAACTCTGAAACTAAGCGCAAAAAAGTCACTAAACGTTTGAAGCTGGTTGAAGCATTCCTGGCCTCTGGTAACAAGCCAGAGTGGATGATTTTGACGGTGCTTCCGGTACTTCCGCCAGATCTACGTCCTCTAGTACCACTAGACGGTGGTCGCTTTGCGACGTCTGATCTGAACGACCTATACCGTCGCGTAATCAACCGTAACAACCGTTTGAAGCGCCTGCTAGAGCTTGCTGCTCCGGACATCATCGTACGTAACGAAAAACGTATGTTGCAAGAGTCTGTTGACGCACTACTCGACAATGGTCGTCGCGGCCGCGCGATCACAGGTTCAAACAAGCGTCCGTTGAAATCTCTTGCTGATATGATCAAGGGTAAGCAAGGTCGTTTTCGTCAGAACCTGCTAGGTAAACGTGTAGACTACTCTGGCCGTTCAGTAATCACAGTCGGTCCATACCTTCGTCTACACCAGTGTGGTCTTCCTAAGAAGATGGCACTTGAGCTATTCAAACCATTCATTTACAGCAAGTTAGAGACTCGTGGCCTAGCGACGACAATCAAAGCTGCGAAGAAAATGGTTGAGCGTGAAGAAGCGGTCGTTTGGGATATCTTAGATGAAGTGATCCGTGAACACCCAGTGCTACTCAACCGTGCACCGACACTGCACCGTCTAGGTATCCAAGCGTTTGAACCAGTACTGATCGAAGGCAAAGCCATTCAGTTACACCCACTCGTTTGTGCGGCGTACAACGCGGACTTCGATGGTGACCAAATGGCGGTTCACGTGCCTCTAACACTAGAAGCACAGCTTGAAGCGCGTACCCTAATGATGTCGACTAACAATATTCTGTCGCCAGCATCCGGTGATCCGATCATCGTTCCTTCACAGGACGTTGTATTGGGCTTGTACTATATGACGCGTGAAAAGATCAATGCCAAAGGCGAGGGGATGTACCTTGCTGGCCCAGCTGAGGCCGAAAAGGCATATCGTACGAAGAGCGCTGAACTGCATGCTCGCGTAAAAGTACGTATCACTGAAACCGTTGTCGATGAAGACGGTAACAGTACCACTGAAACTAAGATGGTTGATACCACGGTTGGTCGTGCCATGTTATGGCAAATCGTACCGAAAGGTCTGCCATTTAGTATCGTGAACCAGAAGTTAGGTAAGAAGCAAATTTCTAACCTACTCAACGAGGCTTATCGTAAGCTTGGTCTAAAAGATACGGTAATTTTTGCCGACCAAATCATGTATACCGGCTTTGCTTATGCTGCACTATCAGGTGTGTCTGTTGGTATCGATGATATGGTTGTACCAGCCGCTAAATATACTGAAATTGCTGAAGCGGAAGAAGAAGTCCGTGAAATTCAAGAGCAATTCCAGTCAGGTTTGGTAACTGCTGGTGAACGCTACAACAAAGTGATTGATATTTGGGCATCAACCAATGATCGCGTTGCGAAAGCGATGATGGAAAACCTTTCATCTGAACTGGTTGTCAACCGCGACGGTGAGCAAGAACGCCAAGAATCGTTTAACAGCATCTATATGATGGCTGACTCGGGTGCTCGTGGTTCTGCGGCGCAGATTCGTCAGCTTGCGGGTATGCGTGGTCTAATGGCTCGTCCGGATGGCTCGATTATTGAAACGCCAATTACCGCGAACTTTAAAGAAGGTCTGAACGTACTTCAGTACTTTATCTCAACCCACGGTGCGCGTAAGGGTCTAGCTGATACCGCATTGAAAACCGCGAACTCGGGTTATTTGACTCGTCGTTTAGTGGATGTAGCACAAGATGTTGTGGTTACTGAGCACGACTGTGGTACTCATGAAGGCGTTGATATGATGCCTCACATTGAGGGTGGTGACGTTAAAGTTCCGCTAACTGAGCTTGCTCTTGGTCGTGTGGTTGCAGAAGATATTCTGAAACCAGGTACAGAAGAAGTGCTTGTGCCGCGTAACACGCTGTTGGATGAGAAATGGTGTCAAATTCTGAACGATAACTCAGTTGACCGTATCCGTGTTCGTTCAGTCGTAACCTGTGATGCTGACTTTGGTTGTTGCGCTCTGTGTTATGGTCGTGATTTGGCTCGTGGTCATTTAGTGAACCAAGGCGAAGCTGTCGGTGTTATTGCCGCTCAGTCTATCGGTGAACCAGGTACACAGTTGACGATGCGTACGTTCCACATCGGTGGTGCAGCATCGACTGCAGCAGCAGAAAACAGCATTCAAGCGAAGAACAAAGGTTCGGTGAAGCTGCATAACGCGAAGTTCGTAACCAATAAAAATGGTAAGTTAGTGATCACATCACGTGCTTCTGAACTGACTATTATTGATGAGTTTGGTCGTACTAAAGAGAAACACAAACTGCCATACGGTTCGTTATTAAGCAAAGCTGATAATCAAGCTGTTGATGTTGGTGAAGTTATTGCTAACTGGGAAGCACATACACTCCCTATCATTACTGAGGTAGCTGGTCGTATTCAATTTGTTGATATGATCGATGGTGTGACTGTTTCTCGTCAAACCGATGATCTAACCGGTCTATCTTCAAGTGAAGTGACTGAACCTGCGGCGCGCCCTGCAGCGGGTAAAGATATGCGTCCTGCGATTAAATTGGTTGATGAAAAAGGAAAAGATGTATTGATTCCTGGCACTGATATGCCAGCACAATATTTCCTACCTGGTAAAGCGATTGTCAATATCGAAGACGGTGCAGAAGTAAACATTGGTGATACACTGGCGCGGATTCCTCAGAAATCTGGCGGCAACAAAGATATTACCGGTGGTCTGCCTCGCGTTGCTGACTTATTTGAAGCGCGTAAACCGAAAGAGCCTGCCATTTTGGCAGAACACACCGGTACCGTTTCATTTGGTAAAGAAACCAAAGGTAAGCGTCGCTTGGTTATCACACGTGATGGTGGTGATACTTACGAGGAGATGATTCCTAAGCATCGTCAGCTCAACGTGTTTGAAGGTGAGCGTATTGAACGTGGTGATGTTATTGCTGATGGCCCAGAGTCTCCACATGATATTCTGCGTTTGCGTGGTATCCATGCGGTAACGACGTACATCGCTAACGAAGTTCAAGAAGTCTATCGCTTACAAGGCGTTAAGATTAACGATAAACACATTGAAACTATCGTTCGTCAGATGCTGCGTAAGTGTACGATTACTCATGCTGGTGATTCTGAATTCTTACCTGGTGAGCAAGTGGAATACTCACAAGTGAAGATTGCTAATCGTCAGTTAGAGTCTGAAGGTAAAGAGCCTGCACGTTTTGAACGTGAGTTACTGGGTATTACCAAAGCTTCTTTGGCGACTGAATCGTTCATTTCTGCCGCATCATTCCAAGAAACGACACGAGTACTGACCGAGGCTGCCGTATCGGGTAAACGAGATGATTTGCGTGGTCTGAAAGAGAACGTTATCGTTGGCCGTCTGATCCCAGCAGGTACCGGCTTTGCGTACCATCAAGATCGTCAAGCTAAGCGTCAAGTAGAAAAAGAAGGCCCATCGGCTGAGCAAGCAACAGATAACCTTGCTGCTTTGCTAAATGCTGGTTTTTCTTCTAATGAGTAATCAATAGTTGAATGAAAAAAGGCACCTTCGGGTGCCTTTTTATTTGGTTTGGAACCATGGAGTAAGTTGGAAAACAGCGCCAACGAAGCTTTATGCTCCAGGTGGAATTGATAAACTATCAGCAATTAACTGAATTAGATAATCTTCCAATTCAAATCGTGATTCGAGCACTTCTCCGACCTTTGATAGATCATCATCAAAAGACTCAAGATCATCTTCGCCACTGAGCGTAGCATAACGGTCAGCAAAATTTAGTAACGGATCATTAGTCTGAGTTATTTGAGCATAAGTTTGGTTGATTTCATCGGTTGCCTTAAATCCAGTGGCTTGCCACTTGTTCATGACCATATCATAGATTTTGAAGTGACCTTCAGAGATATAATCGACGAGCTCTTGGCTAAAGTATTGTATTGCTTGCAGAGAGGGGAGCTCACTAAAGGCCTGATTATCGGGTAGCGGCGCTGTTACTGCCAGTTGGCAATATTCGACTAGCAACTGCTGCCGTTTATCTAACCAGTGATCGATGACATCACTTGAACCACCCCATTGTTCTTGTGTTTTTTTTAACTTCTTTAGCATGGCCACGCCCTCATGATCGGATCATCGATTTGATGATCGTGTCTGCATATGTGTGGTGAAGACCACCATCCTTTGCTTAAACAAGAATTTATAGGCATGGAAATCAAATGACTACAAACTCTGGTATGAAATTAGATTGCCAGTAAAATGGTTGAACTGCAAGCGATCAGGAGTGAGTATGTTAGAAAATAGTGATCAAAAATCGGCTTATTGGTGTGTGGTATCAGGAAGTGAGATCTGGACGGTGAACGATACGATCCCACAAGGCTGCGCTGAGCAGTGGAATCTACCTTCATCACAGGCAGTGCTTATCGGTTATCAACAGGAGGTTCCGATATATTGGATCAATGCTCAAGAAATTGATTGCACCTTAGAAATGACTCATTTACGTGAATTGTTGCATTTCGATGATTCTCTGTTCTTAATGGCGAGTAAAGCGATTCAATATGGCCATATGAGCCAAACCATGCGATTTTGCCCTCAATGTGGTGGACGCAATTACCTTAATCACCATCAATTGGCAATGCAATGTCAGGAATGTCGAACCCTGCATTATCCACGTATTTTCCCCTGCATCATTGTTGCGGTTCGTCATCAGCAGCAAATTCTACTTGCTCAGCATCCTCGTCACCGTAATGGCATGTATACCGTCATCGCTGGGTTTGTTGAAGCAGGTGAAACCTTAGAGCAGTGTGTTGCTAGAGAAATCAAAGAAGAAACCGGTATATTGGTTAAAAATATCCGCTATTTTGGCAGTCAGCCATGGCCCTTTCCTTCCAGTATGATGATGGCTTTTTTAGCGGACTATGCCTCTGGAGAATTAAAGCCAGATTATTCTGAATTAACTGACGCACAATGGTTTTCTGCACAAAGCTTACCACCCCTGGCTCCGAAAGGTACAATCGCTAGAAGCTTAATTGAGCATACTCTTGTCACTATACAGCAAGAGACTGTCGGATCAATCAGCTAAAAAAAACCCTCCACAGTGGGAGGGGGTAAGTAAGATGTCGTTATGAGATGCTGAGTCAGAATAACACTCAGTTATTATTGTAGTTTTCGCTAGCAAACAAATTTGTAACATTGAATGAGGGAGTACGCAAATTAAGCATTGATTTAAAGGTGAATAACTTGATCTCGGTTGCAAAGCTTCCCACGATGGAAGTGAAATCAATGTTAGAATACTTAATAAAATACAGCCAAATAAGAGAAGTGGATAAACCATGACTGAATTAAAAAATGACCGCTATTTGCGTGCATTACTCAAGCAACCTGTCGATTACACTCCGGTATGGATGATGCGTCAAGCCGGACGTTATTTGCCTGAATATCGGGCGACTCGCGCTCAAGCTGGGGATTTTCTGTCACTATGTAAAAATGCAGAGCTCGCTTCTGAAGTCACATTACAGCCGTTACGTCGCTTTTCTCTTGATGCAGCAATCTTATTTTCTGATATTTTGACGATTCCGGATGCGATGGGATTAGGGCTTTACTTTGAAGCGGGAGAAGGGCCAAAATTCAAACGTCCGATAGCTTGTAAGCAAGATGTTGAAAAACTCATAATGCCTGATCCTGAAGGCGAATTACGTTATGTCATGAATGCGGTTCGTCAGATCAAAAAAGATCTAAAAGGTGACGTCCCTCTCATCGGTTTTTCAGGTAGTCCTTGGACTTTGGCAACTTATATGGTTGAAGGTGGAAGTTCGAAAGCCTTCACAAAGATCAAAAAAATGATGTACGCTGAGCCGCAAACGTTACACTTATTATTGGATAAATTAGCGGATAGCGTCGTCGACTATTTAAATGCGCAAATCAAAGCCGGGGCGCAGTCAGTGATGGTTTTTGATACTTGGGGTGGTGTTTTAACGCCACGTGATTACCAAGATTTTTCACTACGCTATATGCATAAAATCGTTGACGGTTTGATTCGTGAACATGATGGTCGTCAGGTTCCTGTCACTCTGTTTACCAAAAATGGCGGCATGTGGTTAGAGCAAATTGCCGCCACAGGGTGCGACGCAATCGGCCTTGATTGGACAATTAATATTGCCGATGCAAAAGAGCGAGTGGGTGATAAAGTCGCCTTACAGGGGAATATGGATCCATCTATGCTGCATGCTCCTCATGAGCGAATTCGCGACGAAGTTGCAACGATTTTACAAGGGTTTGGTCAAGGAACGGGACATGTCTTTAACTTGGGGCATGGTATTCATTTGGATGTTCCACCAGAAAATGCCGGTGTTTTTGTCGATGCGGTGCATGAACTGTCGAGACCATTCCATCAATAAAGGATTCAACGCCTGCTGGTCAGGCGTTTTTTAAGTCAAACATCGTTTTATGTGCTGAACGGACTTACTTATTCGGCTCATTTATACTCTTAGATAACCCCTTTAAATAAGAATGTCGACGATAGATGAAAACAAAAGATCGAATTGTTCATGCAGCCTTAGCATTATTTAATGAACATGGAGAAAGATCCATCACAACCAATCATATTGCTGCCCATATAGAGATTAGCCCGGGCAATCTCTATTATCATTTTCGTAATAAACAAGAAATCGTACGAGAGATCTTTGCGCTTTATTCTGCGGAATTAATAGAACGTTTTACTCCTTGGCAGCGGCCTTATGAAAGCCTTACGCTTTTGAAGCACTATTTTGATTCAATTTTTACGTTAATGTGGAAATACCGTTTCTTTTACGCCAATTTACCGGAAATTTTGCAGCGAGATGAGCCGTTGCATAATGACTATATTCAAGTACAAGCAAAGCTACAGTCGAATTTAGTTGACATTATGCAGGTATTTGTTGAGATGAAACTGTTAAAACTTGAGCATGATGACATGAAAAAAATGGTGACAACTTTACATTTGATTGCTTCAAGTTGGTTGACTTATCAATCGGCGATGTCTTTAAGTTCAAAAATTACCGAATCGGTTATTCACCAAGGCATGCTACAAATTATTTCTGTCATGAAATCGAATGCGACCGAACAAGGATTAGAACAACTGCAATTATTAGAAGATGGCGTGCGGATTATGCATGTCTAATTGCAATGAGATATAACTTTTTTATCTTGCTTGTTCATGCGTAATCACCCTACATTATTGCTATTCATTCTCCTACTTTGGTTGTTTCGCCATGCATTATGATGTGTTTAATGGTGATGCCGACGGTATCATAGCGCTGTTACAGCTACGTCTGGCTAATCCGTGTAATAGTCAATTGATCACCGGGGTTAAGCGAGATATTCAATTATTACAGTCTTTATCCGTAACATCAGCAGACAGTCTTACCGTTTTGGATCTTTCACTGGCAAAAAATGTGCTAGATTTACAGCGAATTTTGGATAGTGGGGCACAGGTTTTTTACGCCGACCATCACCAAACGGGCCCTATCCCTATTCATCCGAACCTTACGACAGCGATTGATTTAAGTGCAAATACTTGTACTGGATTGATTATTGATCGTCTGCTAAATGGACAATATCACCATTGGGCGATTACTGCTGCGTACGGCGATAATTTACTTGAAATCGGGGATCATCTCGCTGGCTTAGCCGGTTTAACGAGCTTGCAATCAGAGCAGTTAAAGCGATTAGGCACCTTAATCAATTACAATGGTTATGGGCAATCACTGCAAGATTTACATTATCACCCAGCGGATTTATTCCGTGCTTTACTTGACTATCCTTCTCCATTTGAGCTGATTGCTGAGCCTCTCTCTCCTTATTCCATATTAGATCAGTGTTATCAACAAGATATGGAGCAAGTCCTTGCTGTCCCTGCGTATTATGAAAGTCGTGTATTACGTGTTTTCGAATTGCCAGCGGAAGCGTTATCGCATCGGGTGAGTGGGGTATACAGTAATTTGCTCGCAAACCAACAACATCAAAAGGCGCATTTAGTACTCACTCGGTTAGACAGTGACAGCTATACCGTTTCATTGCGAGCGCCATTAGTCAATAAGCAAGGTGCAGGCACGGTTTGTGCTCAGTTTTCCTCTGGTGGTGGGCGTGAGGCTGCTGGTGGAATTAATCGATTATCTAAACAAGATATTACTCAATTAATTTCAAGCGTTGAAAACTACTACCAAGCTTAATCTACACAATTAACGAGTGAGCCAATGGCGGGGGTTTTCTGCTTTACTGTTACGGCGGATTTCAAAATATAAGGCTGGGCGTGTTTGTCCGCCAGTATCACCTGCCAGTGCAAGTGTTTCCCCAGCTGCTACTTTGTCGCCTTCTTTTTTCATCAGTGATTGGTTATAACCATATAGTGTCATATCACCTTGACCATGATCGAGTAAAATAACTAATCCATAACCTCTTAAATACTCGGCAAAGACAACGGTTCCGGGATAAACCGCCTTAACAGCTTGGCCATAACTAGCATTAATCACCATCCCTTTCCAATCCACTTGTCCGGTTTGTCGCTCACCAAATTGATGTAAAACCTGCCCTTGAATCGGCCAAGGTAGTTTACCTCGTTGTTTGGCAAGTCCATCCATGGGGACTGCATTGCGTTTGGCGGCTTTAGCTATTTCCGCTTTTAAGCGAGTTTCATTACGTTGTAATTCCGCCAGATAGACTTTATCGCCAGAGATGCTTTTGCTAATTGAGGTAATGGTCTGTTGTCGTTTTTGTTGAGTCTTGCTTAATTGATCGCGCTTTTGTGTTTGTTGCTGTAGTAGCGTGGTGATTTGTTCCCGTTCCAACTGGAGTTGGTGTTCATTTTCGTTTAGTGTTTGGCGAGTGGCTTCCAGTTGCTGAATCATTGCCGAGCGACTTTTGGCTAAGTGCTGGTAGTATTGACTCATTCGATCTTGTTCAACACCATTTTTTAATAGATCACCACTGGCTAATGCTCGCCGAGTTACGTAGTACGTCTGCAATAGCTCTGTTAGCTTTTTTGCTTGTTGCTGGTGTTGCTCTTCTAATTGGGTCATGTTTGTCTGAAGGGCTGCGATATTTTTATTTGTATGAGTTAGGTTTTTTTGCGTAGATTGGATCTGTTTTTCTAACTGGGAAATGGACAACTCTTGTTGTTTTAAAGACTGTTGCAGCTGATCTAACTGTTTTTGTCTTTGAGCTAATGATTGTTGCTGACGAGTAATTTCACTTTTTACTCCCGATAGCTCTTGTTGTGATACGGCGTGACTCATAAGAGAAAATAGCATGCTCGCTAAGCAAACGGTTAGTTGAAGGGAGAGAGTCATCCGTTTAAAAATAGAGAAGATCATCTGTTATCGTCATCATCGTAGAAATTGCTGAGCACTTAGTATACTCAAAGTGATGAATGAGGCGAGCAAGATGATGAATACATTTGCTATCTTTTTCAATTATCGTCGAGCTTAACAGAAACGAATAATATAAAAGCCCCAAATGGGGCTTTTATTATGATCTTAATAAAAAGCTTAAGAATAAAGAATTTGACCTGACATTTCGGCAGGAATTTCCATATCACTGAGCGCCAACATAGTTGGAGCAAGATCGGATAATTTACCACCTTGATTTAACGTGATTGCCTTATTACCGACGTAAATCAAAGGAACTGGTAAATTTGTATGCGCAGTATGGATACCGCCAGTTTCTGGATTGACCATCATTTCCGCGTTACCATGATCGGCAGTAATCAGTAATTGACCATCCACTTCTTTGATTGCTTCAACCACACGACCAATACATTCATCAACGGCTTCACATGCTTTCACCGCGGCATCGTAAACGCCAGTATGCCCCACCATATCGCCATTTGGATAGTTACAGATGATGGCATCATATTTACCTGATTTAATCGCAGCGACCAGTTTATCCGTCAACTCTTTTGAACTCATTTCAGGTTGTAAGTCATAGGTTGCGACCTTAGGAGAGGCAACGAGTTGACGTTCTTCGCCGACAAATTCATTTTCAACACCACCGTTAAAGAAGAAGGTGACATGAGCATATTTTTCTGTTTCAGAAATACGTAACTGGGTTTTACCTGCTTTAGATAGCCATTCACCGTAAGTGTTTTCAAGTGAAGCGGGTGGGAAAGCGGTAGCTAGCGGAATATCAGCCGCATATTGAGTCAGCATAACAAAGTTGACCGCAGGGAAAACGCTACGTTTGAAGCCATTAAAATCAGCGACAAAAGTGCGAGTAATTTCACGAGCACGGTCGGCACGGTAGTTCAAAAACAGAACGGCATCACCATCTTGCATTGCTGCAGATGCTTGATCTGCCGTGCGAATTTCAGTCGCTTGTACAAACTCGTCATTTTCTTCCCGAGCGTAAGCTGCTTCAAGGCCTGCTACCGCGGAATCGTAGGTAAATTCAGCTTTCGCTTGAGTCAGTAGATCGTACGCTTTTTCAACTCGATCCCAGTTATTATCGCGATCCATTGCGTAATAGCGGCCAACCAAAGAAGCGATGCGACCTTTACCCAGTTTTGTAAATAGGTCTTGGAAACGCTGCAGTGAGTTTTCTGCACTACGCGGCGGGGTATCACGACCATCAAGGAAGCAGTGGAGGTAGATTTTTTCAGCTCCGCGAGCCGCCGCTAATTCGACTGCCGCATAAATGTGATCTTCATGAGAATGTACGCCACCTGGAGACATTAACCCCATTAAGTGTACCGCTTTACCTTCAGCAACGGCTTTATCAATAGCAGTGACAATCGCTTCATTTTGTTGGAACTCACCATCGGCAATTGCTTTTGTTATACGAGTGAGGTCTTGATAAACAATACGACCTGCACCGATGTTGGTATGACCCACTTCAGAGTTACCCATTTGACCGTCAGGAAGGCCCACATCCATGCCTGATGCAGAGATGAGTGTGTGTGGACAGTTAGCCATTAGGCTATCAATCACTGGTGTATTGGCATTGTTAATGGCGTTGCTACTGTTATCTTGACGGTAGCCCCAACCGTCAAGAATAACTAGAGCCATTGGCTTCTTAGTAGACATAGTTATGACCTCATTAAATTCATAGTAATTAGAAAGTGAAAACTAGCGTAATTTTACTACACTTTACTCGCTTTGCAGTAGGTTAAGATCAACGATTCTCCCTATCAATGCAACAAAACGTTGCCTATTGATCAAAATTAGCTATGTCAGAATCCAAGCCGCTAGATAGACAATACTTAAGCCAATTAAGCCAAGAATGAGGCCAGTTTTCGCCATATCCTTACTTTCAATTAACCCTGTCGAGTAGGCTAGCGAATTGGGGGGGGTTGAAACAGGAAGAATCATACCGAGTGAGGCGGAAAATGCCACAACAATGAGTAGGCCTTGTAACCCTCCGACCGCTGTTAAATTATTCATCGAGATCCCTATCGCTGCGGCAATGGGCATTAATAGGTTAGCGGTTGCTGTATTCGACATAAAGTTAGCCATCAGCCAACAAACAATAGAGAGAGATATCACTACAAACATCGGGGATAAACGTTCATAATCAATGGCGTGGGCTAACGCTTCAGCTAGGCCTGTATGTTCTAAACCAATGCCAATTGCAATCCCGCCAGCAACGAGCCAAAGTACATCCCAGTTAATCAATTTGAGTTCTTCTTTTCCCATAATTCCTGTCAGTGTGAAAACGGCCAGTGGAATAATCGAAACCACATAAGTATTCATGCCATGTAATGCGGTGGTCATCCATAACACGATCGTAGCCGTAAAGGTGCAATAAACCACCATTGCGCGCCAAGAACGTTGAAAAGTGCCTTGTAATTTAAGTGTCATGGTTGGTTGAGAAGACGGGAAAAAGTATTGCAGCAAAAACCAGGCGATGGTTAATTGGATCAAAACAAAAGGTAACCCTATCATCATCCAAGAGAGGAAGTTTATGCTATGTTCACCCGTTAAATATTGCAGGGCAATGGCGTTCGGTGGTGTGCCAATCGGTGTTGCAATTCCTCCCGTATTTGCTGCAATTGGAATACTCAAGACCAATGCTTTGACACCCAATTCACCTTGAGGGGCGGATGCGACGATCGGCCCTAGTAATGCAAGCATCATTACGGTGGTTGCCGTATTGGACATAAACATAGAGAAAACAGAAGTGATCAACATTAACCCTAGCATAATAAATTTGGGTTGATGGCCAAATGGGCGTAGCAATACTCGAGCTAAGTTATTATCTAATTCATATTTTGAGGCAGCAATCGCCAGTGCAAACCCTCCCATAAATAAGATAATAATCGGTGAGGAAAATGCGCCAAGAATGTCGGTGTAGGGAATTAAATGTCCGACTTCATGTTGCTCTAGCGGTAAGCGAAACCAATGCAGACCTTTATCTGAAATCATAATCAGCTCTAAGGCTATGATTAAAATTGAAGTAGCAAATACAGGGACAGGTTCAAGTACCCAGAGTAGAGCGGCAAGAAGGAAAATGGCTAACAGCCGATGCTGCACTAAGGTTAAATCTTGAATAGGAATCAGATCAATTGGGAGAGCAAGTACCCCTAGCGGGATAAAAAAACTGATGGCTAACCGGGTCAGAAGCCCAGTAGATAATGTATGCATAAAAGCTTCCTTGGCAAATTTTATCCGAGAACAACTAAGAATAAATCATTCAACAAGAAAGGTCTTAGAGTGCGCTAAAACTTTTACACTTTATGCAACAACTCGCGATGAAAGCGTGCGGATTACCACGGTCACCATTTCAACTAAAATGGCGACCGTAAGGTTAAGCTTTATGGGCGTACGAAGAGCCCAATAACGTTGGAGACTGTAGTTGCATGCTTTCATCAAAGCGAATCGCATCTTTCGCAAACAAGTTAATCACTGTTGATCCTAGTTTAAAGCGCCCCATTTCTTGACCTTTTTGGAGCACGACGGCTTGATGTCCTTGTGGTGGATAATTCCAACGATAGATGGTGTTTCCACGTGGTGGTGTCATCGTGCCAGACCAAACCAGTTCAATGCTTCCGACTATCGTTGCTCCGACTAAAACTTGAGCCAGTGGACCAAATGGCGTGTCAAATATACACACGACTCGCTCGTTACGTGCAAATAGGTTAGGTACATGCTCTGCGGTGAGCGGGTTCACGGAGAAAAGGTCACCGGGCACATAAATCACTTGTCGTAAGGTTCCATCGCAGGGCATATGGACACGATGATAATCACTGGGTGAAAGGTACAAGGTTGCAAAGTCGCCCTCAGCAAACTCTTGAGCTAAATCGGCATCGCCACCGAGTAATTCTTGAGCGGAGAATTGATGACCTTTTGCTTGGATGAGTTGCCCATCAGTAATTGGCCCAAATTGGCTGACACGAGCGTCGGCAGGATGAACCAATACGTCCTCTCCCGAAGCGATAGGACGAACATCAGGCTTGAGTTCACGTACAAAAAACTCATTAAACGTTGAGTAGTACTTAGGATCAGAGTGCAATGCATCATTCATGTTGACGTTATATTGTTTAATAAACCAGCGAATGATGGCTGTAGTTAGTCCGCCTGCTTTTGCTGAAGCGAGCTTTCCAATTAAACGGGTTAAGCCATGTTGTGGGAGCCAATATTGCAGTCCAACTTTTAGTTTATCCATCGTGTACTATTCCAATGTCTTTTCATATTTGGGCGCGAGATGTTACTGAAAATAACCAGTTATGTCAGCAGTTATCCGTAGTTGAGTCAAGTTTATTAACTTATGAGATATCGGTTTTTTTATTTCTTGAGTATTGTCGGTTTGCTTTATTCTCCGACATACTTTCAATGATCCGGTGATAATTTTCAAACCGCTGAGTGCTAATTTCTCCTCGTTCAACTGCGGCTTTCAATAGACAGCCAGGATCATCAAGGTGTTTACAATCTCGAAATTTACACCCACCTAAGTAAGGGCGAAATTCCACATAGGCTTTTGTCACTTCTTCTGCATCTAAATGCCATAATCCGAATTCACGAACGCCAGGAGAATCAATCAAATCTCCTCCGGATGGAATATGATATAAGCGAGCCGCTGTGGTTGTATGCTGGCCGAGTCCTGAGTTTTCAGAAACTTCACCTTCTTCAACTTCTATTTCTAACTGCGGCATTAATGCATTGACTAAGCTTGATTTACCCACACCCGACTGACCAACAAACACGTTAATTCGGTTACGGAGTTTACTTTCTAACTGATCGATATTTTCGCCGCTTTCTTTACTAACAAAGAGGATGTCGTAACCAATTGATTGATAATTATCAAGCTGTTGCTGATAGTGTGAGCGCTGCTCCGGTGTCAGTAAATCTACTTTGTTTAAAACGATCAAGGGAGAAATCGATAATGTTTCCGCAGCAATTAAATAGCGATCAATAATATTAAGAGATAATTCGGGAAGCACAGAAGAAACGATCACCATTTGATTCACGTTTGCCGCCACCGGTTTAAGCCCATCATAATAATCAGGGCGAGTCAGAACGGATGTTCTTGGCTCTACCGCTTCAACCACACCAGAGATTCCAGCTAGCATTTCAGCACCGGGACGCCAGATAACATTATCGCCGGAGACTAAGCTTTCGATACTACGTCGTAAGTTGCAGCGATGAACGAGTCCCGTTGAGGGATCTTCAATATCTGCATGTTGACCAAATCGGCTGATCACTAAGCCTGTTTTTGCATTTTCTAACATCGATTCATCCCATGAAACAGACTCATCGTGTTTGAGTTTTTTATGTTGATTTGTTCTCACTCGACGAACTTGGCTTTTAGTCAGTTTTTTTTTCTTAGTCACTCTGTTCTACTTTCGGTTATTGGCGTTAAACAAGGCCCGCTAAATTGGTAGGCTTCACAAGCCACATGAGGTATCTTGATGATATGTATTCGGGTTATAGTACCTTTTTTATAAGCAAACCCCTATAGGGACGTATTATATGTCTTTTTGCGAACAAAACCTCATTTGGATTGATCTTGAAATGACAGGTCTTAATCCTGATCAACATAAAATTATTGAAATTGCGACAATTGTTACAGATAGCCAACTTACTATTCTTGCTGAAGGGCCGGTGTTAGCGATTCATCAACCCAAATCCGAGCTAGAGAAAATGGATGACTGGTGTACACGAACGCATCATGAAAGTGGATTAGTGGAGCGTGTACGTCAAAGTACAATTAATGAGCAACAAGCAGTCAAGCAGACGCTTGAGTTTTTACGGCAATGGGTTCCTGCCGGTGCTTCACCCATTTGTGGCAATAGTATTGGCCAAGATCGTCGTTTTCTATATCGGCATATGCCTGAATTAGAGAGTTACTTCCATTATCGCTATATTGATGTCAGCACCATTAAAGAACTTACTCGACGCTGGAAGCCTGAAGTGCTGAATGAGTTTTCCAAACAAGGTTCGCATTTAGCGTTAGACGATATTCGAGAATCAATTGCGGAGTTAAAATTTTATCGTTCTACGGTTTTTAAGATATAAATCAGCTTTAGCATCTTGATTTTTAGAGTGACGCCTTATATTAGGTTCGTTATGTCGGGGCACGTATTGTTAATTCTCTCTACTGTCGTTGTTTGATCAGTCGCCTTGTTGCTTCTTTTATCAGCGAATGAGTTAAAAATCATTTTTTTTTGCTTTAACTACTTGCATCACAAAAAAATGCACTTATAATTCGCAGCCCTAAACAGCACAAAACGTTGTTGATGCGACACTAGCTCAGTTGGTAGAGCGCAACCTTGCCAAGGTTGAGGTCACGAGTTCGAACCTCGTGTGTCGCTCCAGAATTAATAGTTGTCATCGTACTCAACGATGAAATGCGACACTAGCTCAGTTGGTAGAGCGCAACCTTGCCAAGGTTGAGGTCACGAGTTCGAACCTCGTGTGTCGCTCCAGAGTTAATAGTTGTCATCGTACTCAACGATGAAATGCGACACTAGCTCAGTTGGTAGAGCGCAACCTTGCCAAGGTTGAGGTCACGCCTTTTTGTTTTAAAGAAGGGAACCTCGTGTGTCGCTCCAGAGTTAATAGTTGTCATCGTACTCAACGATGAAATGCGACACTAGCTCAGTTGGTAGAGCGCAACCTTGCCAAGGTTGAGGTCACGCCTTTTTGTTTTAAAGAAGGG
>NZ_VHSP01000007.1:0-35153 GCF_013048485.1 Vibrio sp. 1-1(7) | reverse complement strand
ACAGATTGATTGGTTTAAATTGTTAAAGAGCGTTGCTTGGAAGGCTCATTGAGCTTCAAAGCGGAGGTGAATTCTAACGAGTTAATTTGAAGAGTCAAACACTTTTTCAAATTTTCTTTTTTAGAAGCTTTCCCTCGACTGGCACTGCCTGAAGCCTTGTGGCGTCTGCCGTGTCAGTGAGGCGGCATTATAGGGAGTTTGGTTAACTTAGCAAGTGCTTTTTATTGCTTTTTTTCGGCTGCGCATTTTTCGCCCAAAGCACATCTTTTATTACTTAATTCAGGTTACACTTATCTCAGAGTAAAAAAATGAAAACAGGTAGGAGAAATAATGAGCTCGATTCGTTGTTATAAAGGCACTTCCCCCCAAATAGCTTCTCGTGTTTATGTTGACCCCTCTAGCGTTCTCGTCGGCGATATCACGATCGGTGAAGATGCAAGTATTTGGCCATTAGTAACGGCTCGTGGCGATGTAAATCATATCTGTATTGGGAGCCGTACTAATATCCAAGATGGGAGCGTACTTCACGTCACTCACAAAAACAGCACTAATCCAAATGGCTATCCCTTAGTGATTGGTCGTGAGGTGACGATTGGGCATAAAGTTATGCTACATGGTTGTGTAATTCAAGATCGAGTATTAGTCGGAATGGGGTCTATTATATTAGATGGTGCGCTGATCAGCAGCGATGTCATGATTGGTGCTGGAAGTTTAGTCCCACCAGGTAAAGTCTTAGAGAGCGGCTATCTTTATATCGGCAGCCCAGTAAAAAAAATTCGCCTACTCACGGATCAAGAACGTGAATTTTTAATCAAATCTGCAGATAACTACGTACAAACTAAAAATGATTATCTCAATGACGTAGAAATGCTCAACTGATGACTTCTATAGTACCGTACTGATTAAACGCTTCTTCTTCAATTAAAGCTTCAGCAAGCTCTTCAAGATCAAAACGTACTGTATTGAATACCGCAAGAGCTTGTTCTGGGCTATCAATGGCTTGTCCAGTGTATTGAGCTAATTGCCGAATAGAGATCTGACAAACAATAAGCGCTCCCCCCTGTTGAGCGGGAAACTCTATAACTTGAAGCTCTGGATTCCAATCCTGCATATCTGGAAAAAGGATAGATTGATTCATATTTCTCCCACTAAATTTTTTCTCAGCTCTCGCAAAACCTGTCTTGTCCCTGGACGAAGTCCTCGCCAAAGCATAAAACTTTCGGCAGCTTGAGCCACCAACATACCTAAACCATCATAAGCATGAACCGCTCCATTCTCTAACCCCCATTGATTGAAAATGGTTAGTCCTTTCCCATACATCATGTCATAGGCCACGCTCGTTGGAGAAAAAATAATGGGGGAAAGATTGGGCAATTCTCCCGCTAAACTGGCCGAGGTAGAGTTGATGATGAGATCAAAGCTGTGGCTGATTTCGTGCATAGCTTGCGCATCAACAGAACCAAATGATGCAAAGTTTGCGGCTAACTGCTCAGCTTTATTGAATGTACGATTGGTAATGGTAATACGCAAGGGGTGTTGATCTAACAGCGGTTTGATTACTCCACGAGCAGCCCCTCCAGCCCCTATTAACAATATGTTAGTATTCTCAAGAATAACCTGATGCTGTAATAAATCTTGAACTAGCCCCTCTCCATCGGTATTGTCACCAATCACTTCACCATCATCGAGCTTTTTTAAGGTATTCACAGCGCCGGCAAGTTGAGCTCGCTCAGTCAACCGATCAGCAAAAAGATAAGCGTCTTCTTTGAAAGGAACGGTCACATTGCACCCTTTTCCACCCTGAGAAAAAAATTGCTCTGCGGCAGCTTGAAAACCATTAATCGGGGCCAGTTTGGCGGTATAACTCATCTTCTGGTTGGTTTGGCGAGCAAACAACGTATGAATAAAAGGAGACTTACTGTGCTCAATAGGGTTACCAAACACCGCATAGTGATCATGATGAAAATCCATATTCTCGCCCACTTCGCTAAATTATCTGTAAAGACCGTACCATTGAGCCTGTCTCATGTCACCATTCTTTCGGGACTAAAAACTCGCAAAGTTTTGCTTCTGCACTACCTTTTTCAGGGTGGTAGTTATATTGCCAGCGCGCTAATGGCGGCATCGACATCAAAATTGACTCAGTCCGACCACCACTCTGCAAACCAAACAGCGTTCCTCGATCAAAAACCAGGTTAAATTCAACATAACGACCACGTCGATAAAGTTGGAATTGTCGTTCTCGCTCGCCATATTGGGTCTGTTTACGTCGCTTAACAATCGGTAAGTAAGCTTGAGTATAACCCTCACCCACTGATTTGATGTAGTCAAAGCAGCGCTCAAATCCCCATTGATTTAAATCATCAAAAAAAAGCCCACCAACCCCTCGCGTTTCTGCTCGATGAGGAAGATAAAAATACTCATCACACCAAGCTTTATGCATCTTATAAACATCAGCACCAAATGGCTCACAAAGTGTTCTCGCTACCTGATGCCATTCCCGACAATCATCTTCAAATGGGTAATAAGGGGTAAGGTCAAAACCACCGCCGAACCACCATATCGGTACTTCTCCCTCTTTTTCTGCGATAAAAAAACGCACATTAGCATGAGAAGTAGGAACATAAGGATTATGTGGATGCATTACGATCGATACCCCCATCGCCTCAAATTGACGTCCGGCTAATTGAGGTCGGTGTGCGGTTGCTGAAGCGGGCATTTGCTGTCCCGTAACATGAGAAAAATTAACACCACCTTGCTCAAATACCAAGCCATCAGACATCACTCGCGTCCGACCACCGCCCCCTAACCGTTCCTCAGCCTCTCGATACCATTCATCTTCAATAAAAGTCGCTTTTCCATCTACCGCTTCTAATTGCTGACAAATCCTATCTTGGAGGCCAAGTAAAAAATTCTTTACCGCTTGCTTATCAATGGTCGACATTATTTATTCCTTTGCGCGAAACTATCCTTGCCGTAACACTTGCTGAGTTTTTGCATCTCGAATTTCACTTGGTTTATTTCGTCCGCCCGTTTCACCATGTAAAATAGCTATTAATTGAGCGCCGAATTGCTGCACCACTTCATCTGTCGTCATACAGGAAGGGTGACCGGAGAGATTCGCGCTAGTTGATGTGATGGGTTTCCCATAAGCAAGGCATAACTGTTGCACTAAAGGGTGATCCGTAACTCGAACCGCTATTGTGTCAAACCGACCACTCACCCACTTAGAGACTTGCGAACTGGCAGGCATAATCCAAGTCACAGGGCCAGGCCAAGTCGATTTCACCGTCAATAGCTGTTGATGCGTGAGTTGGTTTTCATCAATATATGGCAGAAGTTGCTCATAGGTCGCGGCAATTAAAATTAAGCCTTTATCGATCGAACGCTGCTTTAATTGTAATAGTTTCTCGATCGCTTGTGGGTTATCGGGATCGCAACCGACTCCAAACACGCCTTCCGTTGGGTAAGCAATAACGTCACCTGAGTGTAAGGCATGTAAAATCTGTTCAAAATTATCCAACGTCTATTCCTAAAAGTTTTGGGTATCTATCAGCGTCTAAGTTTACAAATTATTAAACCAAAGCGCTAAAGCAAATTAGTCATAAATAATGTCGATCCATCTCACTCGCAACGCAAACGTTTGCTTGCAAAAAAAACACCTCGTATAATGTGTTCTTGTTTACTCACCTAATTACCACGCTTAAAGGAATTTAAGATGAAAGTCGGCATTATCATGGGTTCAAAATCAGACTGGCCAACCATGCAACTGGCAGCAGAAATGCTTGATCAGTTTGGCATTTCTTATGAAACAAAAGTAGTCTCAGCCCATAGAACACCTCATTTGCTAGCAGATTATGCCTCCAGCGCTAAAGAGCGTGGGCTCAAGGTGATTATCGCTGGTGCAGGAGGGGCCGCTCACTTACCAGGGATGACGGCAGCCTTTACCGCGCTTCCGGTTTTGGGTGTGCCGATTCAATCACGTGCACTTTCAGGGTTAGATTCGCTCTATTCCATTGTCCAAATGCCTAAGGGAGTTGCAGTCGGCACACTGGCGATTGGTGACGCTGGAGCAGCCAATGCAGGCCTATTAGCAGCACAAATTATCGCCACTCACGATAATAGTGTGATGGAAAAGGTCGAAGCCTTCCGTGCAGCACAAACCCAGTCAATACTCGCTAATCCAAATCCAGCTGAGGAATAACTCATGCACGTATTGGTATTAGGCTCTGGGCAGTTAGCTCGAATGATGTCTCTTGCTGGAGCCCCACTGAATATTTCGCTTTCCGCTTTTGATGTTAACAATAACCATATTGTCCATCCATTAACTCAAACAATCACTGGCTACGGTTTATTACCAGCAATTGAACACGCAGATGTTATCACCGCTGAGTTTGAACATATCCCTCATGATGTACTGGCCATTTGTGAGCAAAGTGGTAAATTTTTACCCACCATTGAAGCGATTAAAGCGGGAGGCGATCGCCGCCTAGAGAAAGCCTTACTCGATCAATCTGGTGTACGAAACGCGCCCTATGCGATCATCGAGCACCGCCAAGATTTCGATGCTGCCATTAAACAAATTGGGTTACCAATGGTATTGAAAAGTGCCTTAGGTGGCTACGATGGTAAAGGCCAATGGCGTTTGAAAACTAGTGACGAGATCGAGCGTGTGTGGGCTGAAGTGGCGGAATGTTTAGCCTGCTCCGAACACCAAGCCGTTGTCGCCGAACAGTTTATTCCTTTTGATCGTGAAGTCTCTTTAGTTGGCGTTCGCGGACGAGATGGCGATATTGCGGTTTATCCTCTGGCTGAAAATATCCATGTCGACGGCGTGTTGAGCCTCTCCACCGCAATTAATGCCCCTCAATTACAAGCACAAGCCAAAGCAATGTTCCAAGCGGTTGCAGAAAACCTTGGCTATATCGGTGTGTTGGCCTTAGAGTTTTTTGATGTACAAGGCACATTACTGGTCAACGAAATTGCTCCCCGAGTGCATAACTCAGGCCATTGGACTCAGCAAGGTGCCGAAGTCTGTCAGTTTGAGAATCACTTGCGGGCGGTCTGTGGCTTACCCTTGGGGAGCACCAAACTGATTCGAGAAACCGCGATGATTAATATTTTGGGTGAAGATAGCCTACCGAATGAATTAATGGCGATAGAAGGCTGCCACATTCATTGGTATGGCAAAGAAAAGCGCGCTGGAAGAAAAATGGGGCATATCAATGTCAGCGCAGATTATACCGGTGAGCTAGATAGAAAGTTAACACAATTGACGGCGATACTCGATCCGGTTTGTTTCCCTGCACTACAGAAACGAACCGCCTCTCTGTAGCAGTATCACATTTACGACAACAGGCTAACGACACTTATTACGTCGTTAGCCATTTTGTATATGAGCGCACTTCTTATTTGCGCACTGGTATTTAACGCCATTTGCCAACTTTTTTTCCATTAATAATGGAAAACCACACCGCTCACAGACTCCATCAATCGGTGGTTGGTTGATCGCGTACTTACATTTAGGGAACGCATCACAAGCATAGAAGGTTTTACCAAAGCGAGATTTCCGCTCAACTAAATGCCCCTTATCACATTCCGGACAAGTGACCAACGGCTCTGATTTCTGACTCGGTTCATCGCTATCTAATGGCTCGATATGGTGACAGTCTGGGTAATGATTACAACCAATAAACATACCAAATCGCCCCTGCCTAAGCACCAGCTCATGCCCGCATTCAGGGCAAGGAACCCCTAACTCTTTAATAATATGACCATCATTTTGATGAAGGGGTTTTAAATAATCGCATTGTGGGTAATGACTGCAACCTAAAAAGGGGCCATGCTTAGCGCGGCGAAGCTGTAACGCTCCACCGCACAACGGACAAGGCTCATGGCTTAACGCCTGCTCATGGGCAGAAAATAAGTTAGGATCAATTTTGTTGCTCATGTCAATTAATGCAAAATACCTTGTTCTTTACTATACAAAAGCTCTTCCATCAGCGTGTAAGCATTCTCATTACCTGGTACATTAAACAACACCATCAGAATAATCCATTTTAGATCATCTAATTCAAACTCATTGGTTTCCAACCCCATGACCCGATCAATCACCATTTCACGAGTTTCAGATGTTAGCACTTGAATTTGTTCAAGAAAAAGTAAAAAGCCACGGGCTTCCAAATCAAGCCGTTCCATCTCTTGAGCCGTGTAGACTCGCATAGATGTGGCGGCACAGGTCGCCATGGCGGAATGTGCATCAGTTTGCTGCAATGCAGCCAGCTCTTCTAGCCAATGGAGGGCTTTATAAATCTCTTTCTGGTGAAATCCTGCTCGAAGTAATTCATCTTCAAGCTCGTCTTGATCCACTTGCAATTCAGCATCGCTATGGATATACGTCTCAAACAGATACATCAAAATATCCATCATAGCTTGCCTCTCCCCTTACGAATATAGCCACCGGAAACTGCAACAACTTGCCCTAAAAGTTCAAGCTCTAAAAGCTGCATCATGACTTCTTGAACAGGAATATGGGTCCGCTGAGCAAGAATATCAACTGGTGTCGCTTCTATTCCTACGTTAGCTAACAGCTCGGGAAATGGCAATTCTTCTTGGCCATTTGATGAAGAAAAAAGGTCGCCTTGAGGAAAAATAGGCGATTTCTGTGCCCAGTGAGTAAATGTGGTTATTTCAGCTAGGATATCGTCCACCGATTGAACAAGACAAGCCCCTTGTTGAATCAAACGATTGCTCCCCTGACAATTAGCGATATGTATCGGCCCTGGCACAACAAAAACTTCTCGCCCCTGCTCCAGCGCATAGCGAGCGGTAATTAAAGAACCACTTTTTTCAGCCGCTTCAACAACCAAAACACCGAGCGCTAAGCCACTAATGATACGATTACGTCGTGGAAAATGCTCTGCTCTGGGTTTAGTGCCGGGACGAAACTCGGACACTAATGCACCACTGGCCTTTATGCGTTCAGCTAAAGAGCGATGCCTAGCTGGATAGATGCATTCAAGTCCTGACCCTAAAACCGCAATAGTCGTTCCTGAGGCTTGCAGAGCTCCATCATGAGCATAACCATCAATACCCAGGGCTAACCCACTAGTGATCGTTAAATCATGCGCAACCAATTGTGCAGCAAAACGTTGTGCAATATTTCGGCTATCAATGGTGGCATTACGGCTACCAACTATCGCAATTTGTGGTTGAGCGAGCATTGAGCATTGCCCCTCCACAAACAAAACTTTTGGTGGAGAAGCAACCTCTCGTAGTAACGGAGGATAATTCTGATCATCATATAAGGTGATAATATGTCGCTCTGGATCTTTTACCTGCCACTCTAAACAAGCATCCACTTCTCGCTGAGCATGATGAATCAAGTACTCCACTTGCTCTGGTTTTAGTCCTAAAGCCAACCATTGTTGAGATGAATAACCTAGCATATTAGCCAGAGCATCTAAGCTCAACAGCCGAGCCATCATTTTCTGTGTGAGCTTAGGTGTAAAACTTAAGGCAAGCCATGCACAGAGATCTTGCTGTTGCATCAATGTCGTCAAATTAAGCTACTGCGTGGCAGCCATTGATGAAGAGGGCTCGGCATCACTCATCGGTGGTAAAGCCAATACGGATTGGTCAATCGGTTCTTCACTATTGGTCACCAAAGCTAAACTAAATGCATCGTAAGGACGAATCACCATTAATGCACCAACTTTGCGTTGTGGAAGATTAATCTGCTCTCCTCGATTCGACTTGTAGCTATATCCTTCTTTATCTTGATAAACCGTTGCGCCCACTTGATAAAGTTCAAACATACTGCCTTGAACCAATCCATCCCCCTTACCATGATCAATCACAACGACCTGATTTTTTGCTGCATACTGGCTTCCTTCCAGCGTTCCTAAAATGGTCGCTTGAATTCCCTGTGGTGCTGGGCGCGGAAAAAAGGAGGTGGATAAATTAAGTTGATTTAACCCAACTTCAGTTAAAGCAAGATCATTGACCATAATTTCTTGCGCGACCTGATGAACAGCAAGCGCTGTTAATTTTTCTTCACTTGCCACTCGTTCAGCGGTGGCGAGCAAACGTAGCGCGACCATTTTTTTATCACCACGAACAAACTCGGTCATTGGACGATAAATTCCCCATTGGGCATGACTAGACTCACCGGAGATGTACACCGTATCTTGCTTTGTCAAATATTGACGACCATCATTAGATCCTAATACTCGTGCACTTTGTACAATTTCCGCTTCGTCGATTAAACGATCCGATAATAAATAAGGCAGCAGTAACCCTTCTTCTACCGTCGGTAACGACTGCTTTTCCATTAAACGGACTTGCGGGCTTAGTTTAACCATGGGCTTCAAACTTAACACAGGCTGCCCATCACGCCAGAGTAGTGTTAATTTATCTCCCGGATAAATAAGGTGGGGATTATCTATCTCTGGATTGACTTGCCAAAGCCTTGGCCATAACCAAGGACTATCTAAATATAATGCCGATATATCCCATAAGGTATCACCTTTCTCCACTGTATATGTTTTTGGTGCATCAGCTTTCACCGCCAAAGCCGTCGGCTCATTAGCTAAGACGGAAAAATGAGAGAAGAGCGCGATAAACAATATACTGAAGATAAATACTTTCAGACGATAATAACGAATAAATACACTCATGACCTTGCTTCCTTGGCCGGTAAATAACAGAAGGTTTACTATAAATTGTGTTCGATGCTGTCATTTAGGCCATAAAATGTCTAGAATTGAGCCAACAAGCGTTAAGCTGTTTCGGCACAGTTCAATATTTCGAGTGTATATGTCTGTATTACAAGTATTAACATTTCCAGATGATCGTCTTCGCACCGTTGCTAAGCCGGTCGAAAAAGTCACGCCTGAAATCCAAAAAATCGTTGATGACATGTTAGACACCATGTATGACGAAGAGGGCATTGGTTTAGCCGCCACACAAGTGGACATTCATCAACGTATTGTGGTGATTGATATTTCAGAAAATCGTAATCAACCTATGGTACTGATCAATCCACAAATTCTAGAAAAACGTGGAGAGGATGGCATCGAAGAAGGCTGCTTATCCGTGCCTGGTGCACGAGCTTTAGTGCCTCGTGCTGCTGAGGTGACGGTCAAAGCCCTTAATCGCGATGGTCAAGAGTACACCTTTGAGGCTGATGATTTGCTGGCAATTTGTGTACAACATGAACTTGACCACTTAGAAGGTAAACTCTTCGTGGATTATTTATCGCCACTAAAGCGAAAACGTATCAAAGAGAAGTTGGAAAAAATTAAACGTTTCAACGAGAAAAATAAATAAATCGCATAGAATAGAGAGGTTACCTTGAGCCAATCATTACGTATTGTCTTTGCAGGTACTCCGGATTTCGCCGCCCGTCACTTGGCGGCGTTATTGTCTTCGGAGCACGAAGTAATTGCCGTCTACACAAAACCTGATCGCCCTGCCGGACGCGGGAAAAAGCTCACCGCCAGCCCAGTGAAACAGATGGCGCTTGAGCACACCATTCCTGTGTACCAGCCTGAGAATTTCAAAAGCGATCAAGCCAAACAAACCTTAGCCGATCTTAATGCTGATGTGATGGTGGTGGTGGCTTACGGTTTGTTATTACCGAAAGCGGTACTCGATATCCCTAAATGGGGTTGTATTAATGTCCATGGCTCAATTTTACCTCGCTGGCGAGGTGCCGCACCAATTGAGCGCTCGATTTGGGCCGGTGACAGTGAAACGGGCGTCACCATTATGCAGATGGACGTGGGTCTTGATACCGGTGATATGCTGAGTATTGTTCGCTTGCCAATAGAAGCCAGCGACACCAGTGCCTCAATGTATGACAAATTGGCGGAGCTTGGCCCACAGGCCTTGGTGGCTTGCCTTGATAAGTTAGCTTTAGGCCAACTTAGCCCAGAAAAGCAAGATGATGCTTTGGCAAATTACGCCCAGAAGCTGAGTAAAGAAGAAGCGAAAATCGATTGGACACAAGAGGCGGCCTTTATTGAACGCTGCGTGCGAGCCTTTAACCCTTGGCCGATCAGCCATTTTGATGTCGCTGATAACACGGTTAAAGTGTGGCAAAGCCGTGTCGATGAGCGCGAGTCTACTCATCCACCCGGTACGATTATTCAAGCGGATAAATCGGGTATTTATGTGGCGACCGGTCGTGGTGTGTTAGTGCTAGAGCAGATCCAACTACCCGGTAAAAAAGCCATGCCCGTGCAAGATATTCTTAATGCTCGTGCTAGTTGGTTTGCGGTCGGTACGCAACTTAGTTAAATATTAACACCTTGACGAGGGCAGAGATGCCCTCACTACTTTTGTTTTCAATTCGGTATTACTCATGAATGTTCGCGCAGCGGCAGCTAATGTGTTGTTTCAAGTGGTTGATAAAGGCCACTCTCTTTCGCACGCTCTTCCAGCGGCACAAAAAACCATTCGTCCCAGAGACTATGCACTTTTACAAGAAATTTGCTATGGCGCATTACGCTATTTACCACGCTTAGAATCGATCGCCAATGAGCTGATGGATAACCCATTAAAAGGTAAAAAACGGGTGTTTCACCACCTCATTTTGGTGGGTATTTACCAACTCAGTTTTATGCGCATTCCTTCGCATGCAGCGGTGGCAGAAACAGTGGAAGGCACCAAAACCTTGCGAGGCCCAAACTTAAGTGGCCTGATTAACGCTGTACTGCGCAACTATTTGCGAGATCAGGAAGCGTTAGATGTCATTGCCGTTAGTCATCACGCGGGTAAATATGGTCACCCAAGTTGGTTGCTCAAGCGATTACAAGAAGCCTACCCACAGCAATGGGAACAGATTATTGAAGCCAATAATCATAAAGCCCCCATGTGGCTACGAGTTAACCGTCAATATCACACCAGAGATGAATACCTTACACTGCTAAACAATGAAAACATTCAATGCAGCGCACACCCACAAGCTGCTGATGCTATAAAATTAGCCTCTCCTTGCGATGTCAGCTTATTGCCCGGCTTTGATAAAGGGTGGGTATCAGTGCAAGATGCCGCCGCGCAACTGGCGGTTGACTACTTACAGCCTCAAGACGGTGAATTGATCTTAGATTGCTGCGCGGCACCAGGAGGCAAAACCGCACACATTTTAGAACATACTCAAGAGACTGAAGTGGTGGCAATCGATAGCGATCCTAAGCGTCTTGAACGAGTTTATGACAATCTAGAGCGGCTACAATTGCGTGCCGATGTTATTTGTGGTGACGCTCGCTATCCCGAAGAATGGTGGCAAGGAGAGCAGTTTGATCGTATTTTGCTCGATGCTCCTTGCTCAGCAACGGGGGTCATTCGTCGTCATCCTGATATTAAATGGCTACGTCGTGATAACGATATTGAGGCATTGGCTCAATTACAAAGCGAAATACTAGACGCCATGTGGAAACAATTAAAGGTCGGAGGCACTATGGTTTACGCCACCTGCTCGATTGCGCCACAAGAAAACAGCGAGCAGATTAAAGCGTTTTTAGCGCGAACTAGTCATGCTCTCTTAGTGGGTTCTGACATCAACCAGCCAGGACGACAAATATTACCTGGCGAAGAAGATATGGACGGTTTTTACTATGCCGTTCTCCATAAGCAAGCATGATAGGGTTAACATGATCAACCAGAATTTCGGTTAATCAGTGAACAATAAGAGTACAAGGTATGAAAATTATCATTCTTGGTGCCGGACAAGTTGGGGGCACTCTCGCTGAGAATTTAGTCGGTGAAAACAACGATATTACGGTCGTAGACAAAAATTCAGATCGGCTGCGTGAGTTACAAGATAAATACGACTTACGAGTCGTCAATGGTCATGCAAGCCATCCTAATGTACTAAGGGAAGCGGGAGCACAAGATGCCGATATGTTGGTTGCGGTAACCAATACCGATGAGACCAATATGGCAGCGTGCCAAGTAGCCTTTACTCTATTTAACACGCCCAACCGAGTGGCTCGTATTCGCTCTCCAGAATATTTACAAGAAAAAGAGACTTTATTTCAATCGGGCGCAGTTCCCGTTGATCACCTAATCGCACCAGAAGAGTTGGTCACTAGCTATATTGAACGTTTAGTACAATACCCTGGTGCGTTGCAAGTGGTGAGTTTTGCACAAGAAAAAGTCAGTTTAGTCGCGGTCAAAGCATATTATGGTGGGCCTTTGGTCGGTAATGCGTTATCTGCCCTACGTGAACACATGCCGCATATTGATACGCGTGTTGCCGCTATTTTCCGCCAAGGGCGGCCTATTCGCCCGCAAGGCACCACCATTATTGAGGCTGATGATGAGGTGTTCTTTGTCGCTGCAAGTAATCATATTCGCTCAGTCATGAGCGAACTGCAACGGTTAGAAAAGCCCTATCGCCGCATCATGATTGTCGGCGGTGGAAATATTGGTGCAAGTCTAGCGAAACGCCTAGAGCATACCTACAGTGTCAAGCTTATTGAACGGGATTACCAACGAGCGGAACAACTTTCCGAAGAACTAGAAAACACCATTGTTTTTTGTGGTGATGCGGCCGATCAAGAGCTGCTTTCTGAGGAAAATATCGATCAAGTCGATGTGTTCATTGCTCTCACCAATGAAGATGAAACCAATATTATGTCTGCGATGCTCGCCAAACGGATGGGAGCGAAAAAAGTGATGGTTCTCATTCAGCGCAGCGCCTATGTTGACCTAGTCCAAGGCGGAGTGATTGATGTTGCAATCTCTCCCCAGCAAGCAACCATTTCTGCACTGTTAACTCACGTTCGTCGTGCCGATATCGTCAATGTTTCTTCTCTCCGTCGCGGGGCAGCAGAAGCGATTGAAGCCATTGCCCATGGCGATGAAACCACATCTAAAGTTGTTGGACGAACCGTGGGTGAAATCAAATTGCCGCCAGGAGCAACCATTGGCGCAATCGTACGTGGTGAAGAAGTCTTGATCGCTCATGATCGAACCATTATTGAACAAGACGATCATGTCGTGATGTTCTTAGTTGATAAAAAATACGTGCCTGACGTGGAAAGTTTATTCCAACCAAGCCCATTTTTCTTATAGGTAACTGGCGTTATGCTGAATATACGCCCAATATTATTTGTCATTGGGCTAGTGCTTTCTAAACTAGCTCTGTTTATGTATGTGCCCACTTTAGTGGCCTTTGTCAGTGGCACTGAGGGGTTCATCGAATTCGCTCAAGCCGTTATTATCACGCACTTAGTGGCTTTTTTCTGTTTAACGCTGGGAAGAACAGCAACGTTTCGTCTTAACGTACGAGACATGTTCCTCATCACCAGCTTAGTCTGGACCATCGCCAGTGCTTTTGCGGCGCTACCTTTTGTATTTATAAACCACATCAGCTTTACCGATGCTTATTTTGAAACCATGTCGGGTATTACCACCACAGGTTCAACCGTCTTGAGTGGATTAGATAACATGGCACCAAGCATTTTACTCTGGCGCTCTATTTTACAATGGTTAGGTGGTGTCGGATTTATTGTCATGGCAGTAGCCGTATTGCCCATGTTGAATGTGGGGGGGATGAAACTCTTCCAAACCGAGTCGTCCGACTGGTCTGATAAAAGCAGCCCACGAGCGAAGACGGTTGCAAAAAATATTGTCGCAGTTTATCTCAGTTTAACGGGTCTGTGCATCATGGGTTATATGCTCACGGGCATGGATCTTTTTGACGCTATTAACCACGCTTTTACAACCCTTTCAACCGGTGGTTATTCGACTTCTGATGGCTCGATGAACCATTTTTCGAACGGATCTCATTGGATAGCCACTCTGTTTATGTTTTTAGGTGGATTACCTTTTCTACTCTTTGTCTCGGCGCTACGAAAACGTCGCATTCAAGAGTTGTTAACCGATGCACAAGTGAAAGGTTTTTTCTTACTTTTCATGCTCACCAGTTTAGTCGTTGCCGCATGGCTCACGCTTCATAATGGTTATCCAGTACTCGATGCCTTGCGTGTCTCGATGTTCAATATCGTCTCGGTTATTACTACAACTGGATTTGGCTTAGACGACTTTACCACTTGGGGAGCGCTTCCTACCACGTTATTTGCTTTCTTAATGGTGTCGGGAGCCTGCTCTGGCTCAACCTCTGGTGGGATTAAAGTGTTCCGTTTTCAAATTGGCTTTGCTCTACTCAATAAGCAAATGATGAAACTAATTCACCCCTCTGGTGTATTTGTGCAACGTTACAATCAACGTCCAGTCAATGAAGATATCGTTCGCTCGGTGATCGCTTTTGGGCTGACGTTTTTTATCACTATTATTGCGATTGCCGGTTCTCTCTCGGCGATGGGGCTTGATCCCATCACCAGTATTTCGGGTGCGATTACCGCAGTCGCAAACGTCGGACCAGGGATCGGCAGTGTGATTGGGCCATCCGGTAATTTTGCTCCCTTGCCCGACGCCGCTAAGTGGATACTTAGCTTAGGGATGTTAATGGGTCGGCTCGAAATTTTGACTATTTTGGTGCTGTTTTTCCCCGCTTTCTGGCGGCGTTAGCAATCAAATCGGTTCGACGTACCAATAAATAGCTAAGAAATGGCAGACGCATCCCGCTAACACAAAAATATGCCAAATCGCATGATTGTAAGGGATGCGTTTCGCAACGTAAAAAATAGCACCCAACGAATAAACAAGCCCACCTACAACTAATAAGGTGACACCACCAATATCAAGATGAAGAATAAGTTGATAGATCACCACTAGCGATAACCATCCCATGACCAAGTAACTGAGTAGTGAGAATTTCTTAAATCGCGTCATAAAAGCAATCTTTGTGATAATTCCCAACAAAGCAATAGACCAAATCACAATCATTAAGCTAATGGCTAACGGAGTGCGTAATCCCACCAATAAAAAGGGTGTATAGCTACCAGCAATCAATAAATAAATCGCACAGTGATCAAATACTTTTAGCTTATATTTGATTTGCTGTTGAGCGATCGCATGATAAAGCGTAGACGCCAAAAATAAGAGAATAATGCTACCGCCATACACACCCATACTCGCAATAGTGAGAAGATCTGCACGATGCTCAACCGCCTTTACTAATAGCAACACCAAACCGACGATTCCCAACAACAACCCAACTCCGTGGCTGATAGCGTTAGCCACTTCTTCCTTCATGTGATATCGATTAATTAACATAATAGCGACCATATAAAATCATCTTAATAATCCTCAGTATCACACAATAGGCTTACACTTGTAAGCTGAAAAATGTAAATAATGGTTAGGTAAAAAATCTATAAAAGCGAGCACCGAGTCGATTTTGAGCAACGTCATTCCCCTTTGACATATTTCCTTCACTTATTTAACAAAAATGTTGTTTAACTATCGATCAATGAAGCTGTTAATGCTAGGCTATTTATGATATGCGAGCATATCATTATTCCTGAATAGCTATTTGGATTGGCATTGCCAGAATGAGCGACTCTTCTCCGCCAATTGCGGGCAGGACAACTCATAGTTATTTAGGTGGTAACATCGGCAATGGATGTGCCTGACCGTTAGGTAAATGAATGCGCCCAACAACTGTCAGGTTTTCGCACACAAACCGTAGTGCAATGCGCCGTCGTAGTGGTTTTACTACTGCTCTGATTGCAAAAAAAATCGCGACCACCACTCTTGTGGAAAAAAATGCGTTTATCGCATCACCCGAAACAAAAGTGGTTAAAGCCGCTTAAGTTAAAAAGCGCAGTTTAAACTGCGCTTTTTTCTTCGTCTCGCCCCTGAAATCAAGCCATAGCATCTAGGCTCTGTTGACCTTGTCAAATAAAATGAGAAGGTTTGGTATTCTCGATCCAATTTGCTATCTTTAGCAAAAATCATGACAAGAATAGGGAGAAAGTGATGCAATGCCATCGAATTGAAGAGTTACTTGAGCTATTAGAGCCTGAGTGGCAGAAAGCATCTGAACTTAGTTTGGTTCAATTTATCTGCCAATTAGCTCAAGAGGCTGGATATAAAGGAGCATTAGAATCACTTACTGATGATGTCTTAATCTACCACCTTAAAATGCGCAACAGCAGTAAAGATGACGTCATCCCTGGTATTAAAAAAGATTACGAAGATGATTTCAAAAGCGCTATTTTGCGAGCGAGAGGCATCATTAAGTAATCCAACTTACTTCTATCATTTAAGGCAGCCTATGGCTGCTTTTTTTACAACCTGATTTCGTTCAATCATTCTTATTCAACACCCAAAAGCACTTTTATTGTTAAATCTTGATTGCGATAAAGAAACAAAAAGGTTATCGGCGCTATAATCCTGCGCATTATTTTCATAGAATGACCAATAAAGTCACCACGATAAAGAGTGTAACCATAAGAAGTTATACCATAATGACGAAAAAGGAAGCGTTATGAGTCAAGAGAAAATTGACGTCAAAGAGATCGTCCCCAAAAACGACCCAAGGGATCGCTTTAACCCAAGCCATCGTATTTATGTCCGGGAAAGTAAAGGAACCTATCAACAATTACGTCGCTATAGTGGTTGGTTTCTATTACTACTCTTTGCGCTTATTCCATGGATTTCTTATGGTGAACGGCAAGCTATTCTGCTTGATATTGGTCATCAACAGTTTAATTTCTTTGGTACCACCCTTTATCCACAAGATCTGACGCTACTTGCTCTCTTATTTATGATCGCCGCTTTTGGATTGTTTTTTCTAACTACCTTTTTGGGTCGAGTCTGGTGTGGCTACCTCTGCCCACAAACCGTGTGGACTTTTATGTATATTTGGTTTGAAGAAAAACTCGAAGGCAGTGCCAATAAACGCCGTAAACAAGACTCAAACAGACTCACCGTGCATTTAGTCTTACGTAAAAGCGTCAAACATATCGCTTGGTTTGCGATCGCTCTTGCGACTGGGTTTACCTTTGTTGGCTATTTTGTTCCTATCCGAGAGCTCGTGGTTGACTTTTTCACTTTGGAAGCTTCATTCTGGGCCCTCTTTTGGGTCTGGTTTTTTGCTCTCTGTACTTATGGTAATGCCGGCTGGATGCGATCCATTATGTGCGTCCATATGTGTCCATACGCTCGCTTTCAGTCCGCTATGTTTGATAAAGATACTTTTATTGTGGGTTATAATCCCAAACGGGGGGAGCAGCGAGGCCCACGCGCTCGCAAGTCAGATCCCAAAGCGTTGGGACTTGGTGACTGCATTGATTGTGATCTATGTGTACAGGTTTGTCCAACCGGAATTGATATCCGTAATGGTTTACAATACGAATGTATCAACTGCGGGGCTTGCGTGGATGCCTGTGATATGACCATGGAAAAAATGGGCTATGAAAAAGGCTTGATCAGCTATACCACAGAACACCGTTTAGCCGGAAAAACAACCAAGATACTACGGCCTAAACTGTTAGGCTATGGCGGGGTACTACTCCTCATGCTTGGATTGTTTTTTGTTCAAGTGGCCCATGTCGATCCGGCAGGTTTAACGGTCATTCGCGATCGAAATCAACTGTTTAGAATCAATAGTAACCATGAAATAGAAAATACTTACACTTTAAAAGTGATCAATAAAACCCAGCAAGCTCAAACGTATCACCTGCAAGTGAATGGTCTAACGAAGGTTTCTTGGTATGGTCGGCAGAAAATTAACGTAAAGCCCGGCGAAGTCGTCAATGTTCCTCTTAGTTTGGGGGTCGATGCTGATAATCTTCCCTCAACGGTCAACACAATTCGGTTTATACTCAGCGACAGTCAATCTTTTTCTACCGAGGTAGAGAGTCGGTTTATAAAGCCACTTTAAACTCGGGACACTATGGCAAAGGGCTTAGCAATAAGCCCTTTTAAAATTATGACTCAAGCGACCTTTCACTTTGATGCTCTGACCCCTGATTTAATCTGGTATGCACTGGAAAGTATCGGTATCCGTGCTGAATCTGGCTTTTTGGCACTCAATAGCTATGAAAACCGTGTCTATCAATTTAGTGATGAGCAACACCGCCGGTTTGTCGTAAAATTCTACCGGCCACAACGTTGGAATAAAGAACAAATCCAAGAAGAACATAATTTTGCATTAGAGCTTGAGGAAGCTGAAATTCCACTGGCTCCTCCTTTGATCATCAATGGAGTAAGTCTACATGATTATCAAGGTTACTATTTTGCCTTATTTAATAGTATGGGTGGGCGTCAGTTTGAAGTCGATAACGAGCAACAACTAGAGTGGGTAGGACGCTTTCTTGGTCGTATTCACAAAGTCGGGGCAATCGAACCTTTTACCCACCGTCCAACCCTGAGTTTAGAAGAATACCTTTATCAACCGAGAAAGGTACTCGAGCACGCTTCTTTTATTCCTACGCACTTAGAAAATGCATTTTTTAACGATCTCAATCTGCTGATTTCGTCGATTGAACAATGCTGGCAACCTACCGATAACATAATTCGATTACATGGTGATTGCCATCCGGGTAATATTTTATGGCGAGATGGCCCAATGTTTGTTGACCTAGACGATGCTCGTAATGGCCCAGCCATTCAAGATCTCTGGATGTTACTCAATGGTGATCGACAAGAGAAACGGATCCAGTTAGATATTTTGCTTGAAGGGTATCAAGAGTTTTGCGACTTTAACCCAAATCAATTGAAACTAATTGAGCCACTACGTGGTCTACGCATGGTGCATTATATGGCTTGGTTGGCAAAACGTTGGAATGATCCTGCGTTTCCCCTCGCTTTTCCTTGGTTTAATGACCCCAAATATTGGGAAGGTCAAGTTTTGGCCTTTAAAGAGCAGCTTGCCGTATTACAAGAGCCAGCACTATCACTAACGCCTAATTGGTAAATCACTTCAAAAGACTGATGGAGTAAATATGAAAAAGTTGTTTGCACTAGTTGCAACCCTAATGTTAAGCCTTTCTGTACAGGCGGCTCAATTTAAAGAAGGTGTTCACTATAAAGTGCTTAACCTACCCCACTCAAGCCAACCGAGTGTAACCGAATACTTCTCTTTCTATTGTCCTCACTGCTACTCTTTTGAGCCTGTCATCAAACAGTTAAAAGCCCAACTACCTAAAGACGTAACGCTGCAAAAAAATCACGTTTCCTTTATGGGCGGGAAAATGGGCCTATCCATGAGTAAAGCATATGCCACTATGCTAGCGCTCAATATCGAAGAAAAAATGCTACCGGTGATGTTCAACCGTATTCACGGACTGCGTCAAGCACCTAAAAACGATCAAGAATTACGTCAAATTTTTATCGATGAAGGGGTTGATGGGGCAAAGTTTGACGCTGCTTTTAACGGATTTGCTGCCGACTCCATGGTTCGCCGCTTTGATAAACAGTTTAAAGACAGCGGATTAACTGGTGTTCCAGCGGTTATCGTCAATAACCGTTACTTGGTGCAAGCACAAGGAATCAAAACAATGGATGACTATTTTGAGCTTATCAACTATCTGTTAAGTAAATAATCTATCTGTTAAGTCAATAAACGAGGGTGTGAATAGTTGATAAAAAAAGGAGCATATTGCTCCTTTTTATCATTAATAAATAGCAATGAACGTAGCCAACCGCTGCAGCTTCAAGTCGGAAGGGGATATACCATCAAAACGATAGCTCTAAACAAACATGTTATAGCACCGCCTGAGCGGATAATTGTTTGAGTAATCGATCCATGGATCGATACCCTAAGGCTTCAGCCAAGTGTGCTCGTTGAATATTTAATTCGCCTTGTAAATCTGCGATGGTTCGGGCCACTTTAATAATTCGATGATAAGCACGTACCGACAACCCCAAACGATGTAAAGCATTTTCTAAAAATTCAGCGTCTGATTGATGCAGGTGGCAGTAGGTGTCTATCTCTCTGCTTTGTAATAGAGCATTGACTTTACCACTTCTTGTAAGCATCCGTTCTCGCGCTAATAAAACACGCTGACGTACTGTCAATGTATCTTCTCCTCGCTCTCCTCCTTGAGATAAGGTTCCTTTCGGTAAAGCCGGGATCTCTATCGACATATCGAATCTATCTAATAACGGCCCGGATAATCGACTCAAATAGCGTAAAATAACCTGAGGATTTACCCGAGCTTGATTACCTTCATAGTAACCGGTCGGGCTTGGATTCAGAGCTCCCACTAACTGAAAACGAGCCGGAAAACGCGTTTTACCTTGTGCCCGAGAAATAATAATCTCTCCTGATTCAAGAGGCTCCCGCAAAGAGTCAAGAACCTTACGTTCAAATTCCGGCATTTCATCTAAAAAAAGCAACCCATTATGGGCTAAAGAAATTTCACCCGGCCGAGGAATCGTTCCTCCGCCCACCAGTGCTGCCATGGAGCTGGAGTGGTGCGGGGAACGAAAAGGCCGTTGCTTCCAATTATATTGGTTAATATCTTGCTCTGTCAGTGAAGCAACCGATGCGGTTTCCATCGCCTCTTCATCACTCATTTCAGGTAATAAATCGCATAAGCGTGATGCTAACATGGTTTTTCCGGTTCCCGGTGGGCCAAGAAATAGGAGATTATGACTCCCAGCCGCAGCGATTTCCAATGCTCGTTTACCTTGCTGCTGGCCAATAATATCTTGCAGATCACGCTGATGATTCAAAGGTTGATGCTGGTTACCACTCTGAAAAAGGGTTAGATTTTTCTGCCCACACAGATCGGCACAAACGTCGAGTAGCGTCTGAGCCGACTTATGCTGCCCTTCATTGACTAATGCGGCTTGATCACCATTGTCCTGCGGCACCACTAAACTACGTTTTGCTTTATTCGCAGCTAACGCCGCTGGTAAAACCCCTTTCACACGCCGAATTTCACCAGATAAAGCCAGCTCGCCAATAAATTCATAACGCTCAAGAAGATTAAGCGGCAATTGTTCTGAGGCGGCCAAAATACCTAAGGCAATCGGCAAATCAAACCGTCCTCCTTCTTTTGGTAAATCAGCTGGTGCTAAATTTACGGTGATTCGTTTGGCGGGAAATTCGAAACGAGAATTAATAATGGCACTACGTACCCGATCGCGCGACTCTTTCACCGTCGTTTCTGGTAGCCCCACCAGGTTAAATCCAGGCATGCCATTGCTAATATGAACTTCAACCGTCACCGCTGGCGCTTGAACCCCTATACTGGCTCGACTGTGGATAATCGCAAGTCCCATCACTTCCCTTAGTGTCAACGATAAAATTGAATGTCCTAAATTAAGAAAACTCAGGTACAAAAAGATATATAGCGATTCAAAACCATAAGAGAATGTGAAAAAAGAATGAGTTTTTGCTTGTCATGTAACAGAGATGTGTGATACCACTAGAGATGAAGACAATTTCTCAGCATAGTACAACAAAATACAAAACAAATATGATGAATTTACGCGCTCACTTTAACTCACTGATTAGCCTGCTTATCGTGGTCATTATTTGGACCGCGCGGGGGCTTGTGGGCGCAAAATAACACACAGATTCAAAAAAACCCCCGCACTGAAAAGTCCGGGGGTTTTTTTATAACCCTAATCAACAGAAAAGCCAGATAGTTTTATTTTTGAACATGACATAACAGGAAGAATGGGGAGCCGCACATGACGTGCATACACAAGATGACTAACGACAACATCCGTTGCCGACAAGGAGGTTTACGATGACAGGAGCACAGCTAGTCGTAGCCGCATTAAAACAGCAAGGAATCAAAACTATTTTTGGTTATCCTGGTGGTGCCATCATGCCGATTTATGATGCGCTGTATGATGGGGGAGTCGAGCATATACTATGCCGCCATGAACAAGGTGCCGCGATGGCGGCCATTGGCATGGCCAGATCAACGCAAGAAGTAGCGGTTTGTATGGCGACCTCGGGCCCAGGAGCCACCAACCTCGTCACCGGACTGGCCGATGCTTTTTTAGATTCCGTTCCGTTGGTTGCCATCACCGGCCAAGTTGCCAGTTCTCATATTGGCACGGATGCTTTCCAAGAGATGGATGTGATTGGTATGTCACTGGCATGTACCAAACACAGCTACCTCGTTACCGATATTCATGAGCTTGCACCCACTTTAGCCGAAGCTTTTGAAGTAGCTAAAACCGGACGTCCTGGGCCTGTGATTGTGGATATTGCTAAAGATGTTCAACTTGGCCAAGCCCCCGTGTCCCTTCTTCCCGATTTTACACCGACCAAGATTCCACAGGTCGATTTGGAACAGTTGAGTAAAGCTCAGCAGCTAATTGCTCAAGCAAAACGTCCCGTTCTCTATGTCGGTGGTGGTGTCCAACTCGCCAAAGCGACCGAGACTGTGCGAAAATTTTTACACCTAAACCCCATGCCCTCAGTCAGCACCTTAAAAGGTCTTGGAACCATTGAACGCAACGATCCACTCTACCTTGGTATGTTAGGTATGCATGGCACGAAAGCAGCCAACTTAGTGGTACAAGAAAGCGATCTTTTGATCGTCGTCGGAGCTCGATTCGATGACCGAGTAACAGGAAAGCTAGACACCTTTGCTCCTCATGCTCAGGTGATCCATATTGATATTGACGCCGCTGAATTTAATAAGTTGCGTTGTGCTAATGCGGCCTTACGCGGTGATATTAACGTTATTTTGCCACAGTTAGAAACCCGCCAAGATCTCACGCCTTGGGAGCATCATAGCGAAAGCCTGCGGCAAGGGTTTAAGTGGCGGTATGACCACCCCGGAGACGCTATTTACGCGCCTCTCCTTTTAAAACAGTTATCCGATATGATGCCAGATTCTGCCATTGTATCGACCGATGTCGGTCAACACCAAATGTGGGCAGCCCAACACATTCAACCCAGAGCACCTCAAAACTTCATTTCTTCAGCGGGGTTAGGCACGATGGGGTTTGGACTTCCCGCCGCGATGGGAGCGGCGGTTGCCCGTCCAGACGATCAATCTATCCTTATTTCTGGTGATGGTTCTTTTATGATGAACGTTCAAGAGCTAGGCACCCTAAAACGCCGCCAGATCCCAGTCAAAATAGTACTGCTGAATAACCAGCGATTAGGCATGGTGCGGCAATGGCAATCTCTCTTTTTCGATGGTCGACACAGTGAAACAATTTTAGATGACAATCCTGATTTCGTAATGCTGGCTCAAGCGTTCGATATTCCGGGTAAAACCATCACCAAAAAAGAAGAAGTTGAACCCGCCCTTAAAGAGATGCTGGCAAGCAAAACTGCCTATTTATTGCATGTTTTGATTGATGAAGAAGAAAACGTCTGGCCACTGGTTCCACCGGGTGCGTCCAACAACGATATGTTAGAAAACACCTAGGAGGCTCACTATGCAAAGATACTTACTAGATATCAAAGCCGATGATAAACCTGTACTGTTGGAACGAGTGCTACGTGTTGTTCGCCATCGTGGATTTATCATTAAACAAGTGGCTGCAACGCAAAATCACGCAAGCCACGTCGCCAGCGTAGAAATTATTGTCGATAGTGATCGGCCAATCACCACATTGACCAATCAAATTGAAAAATTATGGGATGTTCGTTCGGTTGATGTAACCACGATTAGTAGTCATGAACTACCCAACAACAATTTACAACAGAAAATTTGTGCTTAAGGAAGGCAAACATGGCAACAAAAACTGCAGAGTATATTTGGTTCAATGGTGAAATGATGCCATGGGAAAATGCGACCGTTCACGTATTAACCCATGCGATGCACTATGGCACCTCTGTTTTTGAAGGGGTTCGTTGTTATAACACCCCCAAAGGGCCGATCATTTTCCGTCATCGTGAACATGCTCAGCGCTTAGCGGATTCTGCAAAAATCTATCGATTTCCGATTCCTTACTCTATTGATGAAATGATGAAAGCCACGCGTGAAACGCTCCGAATCAATAAGCTCGATAATGCTTATATTCGTCCATTAGCATTTGTAGGCAATGTCGGATTAGGCGTTTGCCCACCTAACAATACAGAGATGGATCTGATCATCGCCGCTTTCCCTTGGGGCGCTTATCTCGGCGAAGAAGCGCTAGAAAATGGCGTTGATGCGATGATCTCCAGTTGGCATCGCGCAGCACCGAACACCATTCCAACAGCGGCAAAAGCTGGAGGCAACTACCTCTCGTCCCTTCTCGTTGGAGGAGAAGCGCGACGTCATGGCTACGCCGAAGGTATTGCCTTAAGCGTGGATGGCTACCTGTCAGAAGGGGCTGGCGAAAATATTTTCGTCATCAAAAATGGCGTGATTCTTACCCCGCCAACGACGAGTTCCATTCTCCCTGGCATCACTCGTGACTCGATTATGACCCTTGCTAAAGAGCAAGGGTATGACGTTCGTGAAGTCAACATCGCTCGTGAAGCCCTTTATCTTGCTGACGAAATATTCATGACCGGTACGGCAGCTGAAATTGTTCCGGTACGTAGCGTTGATAAAATCACCGTTGGAGCAGGTAAACGCGGCCCGATCACCAAGGCAATGCAGGAAGCCTACTTTGGCCTATTTAATGGCACCACGGAAGATAAGTGGGGCTGGTTAGATTATGTATACCCACAAGAGAAGTAAAAGGACGACAAACAATGCCAAAATATAGATCCGCCACCACAACCCATGGACGTAATATGGCTGGTGCCCGCGCATTGTGGCGCGCCACGGGAGTGAAAGAAGAAGACTTCGGCAAACCGATCATTGCGGTCGTGAACTCCTTTACTCAATTTGTTCCCGGTCACGTTCATCTCAAAGATCTCGGCCAACTGGTTGCTCGGGAAATTGAAGCGGCTGGCGGTATTGCCAAAGAATTTAATACCATTGCTGTCGATGATGGTATCGCTATGGGGCATGGCGGTATGCTCTATTCACTGCCTTCACGGGAACTGATCGCCGACTCGGTTGAGTACATGGTCAACGCTCACTGCGCCGATGCCATGGTGTGTATTTCGAACTGTGACAAAATTACTCCGGGAATGTTGATGGCTTCACTACGCCTGAATATTCCGGTTATTTTTGTCTCTGGTGGCCCAATGGAAGCAGGAAAAACCAAGCTTTCTGATCAAATCATCAAACTGGATCTGGTCGATGCCATGATTCAAGGCGCTGACCCCAAAGTCTCTGATGAACAAAGTGAGCAAATTGAGCGCTCCGCTTGCCCGACTTGTGGCTCTTGTTCTGGTATGTTTACCGCCAACTCGATGAACTGCTTAACTGAAGCGCTAGGCCTTTCTCAACCGGGTAATGGTTCATTACTCGCCACACATAAAGATCGCCAACAACTATTCTTAAACGCTGGCCGCCGTATTGTAGAACTGACCAAACGTTACTATGAGCAAGATGACTCATCGGCGTTGCCTCGTAATATTGCCAACAAAGCCGCCTTTGAAAACGCCATGGCATTAGACATTGCAATGGGCGGCTCAACCAATACCGTTCTACACCTACTGGCTGCCGCTCAAGAAGGTGAGGTCGATTTTGATATGACTGATATCGACCGTATGTCACGTCAAATTCCTCATTTATGCAAAGTTGCCCCCTCTACCCAAAAATACCATATGGAAGATGTGCACCGCGCTGGTGGCGTGATGGGTATTCTGGGAGAATTAAATCGAGCAGGGCTACTCAATGCCCAGACCAAAACAGTGTTAGGTTTAACGCTCGAACAACAATTAGCGCAGTATGACATCATGCAAACTCATTCCGATCAGATAAAGGCATTCTACCGTGCAGGGCCAGCTGGCATTCGTACGACACAAGCCTTTTCGCAAGATTGCCGCTGGGAAAGCTTAGATGATGATCGCACCGAAGGCTGTATTCGCAACCAAGCGCACGCCTTTAGCCAAGATGGTGGCTTAGCGGTACTCAAAGGCAATATCGCCTTTGATGGTTGTATTGTGAAAACCGCTGGTGTGGATGAAAGTATTCTGACTTTTACTGGGCCAGCCGTGGTTTTTGAAAGCCAAGAAACGGCGGTTGAAGGCATTCTCGGTGGGCAAGTTAAAGCAGGCGATGTGGTGGTAATTCGCTACGAGGGCCCTAAAGGCGGGCCGGGTATGCAAGAAATGCTTTATCCAACGACCTATCTTAAATCGATGGGATTGGGTAAAGAGTGTGCTCTCCTCACCGATGGGCGTTTTTCTGGCGGCACATCGGGCCTCTCTATTGGCCACGCCTCTCCTGAAGCTGCCAACGGTGGCACTATTGGTTTAGTCAAAACCGGCGATATTATTGCCATCGATATTCCTAATCGAACCATTACCCTGAATGTGACTGACGCTGAACTCGCCGAACGACGCGCGAAGCAAGATCAACAGGGATGGAAACCCAAAAGCCGTCAACGCGAAGTCTCGTTTGCTCTGAAAGCTTACGCCAGTATGGCCACCAGCGCAGACAAAGGGGCAGTACGCGATAAATCTAAGCTTGAGGGGTAATGCATGACTCTCACGAAACAAACGGGCGCAGATTATCTGCGCCAAATTCTCCGTGCTCCAGTTTATGAGGTAGCCCTTGTCACTCCTTTACAAGAGATGACACGATTATCAGCTCGGATCAAAAATCGGGTGCAATTAAAACGAGAAGACCGTCAACCCGTCCACTCGTTTAAACTGCGCGGCGCTTATAATATGGTCGCTAATTTAACCGAAGTACAGAAACAAGCGGGGGTTATCACCGCTTCTGCGGGCAATCATGCTCAAGGTATGGCACTTTCTGGCAGCCGGTTGGGAATAAAACCCACCATTGTGATGCCCAAAACCACCCCAGATATCAAAGTTGAAGCCGTTCGCGGATTTGGTGGCCATGTGGTTTTACATGGCAATAATTTTGATGAAGCAAAAACGGAAGCAGAACGGTTAACGGAGCAACACGGCTATACTTTTGTTCCCCCCTTCGATCACCCACTCGTCATTGCAGGTCAAGGCACCATGGGGATGGAAATGCTGCAACAAAATGGGCACTTAGACTATATTTTTGTCCCAGTTGGTGGCGGTGGTTTAGCCGCAGGCGTTGCCGTGTTAATCAAGCAATTGATGCCTGAAATAAAAGTGATTGCCGTTGAACCCGAAGATTCCGCCTGTTTGAAAGCCGCGTTAGATGCCGGAGAACCGGTCGTGCTAGACCAAGTCAGTATGTTTGCTGATGGGGTTGCGGTAAAACGCATTGGCGATGAAACGTTTCGTTTATGTCAACAATACATTGATGATCACATTACCGTATCCAGTGACGAAATCTGCTCAGCAGTGAAAGATATTTTTGAAGATACCCGAGCAATTGCAGAGCCATCTGGTGCATTGGCGTTAGCAGGTCTAAAAAAGTTTGTTGAAAAACATAATATTGAAGGAAAGCAGTTAGCGACGGTGCTCTCTGGAGCAAATACAAATTTCCATGGTTTACGCTATGTTTCTGAACGCTGTGAACTCGGTGAAAAACGCGAAGGGCTACTCGCCGTAACCATTCCTGAGCGTAAGGGTGCTTTTTTTCAATTCTGCCATATTATTGGTAACCGGGCGGTAACAGAATTTAACTATCGCTATAACGACGATCAACTGGCCAATATTTTTGTTGGGGTGCGATTACTTGGAGGCCAAGATGAGCTAAACACTATCATCAGTGAATTACGCTGTGGTGGCTACCCGGTGATTGACTTGTCTGAGGATGAAATGGCGAAATTACATGTACGATACATGATCGGAGGTAAGCCGTCCAAGCCCCTCAAAGAGCGGTTGTATAGTTTTGAGTTTCCAGAATACCCTGGTGCGCTGCTAAAATTTTTAAGCACCTTGGGTACCCATTGGAATATTAGTCTATTTAATTATCGAAACCATGGGGCGGACTACGGACGAGTTTTATGTGGTTTTGAACTGGAAGAGCATGATCTCTCGCGTTTTTCTGCCCATCTTCGTGAACTGGGCTACCAGTGTAAAGATGAAACGGATAACCCTTCCTACCAATTTTTCTTATCCTAACTCTCTCAATGCCAGTCACCGACTGGCATTTTTACTCTCTAATGCATCATGCGCATAATATCAATGCTAAAGTTTCATTTTAGTCATACCCTATTCAAGACTACACTTAGCAATATATTGTCTTTGCTACGCAAATATTGGAGATCGGAATGTTTAATGCCTTAGTTCTTACCCAACAAGAAAAACGTACCCTTGCCACCATTGAACAACTTGATGAGTGTCAATTGCCGGAAGGAGAGGTTTTAGTGGCGGTGGACTACTCCTCCCTCAACTACAAAGATGGCTTAGCCATTACAGGTAAAGGTAAAATCATTCGTCAATTTCCCATGGTTCCGGGAATCGATCTGGCGGGAACCGTACTTGAATCACAAGATCCTCGTTATCAAACGGGTGATCAGGTGGTACTCACTGGCTGGGGTGTCGGTGAAAACCACTGGGGCGGTATGGCGCAAAAAGCTCGCCTAAAAGCAGACTGGTTAGTTCCATTAGCCCAAGGTCTTAGTAGCAAAAAATCCATGATGATTGGAACTGCAGGCTTTACCGCTATGCTCTGCGTACAAGCCTTACTCGATGCCAATATCAAACCAGATCAAGGAGAGATTCTTGTTACCGGAGCCAGTGGTGGGGTCGGTTCTGTTGCCGTCACGCTATTGGCAAATTTAGGCTACCATGTTGCCGCTGTGACAGGACGAGTAGCAGAAAATGGCCCTCTACTTGAAAAGCTCGGTGCTAAACGCATTATTGACCGTTCAGAGTTTGAACAACCCGCTCGTCCGTTAGAAAAACAGATCTGGGCCGGAGCTATTGATACCGTCGGTAGCAAGATATTAGCAAAAGTGTTAGCACAAATGGACTACAACAGTACCGTTGCAGCTTGTGGTTTAGCCGGTGGCTTTGATTTACCCACAACCGTCATGCCGTTCATTTTACGTAATGTTCGCCTGCAAGGAGTTGATTCCGTTGCTTGCCCAGCAGAGAAAAGAATCGCAGCATGGAACAACCTAGCGAAACTTTTACCGGACTACTACTTCGAACAAGCCAGTCATGAAATAACGCTTGAGCAAGCCCCCCAGTACGCGGAAGCCATTACCAATGGACAAATTACTGGCCGCGTTGTGATTAAATTATAAGCCAGCTTTCACCACAAATTACGGGGCTCGAATGTTAATTCTTGCCCCATATTAAAGTTTCATTTCTTCAACACGCTTAGCTATCAAGCGACTACATTCTTGCTTCACAATATCTCTTATCCATGCCTGAGCTGGGGCATGTTCACAACGGGGATGCCAAATCAAAGAGTAATCAAACGGAGTAAATTGAAACGGTAATGGTTTAACCACTAAGTCATAACGTTCTGCAACTAAGAATGCTAGATCGGCTGGAACGGTAATAATTAAAGGCATACTATCGACAATCGCCAAAGCGGATTCCAAATGGTAAGCACGGAGTACCATCTTGCGTTTAGGGTACTCAACAAGAGCTTGCTCAATCAAAGCCTTTACTCCATCACTGATTGCAATCATGGCATGTGGATACGCCAAATAATCACTTAACTGCATAGACTGGTAAGCTAAAGGATGAAGCTTTGAAAGCAAACACAGCACACCGACTCGACCAAGAATCTCACTCTGTAACGGTGCCACCGAAGTCGTTGGTCGACAAATCGCAAAATCCACCCCTTCATGGGTCAGTTGATCGATTAATCGATTATGATGCAGAGGCTGAAACTCAAGGGAAACCTTCGGTGCCTCTTGATAAATTCGGGGTAATGCAAAAGGGAGAATTGTCTGTATTGCATAATCCGTTGTTGCAATGGTAAAACGCTGCTCACACAACAAAGGTTCAAATTCTACAGGCGAAAGAATTTGTCTAAGCACTTCGAGCGGACGATCGACCGCGTGATAAATAGTGAGCGCTTTTTCTGTCGGAACTAGGTACTGTCCCTGACGAGTTAAAAGAGGATCGTCCAGCATATCCCTTAACCGACCAAGAACTCGGCTCATTGCCGATTGGCTAAGACTTAATCGATGCGCCGCTTTACTCACGCTACCTTCATCAATTAATACCCGTAAAGCAACAAGTAAATTTAAGTCTCGTCGGTAAACCTCTTCTAATTCCACAGATGCCACCTTCCCAATAGTAAATAAAGGCTAGTGTACGGAAATAAGAAAAAAAATCCCGCCTTTCAGCGGGGAAGCCCAAGAAAACCTAGGGATAATGTCGGAATCATACTCGGTGTTGCAGGGCAGGATGTTAACCAATTGTTAATTGCAATATGGTATTTTAATCTCTTTGCCAAGGGGTTATTGAATATTTTTTATTCGCCAGTATTATCTAGCCCTTAATTGTCATATATCTTAGGCTCAACGATGAATTTTGATCCTGAATTAGCCACGCTAACATTAGAGGCACAAGGATTACGCTGCCCAGAACCAGTCATGATGGTCAGGAAGACAATTCGTAATATGCAGGACGGGGAAACCTTGCTCATCACAGCTGATGACCCTTCGACAACTCGCGACATACCTAGTTTTTGTCGCTTTATGGATCACCAACTACTTGCGGCGCAAATCGAAACTTTACCCTATCAGTATTTGATTAAAAAAGGCATGGCTTAGCACAATAAAGGCAGCATAACGCTGCCTTTTCACTACTCTTGATACTCAATAGAACGAATATCCGTTTGTAATTTTTTCAGTTGTTGCTGTACCGTTCTTAGCTCGTCGTGCAATGGGATAATGTAAGCAACTCGAATCCAAGCTTCTACCGTTAACCCAACCATAATAATGGCACCAATCACCATGGGTAGCCACATATTGGTCAACGCCATTCCGAGTAAAGTTAAGACAAAACCAAAAGAGAATAAGTAGCTCTGACTTTTGGCGCTCATTCCTATATAACGTGTCAACATAAATGCGCCCCTCTTTCACAACAGATATTAATAACACTAGCACGACTCATATGACACGAATATGGCAGATATCACGCTCTCATCAGCTTTTGTTGTAGAGCGTGATCCAGTACCTAAAATAATGCGGCACCAATGGCCAAGGTAAAGAAAAGAATCGCCGTTATTTTACGGATCAAGCCTAACGGTATCTTATCTGCTGACAACTTACCAATCACCACTACTGGAGCATTAGCCAATAACATGCCTATCGTTGTACCCACCACAACCCAAGCTAACGCATCTGCATACTGCGCCCCTAAAATTGAAGTAGCAATTTGGGTTTTATCGCCAATCTCTGCAATAAAAAAAGCAATAAAACTGGCAATAAATGGCCCTCGATTAGAGAGGTTTTCATCATCATCCAATTTATCAGGAATCAATACCCATATAGCCATAAGCAAGAAGCTCACCACCACCACCCACTTTAAATACTCAGGAGCAAGATAATCTGCCACAACCACGCCCAACCACGCCGCTAAAGCATGGTTAACAACAGTCGCTAAAAAAATAGCCATAATAATAGGTATGGGCTTTCGATATCGGCTAGCAAGTAACAAAGACAGCAATTGGGTTTTATCCCCAATTTCGGCCAAAGCAACACTAGTAATTGAAATAACTAAAACACTCACGACAGGCTCATTGGGGCGGGATTATTATATAACCATAGACAAACACGACGCCCCACCCCGGTTCGTAATGTTTGTCTAAGGTCTTGCTAAACTCAAAGAGATTTCAAGTCTCGAACGCCACGGTGATTGAGCACCAATTATGTTGACGAACGAACCGAACAACACACATTGGTTAATCGGTAAGCTACTCCCCAAAGACAGAGGAATTCTATCCAGCTTCGCGAACAATCTCAACGAATAAATCTTAAAACCACCCTTGATAAGCTGGTTTATATACCGCAATAGACTAAAACTTAGCTAAAAATCATTTCTGGTGATTAATTCATCAACATTACCCCTACTTTGTCAGAGAATAACTCGGTATACTTGATTGTTATTTTTTATCAATTCAGACAAAAGAATCGCGCGAACCTGACTATGCAAAAATACGATATCAAAACCTTTCAGGGTATGATCCTCGCGCTGCAGGATTATTGGGCCCAACAAGGCTGTACCATTGTGCAACCATTAGATATGGAAGTAGGCGCAGGCACCTCTCATCCAATGACATGCCTGCGTGCGCTTGGCCCCGAGCCAATGGCGACCGCTTATGTTCAACCTTCCCGTCGCCCAACTGATGGTCGCTATGGTGAGAACCCTAACCGTCTGCAGCACTACTATCAATTTCAGGTGGTTATCAAACCCTCACCAGACAACATTCAAGAACTGTATTTAGGCTCACTAAAAGTACTCGGTATTGATCCACAAGTTCACGATATTCGTTTTGTGGAAGATAACTGGGAAAACCCAACTCTCGGCGCTTGGGGCCTAGGTTGGGAAGTTTGGCTAAATGGTATGGAAGTGACTCAATTTACCTACTTCCAACAAGTTGGTGGTCTTGAATGTAAACCCGTTACCGGTGAAATTACTTATGGAATTGAACGCTTAGCCATGTACATTCAAGGCGTTGATTCTGTATATGATTTAGTTTGGACAGACGGCCCACTAGGTAAAGTCAGCTACGGTGACATCTTCCACCAAAATGAAGTTGAGCAGTCCACTTATAACTTTGAACATGCCGATGTTGACTTCCTATTCACTTTCTTCGACCAATGTGAAAAAGAGTGTAACCAGCTACTAGAACTTGAAAAACCGCTCTCTTTGCCAGCTTATGAGCGCATCCTAAAAGCGGCTCATGCGTTTAACCTCTTGGATGCACGTAAGGCGATTTCGGTAACGGAACGTCAACGTTACATTCTACGTATTCGCAACCTAACCAAAGCCGTGGCAGAAGCCTATTACGCCTCTCGTGAAGCGTTAGGCTTCCCTATGTGTAAAAAGGGTGAGGACAAATAACATGGCAAAAGAATTTCTTATTGAGCTAGGCACAGAAGAGCTGCCACCAAAACAACTACGTACACTTGCAGAAGCATTTGCTGCCAATTTTTCTGCAGAATTAACCGCTGCAGATCTGGAATACCAAGATCTAAAATGGTTTGCGACCCCGCGTCGTTTAGCGCTAAAAATCACTCAACTAGCAGAAAAACAAGCAGATAAAGTTGTTGAGAAGCGAGGCCCCGCAATTTCTGTGGCCTTTGACGCAGAAGGAAACCCAACCAAAGCCGCACAAGGCTGGGCGCGAAGTAATGGGATTACCGTTGAACAAGCAGAACGATTAAAAACCGCTCAAGGTGAATGGTTGCTTTTCAAACAAGACGTTAAAGGCCAAGCAACTAAACAAATTATTGTTGAATTGGTGACCAAAGCATTAGCGAGCTTACCTATCGCAAAACCGATGCGTTGGGGAGACAAAGACACTCAATTTATTCGCCCGGTAAAAACACTGACTATTTTACTCGGTGATGAACTGATTGAAGGCGAAATTTTAGGCGTTCCATCCGCTCGAACCATTCGTGGTCACCGCTTTATGGGTGAAGCCGAATTTACTATTGATAATGCAGCACAATACCCGGCTATCTTAGAAGAGCGAGGTAAGGTCATCGCCGATTATGATGTTCGTAAAGCAACCATCATCGCTAACGCTCAAAAAGCCGCACAGCAAGTAGGTGGAAAAGCTGACCTAGAAGATGAGTTAGTTGAAGAGGTGACTGCTTTGGTCGAATGGCCCGTTGTACTTACGGCAAAATTTGAAGAAAAGTTCTTGAAAGTCCCCTCTGAAGCCTTGGTTTACACCATGAAAGGCGATCAAAAATACTTCCCCGTCTATGATGCCAATAAGAACCTGCTACCTCACTTTATCTTTGTTTCAAATATTGAATCAAAAGAACCTCGGCACGTGATTGAAGGTAACGAAAAAGTCGTTCGACCTCGCTTAGCTGATGCCGAGTTTTTCTTCAATACTGACTTAAAAAGTAAGTTAGTGGATCGTCTTCCTCAACTTGAAACAGCTATATTCCAACAACAACTTGGTACCATTAAAGATAAGACAGACCGTATTACAGTACTTGCCGGTTATATTGCCGAGCAAATTGATGCCGATGTCGAAAAGTCCAAGCGAGCAGGCCTTTTAGCAAAATGTGACCTAATGACCTCTATGGTCTTTGAATTTACCGATACTCAAGGCGTAATGGGTATGCATTATGCAAGGCATGATGGAGAAGCCGAAGAAGTCGCAGTTGCACTCAACGAACAGTATATGCCTCGCTTTGCAGGAGATGAACTCCCAGCAAATGGCGTGTCTGCAGCTGTCGCTATTGCGGATAAATTGGATACTATCGTTGGTATCTTTGGTATTGGCCAAGCCCCCAAAGGGAGCGATCCTTTCGCATTACGCCGAGCCTCATTAGGTATCTTGCGTATCATCGTTGAATATGGCTACCAACTTGATTTAGTTGATCTTGTCGCAAAAGCAAAATCTTTATTTGGTGATCGACTCACCAATGCCCAAGTTGAGCAAGATGTTGTTGAATTTATGCTTGGCCGTTTCCGAGCTTGGTACCAAGATGAAGGTTTCAGCGTGGATATCATCCAAGCCGTGTTAGCTCGTCATCCAACTAAACCCGCAGATTTTGACCAACGAGTCAAAGCGGTCTCTCATTTCCGTGAACTAGAAGCCGCAGAAGCATTGGCAGCAGCAAACAAACGAGTCGGAAATATATTAGCTAAATTTGATGGTGAATTAGCCACTGAGATTGATCTTGCACTTCTACAGGAAGCAGCAGAAAAAACCTTGGCTGAAAGTGTCGAAGTCATGAGTGAAGCATTAGAGCCAGCGTTTGCCACCGGTAATTATCAACAAGCATTAAGCAAATTAGCAGAGCTACGTGAGCCTGTAGATGCTTTCTTCGATAACGTAATGGTCATGGCCGATGATGAAGCTTTGAAGAAAAACCGCTTAACCTTACTAAATAATCTACGCAATCTCTTCCTACAGATTGCTGATATATCATTACTGCAAAAATAAGCCATATCACCCATAACTTATAAGGGGCGTACTAATTGCGCCCCTTATTCCTACCTTTTATATGCTCGATATTGCCGATCACTTTCATAATACCAATCTAAATATGATCTAATTAAGGCTATTTAACTACTATCGTGATTCATCATGAATAGCCTTAATAATATCAACTTTAAAAAGCTCGCCAGTCAGCAAAAATCCATTCAGATGAAAATGAGATTACTGGCTCTTGCTCATTTCAAAGATGGACAATCTCGAACACAAATT
>NZ_VHSP01000006.1:0-138196 GCF_013048485.1 Vibrio sp. 1-1(7) | reverse complement strand
TGTGCTCGATACCGTTCTCTAAAAGAGATAAGTATCAAATTGGTCACTCAGTTCATTGATAAATCTTTTTGATTATCATCAACGAGTGCCCACACAGATTGATTGGTTTAAATTGTTAAAGAGCGTTCTTACCGCTTGGCTTACGCCATATCGGAAGAGGCGGTAATTTTAACGAGATAAACGCCGGTGTCAAACACTTTTTACGTTTATTTTTCAGGAGTTACCCTTTTAAAATCACCTGCTGCTTCAGTCAGCGTTGAGACGCTTTCCTGCGACAGCGAGGCGGCATTATAGAGATCGACATCACATTAGCAAGTGTTTTTTATTGCTTTTTTTGCCAGCCAACACTGACTGATGATAAAAGCAGCACAACTCGATAAAACTCACTTTTCTATTTACATTTTTGCAAATCTTTCACTAAATAAAGCAACTTTATTCCAGTTGGTGTACTCAACTTCTTTTGAAGTATCCGTTTCTCCACCAGTTAACTGCATAATAAATCGAATCATTACTTTGTCGAAAAAACGGTAGCGTGGATAATAAAGTGCTCCAGCAAACACGCCAATCAAATTGGGGTGCCAAGGCGATTTTTTCAAAAAAGTCTGAATATAGACACTACCTTCTGGTGTATCTTTATTTTGTTCTTCTTTGCGAGCGGTTAAGTTTACACAAATAAATGCAGCTTTAACTTTAGTTAATTGCGTTGCATGTCGCTCAATAAACGCATATAGCTTTTGACTAAGATGACCATAACGAATGGATGCACCAATCAACACCTTATCATAGGCCTGTAAGTCCACAGAATCACATTGATGAAGATCTCGAATATCACAATGGTCTTGATGAAGCTTTTCTGCAATAAATCGCAGTATCTTTTGGGTTTGTCCTTCTCTTGAGGAGTACAACATCAGTACTTTCACAAAACGATCCTCAGCTACGCCAAAATGTTGGCGTTAACAATATTAATAAGGTAAAAACTTCTAGTCGCCCAAATAACATGGATACCACTAGAATCCATTTAGCTGCATCATTGATATTACCAAAATGAGCAGCAACTTCACCTAAACCAGGCCCCAAATTATTAAGAGTTGCAGCAACGGCAGAAAAGGCACTTAATTCGTCCATTCCTGTAAAAATGAGAGCTAGCATACATACAACAAAAACCAACGTATAAGCTGAAAAAAAGCCCCACACAGCATCGACCACTCTTTGAGGTAGCGCTCTTTCACCTAACTTAATGGGATAAATAGCCCTAGGATGCACAAGTCGCTTCATTTCTCGAGCACCTTGTAAAGTAAGCAGGAAAACTCGAATAACCTTCATTCCCCCTCCCGTAGAACCCGCACATCCACCAATGAACGAAGAAAAGAGTAGTAAAACAGGTAAAAATAATGGCCACTCTGCAAAACTGGTGGTCGTGAATCCCGCAGTGGTTGATATCGATACCGTTTGAAACAGAGTGACATCGAATGCCTCATATATTGAATCGTAAGTATGGTGTTTTAATATCACCAAAAAACAACTCATAAATAGCAAGCCTTGAATGGCAAGAAAAGCTCGGAACTCCCTATCTGCCCAATAATATTTAGGATGGATACCACCACTGGTAAATGCAGCATAATGCAAGGTAAAATTACAAGCGGATATGAGCAAAAAAACCACCGTAATTAAATTTATCGCATAGCTATCAAAATAACCCATGCTCGCATCATGGGTTGAAAACCCACCGATTGCTATGGTTGAAAAACTGTGACAAATAGCATCAAACAAACTCATGCCTGCGAACCAAAAAGAGGCAGCACAAACAACCGTCAAACTAAGATAGATGTACCAAAGCGCTTTTGCTGTTTCAGCAATTCGCGGGGTAACTTTATTATCTTTAACTGGGCCTGGGATTTCGGCACGATACAACTGCATCCCTCCAATGCCTAATACAGGCAGAATGGCAACCGCGAGGACGATAATTCCCATACCACCAAACCATTGTAAAAATTGCCGATAAAATAAAATCGCTTTAGGTAAATCATCCAAGCCGACAATCACCGTTGCTCCTGTGGTCGTTAAAGCGGAAAACGATTCAAAAAAAGCATCCGGTACTGATACGTTGGGATTATTTGCTAACAAGAAAGGAAGAGCGCCGGCGCTACCAATGACAGTCCAAAATAAAACAACAATTAGGAAACCATCTCGAGCCTTAAGTTCATGCTTATGATGTCGGTTAGGAACCCATAGTATGGTACCTAAAAATAGTAAGACAAAAAATGTAGAGATGAACGGAACCCCTGCTCCATCCCCGTAGATCAAAGCAACCGTTGCGGGTATAAGCATAGAGACGCTAAACAGGGCAAGTAATAACCCCACGATCCGAGTAATAGAACGAAATTGCATAACAAAATAGTGAAGCTTTGCTTCTGACTTCCTAAGTATGTACTACGTGGGTAACAAGAATTTTTGCACTGCTCTTGTTGATAATATTTTGAGTAAAAACATCTACAGCGACGCAAGGTAATTCAATAATAATCGCAACCATTTCTCCATATTGAGCTTCAATTTGTACGGCCTCATATTGCTCCATTATTGATTGAGCAAGGGCGAGTAAATTGTAGTCTAACGTTAGTGATAATTTTGTGGTGATTTTTTTCTCATTTATTTGAAGCCGCTTGAGTGCTTGTTGAACTCCACCACCATAAGCCTTAACCAGCCCACCGGTGCCTAAACGAATTCCTCCATAATATCGTGTGACAACGGCAGTAATTTCTCCAATACCAGAGCCTGCAAGCTGGGCCAGCATAGGCTTACCAGCCGTTCCCGAAGGCTCGCCATCGTCACTACAGCCCCATAGCGTTGAATTTTCTGGCCGACCAGCAATAAATGCCGAGCAATTATGCCTAGCGTCGACATGCCGCGCTTTTATCGTTGCAATAAAAGCTTTCGCAGCTTCTATGCTTGGGGTATGGGCTAAGTATGTGATAAAGCGACTCTTTTTGATCTCCTCTTCAAATAGAACAGGGGTCGCTGGAATCGAGTAAGGCTGAAAATTCATATCTCAATGATAAACAATAAAAGGGCTGCCAGTGTATCACGAGCAAAAAAAAGACGCTTAGGATTGGTAACAAGCGCACAATGTTAAACAGTTGTTTAAAAAATGTATTGAAAATAATTCATCCTCAGTACACACTAAACCCACTGGTCTAACCAGAACATGAATACAACAAAAACTCTCACACACAATCATCGATTGTATGTCACGGAGATAGACAATGATTTACCAAGCTAACACCCTACAGGTAAAAGAATTACAAGATGGCATCGTAGCGTTAAGTTTTTGCTCTTCAGAGTCCGTCAATAAACTTGATCTTGCAACGTTGAACTCACTCAATGAAGCATTGGATACTCTATATAATTATTCTGGACTAAAAGGGCTGATTCTTACATCCGATAAAGCAAGCTTTATCGTCGGGGCAGACATTACTGAATTTTTAGGTTTATTCGAACTGCCTAATGAAGAGCTTGATCAATGGTTACGTTTTGCGAATAACATCTTTAATAAACTCGAAGACCTACCTGTGCCTACGCTATCAGCATTGACAGGGTTTACCCTTGGTGGCGGTTGTGAGTGTGTACTCGCCACTGACTTTAGAATTGGGGACAAGTCAACCAGCATTGGATTACCAGAAACTAAACTCGGTATTATGCCTGGCTTTGGTGGCACGGTACGCTTACCACGTATCATTGGCGCAGATAGCGCCATGGAAATCATCACCCAAGGTAAATCCTGCCGAGCTGAGGAAGCACTAAAACTAGGACTACTGGATGCGATAGTCGATCCTGATAAATTACTCGATTCCGCGCTTACGACCATTCAACAAGCAATCAACGAAAAAATAGACTGGGTAGCTCGCCGCAAACAAAAGACTGCGCCGCTGACACTCAGTAAAGTTGAAAGCATGATGAGCTTTACCATGGCAAAAGGTGTTGTTGCTCAAGTCGCTGGTAAACATTATCCCGCGCCAATGACCGCGGTAGTCACCATTGAACAAGCCGCGCGTAGCGCACGCGATGAAGCACTGGATATTGAACGTCAGCACTTCATCAAATTGGCGAAATCAACCGAAGCCCAAGCGTTAGTGGGTCTCTTTTTAAATGATCAACATATTAAAGGATTAGCGAAACAATCGGCTAAATCAGCCAGCCAAGATACCCTACGAGCAGCGGTATTGGGTGCCGGAATTATGGGAGGCGGTATCGCTTACCAATCTGCCAGTAAAGGTGTGCCAGTCTTGATGAAAGATATCGCTCAGCCTTCACTCGACCTAGGCATGACCGAAGCCGCTAAACTACTCAATAAGCAATTAGAACGTGGCAAAATTGATGGTTTTAAAATGGCAGGAGTTATTGCTGCTATCACCCCGAGCTTACACTATGCAGGTATAGAACAGGCTGATGTGGTTGTTGAAGCGGTCGTCGAGAATCCTAAAGTTAAAGCAGCGGTGTTGAGCGAAGTTGAAAGCCAAGTTTCGGATAACACGATCATTACGTCCAACACGTCAACTATTCCGATTAATTTACTCGCCAAATCACTGAAACGCGCAGAGAACTTCTGTGGGATGCACTTTTTCAATCCTGTGCATCGTATGCCATTAGTTGAGATCATCCGTGGCGAGAAAACCTCTGACGATACCATTAATCGTGTTGTCGCTTATGCGGCCAAAATGGGTAAATCACCGATCGTGGTTAATGATTGTCCGGGCTTTTTCGTTAATCGTGTTCTGTTCCCTTACTTCGGTGGTTTCAGCTTACTATTACGCGATGGTGCTGATTTCACTCAAATCGATAAAGTTATGGAACGTCAGTTTGGTTGGCCAATGGGCCCAGCATATTTGCTCGACGTAGTTGGCCTTGATACCGCCCATCACGCACAAGCGGTCATGGCAGAAGGTTTCCCTGAACGAATGGGTAAACAAGGCCGTGATGTCATCGATGTGCTTTATGAAGCAAATAAATATGGCCAAAAAAATGGTCATGGCTTCTATAGCTACTCGATAGATAAAAAAGGCAAACCGAAGAAAAATTTCTCGGATGACGTTTTACCTCTTCTTGCTGACGTCTGCGCCAGCCCACAGTCTTTTGAAGCTCAAACGATCATTGAACGAATGATGATTCCGATGATCAACGAAGTCGTGCTATGTCTAGAAGAGGGAATTATTGCTTCTCCTCAAGAAGCCGATATGGCCTTGGTCTACGGTTTAGGATTTCCTCCATTCCGTGGTGGGGTTTTCCGCTACCTCGATACCATCGGTTTAGAGCAATACATTGCGATGGCCAGACAGCATCAGCATTTAGGCGCGATGTATCACCTACCACAACTGTTACTGGATATGGCAGAAAAAGGACAGCGCTTTTACCCTATCCCAGCTCCAGCTTCTTTATAAACAGTGATTTGGAAAAGGAATGACAAAATGAATACTGTAGTGATTGTTGATTGCCTTCGTACGCCAATGGGACGTTCGAAAGGCGGAGCATTTCGCCACCAGCGCGCTGAAGATCTCTCGGCTCATCTAATGAAAGGAATATTGGCTCGTAACCCACAAGTCAATCCACAAGAGATCGAAGACATTTATTGGGGTTGTGTACAACAAACCTTAGAACAAGGGTTTAACGTCGCTCGTAATGCGGCTTTACTTGCCGGTCTACCGGTAGATATTGGTGCGGTAACCGTCAACCGTTTGTGCGGCTCATCGATGCAAGCTTTACATGATGCAGCTCGTGCGATTATGGTCGGCGATGCTGACATTTGCTTGGTCGGCGGTGTAGAGCATATGGGCCACGTACCGATGAATCATGGGGTAGATTTCCATCCTGGTTTATCAAAAAACGTTGCCAAAGCCGCTGGTATGATGGGCTTAACCGCAGAGATGCTTGGTAAGATTCATGGTATCAGTAGAGAGCAACAAGATGCTTTCGCGGCTCGTTCTCATCAACGCGCTCAAGCCGCAACCGTCGAAGGCCGTTTTAAAAATGAGATTTTACCGACCGAAGGTCATAGCACTGATGGGACCTTATTTACGCTAGATTATGATGAAGTCATCCGCCCGGAAACCACCGTTGAAGGTTTGGCAGAACTGCGTCCAGTTTTTGATCCCGCCAATGGCACCGTGACGGCTGGCTCTTCATCTGCTCTTTCTGATGGCGCATCAGCTATGCTGATCATGAGTGAAGCCAAAGCTAAAGCCTTAGGACTCACCATTCGCGCTAAAGTAAAATCAATGGCGATTGCCGGTTGCGATCCATCGATTATGGGCTACGGCCCAGTTCCCGCCACGCATAAAGCTCTGAAACGCGCAGGGCTCACTATGAATGAGATTGATTTGGTTGAGTTAAATGAAGCCTTTGCCGCCCAATCTCTGCCTTGTGCAAAAGATCTTGGTTTGATGGATTTAGTCGATGAGAAAGTCAACTTAAACGGTGGGGCAATTGCTTTAGGCCATCCTTTAGGCTGCTCAGGAACCCGCATTTCCACAACATTGATCAACCTCATGGAAGCGAAAGACGCTAAATATGGTCTGGCTACGATGTGTATTGGTCTAGGTCAAGGCATAGCAACGATTTTTGAACGTCCTTAGACGTTGGTTTATGTTTGAAGAGCCAGTTTAATCACTGGCTCTTCTTTTTTAAACGTCGGTTTTTAACCAATCGTGATGTAACTGCTTACTCTCTCCTAAATAATCGATCATCCAGTTGATTAACTTATGGTTATCATCTTTACGCCATACTAAACAGCATTGACTCAATGGCACATTGTCGGGTAGATCCCTTTCTACTAACTGACCTGAAACCAATAGAGGTTGAGCCATATGGCTAGGCATAAATCCAACCCCTAAGCCTTGCTTTAAACACTCGGTCGCACTATACCAGTTAGGCAGTAGCAAACGCCTTTGTTTAAGATAGTGCCCGGTATGACGCTTTGGTAAAACACTGGATGTATCATCCAAGCAGATCGCAGGATACCGGCTGACTAATTCTTCGGTTAATAACTCAACCTGTGCACAGGGATGATCAGGAGCCATCACAAAAACCCAATCCAGCACCCCCATATCACGGACTTCAAAGTCACCACCGACCGGTACAGCAGAGGTTGCGCCAATCACAATATCGGCTCGCCCTTGTGCTATCGCTTCCCAAGAACCATTGAATACTTCCATATTGATCTGTAACTCAGCAAAATCAAATGTTTGATAGAAATCTTCTACCAAAGGTTTGATTCGATCCAATTTCACTACATTATCAAGTGTCAATTTAAGCGTTCGTTGCCAACCATGCGCAGCCCGTTTCGTTTGAGCCTTAATATCCTCCATTTGTCGTAATAACTGTCGCGCTTCAACCATAAACAGTTCACCCGCGACGGTCATTTCAACCTTTCTTGGTAAACGGCGAAATAATACAACCCCCAACTCCGTTTCTACTTGACGAACACTGTAGCTGATCGCTGAAGGAACTTTATGTAGCACCGCTGCCGCCGCAGTAAAACTTCCGAGCCTCGCCACCGTATCTAACATTTCTAGTGATGCTTTTGAAAACATACCCACCATACCAATCAATTTTTTTGAACGATAACTAACAATTTTCGCGTTTTATTTCCGGAGAGATAAAAAATAAAATAAACATCCTTACATATCCTAGCTATCAATAACAGATACTAAGAAAAAATGAATTAATTTTTTTGATGGGAATTAAAATGAACATCTCGCCTTTACAGCTATTTTATCTTTCTGCTCTTTCGATGCTCGGTTTTATCGCTACCGATATGTATCTCCCTGCTTTTAAGATCATGGAACATGATTTTGCGACAGGCCCCGAACAAATCGCACTCTCTCTGACGGTTTTTCTGATGGGCATGGCAATTGGACAGCTACTATGGGGATTAGCTTCAGATAAATTCGGCCATCGAAATACTTTGATTGTGGGATTATTTGTCTTTACCCTAGCCTCGTGCGGGCTAGCTTTCAGCGAACAAGTTTGGCAATTACTCGGATTACGCTTTATTCAAGCGATCGGTGTTTGTGCCCCTGCTGTCATCTGGCAAGCAATGGTAATTAAGCGCTATCCGAGCCGCGTGAGCCAACAAATTTTCGCAACCATCATGCCTCTCGTTGCTTTATCACCTGCATTAGCGCCTCAATTAGGGGTATTACTGACAAATCATTTTGGTTGGCATAGTATCTTTTTTGTTTTAACTATCATGGGGATAGTTTTAATAGTAAGTACACGCTTACAAGAAAATGTTATCTCCGAAGCCAAAACAACATCCATTAAACAAGACATAAAATTTTTATTCAGCTGCCGAGCTTACTTAGGTAATGTCATGATGTTTGCTTGTGCTTCTGCCGCGTTCTTTGCCTATTTAACAGGTATGCCAGAAATTATGGCTCAGCTTGGTTATGAAGCGAAAGACATTGGCATGAGCTTTATTCCTCAAACCATTGCTTTTATGGCTGGTGGATACTTAGGTAAGCGGTATGTAAATAAATATGGTGATGCAAAAGTACTGAAACAACTGCTGATTCTGTTTACGGTATCAACGGTCTCTATTTTTATCGCTTCGCAATGGACACTGACCTCTATCTGGCCGATTCTCGCACCATTTTGTTTAATTGCTGTCGCCAATGGGGCCTTGTATCCTATCGTGGTTAATCGAGCGCTTTCCAGTGCCAAGCAGAGTCCAGCCACCGCTGCAGGGCTACAAAATAGCTTACAAATCTGTGCCGCAAGCTTAGCGAGTGCACTCGTAGCAACCCTTGCGAGTCAAGCGCAAATGGTGACTGGAATCGCCATTATGATCTGTATGTTTGGCCTATGGGTTGGCTATATTGTTGCCAATAAACACTTGAGCCAACATTTCACAACACCCGATAATGCCCGCGTAGTACAAGATAAATAGCCTTAGATAGAAAAATAGCCAGCGTAATGCTGGCTATTTTTACAAAATCATTTATTTTTTTACTGGCCGTTGCCAACCTGTAATTTTCTTTTCTTTCGCACGAGTAATGACTAACTCACCTTGAGCAACATTTTTCGTCAGTGTGGTTCCAGCTCCAATTGTCGCTCCGTTGTCAATGGTAACAGGGGCAACTAATTGGCTGTCAGAGCCAACAAACACATCATCGCCAATAATGGTTTTGAATTTGTTTGCACCATCATAATTACACGTAATAACTCCCGCGCCGATATTCACTCGTTGGCCAATTTCGGCATCCCCGAGATAGGTTAAATGGTTGGCCTTTGAACCTTCACCTAAACGAGCATTTTTCATCTCTACAAAATTACCAACATGCGCATCATCACGCAGCTCAGCTCCGGGGCGTAAACGGCTAAATGGGCCAACGGTACAATGTTCACCAATCGTAGCGCCTTCAATCACACTGTAAGGACGAATCACGGTATTGTCGTCAATTTCACAGTCTTTCAAAATAGAACCAGCTCCAATGACAACATTATTACCGATTGATACCTGACCTTCGATTAATACATTCACATCAATTTCAACGTCAGTACCACACTGCAATTCACCACGCAGATCAAAACGAGCAGGATCTCTCAGCATAACGCCTTGCTCTAAAAGTAAATTCGCTTGACGAGCTTGAAAAGCACGCTCTAAACGCGCTAATTGAATGCGATCATTAACCCCTTCCACTTCGATCGAGCTGGCTGGGTGCACCGCTTCGACCGCACGCCCTTCATCATGAGCGGCAGCAATCACATCCGTTAAATAGTATTCCCCTTGAGCATTATTATTATTGAGCCCTGCTAGCCAACGTTTTAAATCTCCACCGGTTGCAACCATTACCCCTGTGTTGATTTCCTTGATGAGCTTTTGTTCTTCTGATGCATCTTTTTGCTCAACAATAGCAACCACAGGGCCATTTTTACGAACAATACGTCCGTAACCGGTTGGGTTATCCAGCACAACTGTCAATAATGCAATCCCTCCGGTGGGCTGAGCTTCAAGCAAGCTTTCTATAGTTTGCTCTGAGATGAGTGGCACATCACCGTATAAAATCAATATTTTTTCGTCATCTCTAAAGTGTTCTGATGCTTGATCAACCGCATGACCTGTCCCTAACTGCTCAGCTTGTAGCACCCAATTAACCGGCTCATCAACTAATGCCTGCTGCATCCGTTCACCACCATGACCGTAAACAAGGTGAATATTATGAGCGCCTAAGCCATAACAGGTATCAATTACATGTTTGACCATCGGTTTACCGGCTAACGAGTGCAATACTTTCGGGATATTAGAGTGCATGCGTGTGCCTTTGCCTGCGGCGAGAATCACTGCGCTAAATTTCATGAGCTACCTATGACGTTGTAAATATGAGCCGCATTTTAGCGGCTAACCGTGGTCGTGTTAATTTATTGGGATAAATTTCTGATAAAAAATAAGCAAAAAGGCGACCTTTGGCCGCCTTTTATGATTACGTACTGAAGATTCTCAGCGACGCTTTCTTGTCAACTCAATTACTCGTAGCTGAGCAATCGCTTTAGCCAGTTCACTCGATGCTTGTGCAAAATTCACATCACCATGGTTTTCATTTAGCATTTCTTCCGCGGAACGTTTTGCTTCTGCTGCTTTCGCTTCATCAAGCTCTTCGGCGCGGATAGCTGTATCTGCCAAAATCGTTACATCATTCGGTTGAACTTCAAGTATGCCACCAGAAAGGTAGATAATTTCTTCTTCACCTTTAATGGTTACAATGCGCACCATGCCCGGTCTGATGAAAGTCAGTAAGGGCATATGACCGGCTAAAACACCTAAATCTCCGCTTTCACCCGAGACTTGAATAGTGCGTGCTAAGCCGGAGAATATCCGCTTCTCAGCACTGACTACATCCAAGTTAAAGGTTACTGATGCTGTCATAAAGCCTCCTTGGAGATTTGAGCGTTATAGCTTTTTGGCATTCTCTATCGCATCGTCAATCGTACCGCAGTACATAAACGCTTGCTCAGGAATGTCATCATAATCGCCGGCTAATAAGCCTTTAAAGCCACGTAAAGTTTCTTTAAGTGGTACGTAAATACCAGGGTCACCCGTAAAGACTTCCGCTACGTGGTAAGGCTGAGTTAAGAAACGTTCAATCTTACGCGCACGAGCTACTAATTGCTTATCAGATTCAGACAACTCGTCCATACCTAGAATGGCAATGATATCTTTCAGCTCTTTATAACGCTGTAGTGTTGACTGAACACCACGAGCTACATCGTAATGCTCTTGACCAACCACTAATGGATCCAACATACGAGATGTTGAATCTAATGGGTCAACGGCTGGGTATAACCCCATCGCAGCGATGTTACGGTTAAGTACCACCGTTGCATCCAAGTGAGCAAATGTTGTTGCTGGTGATGGGTCTGTTAAGTCATCAGCTGGCACGTATACTGCCTGAACGGAAGTAATTGAACCGGTCTTTGTCGATGTAATACGTTCTTGTAGAACACCCATTTCTTCAGCAAGCGTTGGTTGATAACCTACCGCAGAAGGCATACGACCAAGTAACGCTGATACTTCCGTTCCCGCTAGGGTATAGCGGTAGATGTTATCGATAAATAGCAGTACATCACGACCTTCATCACGGAACTTTTCCGCCATCGTCAAACCCGTCAAAGCAACACGTAGACGGTTACCTGGTGGCTCGTTCATCTGGCCATAGACCATTGCCACTTTTGACTCTTCTGGTTTTTCGATGTTAACAACACCCGCTTCCTGCATCTCATGGTAGAAGTCGTTACCCTCACGAGTCCGCTCTCCAACCCCAGCAAATACCGATAAACCTGAGTGTTGTAACGCAATGTTGTTGATAAGTTCCATCATGTTAACGGTCTTACCCACACCAGCGCCACCAAATAGACCGATTTTACCGCCTTTCGCAAACGGACAGATCAAGTCGATAACTTTAACGCCTGTTTCAAGCAGTTCAGTTACATTTGATTGCTCTTCATAGCTTGGCGCAGCGCGGTGAATAGAATAAACATCTTCTGCACCAATTTCGCCGCGTTCGTCAATCGCATCACCGAGTACGTTCATGATACGACCAAGGGTTTTCATCCCCACTGGTACTGATATTGGAGCGCCGGTGTTTTCTACTGACATTCCACGACGTAAACCATCTGAGCTACCCATTACGATACAGCGAACAATGCCGCCGCCTAGCTGTTGCTGAACTTCCAGCACAAGACGTTCTTTTGCGTCCTGAACATTCAGTGCATCATAAACACTAGGTACTGAGCTCTGTGGAAACTCTACGTCGACTACCGCACCGATGATCTGTACGATCTTACCTGTAGCCATCGTTAATCCTCTAGTCTGTTAATTACCTTTAAACCGCCGAAGCGCCGCCAACAATCTCTGATAGCTCTTGGGTAATCGCCGTTTGACGGGCTTTGTTATACACCAATTCTAAGTCATCAATCAGATTACCAGCGTTATCTGATGCTGCTCTCATTGCTACCATCCGAGCAGACATTTCACACGCTAAATTCTCAACCACCGCCTGATAGACTTGAGCTTCGATATAACGAGTCATCAGTGTATTGAGTAGTTTTTTCTGATCAGATTCAAACATATAACTCCAAGCATGTTTAAATTCTGATTCATCTTGCGTTTTCGGCAAAGGCAACAATTGATCCATCTTTGGTTGTTGAGTCATCGAGTTAATAAACTCGTTGAATACTAAGTACAAACGATCGATTTCACCTTTTTGATACTTTTTAAGCATCACACTGATAGAACCGATTAAATCGTCTAACTCAGGTTCATCACCGACCCCAGTCTTTTGTGCGACGATTTTTGCACCTATGCTACGAAAGTAAGAACTGCCCTTACTTCCGATCACAGCAATATCAACCTCACTACCACGGCTTGAATACTCATGCATATGAGCAACGGCTTTTTTAAACATATTGATGTTTAATCCACCACACAAGCCGCGATCGGTTGAAACGATAATATACCCAACACGTTTAGCTTCACGTTCTTCTAAGTAAGGATGTTTATACTCCAAAGTACCGTTAGCTAAATGACCAATGACTTTACGAATTATTTTTGAATATGGACGAGGCCCTTCCATTGCATCTTGAGTCCGACGCATTTTAGAAGCCGCTACCATTTCCATTGCTTTAGTAATCTTCTGAGTGCTTTTGACACTCCCAATCTTACTACGAATCTCTTTTGTATTGGCCATCGTTACTCTCCGTTAATTACAATGTAGGTTGTAATTACCAAGTCTGAGTTGCTTTGAAATCTTCCACCAATTTTTTAAGTTTGGCTTCGATCTCATCGTTATAAGCACCCGTCTTGTCAATTTCTGCTTTAAACTCAGCATATTGAGAATGAGCATACGACAGAAGTGAAGATTCAAAATCCAACACTTTATTTAATTCGATATCGTTCAAATAACCACGTTCAGCGGCAAAAATAACCAACGCCTGATCAAAGACTGACATCGGTGCATACTGCTTCTGCTTCATCAATTCAGTCACTTTTTGACCATGATTTAGCTGACGTTTGGTCGCTTCATCGAGATCGGAAGCAAACTGAGCGAATGCCGCTAGTTCACGATACGCCGCTAGTGCGGTACGAATACCACCAGACAGTTTCTTGATGATCTTCGTTTGTGCAGCACCACCAACCCGAGAAACAGAAATACCAGGGTCAACCGCTGGGCGAATCCCCCCGTTAAACAATTCTGTTTGTAGGAAGATCTGACCATCGGTAATCGAAATTACGTTGGTTGGAACGAAAGCAGAAACATCACCCGCTTGAGTTTCAATAATCGGCAGCGCCGTCAAAGAACCCGTTTTGCCTTTTACTTCACCCTGAGTAAAGCGCTCTACGTACTCTTCACTAACACGAGCAGCACGCTCAAGCAAACGCGAGTGGAGATAGAATACGTCACCCGGGAAAGCTTCACGACCCGGTGGACGACGTAGCAGTAATGAAATTTGACGATAAGCTACCGCTTGTTTAGATAAATCATCATAAACAATCAGTGCATCTTCACCACGATCGCGGAAATACTCACCCATTGCACAACCTGAATAAGGTGCAAGATATTGTAGCGCGGCAGACTCAGACGCCGATGCCACAACAACAATGGTATTTTTTAACGCGTCATGCTCTTCTAATTTACGTACCACGTTAGCAATGGTTGACGCTTTTTGGCCAATCGCAACGTAAATAGAAAAGATGCCAGAATCTTTCTGGTTAATAATCGCATCAATTGCGAGTGCAGTTTTACCGGTTTGGCGGTCACCGATAATCAACTCACGTTGACCTCGACCGATAGGAATCATCGCATCAACAGATTTATAACCCGTTTGAACAGGTTGATCGACCGATTTGCGATCAATAACCCCAGGCGCAATCACTTCTACAGGAGATGTTAATTTTGCGTCAATTGGGCCTTTACCATCAATCGGTTCACCCAAGGTGTTCACCACACGACCAAGAAGCTCAGGACCAACGGGAACTTCTAGAATACGCCCAGTTCCGGTTACTTTCATGCCTTCGCTCAAATCCGTATATGGCCCCATCACAACCGCACCAACAGAGTCACGCTCCAAGTTCAGTGCCAGTGCATAGTAGCCACCCGGTAATTCAATCATTTCACCTTGCATCACGTCCGCTAGGCCGTGGATACGGATGATACCATCGCTTACCGATACGATAGTACCTTCATTGCGAGCATCAGAAACAACGTTGAAACCTTCAATTCGCTTTCTAATGATTTCGCTGATTTCCGTGGAATTAAGTTGCATTGCTCCAATTCCCCTAATTAAGACTTCATCACGTCTTTCAGACGATTAATACGACCCAGTAACGAGTTGTCGAGGATGCTATCCCCTACTCGAATAACGGCTCCGCCAATAAGATTGCTGTCAACTTGGCAATTCAGCTTCACTTTACAGTCATAGCGTTTTTCTAAGTTACTGGTTAAAGTTTCAACCTGTTCATCGCTTAACTCATAAGAGGTCACTACTTTCACTTCTTTTGTACCAGAAGATGCGGTAGCCAACTTTTGAAACTGCTGAGATATATCACCGAGCACCGCCATACGACGATTTTCCATCAACACCTGTAAAAAGTTACACATAGGTTGATCAAACTGCTCACCCGCGACATCTGAATAAACCTGCACTAATTGCTCAGGTTGTAAACTAAATGCAGCTGACGATAATTCAGGTACCAACGACATTGTTTTCGCCAGTTCAAGCATTGCTGACCATTGATCAACCACACCATGCTCACTAGCGTAACTAAATGCAGCCTTAGCATATGGACGAGCAATCGTTGTCAAATCCGACATACAAATGCCCTCCTTTATAGCTTCGCAGATATACTATCAAGTATGTCTTGGTTAGCTGCCTGATCGACGGTGCGCTGTACAATTTTCTCAGCCGCCAATAAAGCAAGTGAAGACACCTCTTTTTGCAGCTCATTACGAGCTCGCATCATTTGCGCTTCCAATTCTGCCTTACCTTGAGCCAAGATATGCTCACGCTCTTGCGCCGCTTCTTGACGAGCTTCATCTAAAATTTGGGCTTTGCGTTTATTCGCTTGCTCAATGATGACTAGCGCCTCTTGTTTTGCACTTTTTAGCTGATCTGCTGCATTACTTTTAGCCAAATTCAAGGCTTTATCAGCACGCTCAGCAGAAGCTAAGCCGTCAGCAATTTTTTTCTGACGTTCTTCAATGGCTCTCATCAAAGGAGGCCATACATACTTCATGCAGAACCAAACAAAGATTAAAAATGCGATGGTTTGGCCCAACAGAGTTGCATTGATATTCACACTAACTCTCCTTTATTTTGCTTCTGTTTACCCAATCATCTTTGCGTTGGGTGACACAAAAAGGACTAGTTATGCAAACAACATGTACATTGCGATACCTACACCAATCATAGGAACCGCATCAAGAAGACCGGCGATGATAAACATGTTGGTTTGTAGAATTGGAGCCATTTCTGGTTGACGAGCAACAGATTCTAGGAATTTACCGCCTAGGATTGCAAAGCCAATACCAGTCGCTAGAGCACACATACCAAGTAGTAGAGCAACAACGAAATAAGTTTCCATAATAAAAGTATCTCCAGGTTTATTGGGTTGTTTAAATTAAGAGTTTAATGAGAGTCATTACTTGCCATACTGAGATACACAATCGTCAGCATCATAAAAATAAAGGCTTGTAGCGTAATAATCAAAATATGGAAGATGGCCCAAATGACATGAGCGATAACACCTAAGCCACCGAGTACGAATCCTGCACCATAAGTGATTGCGATCAAAATAAAGATCAACTCACCTGCGTACATGTTACCGTACAAACGTAACGAGAGTGATATCGGTTTTGCCAATAATGACACCGTCTCAAGAACAAAGTTGAAAGGAATTAACGACCAATGGTTAATTGGATGTAAAGTAAACTCCTTCACAAATCCCTTGAATCCTTTGTATTTGATGTAATAAGCAATTACCAGCAGTAATACGCCTATTGCTAGCGACAGAGTTATATTCAAGTTCACCGTAGGGAGAAGTTTGAAATAATCGACGCCTGCCAATTTCATGGCTTCAGGAACATAATCCACTGGCACTAAATCCATTAAGTTCATCAGGAATATCCAGACGAAAATGGTTAATGCCAAGGGAGCGACCAACTTATCCTTGCCATGAAAAGTTCCTTTGACTAGCTCATCGACTTGCTCTATGAGCATTTCGACAAAGCATTGCCATTTACCCGGAACTCCCGTGGTTGCATTTTTCCCAACACGATAAAACAACCACAAAAACAGCACGCCTAGACTCACTGAGATCAATAAGGCATCCCAGTTTAACGTCCAAAATCCAGCATCCACACAACCGTGGTTTGTGGTGATGTTACCATCAACCAAACAAACTTGAGCGCTTGAAAGGTGGTGCTGAATATATTCCTTCGGAGTATCAGCCATGGTGGTTCCCATTTTTTGCGGTAAGTAGTATTGGTGCTATCCAAAAAACCAGCAATGTTAATTTATAACCTGACATCATGGCACCAGGATGATGCACATCTGTTAAATTAAAAATTAACACAAACATAGTCACGGTTAACACCAGCTTCAAAGCCCACCCCATCATAATAAAGCCAAGCAAAACGGTACCGTCTGCATTGGCCTTTGGGAGGAAGGCAAACAGTGTATAGACATAGTTACCCATCACGGCAATCGCTCCACCTTTTAAAATAAAGCGTGCCTGATTGGGGCCCCAGTACATATACGTCACGCCTCCGATCAGCAGTAAGAAAACAAGCTGAAGGTGAACAATTCGAAATGCCGCCTTTGCTTGCCAACTTTGTCCTGCTATAAACATCAAAAGCCCCTGTTTTCTGTATCACTCATCCAACGGGATAAAGTTAATAAAACTTTACAACTCGGTGAAAAAAGCTTCAAAATTATATATATGTAGCGTAAAAACTCAACTTAAAGCAGGTGAACTAAGCCACAGAAAAAACATTCTGTCAGCTATATTTACGAGACAATCGTATCTAATTGTTTCAACAAATGGTTCAACTGTTCCTGATCGGTAAAATCGATCACAACACGACCTTTTCCACTTGCTTGTAATTGTATCGCCATTGGTGTTTTTAATCGTTCAGCAATGGCATTCAATTGTTGCTCGACCTCTTTCGCAAGGTCTGTTTTGGGTGACTTTTTCTTTTCTTCGTGATTTAACCAACGTTTCACCAAAGCCTCTGCTTGACGCACGGTTAAATGCTTTTTTACCATCTCTTCAGCGCACGTTATCTGCTGCTCAGCTGTTAAGGCTAATAGTGTTCGAGCATGCCCCATTTCGAGTTGTTTATTTTCAACCAGCCGTTTAACTTCATCATGTAATTGATTCAGGCGCAAAAGATTACTAACCGTAGCGCGTGATTTACCAATCACATCGGCCACTTGTTGGTGAGTCAGTTTGAATTCATCTTGTAGCCTTTCTAGCGCTTGAGCTTCTTCAATCACATTAAGATCTTCACGCTGAATATTTTCGATCAAGGCCATCGCGATCGCCGCTCGATCATCCACTCGTTTGATCAAACATGGAACTTGTTTTAATCCGGCTTGTTTTGCTGCGCGCCAACGTCGTTCACCGGCGATGATTTCAAAACCACCAAACTCTAAAGGCCTAACGACAATCGGTTGAATAATACCTTGCGAATGAATAGAAGCAGCGAGTTCTTCTAGTGCTTCTGGCGACATGTCTTTACGTGGCTGATAAATACCTGGTGTAAGGCTAGTGATGGTCAGTTCAGTTAGCTCGCCATCTGCTGACATCGCTTGGCTATGCGAAGCGACCTGCTGCTTTTCTCTTGCCATGGAACTGGTAGCAAGCAAAGCATCTAATCCTTTTCCTAAGCCACGTTTAGACATGTAAGATTGTTCCTTTTTCGGTGTTATGCAGGGATTTCTTCACGACGCAACATCTCGCCCGCTAAAGCGAGGTAAGCTTTAGCTCCTGCGGAGTACTTATCATAATACATTGCTGGCTTACCATAACTGGGCGCTTCAGCAAGACGTACATTACGAGGAATGACCGTACGGTAAACTTTATTACCAAAATGTTTTTTTAACTGGTCAGAAACTTCGTTCGCTAGCCGATTACGCGGATCATACATGGTTCTAAGTAAACCTTCGATCTTCAAATTATCATTCACCACAGCAGCTAACTTACTGATAGTATCCATTAAAGCGGTTAGTCCCTCTAATGCGAAGTACTCACATTGCATTGGCACCAGCACCGAATCAGCTGCTGCCATCGCGTTGATTGTAAGTAGATTTAAAGAGGGGGGGCAATCAATAAAGATGAAATCATAGTTATCACGAACTGCCGAGAGGGCGTTTTTCAAGCGAACTTCGCGCGCGAAAACCTCCATTAACTTAATTTCCGCGGCTGTCACATCACCATTAGCCGCAATTAAATCATAATGTCCAGATGTTTTACGACATACCACATCTTCAAACGGGGCTTCTTCAACCAATAACTCATATGCGGTTGCATCGACTTGATACTTATCTACACCACTAGCCATTGTTGCATTGCCTTGCGGATCGAGATCGACAACCAATACTTTACGTTTAGTTGCAGCCATAGATGCAGCTAAATTAATACAGGTTGTTGTTTTTCCCACGCCACCTTTCTGGTTGGCGATCGCTACAATTTTACCCACGGTATGCCTCGCTATTATTCCTTGCGCGATAAGATTACAAGATGACGCTCACCTTCCAACTCTGGAACATTCAAAGCTTTGATGTCGATCACACAACACCACTCTGGAAGTAGGGTTATCTCTTCTTCCGGATGCTGACCTTTGAGGGCTAAAAAGCGTCCACGCTCAGCGCAAGGTAGGTGTTGACACCACTCTACCATATCCAGCATAGAAGCAAAGGCTCGGCTAAGTACACCATCAAACCCTTGTTCCGGTTGGTACTGTTCGACTCGACTTTGTATTGGCGTAACATTACTGATCCCCAGATCATGCAGCGCTTGTTTAATAAAACGAATCCGTTTACCCAAACTATCCAACAACACAAAATGTTTATCTGGATTCATAATAGCCAGCGGAATACCTGGTAATCCAGGGCCCGTGCCAACATCGATAAAACGTTTACCCACTAAGTGTGGGCTTACCACTATACTATCAAGGATATGTTTCACCAACATATCCATTGGGTCTCGAACGGAGGTTAAGTTATACGCTTTATTCCATTTATTCAGTAGCTCAACATAACCGACCAATTGTTCTCGTTGCGACTCAGAAACAATAAGGTTGGTTTGCGCAATCAGCGCATCGAGTCTAACTTTTAATGGATTCATGACTCAGCCTCTCCCTTTTTTAGCAAACCATGCTTTTTCAGGTGCACGAGTAGGATGGAAATCGCTGCAGGCGTAATTCCTGAAATACGCGAGGCAATTCCAACCGTTTCCGGTTTAGACGCATTCAGTTTAGCAACCACCTCATTCGATAATCCTTTCACGGCTTTATAATCTAAATCAACCGGTAATTTAGTATGTTCATGGCGCAAAGATTTTTCAATTTCATCTTGCTGACGTTGAATATACCCTTCGTATTTAACCTGAATTTCAACCTGCTCAGCGGCCTGATGATCTTCTAAAGCGGGCGCAAAGGTAGGAAGAGAGGTTAACCGTTCATAAGTCATTTCAGGGCGGCGTAGTAAATCTTCACCGCTAGCTTCACGGGATATTGGTGTTTTTAATAAAGAATTCAGCGCATCGACCTCTTTTGACTGAGGATTCATCCACGTATCTTTTAAACGCTGACGCTCTTTATTCATATGATCAACTTTTTGATTAAAACGAGCCCAACGATCATCACTAATCAAACCTAATTGATATGCTTTTTCGGTTAGACGTAAATCTGCGTTATCTTCGCGCAGTAGTAAGCGATATTCAGCACGAGAAGTGAACATACGATAAGGTTCTTTTGTACCAATGGTAGAAAGATCGTCGATTAACACGCCCATATAAGCTTGATCTCGACGAGGGCTCCAGCCTTCTTTTTCTTGACTGTACAAGCTGGCGTTCAACCCTGCCATTAAGCCTTGCGCTGCTGCTTCTTCATAACCGGTGGTACCGTTGATCTGCCCAGCAAAGAACAGACCATGAACAAATTTGGTTTCATAGGTCTGTTTTAAATCGCGAGGATCGAAGAAATCGTATTCAATCGCATAGCCAGGTCGCACAATATGGGCATTTTCAAACCCTTTCATCGAACGAACAATTTGAACTTGAACATCAAAAGGTAAACTAGTGGAAATACCGTTTGGATATAGTTCAGTGGTAGTTAAACCTTCAGGTTCGATAAAAATTTGGTGGCTATTTTTATCCGCAAAACGCATCACTTTATCTTCGATGGATGGGCAATAGCGTGGGCCTATACCTTCAATAACACCCGCATACATTGGGCTACGATCCAAATTATTGCGGATCACATCGTGCGTTTTCTCGTTTGTGTGTGTGATAAAGCATGGGATCTGACGCGGATGATGATCACGCTTGCCCATAAATGAAAATACGGGCGTTGGATTATCACCGTGTTGCGCTTCCAGTACTGAGAAATCAACGCTATTTGCATCAATACGTGGTGGTGTGCCAGTTTTCAGACGATCCACTCGAAATGGCAATTCTCGCAAACGTTGTGCTAATGCGATCGATGGAGGATCCCCGGCTCGACCACCAGAAAAGTTTTCCAATCCAATGTGGATCTTACCACCTAGGAAAGTTCCTACCGTCAATACCACCGATCTGGCATGAAACTTTAGGCCCATTTGCGTGACAACACCACGCACATGATCGTTCTCGACAATAAGATCATCAGCAGCTTGCTGAAACAGCGTCAGGTTGGGGGTATTTTCCAAAGTATGACGAACATAAGCCTTATAAAGTGCTCGATCTGCCTGAGCTCGTGTAGCTCGAACAGCAGGGCCTTTCGAAGCATTAAGGGTTCTAAATTGAATACCTGCATGATCAATCGCTTCAGCCATTAATCCACCCATGGCATCCACTTCTTTCACTAAATGTCCTTTACCAATCCCTCCGATAGCAGGGTTACAGGACATCTGCCCTAATGTATCAATATTATGGGTAAGAAGTAACGTACGTTGGCCCGTACGAGCGGCTGCGAGAGCGGCTTCCGTTCCTGCGTGACCGCCACCAACCACAATGACGTCAAATGTTTCGTGATAAAGCATGAACGACCTCAGGTATTCATTGAGATAAACAAAAGAGCCGTATTCTACCTTCTTTCCAACAGCGAGAAAATCGCTTTTATGCTTTTTTCCAGAAAGCAGTAAATCAATTATATAAAAAAGATCTTATATAGAGATCTTCTGTTAGATCTACTATTAAGGGAGAGGATCTCTGTGGATAACTGATAAATGATCAATAAGATCATGCGAATGAATAAGATCAGAACGTGTGATCATCACCTGATCAAACGGAGGATTAGCTGGGATCAAAAGTGGTAGTTATACACAAGGAAAATAATGATCAAAGTTATTCTATGAATAACTATAGGTTAATCACCGGATAAAATGGTAGTTATACACAAGAGAATAAGAAGGTAAAAAAGAAAAAGCGGCCTAAGCCGCTTAAAAGAAAGAGGATAGGGAGGAAAAAATTAGTCAATACGCGCTATAAATGTATTGAGCCAGTCAGCTAAGGCTTCCTCTGGAACCGGATGTTGTTGAACGTCGATAGTAAAGCAGTCTGCAAGTGGGGTGGCACCAATATCAGCTAACAGCTCATGTGCGTGTTTACCAGCAGCGCAAAAAGTATCATAGCTTGAATCTCCAAGTGCGATGACCGCATAACGAAGCTGTTGCGTATTTGGCGGTGTTTGTTGCAAAGCGGCAATAAAAGGTTGGATATTATCTGGGTAATCCCCCGCACCATGCGTGGAAGTAACAATAAGCCAGATACCTTGAGCAGGAATATCTGCCAATACCGGCTGGTTATGGATATGGCTTTCGATTTCTGCTTGTTGTAATGCATCACTGATGTGATCTCCCACATATTCTGCACCACCTAATGTACTACCTGTTATAATATGGATCATATAGTTAACTCTATTTCCCGATACAGAAAGTGAAGTTTCCCATAATAGCTGGCCTCGCGCGACTTCTTGGGGACCGATTGGGGACCAAATTGCAATTTATGGTCAAATTCTTACTTCCCAAGATGACTTCCATCATAGATCAGGATGGGAAAAGTGGGAAATTGTAATCAATTGAAATATTAAAAGATTACTTTTCCTTGTTTCGGAAGATAAGGTTTCTGCAAAGTTATCGACAATGTAAATGGTGTGACTCAGTCATCCGGAAAATCTTGACAGGAATAGTATTAATATGGGTTCGCTAACTTGAATCTATACCCAATCAACTTGTAGTTGTAGGTAGGCCGCAAATGAGTTCATCCTCATGAGTATAGACAGACTATGTAATTGGGGTGAACGAATGTAGTCAACACTCCTGCTACTTCAAGTAGGAAGGATTTAGGAAAAGCTATCGAACGGTTGAGTTATGGCTTTCATCTATCCATCGATATAAGGTTCGTCGGGTTATTCCTAATATATCAGCGGCCTTGGCTTTATTTCCCCCGACTCTCTCAAGAATAAATTTAATATAGTTACGTTGAAGCTCATTTAACGATGGCATATCTTCAGATAAAGAGTCAAAAATATTATCTTTGATAGTACTCGACGATTTCCTAATACGTTCAGGTAGGTGTGATGGTAAAATTTCATCACCGTCACAGAATACGGATGCTCTTTCAATCGCATTTTTAAGTTCGCGTATATTTCCCGGGAAATCATAATTCAGTAGTTCTTTCCAGGCTAAGTTACTCAATTGAATCGCTTTAGTTTTTCCAGCTTGTGTCTGAGTAGAAAGAAAGTGCCGGGCAAGAATCGTAAGATCATCACCACGCTCGCGAAGTGGTGGTACAGATAATGTGAACATTTCTAGCCGAAAGAATAGATCTTGTCGAAACAGCCCCTCTGCGATACGAGACTCTAAATCCCGGTGAGTTGCCGTGACTATACGTACATCTACGCTAATTTCCTTATCAGAACCCACTGGTCGAATGGTCCCTTCTTGTAATACACGTAATAATTTAGCTTGTAACTCAAGAGGCATTTCACCGATTTCATCAAGAAGCAAGGTACCTCCGTCGACCTCCCTTAACAAACCTAATCGTGATTGATTTGCCCCGGTATAAGCGCCAACTGAATGTCCAAAAAATTCACTTTCCAGTAACTCCTTAGGGATACCTGCGCAATTAACTGCCAGAAAAGGGCCATTTTTCCTAAGACTTTCATTATGAATCGCTTTAGCGACTAGCTCCTTACCAGTACCACTTTCTCCCAGTATTAAGACAGGCCCATCCGTTTTCGATATTTTTTGGATCATACGAAAAAGGCTCTGCATCACTGCACTTTCACCTAGCATGCCATGAAAGAAACGGTTTTCAGCTTGGTTTTTCAAGCTTCGGTGCTCAATTAGGCGTTTCACAGTTAATAGACAGTGATCCATATCAAAAGGTTTGGTTAAAAAATCATCCGCCCCCGCTTTAAGTGCATCAACCGCTTGGTTAACCGAGCCAAACGCTGTAATTAATAACATAGCTGGAGTTGGCATCAGAGCCTTAACTTCCGGTATTAATGTCATACCGTTGCGATCAGGTAATCTTAGGTCGGAAATCACCACATCGGGTATTATTTCATTCAACTTACATGAAGCTGCTTCAGCTGAGTTGACTATTGTGACCTGATACCCCTCGCCCTCAAGCTCTTCACACAATAAATCTGCTAAATCACTATCATCTTCTACTAATAAAATATTCATACCCATTGTTCCTTTGAAAATTGTAGTGTAACGATGAGCCCACCTTGCTCTGAACGTCGAAGCATTAATTCGCCATGATGATCATTCACGATGTTGTTAACAATAGCTAAACCAAGCCCAGTTCCCTGACCTTTTGGCTTTGTCGTAAAAAAGGGTTCTAATAGCTGAGATAAGTCCATATCTATGGGAATACGTTGCCCATCATCGCTGATGGTTATCGACCAGGAATCATGCGACTCACCATATTCAACGAATACGTTTTCTTGAGCGGCTTGGCTTGCATTTCGTAGTAAGTTAATTAACGCTAATTCGAACAGATCAGGATCAACAAAGACCGACAGATAATTAGGAACATTAATGGTAATTAAGGGTGATGGCTCCATTTGTTCATGATTGAGTGATTCTCTAGCATGTACTACTAAATCCAAAAGAAGTACTTTTTCTTTTTGGTTACTATTACGAGAAAAATCCAATAATTGCCGAACGATTCGAGTTAACCGCTTAACTTGTCCTCTAATCGAAGTCAGTTCATGTAGCGCTGAATTCTTATCAATAAATCGGGATAAACGCCTTGCTCTACCATCAATCACATTCAATGGTGCTCCTAACTCATGAGCCACGCCACTAACGAATCGTCCTAATGTTGCCATCCGCTCATTTCGTTCTAACCTCAGATTTAGCTTTGTTTCATATTCTTGATGAGCCAGTATTTTTTCCTGTGAAAGCGCAATATCATCAAGCATTCGGTTTAAAGCAAGAGCAATAGAAGATAATTCATACGTATTTGAATCAGAAGCACGTAAGCCTAACTGGCCTTGACCAATCTTGGCCATGGTACTCGTTAACTGGGCTACATCGCGACCCGCTGCTCGGTAGTGGCCTAAATAGACAATGATTAAGGTGAGTAAGCCAATTACGCCCCATACAGTCCAAGCCGAGTGTGACAAGGTACTCATAGAAGACGAAAAATCACTAGCACGACGAGTAATTTCGACAAGGCTCGATATCTGCCCTCGTTTATCGGTGATAGGAAGAAAATGAGAATATACTTGTTTGCCGGCTTGACGTTGATAGACATTGGCATCACGTCCAACTTCAAGCAGCTCAAGTGCAATAGGGCTATATTTATTGCTTCGTTTAGCAATACCAGCCGCAGCAATACGCTGACCATCCTGATTGTAGACAGACGCACCATATACCTGACCTAAATCAAAAATTGCATCAAGCGTTCTCTGAACTGTTTCTATATCTCCTTTGCGGATTGCCTCTCCAATAGGGACATCAATTGCTCTGGCGATTAGTTTAAGATCGCCTTTTAGCTTACTCGTTTGTAAATCCGCAAGATAATAAGTTCCAATACTAATAGACGCAGCCGATAGTCCCCATAATGGTAGGAAAACAAACAATAAGATACGTGCCGATAAAGAGACTTTAGTCAATCTGACCATCTTTTCCTTTGAACTCAATGTGTATCTATTTTTCAATAAATCATGACAGATAGCGTAACAAAAATAAACACTAATAGTTTTCTATTATTCTAAAACTCGAACAAAAAATAAAAAAATGCATAAAATCAAAAAGTTAAATAAATACCCACATATTGGCACACCACTTGCTCTAAATATATTGAATTCATTCTTTTAGGAGTTTTTATTACTATGAAAAAGTTATCACTCGCACTCTTGATGGCATCATTCGGCATGACCAGCTTTCTGTCACCTGCTTTAGCAGAAAATCAAACACCACCAAATGAATCAGCGCAGCAATCACAATCTAGTTTTAAGGTAACAGATAATGAGCTACGTGATTTTGTTGTAGCCAGTAAAGTCGTTGATAGTATTCGTAAAGAAGCAGTAGAAAGATTAAATGGTGATGTGGATGAAGAAACTGCACGCATTATTCAGCAGCAGGCCACTGAAAATATGATTAAAGCGGTTGAAAAAACAGGATTATCTGTCGATATGTATAATCGAATCGCACAAGCTATACACAGTGATGAAAATTTACGTCAAAGAGCTAACGGACTTAATTAAATATTTTTATTCTGAGTCGTTACACAAAGAGATCGTTTTTATATATTCATTACTTAAAAGCCAGTTAGTTGTAATAACTGGCTTTCTTTTTTAGGGTATTTTCCTAGACGTTTCCTTTTCCACTAATACTGCGTTTAGGTTATAAGGGGATAGAAACAAACGGCAAATGACGATCTAATAAAATCAGTGTGTTATATACCGTTGCTTGCTGTTGTTTTCCGTTATTTGCCCACTTTACTTCCCGATACAAAACGAAGAGAAAATTCGCCCGAGGAGATCATCAGAACTAAATTCACCCGTGATCTCATTTAAGTGTTGCTGAGCAATACGTAACTCTTCGGCGAGGATTTCTCCAGCCATATAACCTTCCAACTGTTGTTGGCCGATGGTGAGATGTTCTGCCGCACGTTCTAAGGCATCGAGATGACGCCGACGCGCCATAAAGCCGCCTTCTTGGTTACCGGTAAAGCCCATGCACTCTTTCAAATGGGTACGTAGCGCTTCGACGCCTTGACCAGTTTTAGCAGAAAGACGAATCAAGGTTGGTTGGTTAACATGGCAAATCCCTAATGGTTCTCCTGTTTGATCGACTTTATTACGGATCACTGTCATCCCCATATGATCCGGCAAACGGTCGACAAAATCAGGCCAAATGTCTTTGGGATCGATTGCTTCGGTCGTGGTGCCATCGACCATAAATAAAACGCGATCAGCTTGTTTTATTTCTTCCCACGCACGCTCGATACCAATTCTTTCGACTTCATCAGAGGCCTCACGCAGTCCTGCTGTGTCTATGATATGTAGTGGCATGCCATCAATATGAATATGTTCACGTAACACATCACGTGTTGTACCTGCAATATCGGTGACAATCGCCGACTCTTTACCCGATAAAGCATTTAACAGGCTCGATTTACCAGCATTTGGACGTCCGGCAATAACAACCTTCATCCCTTCACGCATGATCGCACCTTGATTGGCTTCTTGACGCACAGCAGCAAGGTTATCGATAATTGCTTGTAAATCATTAGATACTTTTCCATCAGCTAAAAAGTCAATTTCTTCTTCTGGAAAATCAATCGCAGCTTCAACGTAAATACGTAGATGGATCAATGACTCTACAAGGGTATGAATGCGTTGAGAAAATCGTCCTTGAAGCGATTTTAGTGCCGATTTTGCCGCTTGTTCAGAACTGGCATCGATCAGATCTGCAATGGCTTCTGCTTGGGTTAAGTCTAACTTATCGTTTAAGAATGCACGTTCAGAAAACTCACCAGGGCGAGCTGGGCGAATCCCCGGGATGGTAAGAATGCGTTTGATAAGCATATCCATGACAACTGGGCCGCCATGGCCTTGTAGCTCTAGGACATCTTCTCCGGTAAAGGAATTCGGATTGGGAAAATAAAGTGCAATGCCTTGGTCAAGTACCACACCATCATTATCTTTGAAAGGCAAATATTCCGCGTAGCGAGGTTTAAGCTGCTTCCCGGTGACCTCAAGGGCGGCTTGGGCGGCCAGAGGGCCTGAAACGCGTATAATGCCTACGCCGCCACGTCCTAGAGCGGTGGCTTGCGCGACAATGGTATCGGTGGTCATAACATTACCTATTGAATTATTTACTGGTGATTATTGTAATCAGCCAATAATAAAAAGGCGACCAAAAGGTCGCCTTGATCGATGAGATTTATGCTTACTTAGAGTGTAAACCTCTTTTCTCGAGTGACTTGTAAATGAGCGTTTGCTGAATCAGAGTCACAATGTTTGATACCAACCAGTAAAGTACGAGACCGGATGGAAAGAACAAGAAGAAGAAGGTAAACATTACCGGCATGAAGGTCATGATCTTCTGTTGCATTGGATCAGTAACAGTATTTGGACTCATTTTCTGAATCATGAACATACTTGCCCCCATTAATAGCGGCAGTATGTAGTATGGATCCTGAGCCGAAAGATCATGTATCCACCCAAAGAATGGTGAATGACGCAGTTCAACCGATTCCATCAATGCCCAGTATAAAGCAATAAAAATCGGCATTTGTAGAACGATAGGTAGACAGCCACCGAGTGGGTTTACTTTCTCTTTCTTATACAATTCCATCATTTCTTGGCTCATGCGTTGGCGATCATCACCAATGCGTTCACGCATCGCTTGCAGCTTGGGTTGCAGCATACGCATTTTGGCCATCGATGTGTATTGAGCCTTAGTCAAAGGATACATAGCGCCACGGACGATAAAGGTCAAACAGATGATTGCTATACCCCAGTTACTAACAAAGCTCTGAATAAATGAGAGCAAGGTATGTAAAGGTTTCGCGATAAACCATAACCAACCGTAGTCAACAACTAGGTCTAGGTTAGGTGCTGTCGCTGCCATTTCATTTTGCAGTTTTGGCCCAACCCATAGGCTGACTTTAAATTGCGTGCTGTCGCCATCGGCGATGGTTTTATTTGGGATACGAACACCAATATCACCAAGGTTACCAATGACACGAGAATAAAGATTGGTGTCGGGTTCATTACGCGGAATCCATGCTGTTGCAAAGTAATGCTGAATCATCGCTGCCCATCCTTCACCATTAGGAAGAGGGAGGGATAGGTTACGTTCCTGCATATCTTTGAAGCTGTATTTTTTATAACGAGTATTTTCTGTAGAGTAGGCTCCGCCACGATAAGTTGGCATAGCAAGGTTACCCCCAGAATCAAGAAGGCTTTGACGAAGATGAGCATAAACACCCAGCGTGGCGTTATTACCCGAGCGGTTCACAACGTCAAAAATAACGTCAATGGCATAGTCATTACGTTTAACCACAAACGTTTTACTATATTCGATACCATTGACTTGATAAGTCATCGGAATACGCAATTCATCTTGCCCATCCGCTAGCTCAAAATGATCAGCGCTAACATGATAAGTCGGGCGACTATTACTGCTTAGATCAATTCCTTGAGGGCCGATTAACCCACTTTGTGCAATAAATTGATGATCGGGCTCATTTTTTAAGAGAACGAAAGGTTGGTCAGAATCCAACTCATCAGAATATTGATTGAGTTTGGCACTGACGATGTCGCCACCGATCGTATCGATGGACAGAGTCAATACATCCGAGATCACTGTAATGGTTTTTGCTGAAGCCTGAGACTGCGAAGGAGCAGGGTCGAATTCATCAGCAAAAGAAGGTGCAGGGGTGTTACTGTTAGCTTGAGCCTGTTCAATCGCAGGTTGGGCCGGATTCTTTGTTGTTTGCCATTGCTGGAAAAGTAAGAAAGAAACGAGCGCTAAAGCGATTAACAGGATATTACGTTGAGAATCCATCGTTATTTATCTCTGTCTAGTTTTTTGACTGGTGGAACGGGGTCATATCCCCCTTCGTTCAAAGGGTGGCATTTTAATAGACGTTTGCCGGATAACCAACACCCTTTTATAAAACCGTGAGCTCGCAATGCTTCTATCGCATAAGTTGAGCAAGTCGGCGTAAATCGACAGCGAGGGCCGATAAGCGGACTTATTATCCATTGGTAGAGTTTAACTAAGCCAATGGTTAACCACGTGAAGGGCGAGATAGGCGATGCCATAATTTATCGAACAAAGTAAATAATTCCTCATTGCTTAAATCTTGCGCGCTCTTTTTCGCGATCACAACAAAATCTTTATTAGCGAGTCGATGTTGTGTGAGACGAAAACTTTCACGAGCGAGACGTTTGAAGCGATTACGACCCACCGCCGTTTTAATTTGCTTCTTTGGAACAGCCAATCCTAAACGAGGATGAGAGAGATTATTATCGCGGGCAATGATAGTAAAATGAGGGGAGCCAGCACGGTGCGCTTGCTGGAAGACGTTTTTATAATGCTCGGGAGTTAGCAGACGTAACTCCCGATTGAACGCGTACGTATTCAAAATAATTCAGTGATTATTTTGACAGGCGCTTACGGCCTTTTGCACGACGTGCATTGATTACTTTACGACCGTTCGCAGTCGCCATGCGTGCACGGAAACCGTGAGTACGCTTGCGCTTTAGAACTGAAGGTTGAAAAGTGCGTTTAGACATTATTATTACCTTTACTGATCAGTAGTGTTAGGTTCTTAAGTTAACCCGGCGTGGGTGTTTGTCTTCGAAAAGACGCCGACGCCTCTCAACAAAGAGGCGGAATTGTAATCACACTCACAAAAAGTGTCAATGACTAGGGTAGGGTAACTGAGAGTTAATCTTGTCGTTAACGGCTCAGCGCTACCTATTCTTTTTCGGTCGGGCGATTATACGGAGTCTTTACTAAATCTCAAGGATCGTTCGTTGATCGCGCTATTAAACTTTACTGGAGCAAGCCGCAATAAGAGTGATCGACAGATAAGATCACAACTTATACCTAGATACTCATAGCTTATAAAGCAGAACCAAGGATAAAAAACAGAATGGTCATTTTGGGGATAACTCGGAAAGATCTTTGAATATGTGGATCACTGTGTGGGTAAATAGGCTAATTAGAGCGAGATCTCGGTTTATTTATTTATATTGTTGTGAATAACTTCGATCTTATTCAATAGTTTGTGGATCAATTACTGGCGATCTTACTTATCAACAGGTAGAATTGCCGATCTTTACTAGCCATTAATTTAAGAGTGAGGGAACCGTGTCATCTTCGCTTTGGTTGCAATGTTTGCAACAGCTTCAAGAAGAGCTACCAGCCGCAGAATTTAGTATGTGGGTTCGTCCGTTACAAGCGGAGCTCAATGACAATACTCTCACTTTGTTTGCCCCAAACCGGTTTGTGCTCGATTGGGTTCGTGATAAATACATCAACAATATTAATCGTTCATTGACAGAGTATTGTGGGCATAATGCGCCGAGCTTACGCTTTGAAATAGGTAACCGTCGAGCCGCTGCAGCGAAACCAGCACCAGTGAGAACTGCGGCTGATGTTGCGGCAGAGTCTTCTGCGCCTGCTCAACTTGCACGGCGTAAGCCCGTGCATAAAACTTGGGATGATGACAATGCCGTGGCCGATATTAATCACCGTTCTAACGTGAATCCCAAACACAAGTTTAATAATTTTGTGGAAGGTAAATCGAACCAGTTGGGATTAGCGGCTGCACGTCAAGTGGCGGACAATCCAGGGGCGGCCTATAACCCACTCTTTTTATACGGTGGCACTGGGTTAGGTAAAACCCACTTATTGCATGCTGTTGGAAACGCCATTGTCGATAATAAACCCAATGCTAAAGTGGTTTATATGCATTCAGAGCGTTTTGTTCAGGATATGGTGAAAGCGCTGCAAAATAATGCGATTGAAGAATTTAAACGTTACTATCGTAGCGTCGATGCGCTATTAATTGATGATATCCAATTTTTTGCTAACAAAGAACGTTCCCAAGAAGAGTTTTTCCACACTTTTAATGCGTTATTGGAAGGTAACCAGCAGATCATTCTCACCTCTGATCGCTACCCAAAGGAGATCAATGGGGTTGAAGATCGCCTTAAATCCCGCTTTGGTTGGGGCCTAACGGTTGCCATTGAGCCGCCTGAGTTAGAAACCCGTGTGGCAATCTTGATGAAAAAAGCGGAAGATCATCAAATTCATCTCCCCGATGAAGTGGCTTTTTTTATCGCTAAACGATTACGTTCTAATGTTCGTGAATTGGAAGGCGCGTTAAACCGAGTGATCGCCAATGCCAACTTTACTGGTCGCCCGATTACCATTGATTTTGTCCGTGAAGCGCTACGTGATCTGCTTGCTTTGCAAGAAAAATTAGTCACTATCGATAATATTCAGAAAACGGTTGCCGAGTACTACAAAATAAAGGTAGCGGATCTCCTTTCTAAACGTCGTTCTCGCTCGGTGGCGCGCCCCAGACAATTAGCGATGGCGTTATCGAAAGAGCTAACTAACCATAGTTTACCGGAAATTGGCGATGCATTTGGAGGGCGAGACCATACTACCGTACTGCATGCGTGTCGGAAAATTGAACAGTTACGCGAAGAGAGTCATGACATAAAAGAAGATTACTCGAATTTGATACGAACGCTTTCTTCTTAATCTCTTCATCTATTCGTATGATGTGATGTATGATTTTTATCCTGTTTATTCCCTATCGTTAGGTTAAGAGCACACTATGAAATTTACCATTGAACGCAGCCACTTTATTAAATCGCTACAACAGGTGTCTGGGACGCTGGGTGGGCGAGCGACCTTGCCGATTTTGGGGAATTTGTTACTCAGTGTCGATAATGATCAATTGTCGATGACCGCGACGGATCTTGAGGTGGAGTTGATCAGCCGAGTCTCTCTTGAAGGGGATTTCGAAGCGGGCAGCATCACGGTTCCTGCCCGTAAATTTTTAGATATTTGCCGAGGACTACCTGATGACGCCATCATTACCGTGTTATTAGAAGGGGATCGAGTTCTCGTTCGTTCAGGAAGAAGTCGCTTTTCTTTGGCTACCTTACCAGCCAGTGATTTTCCTAATATTGAAGACTGGCAGAGCGAAGTGGAAATTTCACTCACTCAAGCAGAATTGCGTGGCTTGGTGGATAAAACCCAGTTTTCGATGGCCAACCAAGATGTTCGCTACTACCTCAATGGTATGTTGTTAGAAATTGATGGTCAGACTTTCCGTTCTGTCGCCACTGATGGTCATCGGATGGCTGTCTCACAGACCACACTTGCGCAAGAGTTTGCCAACAAGCAGATTATTGTACCGCGCAAAGGCATTTTAGAATTAGTTAAGTTATTGGATGCACCAGATCAGCCGGTGGTGTTGCAAATTGGCGCTTCCAACTTACGAGCTGAAGTGAATAACTTTGTCTTTACCTCTAAGTTAGTCGATGGCCGCTTCCCTGATTATCGTCGTGTCTTACCACAAAACACCAATAAAACATTATTAGCTGGTTGCGACGAGCTGCGTCAGGCTTTTTCTCGTGCAGCGATATTATCGAATGAAAAATTCCGAGGTGTTCGGGTGAATTTAGCGGATCAGCAAATGCGTATTACCGCCAATAACCCGGAGCAAGAAGAAGCAGAAGAAATGCTGGATGTCGATTTTACCGGTGACGCGATTGAAATTGGCTTTAACGTCAGCTATGTATTGGATGTCCTCAATACCTTGCGTTGTCAGCAGGTTCGAATTTCAATGTCTGATGCTAATGCCAGTGCTTTAATCGAAAATGTCGATGATGACAGCGCCATGTATGTGGTGATGCCGATTCGTCTATAGAGAGCTTTTTGCCTTTATTATGCCTCTGACTCGTTTGGTTATTCAGCAATTTCGTAATATTAAAGCCTGTGATATCACCTTATCATCAGGCTTTAACTTTCTTATTGGCCCGAATGGCAGTGGCAAGACCAGTGTTCTTGAAGCGATTTATTTATTGGGGCATGGGCGCTCATTTAAGAGTGCATTAACTGGACGAGTGATTCAACACGACAGCCCAGAACTGTTTGTGCATGGCCGTTTTTTGAACTCGGATCAATTTGAGCTACCGATTGGCATTAATAAGCAGCGTGATGGCTCAACAGAGGTTAAAATAGGCGGTCAATCTGGACAAAAATTAGCGCAATTGGCTCAGGTGTTACCTTTGCAGTTGATTCATCCAGAAGGGTTTGAATTATTAACCGATGGCCCGAAACAGCGGCGGGCTTTTATTGATTGGGGCGTGTTTCATTCCCAACCAGCTTTTTTTGAGGCATGGGGGCGTTTTAAACGTCTGAATAAACAGCGTAATGCTTTATTGAAAACCGCTCGTAGTTATAAAGAAATCAGTTATTGGGATCAAGAGCTGGCTCAATTGGCTGAACATATTGACGTTTGGCGACACACTTATGTTGAACAATTGAAAGTTGTCGCTGAAACGCTTTGTCGCCACTTCTTGCCTGAATTTGAGATTAGCTTAACTTACTATCGTGGCTGGGAAAAACAGACCGCTTATAAAGAAATTTTGCAAAATCACTTTGAACGCGATCAACTGCTTGGTTATACCTTCAGTGGCCCGAATAAAGCGGATTTAAAAATGAAAGTGAATGGAACCCCCGTCGAGGATGTTCTTTCACGTGGTCAGCTTAAGTTAATGGTGTGCGCACTGAGAGTGGCGCAAGGTCAACATTTAACCGAGCTGACCGGGAAGCAATGCATCTATTTGATTGATGATTTTGCTTCCGAACTCGATAGCCAACGCCGTAAGCGTCTAGCAGATTGCTTAAAAGCGACGGGGGCTCAAGTGTTTGTAAGTTCTATTACTGAAAGCCAAGTTGCCGACATGATCATGCCGAATAGCAAGATGTTTCATGTAGAACATGGCACAATAGGACAAGGATAATTACTGAGAGAGTAACTCATGTCGAATAATTACGATTCATCGAGTATTAAAGTACTGAAGGGTCTAGACGCCGTGCGTAAGCGTCCAGGTATGTACATCGGCGACACAGATGATGGCACCGGTCTGCATCACATGGTTTTTGAGGTGGTAGATAACTCAATAGATGAAGCGTTAGCGGGTTACTGTAAAGATATCGTCGTTACCATACATGAAGATAACTCAGTATCGGTTAGTGATGATGGTCGCGGTATTCCTACCGAAATTCATACCGAAGAAAATGTTTCGGCCGCAGAAGTTATTATGACGGTTCTGCATGCTGGCGGTAAATTTGATGACAACTCTTATAAAGTCTCTGGTGGCCTACACGGAGTGGGGGTTTCAGTCGTTAACGCCCTTTCTGAAAAAGTGCTTTTAACCATTCATCGTGGCGGCAAAACGCATACTCAGACTTATCGTCACGGCGTACCACAAGCACCGTTGGCAGTGGTTGGAGAGACCGAGCGTACCGGAACAACCTTACGTTTTTGGCCGAGTGCGGAAACCTTCACTAATATTGAATTTCATTATGATATTTTAGCTAAACGCTTACGTGAGCTTTCTTTCTTAAACTCAGGAGTTTCAATTCGTCTGCAAGATGAGCGGGAAGCGGACAAACAAGATCACTTCATGTATGAAGGTGGTATCCAAGCGTTTGTGACTCACCTTAACCGTAATAAAACTCCGATTCATGACAAAGTATTCCACTTTAATCATGAGCGTGATGATGGCATTAGTGTTGAAGTGGCCATGCAGTGGAACGATGGTTTCCAAGAAAATATTTATTGCTTCACCAACAACATTCCTCAGCGTGATGGCGGAACCCATTTAGCGGGTTTCCGTGCTGCGTTAACTCGTACCCTCAATAGCTATATGGAAAAAGAAGGGTATAGCAAAAAAGCCAAAACCGCGACGTCTGGCGATGATGCTCGTGAGGGATTAACGGCGGTTGTCTCAGTCAAAGTGCCTGACCCTAAATTCTCTAGCCAAACCAAAGATAAATTGGTCTCTTCTGAAGTGAAAGCCGCTGTAGAATCGGCGATGGGTGAAAAGCTCAATGAGTTTTTAGCCGAGCATCCCTCTGAAGCGAAAATGGTGTGCAGTAAAATTATTGATGCCGCTCGCGCTCGCGAAGCTGCGCGTAAAGCGCGTGAAATGACTCGCCGTAAAGGGGCGTTAGATCTGGCTGGTTTACCGGGTAAGCTGGCGGATTGCCAAGAAAAAGACCCTGCGCTCTCTGAACTGTATATTGTGGAAGGGGACTCTGCGGGCGGTTCAGCTAAACAAGGCCGTAACCGTAAGAATCAGGCGATTCTACCGCTGAAAGGTAAAATTCTGAACGTTGAGAAAGCTCGTTTCGATAAAATGCTCTCTTCTCAAGAGGTTGCTACCCTAATTACCGCGTTGGGCTGTGGGATTGGCCGTGATGAATATAATCCAGACAAACTGCGTTACCACAATATCATCATCATGACCGATGCGGATGTCGATGGTTCTCACATCCGTACCTTGCTGCTAACCTTCTTCTATCGTCAAATGCCAGAGTTGATTGAACGGGGTTATATCTATATTGCTCAGCCACCTCTATATAAAGTGAAAAAAGGCAAACAAGAGCAGTATATTAAAGATGAAGAAGCGATGACCCAATATCAAATTGCATTGGCGTTAGATAATGCTTCGCTGCATGTTAATGATCACGCTCCAGCCTTGGCGGGTGAGCCATTAGAAAAACTGGTTCAGCAATACAATGCTGTAACTAAACTTGTTGAGCGTATGAGCCGCCGTTATCCTCATGCCATGATCAATGAGTTCACCTATATGCCTCGCTTAACTGAACAAATGTGCCAAGATAAAGCGGTTGTTGAGCTTTGGACCGAGCGTTTAGTGAATCAGCTCAATGCCAAAGAAGTCGGTGCAAGCCAATATCAATTTGAAATTGAGCATCACCCTGAGCTTGGTGTTTATTCACCAAAAGTGATCGTTCGGACTCATGGTGTGACGTATGATTACTTGATTAGCATCGATCTACTGAATTCGAAAGAATATAGCCGTCTTGCTGATCTCTTTGAAGCCTTAGATGGCCTATTAGAAGAAGGGGCTTATATTCAACGAGGTGAGCGGACTCAACTAGTATCGAGCTTCTCTGCCGCTCTAGAATGGTTGATTAAAGAATCTCGTCGTGGTCTTGCCGTACAGCGTTATAAAGGGTTGGGTGAAATGAACCCAGATCAACTGTGGGAAACCACCATGGATCCAGACTCTCGTCGTATGATGCAAGTGACGATTGATGATGCGGTCGGAGCTGATGAACTGTTTACCACCTTGATGGGCGATCAAGTTGAACCTCGTCGCGCTTTCATTGAGAGTAATGCACTTCGAGTCGCAAACCTCGATATTTAGTTTTTATTCTTAAATGATCTGTTAAGCAGCGCTTTGGCGCTGCTTTTTTATTGGATAGAGAAAGCCCGAGCGAGGAATAGAGCGAATTTACGGTTATGTCGGCAGAGCAATGGAAAGGTGTTGTTGGCTAGGTTCTTTCACTCTAATCACATCGCCTGTCTATACTCATGCGGATTATGAGAACCATCCGTAGCTCTTACCAAAGGCCAGCCTACGGCTGTTTAAATTTGTTCCAGATAAATTTACTTGTCGCATCTGCAACTCTAAGTTGTTTAGGTATAGTTAAAATATAACCAACTTTATTTATTTAAAAAATAAAGTCGGTTGAAGAAAATAATCCGTGAGCGATATGGGATATGTTGATAAATTCTAATTTAATCACTGCTAATTTAATGGAATCTAATTTTTTGAAATTTTGTATTAACTACAGGCTGAGATATTGACCAAAACAATGCTTTTACTGGTTTTGGTATTGATAGTATTAATTTTTAACGGATGAAATCTAATTAATTACCTTGTTTTGATAAAATAAATGATGATAGTCAATTTTGTTATTTGTTTTATATATTATTTATTGACCTTTAGATTATCAAATTGCAGTATAAAAAAACAGGCGCATACTCAGCGTATAAATATAGTTGTAATTAACCTGTTATTATCCTTTTTTACATAAATTGGCAACATGTTGCTTTTTATGTCCGTTAGAGATTTGTGTATGTTGAGAATTACCAGTTCAGATAAATTTATCTCTTCAAGGTTTATATTGGAATACAGTAAAGTTGAATTTGCTTCTTTATTGGGAGTTTCCGTGGCCAAAATAAGCAATATAGAAAATGGTAAATCTGCCATTCCACCTGTGTATAATTACGCAATTAATTACTTGCTTAGTGAACATCCGTTTAAAGAAAGTGCAATCGAAGCTCTGTGCTCACATATAACTCTTGATTTTGCTAGGCGTATTGATGTTAATTCAAAAGTTAAACGCTTATCTTGTAAGCGTTGTGATGGCCGAAGGTTACACGTAATGGCAGGTATGAATGGACTCTACTTTGTTGAATGTATGGACTGTAAACATACCATGTATTCTTCAGGAATGGCCGTCAAGCGTTACAAACAGTGGTCTAATAACGGTGTGAAGTTAGATAGTCATTTATTTAATTAAATTTGATTTATACCCTTCCTACTGGAAGCTGCAGGGGTGAAAGAACGTAGCCGCCTACCTGCAACACCAAGTTATTTGGGTATACACAAAAGTAAAAGATCATCAGCATTTGTGTTGGTGGTCTTTTTTTTGTGTTAAATTTTAGATTGGAATTGATTTTTGTTCTTCTGGTTTTTTTGTTATTCGATACGGTGATGAAAATCACAAAATCTTATTTTTTCTATATTTTATTTTTAATAATGTTAGATCTTGTCACGAAATTTCATCAATGTTTATTGTGGTTTTGTCTCTATTATCATTGAAATCTCACGTGTAATGTGATTGAAATCGCTAAATTTTAATTTTTAAAAATAAGGTTTTTTAATATGAATGTTTAATCACAAAATTTGTTTTTTGAATTTTAAATATTAATCTAATTTGTAATATCTGCGCTTGTGATTTTTAATAACAAGAAAAGAGATATTATAAATGAAGCGCTTAATTATTGGTGTTAGTAATTATATGCCAGAAGATTTTAGCTTATTGGCTGAATCTTTAGATGAGAATTTCAATCGCCATCTACAACCTTTAGATCAAGTTGAGTTAACCGATGTTGGTGCCGCTATTATCACATCTACAGATATTAAAGCTGGCCTACATAAAATGATTTCAGAGACAGGTTATGGCATTCCTGTGTTCCTTGTTACAGACGATACTCCAGTTTCTGCAGAAGATTATGTTTGGTTAACTGGTGTTATTGATTTAGAAGGGCAGTCTATTGATTATTATTGCCGTCAAATCAACGAAGCAGTAGCTAAATATGAATGTCGTTTACTCCCTCCTTTTTTCAAGCAATTAACTCAATATGTTGAAATGGGAAACTCTGCATTTGATTGTCCGGGACACCAAGGTGGTCAGTTCTTTAAAAAACATCCGGCAGGCAAGCAATTTTATGATTTCTTTGGTGAAAATCTATTCCGTAGTGATTTGTGTAACGCGGATGTCGATTTAGGTGATTTACTTATCCATGAAGGTTCTGCTCATCAGGCTCAGGCTCATGCAGCAAAAGTATTTAATGCGGATAAAACTTATTTTGTACTTAACGGTACTTCTGCATCAAATAAGGTTGTATGTAATGCGCTCGTTACCGAAGGTGATTTGGTTTTATTTGATCGCAATAATCATAAATCAAACCACCATGGTGCTTTAATTCAAGCTGGTGGAATGCCGATTTATTTGGAAACGGCGCGTAATCCGTGGGGATTCATCGGCGGCATGGATGAACACTGTTTTGATGAAGAATATATTCGGGCACAGATTGCAAAAGTCTCTCCTGAACGTGCTCGTGATGAACGTCCATTCCGTTTAGCTATTATTCAACTTGGCACCTATGATGGTACGATCTATAACGCTCGCTATGTGATGGATAAGATCGGCCACCTTTGTGATTATATATTGTTTGATTCCGCATGGGTTGGGTATGAGCAGTTTATTCCAATGATGAAAGATTGTTCACCGTTACTCTTGGATCTAAAACCAGAAGATGCTGGTGTGATTGTGACTCAATCTGTTCACAAACAACAAGCAGGTTTTTCTCAAACTTCGCAAATTCATAAAAAAGACAGCCATATTAAAGGGCAAGCTCGTTACTGTAATCACAAACGTTTCAATAATGCGTTTATGATGCATGCATCGACTTCTCCATTTTATGCGTTGTTCTCTGCGCTTGATGTCAACGCAAAAATTCATGATGGTGAAGCGGGTCTCCGCCTATGGCATGATGCAGTGAAGATCGGCATCGAAGCGCGCAAAGAAATTCTAAATAGTTGTGAGCTTATTCGTCCTTTCATTCCAAATGAAATCGATGGCCAACCTTGGGGGAGTTACGATACTCAGGAAATTGCCACAAACAAGAAATTCTTCATGTTTGAACCCAATGCAAGTTGGCATAAATTTGAAGGTTACGGTAAAGACCAATACTTTGTTGATCCATGTAAATTGCTATTAACGACTGCGGGTATTGCAGAAGATGGCAGTTATGCAGACTTTGGTATCCCTGCAACGCTGTTGGCTAATTTCTTACGTGAAAATGGCATTATCCCAGAGAAGTGTGATCTGAATTCGATCTTATTCTTACTAACTCCAGCAGAAGATATGGGTAAGATCCGTCATCTTGTTGCTCAGATTAATCGTTTTGAAAAATTCATTCGAGATGATGTGCCTCTCAGTATCGTGCTCCCACGTGTTTATGAAGCGAATAAAGATCGTTACCGAGGCTATACGATTCGTCAGCTGTGTCAGGAAATGCATGACATGTATAAAGAGCTGAATGTGAAACAGTTGCAAAAATCGATGTTCCGCAGCGAATACCTCCCCAAAATGGTCCATAAACCCGATGTCGCAACACGTAAATATTTCCGTGGAGAATGTGATTACTTGCCTCTTAAAGAAGCGGTGGGTCGTGTGGCTGCAGAAGGTGCCCTTCCTTATCCTCCAGGTATTATCTGTGTGATCACGGGTGAGATCTGGACCCAAAATGTGGTGGATTACTTCCTATCTCTAGAGGAAGGTATTAATCGTTTTCCTGGCTTCGCTCCTGAAATTCAAGGCGTATATCTTGAAGATGTCAACGGTCGTACTACCGCACATTGTTATGTCCTAATAGATTGATCCATTCGTTCGTACCTTGCTTTGGCATTGGTACGAACCACTTATTCATGGAAAATGCTTTATGAGTACTGAAATTAAAAAAATGTCAGTGATACAGCTTACTATTCTGACATTCATCAATATGGCCGGTTCCGGTATCATTATGTTACCAAGTAAACTGGCACAAGTAGGCACCATTTCTATATTGTCTTGGCTGATTACCGCTGCTGGTTCTTTAGCTTTAGCTTATGTTTTTGCAAAATGTGGCCGTTTTAGTAAACGTGACGGTGGTATGAACGGCTATGCCTCTTATGCGTTTGGTAAGTCTGGAGCCTTTATGGCTGGCTGGACTTACGGTTTATCGCTTCTTATTGCTAATATTGCGATCGCGATTACCTGTGTCGGTTATGGCTCTGCATTCTTTGACGTTACCTTATCGCCAGTTGAAACTTGCCTGTATACCATTGCGATTCTTTGGATTTGTACGCTCGCTAACTTCGGCGGTGCAAAAATCACCGGTCAAATTGGTTCATTTACGGTATGGGGCGTTATCCTACCGGTGTGTTCACTGGGTATTGTTGGGTGGTTCTGGTTTAATCCAACCATGTACATCGAAGCTTGGAATCCACACAGCCTTCCATTTGGTGAAGCGGTAAGTGCTTCCATCGCGATGACACTGTGGGCATTTCTTGGCCTTGAGTCAGCATGTGCTAACTCAGAAGCGGTAGAAAATCCAGAGAAGAATGTCCCTATCGCTGTGCTTGGCGGGACACTGATTGCTGCCGTGGTTTATATAATATCAACCAATATCTGTTCAGGTATCGTCGGAAATGCCGAATTAGCGGCGTCGACAGCACCATTTTCAACAGTGTGGTCTGTGATGCTTGGCTCGACAGCTGGTAAAGCGGTTGCTGGTATGGCGGTGCTGGCTTGTGCGGGTTCTCTATTAGGTTGGCAATTCACTATTGCGTCAGTGTTTAAATCATCTTCTGATGCAGGTTTTTTCCCTAAGTTATTCTCCGATATAGATAAACGTGGTACGCCCATTAAAGGTATGATCACGATTACCGTGATTCAATCGGCGCTATCTTTAATGACCATTTCACCAACGTTGAACGAGCAGTTTGAAGCTCTTGTGAATTTGGCTGTGGTCACCAATGTGATTCCTTACATTTTATGTATGGGCGCTATTTTCATTATGCAGCAAGTGGCAAAAGTGCCTACTCGTGAGATGAAAATAACCAATGTTATTGCTTTGATTGGTTCTCTATACAGCTTCTATGCGCTTTATGGTTCTGGCTACGAAGCGATGATGTGGGGGTCGATCGTCACCTTCCTCGGATGGAGTGCTTACGGTTTGATTGCTTCTAAGCATGAACCGTTAATAAACTAAGTTTTTCAATAGAGCTTTCCGTTTTCTTAGTATGGAAAGCTCTTTTATTTCATCTCGATAATAATTTTTTATTTATAGCCATAACGAGGAAATCTATTTTCGATATTGGAGGATGAAAGATGATTAGCCAACCAGTTAAGATCGGTGAGGATACCGTGGTCGTCATTCCAAACGCTATTTTGAGTGTGCTTGGAATAAAGGCTGGAGATACTCTTGAGATTGCACTCAATAACGACAAAATGGAAATTAAGAAAATGGTACTAAAAACTAACACCGAGACTCATTCGAACGAAGAGTACGACATTTGAATGCTTGATTAACATAAAAAAGGGTCTGAAACGGTGCAAGGTATCCTTACTATCCAGTCACACATCTTTTTTGGCCATGCGGGTAACAGCAGTGCGGAACAGTGTTTGGCGGTTCAAGAAACGGTCAACAAGGTGAAGCAAGCCAATGCTGAAGCGTTATACATCTGCTAAGGTGTTATAAAGATGGCGATGAGATAACAACATTGCCATTATTTTTATTACGCCAACATGAAAATAAAGATTTTTATCTGGTTTATCTACAATATTGGCTTAACTGGCTAATATTGTGTGAGATCTTGCGATTAACTGATGTTTATTCCTAAAAGACGCCATTTCCTTTTGTTCTTCCCTTTTGCTTTCTTTTTTTTAATCGCTATAGTCAAAAGAGTTCATTTTTTGGAGGTGATGGTGGTGGTTACTTTCCTGGTTTAAACCGAGAGTGATGGTGCTCTCGGATAAATACTCACGATGAGTCCTTAATTTTGGGGTGGGAGTAGAGGAATCACTATGCTTTATCGTCTTTATCAATCATGGCTTCATGGATTACGTATGTGGTGGCTAACCAATGAGTTCGTTACCTATCAGTCCCCCATGCTTTTATTGCAATTACTCGAGCGACAAGCGAAGTACCATGATACCTTTTGCTGTCATCGTGTTGGTTTGGGCGATACAGTTCATCTCGTGGATTCGCAAAACAGCCGCCCTTTTCAAGTCACTTTAGTTCCGGACCATCGTTGTGATCGTTCAGTGGGATACATTGCAGTAGATTCTTATTTAGGCTCGGCGTTATTTGGCCGAGTAGAACAAGATAAACTCGAGTTGATCATTTTAGGTCAACGGCGAAGTTTTACTATCACTCAAGTGACCCGTAAATCGAACCTGTCAGCACGTGCCGATTTCACGTGTGGCTGTTTACTTTGTCAGTAGATAAGGAGAAACATTACATGAGTAAGAAAGACATGAAAAAGCCGCAATTAAGCTTAAAGGAAAAGCGTAAATTGAAGCAGGAGAAAATGGCGGATAACACAGTAGAAAAAGCCCGTAAACGCCGTAAATAAGCCAATATTTGTTAAGTATAGAGTGCCTGAGCCTAATCGTGTGATTAGGCTTTTTTGTTTGCCCAGCGAAGCTGGCAAAGCCGTCAGGTTGAAAGAAACCTCATTTAAATAAATTTTTTTATGTTTGCTCTTGAAAGTAATTTGCTCGCCCTTATATCAGTGAATGAAGAGGATGCCGTTAGGGCCTCAGCATGAAAATGACATTCGCTCAGAATTAAGAGGTTTGTCATTCAACCATTAACCCTTTGATGAGCTTAGTTCATAGGAATAGGTATCATCACTTAACAAATATTGTTAAGACTATTGCTTAAATGAGGATAGGATTATGAGAACTGTAGACTTCACTCCTTTATACCGTAACGCGATTGGCTTTGACCGTTTATTGAATATGATGGAAGCGAGCACTGCGAAAAATGCTCAAGGAGGATACCCTCCTTATAACATTGAGCAACAAGAAGAGAATAAATATCGCATTACCATGGCGGTCGCTGGTTTTGCTGAACAAGAGTTGGACATTACTCAGCAAGAAAATACCTTAATTGTCCGTGGTGAGCGTGCTGAAGAAGAGAATAAAAACTATATTTATCAAGGTATTGCAGAGCGTAACTTTGAACGTAAATTCCAATTAGCGGATTACGTTAAAGTGATCGGGGCGGTATTAGAAAATGGTTTGTTGCACGTTGACTTAGAAAGAGAAATTCCTCAAGCCATGCAGCCTCGTAAAATTGCGATTAACGGAAATAACTTAATTGAAAATAATTAAGTGATTGGTTTCATTAGCCAATAAAGAATGAAAAGAGCGCCAGATAGGCGCTCTTTTATGTTATCCATGTTGATAAGCGCGCTCAATTTCTTCGGCGATGATCGTAATCCCTTTTTGCATTGCTTGATCCTCTTGTACATAGTTCATACGTAGGCATTGATGGGCATGTTGCCACTCTTGTTGCTGACCGATAAAGAAATATTCGCCCGGGACAATCAATACCCCACGAGCTTTCAAGCGTTGATAGAGTTCCATTGTGGTAATCGGTAGTTGATCAAACCATAACCACAAAAAGATAGCGCCTTCTGGTTTATGAATACGAAAACGAGGGTCGGTAATAGCCTGCTGCAGCAGTTCAACTGCTCTTTGGGATTTTTGCTGGTAGAAAGGCTTAATAACCTCGCGGCTTAGACGCAGTAAATCCCCGTGTTCAATCATATGATGTGCTATTGCTGGGCCAAGGCTTCCCGGTGCTAAACTAATAATACCGTTCATATTGGTCAGTGCTTGAGTAATGGCTTCACTGGCAATAATGATCCCACAACGTACGCCCGGTAGGCCGAGTTTCGATAAGCTCATGCATAAAATCGTGTTTTCATTCCAAAATGGTTCAACATCGGTAAAGATGATGTTGGGGAAGGGGAGGCCATAAGCATTATCAATGATCAGTGGAATTCCATTTTCTTGTGCCAGTTGATCCAATTGACGAATTTCATCATCGGTCAGGACATTTCCGGTGGGGTTGGTTGGGCGAGAGGCGCAGATTGCTGCAATCGAATCATCGACTTTGAGCTGTGAAAAATCGATATGGTATTTGAACATACCCTCTGACAATATTTTTATTTCTGGCTGATAAGAGATAAAAATGTCTTCATCGATTCCCGCATCGCCATAACCGATGTATTCGGGAGCCAGTGGGAGCAGAATTTTCTTATGGGTACCATCCGGTTGTTGGCCAGCAAATAAGTTAAAAAGATAGAAAAAACCACTTTGGCTGCCGTTAGTCAGGCTGATGTTTTTTTCACTAATTGCCCATCCGTAGGTTTCTTTGAATAGTTTTGCTAGTGCTCGGATAAATTTATCTTTTCCTTGAGGGCCATCGTAATTGGTTAGAGCGGCGAGCAATTCCCCATTGGTTAGCATGGTGGCACTGGTTTGATGAAAATAATCAAGCATGGCTGGAATCGCAGCTGGGTTACCGCCGCCGAGCATGATGGCTCCGGGAGTGCGTAGACCATCATTTAAATCATCCATTAATTGGGTAATGCCTGAGTATTGATTAAACTTTTCACCAAATTGAGAGAATTCCATGTGCTGTGATACCTGATTGTGATTGCTTATGATTATTTTTCTATCATTGACGCGCATTGCTACGTGAATGGATGATATTGACCATACCGCAATGTAAGAATAAGGCAAAGAGTGAAATGCAAGGAATGGATAAAACGGGAATAAAAACAGGGTGGATGCATGCGTTGTAAATAAAAAAAGGGAAGCATTTGGCTTCCCTTACGGTTGTTACGATGCAACGAAGTTATTCACCCGTATACACAATCAAAACTTTGTCATCTTGGTATCGACGTTCAAAGGCATAATATCCTTCCTGTTGGTGAGTAATATGTTTACCTTGGGCAACGGCTGGGTGGCGTTGGCGAAATTCGCCCAATTTTTGCCAATGATTAAGTAGGGTTTGGCGTTCTCCTTTTATGGCCGCCCAAGGCATATCAGAGCGAGTACCTTGATGAGAATCAGAGCCTGTTGGCCCAAAATCACGAGCAATTTCATCACCGTAATAGATTTGTACGGCTCCTGGGGCGAGCATTAATGCGTTGGCAGCTCGTTTTTGATCGTCAATACTGCGGCTACGAGAGGCCCAGAATAGCGCGGTATCATGAGAAGAGAGGTAGCTCAGTACGTTGAATTCAGGATCCTGGTTGATACTCTCTGCATAGCGTTTATAGTCTCGCTCAAGGTGAGCAAAGCATTTGAGGGCTTTCGGTGCGACATCAGATTGGAATTCAAAATTAATGATGGAGTCGAAACCATTATCAAAGTAAGGCGTTTTTACGACCCCATGAGCCCATACTTCTCCGGTCATCCAAAAAGGGAGGTCATCTAAGGCTTTATCAGGATGGTTCTGTTTCCATTCAGCCAACGCTTGACTCGCACTTGTTTTGAGCTGATCCCAGGCTTCCATTTCCACGTGTTTTGCGGTGTCGACTCTAAAGCCATCAATACCATATTCTCTGACCCAATCAGAGAGCCATGTGATTAAATGTTCACGAGGCGTCTTTAATTCATCTTGTGCACCAGTGTCTTTATTATGGAAAAAGTTGGGTAGCCCTGTTTTGTGGGTTGATTCGGTTTTGAGATCGGGCAGGTAGTTTAATGACATGGTGATATCGTTATACCCAGGCGTATCATAGTTGCCGATATCGGTACGAATCCAATCTTTGCCCCACCATTTTTCCCAAGCTTGGCTATCTCGGTAGTTGATGTAGTCATTAAAACTGTGCCAGCTTTGCCCAGATTTAGGCTGCCAATCGGTCCATTTTTCACCCAAGGTTTGCTTTGCTTCTTGATCATCGAGATAGAGTTTACCAAATCCAAATTCTTGCATGTCCGCGAGTGTGGCATAGCCGGTATGATTCATCACTACATCCCAAATGACGCGGATGCCTTTTTGGTGCGCAGTATCAATAAAGGTGCGTAGTTCTTCTTTTGTTCCCATGTTCGCATCAAGCTTGGTCCAGTCTTGATGGTAATAACCGTGATAACCGTAATGTTTAAAGTCCCCTTTATCACCACCACCAACCCAACCGTGGATCTGCTCTAATGGTGAAGTAATCCAAATCGCGTTAACACCGAGTGATTCAATATAATCGAGTTTCTGTGTTAAACCGGCTAAATCACCGCCGTGGAAGGTCGCTATCTCTTGCTGATTATCTTTACTACGCCCATAGCTGTGGTCATTTTCTGGATTGCCGTTATAAAAACGGTCTGTCATGACAAAGTAGACAATCGCATTATCCCAACTAAAAGCGGTTGATGGAGTGGCTTCTACCTCTTCAAGTAATAATAGGCCTTGGCTGTCTTTACCTGGTTGCAGCGTGATATGGCCATCTGTGACGGTGGTGGTTTGCCCAGTAAGTGCATCTCGCACTAAGCTACCATTGGCGAAAGTTTGACTCACATTGATCGTTTTTGGCGTGTCACTTGCCACTGGGCAGGTTGACATAAAGTTGGATGTTGCACTGGTTTGTGGCTTGATTTTAACCGTCAGTTGATCAGTTTTAGGATTCAACTCAAATTGATAAGTGTTGGCTTTAAAAATTCGCATCGGAATAGCCGACTCTTGTGCACAGTTATCTACTTTCAATGGTTGATTAAATTTAATCCGTTCCTCGTCACTTAGCGCAAAATGGGCTCCACAGCTTTGAGCAGCATTTGAAATCGAAAGCGTATAGCTTCCTTTCTCTATCTTCTGTTCAGCAATCAATAACCCCTCTGAGTTCGCTTTGAAAACTGTTTGTTGGTTATTAATGGTTAGTAGCAGTGCCTCTTCAGGTAGTTGACTGCAGGCGCTTATTATCCCGATGGATAATGCAAGTATGGTTTTTTTCATAGTGTCCTTTCCCCCGAATGAAATAGCCTCTTTATAGCAAAACTCCCCCTATACAATCCGAGCGGTTGACCACCTAGTGAGGGATTATTATTACTACAAAAAGTAATCGTGTTCACAAAAATAGCAAGAGTACGAAGGGGATACATTTTTGTTGAAAAACTGCTCATAGAAGAAATATGAGCTTATTTGTATATTTTGTTATTAGAAGTGACTCCGGTAACTTTTTAAAACGTTCATCATCTTCTACCTAAATCCCGATAAAGGAAAAGCTAACTTTACCGATAACGTGCTTCTTTTCCGAAGTGGTAAAGCGGTACAATGGGTAAAACATTATAGGAGGGCTCATGGGACAGTTATCTATTTTAGGGTTGATCGCAATCGGGGGAGCAATCGGTGCCTGTTCTCGTTATGTGGTATCTGAATGGTGTGTGACCTTATTCGGACGATCCTTTCCTTACGGAACATTGACAGTGAATGTGGTGGGATCTTTAATTATGGGGTTACTGATCGCTGCGATTGAGAATGAGTGGCTTGCTCCTTACCCTTGGCGACAAATCATCGGTTTGGGTTTTCTCGGTGCATTAACAACATTTTCGACTTTTTCGATGGATAACGTATTGATGATGCAACAAGGTGCCTTCTTTAAAATGGGGTTTAATGTGTTACTCAATGTCATGTTAAGCATTTCTGCTGCTTGGTGTGGCTATCATTGGTTACTCCGTAGCTGATTAAAAATTATCCTTTTTCTCTTGGTTAACGTTTCGCTCTTCTCTATAATGGCACAACTTGTCGGAGTGCCATAAGGCTGAGACCGTTAATTCGGGATCCGTTGAACCTGATCAGGCTAGAACCTGCGAAGGGAACAAGAGAAGACAATCTGGATGTCTATCTATCCTTCTATTCATCCATCTCCTATTTGTCATCCCCTCTTGTCGCATCTTTCCGCCAAGCATTTATCCCTAATTGTTAACCAAGGAAAATGCTATGTCGATTCGTAAACAAGCGAGACTGGAAGCTAAACAGTTTATTGAAACCCTCTCGGTACAACCGTATCCCAATTCGAAAAAAGTGTATGTCACCGGTTCTCGGCAGGATATTCGTGTTCCCATGCGTGAGATTTCACTGGCCGATAGCTTGATTGGTGGCACAAAACAAGCGCCGATTTTTTCCAGCAATGCCCCGATTCCTGTCTATGATACTTCTGGTTTGTATACCGATCCCGATTATTTAATTGATTTACAAAAAGGTTTACCAAAACTGCGCGAAGCTTGGATTGAAGAACGGCAAGATACGGAAATCTTGCCTGAAATGAGTTCACACTTTGCTCGTGAACGTTTAGCCGATGAAACCCTTGATGAACTGCGTTATGGGAATTTACCCAAAATTCGCCGTGCGAAAACAGGGCAACGAGTGACTCAGCTTCACTATGCGCGGCAAGGAATCATTACGCCAGAGATGGAGTTTGTCGCTTTACGTGAGAATATGGGGCGTCGTCACTATCAGGATGAGCAATTGAATCGTCAGCATTCTGGACAAAACTTTGGTGCCTATTTACCCAAAGAGATAACCCCTGAGTTTGTTCGTCAGGAAGTGGCAGATGGTCGAGCCATCATGCCATGTAATATTAACCATCCTGAATCGGAGCCGATGATTATTGGGCGCAATTTTTTGGTGAAAGTGAATGCCAACATTGGGAACTCTTCCGTTAGTTCTTCGATTGAAGAAGAGGTAGAAAAGCTGGTGTGGTCGACTCGCTGGGGAGGCGATACGGTGATGGATCTTTCCACTGGACGAAATATTCATGAAACTCGGGAGTGGATTTTACGTAATAGTCCCGTTCCAATTGGGACGGTGCCTATGTATCAAGCCTTAGAAAAAGTCAATGGGGTGGCAGAAAATCTGACGTGGCAAGTGATGCGCGATACCTTGCTTGAGCAAGCCGAGCAAGGGGTCGATTACTTTACCATTCATGCTGGGGTGTTATTACGCTATGTTCCCATGACCGCCAAACGGGTAACGGGAATTGTTTCTCGTGGTGGTTCTATCATCGCTAAATGGTGCTTGGCACACCATCAAGAAAACTTCCTCTATACCCATTTTCGAGAAATCTGTGAAATCTGTGCGCAATACGATGTCGCGTTATCGCTAGGAGATGGCCTGCGTCCCGGCTCAATTGCTGATGCCAATGATGAAGCACAATTTGCCGAGTTACATACCTTGGGTGAACTGACAAAAATTGCTTGGGAATATGATGTTCAGGTGATGATCGAAGGGCCGGGACATGTGCCAATGCATATGATTAAGGCCAATATGGATGAGCAGCTAGCGCATTGCCATCAAGCGCCATTTTATACCCTTGGTCCTTTAACCACCGATATTGCACCGGGCTATGACCACATTACTTCTGGTATTGGGGCGGCGCTGATCGGTTGGTTTGGGTGTGCCATGCTCTGTTATGTTACTCCAAAAGAACACTTAGGCTTACCCAATAAAGAAGATGTTAAAACCGGTTTAATTACCTACAAACTTGCCGCCCATGCCGCTGATTTAGCGAAAGGTCATCCCGGTGCGCAGCTCCGTGATAATGCGTTATCGAAAGCTCGCTTTGAGTTCCGTTGGCAAGATCAGTTTAACTTATCACTAGACCCAGTGACAGCCAAAGCCTTCCATGATGAAACCTTACCGCAAGAATCGGGCAAAGTGGCTCACTTTTGTTCCATGTGTGGCCCTAAGTTCTGTTCAATGAAAATCTCTCAAGAGGTACGGGAATACGCCAATCATCCGCAGCAGGTTGCAGCGGATCAAGCCATTTCCGTCACCCTGCTGGATGATCCATTACAAGGCATGGCGCAGAAATCACAGGAATTTCGTGCGGCTGGATCGGAGTTATACCATCCTGCTATCAGTACAGAGGAGTAAGCTTGTGAAGTTACTGATCCCCTCACATTGTATTGCGCTGACGGGAGAGGTGCAGCAAGTTTTACGGCTTGCTCAGCAACAAGGATTTGCGATTGAATCAGTGGTGCTGGGTGTAAGCTCAACGCCATCGTTGCAGCTTGTTACTGATACCACTTCCTCTTTCTCTTGCGATCTCTTTGCTCATATTGATCAACCCCAAGGTACGAATGAGCGTGTGATACGTTATTTTTCATCCACTTCAAATCTAGAGGTGGACGAGAATAGCATTATTATTGGTGGGCATATTCAAGGCCAAGTCGCCGATTTTTGGCAACAGCAAGGGGTTCACTATCGGCTCACCTCTGTTTCGGTTTTGGAGCCGCCACAAGCATGGCGACACTTTGCTTGGCTAATGGCGGCATTGAGTTTGGATTTCCCTCTGCATGATGCTTTGACACTTGCGCGAGCTGCATTAAAGGTTTCACGTGAAACATGGCCGACCGAGTATCAAGATTTTCCGGTTCCTTATTTATTTTCTGCCAACGCCTTTCGAACACTCGCATTTCCACCATTACAGAAGGAGAGCTTAGGGCTATACCCTGTGGTGGATGATGTTGGTTGGGTTAATCGGTTGCTGCAACTTGGGGTTAAAACCGTTCAGTTGAGAATTAAGCATCCGCAGCCACTGGACTTAGAACCGCAAATCATCCAAGCCATTGCATTAGGGCGGCAGTATCAGGCGCAAGTGTTTATTAATGACTATTGGCAATTGGCGATAAAACATGGCGCATTTGGCGTCCATCTTGGGCAAGAGGATTTACAAACGGCCGATATTCAAGCGCTTGCCAAGGCTAATATTCGCTTAGGGCTATCCAGCCATGGCTACTTTGAATTGCTTTATGCTCAGCAGTTTCAGCCCAGCTATATTGCCCTTGGGCATATCTTTCCCACCACCACGAAACAAATGCCTTCTAAACCACAAGGCTTAGTTCGCTTGGCTTTGTATCAACAGTTACTCAACACCCTGCCTTATGGGGACATGCCCAATGGGGAAGATCAAGGCATGCCAAGTGTTGCGATTGGGGGAATTGATTTGAGTAATATCCAGTCCGTTGTGAATTGTGGTGTTACCAGTATCGCTGTGGTGCGTGCGGTGACTCAAGCCGAAGATCCCCAGTTAGCGGTTCAACAGTTACAAGCGAGTTTCTCCCAAAACTTAAATTTGACGCTTGGATCAGTGAGTCATCCATCGGAGGTCACTGATGTTATCGGATAAACAATTTTTACGTTACCAGCGACAAATTTGCTTAAACGAAGTGGGTGAGCAAGGACAAACATATTTGCTTAACCGCAGCGTATTACTGATTGGGTGTGGTGGATTAGGAAATGCCGCGGCACTGTATTTGGCTGCTGCGGGTGTGGGTAAATTAGTTCTGGCGGATGATGATCTTGTTGAAGAGTCAAATCTGGCTCGGCAAATCGGTTTTAGAACGCCGCAGATTGGAATGGCGAAAGTCTCAGCACTGGCAGAGTCTTTGGCACAATTAAACCCTGAATGCAAAATTCGCCCAGTGAATCGGCGGATGGATCGATCATTATTAACCTTAGAGGTGGCATTGGCCGATGTGGTGTTGGATTGCAGTGATAATTTTTTGACTCGTCATAGTATCAACCAGGTGTGCTATGAGCAAGGTGTCCCACTGATTTCAGGCTCAGCCATTGGTTGGCAAGGGCAGCTCATTGGCTTTGATTTTACTCAGCCAAATTCAGGCTGTTATGCCTGTTTTGCTCCACAAAAGCAGCAAAAGAGTCAGCGCTGTTCTGATAGCGGAGTGATGGGGCCTGTGGTGGGAACCATAGGTAGCTTACAAGCGTTATTGGCATTACAGACGTTAATGAAGATGGATAACGTCCCTTTTTCTCGGTTCCACCAGTTTGATGGCCGGTATTTGAGTTGGCAGCAGTGGCAGCTCACGCCTGACCCCGATTGTTCCATTTGTTCAACACCCCTAAATCATCGAGCATCCGCTCAGGTTCAGCAAAAGGAGGACTTATGACGGTGGTGATTACCATTAACCAGCAGCCACAGCAGGTAGCTCAAGGGCGAACGTTGCAGCAAATACAACAGGAGTTGCAACTTCCCACCTTAGGCTGTGTTTTTGCCATTAATGACAACATTATTCCTAAAGGGTTGTGGGCAAAAACCTATTTGAATGACGGCGACCAAATCTCTCTTTTTCAAGCCATCGCAGGAGGCTAAACATGTTGAGCATCGCAGGAAAAACCTTTCAATCTCGCTTACTGACTGGTACGGGTAAGTTTGCAAATAGCCATGTTATGGCTCAAGCGATCCAAGCGAGTGGATCACAACTGGTGACGATGGCATTAAAAAGGGTTGATTTAAAAAGCCGTGAAGATGACATTCTTGCACCGCTGATTCAGGCGGGGGTCAATTTATTGCCCAATACTTCAGGAGCAAAAACTGCACGCGAGGCGATTTATGCCGCGCAACTGGCTCGTGAAGCTTTGGAAACCAACTGGGTGAAATTAGAAATTCATCCCGATGCTAAATATCTGATGCCTGATCCTATCGAAACACTGCAAGCAGCAGAGCAACTGGTTAAGCAGGGGTTTACTGTGCTGCCGTATTGTCATGCTGACCCCGTGCTCTGTAAACGGTTAGAAGACGTGGGGTGCGCTGCGGTAATGCCGCTTGCTGCTCCCATTGGCAGTAACCAAGGGTTAATCAGCAAACGCTTTTTGGAAATCATTATCGAGCAGGCGCAAGTGCCGGTCATTATTGATGCCGGTATTGGTGCGCCTTCGGATGCGCTATTAGCGATGGAAATGGGCGCAAATGCGGTGTTGGTCAATACGGCCATTGCTACTGCGGCAAATCCCGTCTTGATGGCAAAAGCGTTTAAGCAAGCGGTTGAGACTGGGCGGTTAGCCTATCAAGCTGGGGTAGCTGGGCAAAAGTTACAGGCTGTGGCTTCCAGTCCATTCACCGCTTTTTTGGATGAAGAATGATGAGCTTTATTGAACAATTTAACCAACTGGATTGGGATGACATCAAGCTCTCTGTGCAGAGTAAAACCCGTGTAGATGTTGAACGTGCACTGTCAAAATCGGTCAGAAACTTAGCCGATTTTCAGGCATTAATTTCTCCTGCGGCAGAGCCTTATCTAGAGCTGATGGCGCAACTTTCTTACGCGGCTACACGTCAGCGTTTTGGTCATACCATGTCGTTGTATGTGCCGCTTTATCTCTCGAATTTGTGTTCTAACGCGTGTACCTATTGTGGATTTTCAATGGAAAATCGCATTAAACGTAAAACGTTAAACAAACAAGAAGTAACACAAGAGATAGCAGCGATTAAGGCGATGCGGTTTGATAGTGTTTTATTGGTCACGGGGGAGCATGAAACCAAAGTTGGCATGCACTATTTCCGGCAAATGCTTCCGATCATCAAGCCTCATTTTCATTATTTGACCATGGAAGTGCAGCCGTTAGAGCAGCAAGACTATGCTGAACTTAAAACACTCGGTTTAGATGCGGTCATGGTGTATCAAGAAACCTATCATCCTTCGACTTACGCTGAGCACCATTTGCGTGGCAAGAAGATGGACTTTGAGTTTCGCTTAACCACGCCAGATCGACTGGCCAAGGCGGGGATGGATAAAATTGGCTTAGGGGCCTTGATCGGGTTAGAAGATTGGCGAACCGATGCGTTTTATGTCGCGGCCCATCTCGACTACTTGGAGAAAACTTACTGGAAAAGTCGTTATTCGATTTCATTCCCTCGCTTACGCCCCTGTACGGGAGGTTTGCAGCCTAAATCGATTATGTCCGATAAGCAGTTAATCCAATTAATTTGTGCTTTCCGCTTATTCAGTCCGCAAGTGGAACTCTCTCTTTCCACTCGTGAATCGGCTAAGTTTCGTGATCATGCGGCATTATTGGGTATTACCAGTATGTCGGCGGCATCAAAAACTCAGCCCGGAGGGTATGCTGACCCTAAGGTTGAGTTAGAACAATTTGCGATCAGTGATGAACGTAGTGCTATCGAAGTTGAATCAGCAATTAAAGCGAATGGATTAGCCGCGGTGTGGCATGATTGGCATGAGGTCTATTCCGGTGTTTCACGTGAAACAAACGGCTCTGCATCATTTATATCTATTTCTTCATCGCCTATTTCATCTTCATCGTCGTAGAGTCATTCCGTCACAGAGAGTAAAACGTTATCGACGAGAGATACGGTAGATAGTAGATAATAGATAATAGATAAATGTGAGAAAAAAATAGAGGGGACGACAGGCAATGGCGTCGACCTCTATTTTTATTTATATCGGTTTTTATTTATATCGGTTTCACTTCGAGTCATTCCATTGCAGATTATCGCTCGGTGACTCGTTGGCTGATTTTAAAACTAGTGATGTGAAATGGGTTGTGTCGCTTTTTCCAACCATGCTTTCACTTCTCCGGTAACTAGCGGAGCAACCTCTTGCCAAACTTGTTGGTGATACTGATTTAACCAAGCAAGTTCAGGTTTAGTTAAGCGATTGACATCAATCGCTCGGGTATCAATTGGGCAGCGAGTGAGAGATTCAAACCCAAGCATAGGTTGATCACCTTGCGTTGTTACTTCCACCACCAATTCAAGGTTTTCAATCCGAATGCCAAATTGTTCTGCGCGATAATATCCCGGCTCATTGGAGAGCACCATACCAGGACGCAGGGCAATAGGGTTATACACTTTACTGATCCGCTGCGGGCCTTCATGAACACTGAGAAAATGACCGACACCGTGCCCAGTACCATGATCGTAATCGTATCCTTCAGACCATAAATATTGACGAGCCAGCGCATCCAGTTGGTGACCACAAGTGCCTTTCGGAAAACGAGCACGAGCTAAAGCGATGTGTCCTTTAAGGACTAAAGTAAATTGGCGCTTCATCTCTTCGCTCGGTTCACCGATGGCGATCGTACGAGTGATATCCGTGGTGCCATCTAAATACTGACCGCCAGAATCAACCAGGTATAAGCTATTATCATTGAGCTGCCCGGGCTTGGGTTGATTTTGATGGTTGTAGTGGCACATAGCAGCGTTGCTACCCGCCGCTGAGATAGTGTCAAAACTGAGATCCACTAGAGTGGGGTCTTCTGCTCGAAACGCATGTAATTTCTCTGCTAGCTGTGCTTCGTTATGAAATTTTTTGGCCGAGACTTGGTTGTCTAACCAACAAAGAAATTTCGCCATCGCCACACCATCTCGAATATGACATGCTTTCATACCAGCTATTTCTGTAGTGTTTTTGGCTGCTTTACTTAATAAGCACGGATCCGCTTCGTTAATCAATTCCGCGCCGGTATTTTGCAGCACAAGCGTAAACCAAGCATTACTGGTGCTAGGATCGATCATCACTCGCTGTCCTGCCAATGCTTCTAATTTAGCTTGAAGTTGATCGGGCGGATAAACGTGGACACCGCGGCCAACGTGCTCAGCAAACCCATCGACAATTCGATCGCTCTCTAAGAAGAAATCGACACGAGCATCATCATAAATGATGGCATGTGAAAGCAGCACGGGCAGGCGTGCGACATCGAGCCCACGGATATTGAGTAACCAGCAGATGGAATCAAGTTCAGTGAGGATGGCACAGTTGGCCTTTTTATCGCGCAAAATACTACTAATGACTTGCCGTTTGGTTTGGCTGTTGACGCCAACATAGTCGTCACTCATCAGACGCATCTCGGAAACAACCGGAGTTGGACGATCTTGCCATAATTGGTCTATTGGATTGTCGCTCAGTGCCACCAGTTGTAATTGACCGGCTAAGGTTCGCTGTGCAGCTTGCAGCCAACTTGCTCGGTGCATACGTGGGTCATAGCCAACTTTACTACCAGCAGGAAGGTGATTGAGTAACCAGTGTAAATAAGGATCTTCAATGAGGTGTTGATAACTAAATAACTCACTGGATACCTGTTTAGTGACTTGAACGGTATAGCGTCCATCAACAAAGACAGCGGCTTGTTCGGCTGTCACGACAGCGGCACCGGCAGAGCCTGTAAAACCAGTTAGCCATTGTAATCGTTCATTATGCGCTGGAATATATTCACCTAAGTATTCATCCTCATGGGGGACGATAAGGGCATCTAAATGGTGTTGAGTTAACCAATCACGAAGCTTGGCCATGCGTTGTGTATAGGGGTGTGACATGGAGGTTTCCTTGTAAACGGTCCTTTGTTGCTGTTTTATAAGCTACTCCTTTTCCTTGAGGCGTGCAAATATCCGCCTTTTTATATCCTTTCTACTTCAAGCTGCAGGGGGTGACCAACGTTCGTTCACCCCAATCACATAGCCTGTCGATGCTCATGGGGATTATGAGAGGCATCGGTGGCCCTCATAAAAGACTAGTTTACAGCTGTTTAAATTTGTTCTAGATAAATTTGTCACTCACTTGCCGCTTACCTGCAACGCTAAGTTGTTTGGGGATAGGTGCTGCTGGTTGTTAACTTTCTGCGCAATAATAGATAATGGCTGTTTTCCTTATTAGATTAGGATCGGTGTTTAAATCAACGTAAATGCAGTGTTTTACGCTGAATGATCTGCCGTAGCCAAGTCAAGGCGGGATCATTTTCTCGGTCTCGATGCCAAAAGAGTGTGTAGGCCATTGGTGGAAATTGCAGTGGTAGTGGCAACACCACTAATTCCATTTGGTGAGCGACTAAATGAGTAAAGTGGCTTGGCGCAGTAAAGACAAAATCAGTGTAAGTACAAAGGCTGGCTGCACTATTAAAATCTGGTACTGTAATGGCGATATCGCGTTCATGACCTAAATCGGCTAACCGATAATCTAATAACCAGCGATCGTTACCATCACATCGAACTTGAACATGGCGTAATGCGAGGTAGTTCTCTAAGTTCCATTCGTGGCAAAGTACCGGATGATTTTTCCGTACCACACACATTTGTGTGTCACGATAAACCTCTTGATCACAAATATCGCTTGGCGGCTGCATGGTCAGTTTGGCATCATGGATATCAATATCTTTTCCGGTGATCCCTAAGTCGATTTCGCCCAACTGTATTTTTTTGAAGGTGTGTTCATTCCAAGCGTGGGTACTGATACTAAGATTGGGGCCTTGGCTAAAAATTGCGGGTAAAAAATGCGGTAAAATTAATGGATAGACACTTTCTACGGCAGCGATATGAAAGCGGTATTCGCTTGATTGAGGAGAAAACTGTTCAGGCTGAATAATAAGCGCTAACTGATTAACCAAGATATCGAGTTTAGGTTTGAGAAATAACAGTTTTGGGGTGGCTCTTAATCCATGAGAACTACGGATGAATAAAGGGTCAGAAAATTGTTCGCGCAGCTTCGCGAGTGATTTACTTACTGCAGATTGACTTAAACAGAGTCGCTGAGCCGTTCGGGTGACACTGAGTTCTTCACTAAGAACTTTTAGGCACACCAATAGATTGAGATCAATGCGTGCGAGCTTCTCTATATTATTCATGCTGTTTTTCCTATTAGGAATAATAGCCATGATTATATGCCATTTTTACTCATATCAAGATAGCGCTATGATCACTTTCGTCGATATAACGTAGAAATAAAAATGGGTCAAATGAGTGAAAGTGAATAAGCAGGTTAGTCGTCAACAGCAAATGGGCTTGCTGATTTTGTTGGTTTTATTTAGTCCATTAGCGATTGATATTTATCTCCCTGCACTTCCGATGATTGCTCAATCGTTTCACGTGGAACATGCGTTAGCACAAGATACGATTACTTGGTTTTTGTTTGCTATGGGGGTTGGACAACTGTTCTCTGGCCCATTAGCTGACAAACTTGGACGTCGAACTGTTGCATTAGGAGGGATAGGCATCTATGCATTGAGCGCTTTATTGGCGTGGAGCGCACAAAATATTGAATGGATGCTGATGGCTCGTCTGCTACAAGGCTTAGGTGCATGTGCAACATCGGTAGCAGCCTTTGCAACAGTTCGCGATCTTTTTGGCCCAGAACGCAGTGGTAAAATGATCAGTTACTTAAATGGAGCCATCTGCTTTATCCCCGCTTTAGCACCTATTCTTGGTAGTTGGTTAACACAACAGTTTGGCTGGCGAGCAAATTTTAGCTTTATGGCAGGTTTTGCCGTCACAGTGGGATTGCTGATGTTGCTATGCATGCAAGAAACCAATCCAAGTACAGAAAAGCAAGCGGTATTTAAATTGTCTCGTTATTGGGCAGTGCTGAAAACGCCTTCCTTTTTATTTCATGCGTCATTATGTTTGTTCGCAATGGCTGTTATTTTGGCTTATGTAACCTCAGCACCTTTGGTATTAATGGAGCGGTTAGGGCTCACCATGAATCAATTTACATTTTGGTTCGGATTGAATGCGTTGGTTAATATAGTGGCTTGTCTCTCTGCCCCTCGTGTTATGGAAAAGGTGGGAACTCACCGAATATTAGTTCTGGGCATTATAACTTTAATTATATCTGGTACTTTAATGATAGTGCTTGCTCACATACAAACAGCATTCGCTTTTATGGTACCGATTTTTTTATCCTCTGTTGGCTTTGCTTGGATATTGGGTGCGGCGGCGGGGAAAGCACTGGCTCCATTTGGTGATAAAGCAGGAACCGCTGCAGCATTGCTAGGTTTGTTCCAAATGAGTGGATCCGGCTTATTAGTCGGTTCACTGCAACGATTTAATCTTGAGCCACAAATGCTGATCGCTTTACATATGTGGCTATTGGCCCCCGGATTGATTATTCTCTTTTCTAAAGCCGGTCGTCGCTGGCATCAATGGGCGTTACATTCCTCATAAAATAGGCTCTGTTAGCTATTTTCTAATCGTTTTAAGGCGTGTATATTGTCCACTCTTATATTTTTGCATGATATTTTGGAATTACGATACGATGTCTATGACCACTTATGAAATGGCTCGCATTTGGGAACAGCTTGATGAGTCTCCAGAGAAGGTGATGTTTGGCAAGTTACTTAATGAACTGGGCAACCAAAGTAGTGAACGTATTCGTAGCGCCGCCAAACAAGTTCCTGTCCCAGTTTTGCGTGATCTCGTTTATCAATTTCAACAAGTGATTGAGTCTCGTAAACATGAACAGGTTGAACAAATGGCTCAAGAACTTGTCGCGCAAGGTATTTCCGCTGAAGACCTACTAAAATTCCTCAATAAGTAATTAGGCCGCTAATCTAGCTAGATAGTGCTATCACCATTTATTTGCGGTTTGCTGTGTTATGGGTTTACGTTGCGATTGATGGGGTTTTGTAGAGAAATCAGGGTTTCAGTGGATTGTACTTCGTCGATTGCTTGCAATTTATCAATTAATACGTGCTGTAATTCTTCAATTGATTTACACATCAACTTAACAAAAATATTGTATGCACCGGTGGTGTAATAAGCCTCAACCACTTCTTCCAGTGCGTTAAGTTTCGCCAGTGCCGAATGATAGTCTCGCGCGGCATTGAGATTGATCCCAATAAAACAGCAGACGTCATAGCCTAGCTTTTTTGTATTTACTACAACTTCGGTACGCTGGATAATGTCGGCCGCTTTCATTTTCTCAATTCGAACATGGATCGTCGCAGGGCTGACATTAAATTGTTTGGCCATTTCAGCATAAGGGGTTCGGGCATCATCCATTAATATTTTTAAAATGGCGCGATCCAGATTGTCTAATTTGGTTGGGGCTGCTTGCATGGTTGATCCTGAGCAATACGCGATTAAAGCGCGAAACTAAGTGTAATGATCATTAGATAACATGATTTCCCCAGCCTGCCAAGCCATCGTTTAGGTAGAATTAACATCCGTTTGAATTAAGGATACGCGTTATCAACAGCGTGAAAATATCGCTGTGATCAGGAAAATTCGCTACACTAGCGCTGATTTTTTCTCTCTTTGGAGTGCCTCCTTTGCAGTTACAGTTACTATGTGAAGCTCCTGAACGAGCTGAACAACTGACACTTATTGCCCAGCATTGGCGATTAACGCATTGCCAAAACAGCCAGTTTGCTTTGGTATTGACCGCTGAGCGGCTAGAGCTACGTAAAGTGGATGAGCCCAAATTAGGTGCCATCTATGTTGACTGGGTGAGTGGTGCAGTCGCTCATCGGCGCAAATTTGGTGGCGGTAAAGGACAGGCGATAGCGAAGGCGGCAGGGCTTAATAAAGGAAGGTTACCGACGGTATTAGACGCAACGGCTGGTCTAGGGCGTGATGCGTTTGTGTTGGCGTCCTTAGGATGTCGAGTGCAAATGGTTGAGCGTCATCCTGTGGTCGCGGCGCTGTTGGAGGATGGTTTGCAACGAGCCAAACAAGATAGAGACATTGGCCCATGGGTCAGTGAACGGGTGAATTTATTACACGCATCGAGCCATGATGCGCTACAAAAGCTAGCCGATGATGTGAGTTTCTGTCAGCCAGATGTTGTCTATCTCGATCCCATGTATCCGCACCCTGAGAACAAGAAGAAAAGCGCGTTAGTGAAAAAAGAGATGCGGGTATTTCAATCATTAGTTGGAGCGGATAGTGACGCTGATGCGCTACTTACTCCCGCTTTACAGCTTGCTAGTAAGCGGGTGGTGGTAAAAAGGCCTGATTATGCTCCGTGGCTGGCAGAACAAAAGCCCAGCATGGTTATTGAGACGAAAAAGAATCGTTTTGATGTCTACGTGATAGCCGCAATGACGGATATCAATACACGAGACATCGAATGAGTGACTGAAATCTTGCTTGCTATTCTACACCGCTTGATATATATCTAACTAAGAATCATTCTTATTGTTATTTTGGTTGTGTTTATTATGGTTAAACGTTTATGCAAGCTTAATCGTCACGATATTCGTACATCAATGGGCGAGATACAGCAATTAGTGATGCAGCCAAGCTATATTTGCGGCGCATGTGCGCGCAGTGCTGTCGATAAGAGCCTCTTATGTAAACCTCAGTCATTGCAGATAGCAAAAAATGATCGACTCACTCAACCACTACTTTCGACCACGTTAGGTTCGCAAACATCGGTATCGGTTTTAACTAAAAAAACGCTAAAGAAGCAGAAAAAATACCAGAAAAAACTGGCAAAAGTGCTTAAAAAACAGCATAAGTTAATGAAAAAGCAGCAAGCATTACAAGGTAAGTTTACCGAACTCAAGTTACTGCCGCTTAACGACGAGATCTCTCTCACTCAGTTCCACTAATATTTTACCGTTTAGGGTTGACGATGTGTTTTATGTCGATAGCTTCGTGCAACCTGTCGTTTAACCCATGTTTCATTGAGCCAGAGTGAAAGTAAGATAATCCCTCCTCCCACAGATAACCGCAGCAAATCCACATCTCGATTCCAGATGACGATATTGATCACTAACCCTGCGGGAACCAGCGCATTGTTCATAATGGCTAACGCCCCTGCATTAACTTGGCAAGCGCCTTTATTCCAAGCAAAATAACCCAATCCTGAAGCAATTAGCCCGAGATAGATTAATATCCCCCATTGTAATGAGTTGTTTGGTAACTGCTGGGGATTGCCTAACAACAGGAATGCGATGCTGGCAACCAAAAAAGCACCAAGATAAAAATAACCAAATAATGCATGTTGAGGAAGTTCGATAGGTTCTTTTTCCATCACGTATTTATAGCCGACTTGACCGATAGCAAAGCAAAGGTTTGCTCCTTGAACAACCATAAAGCCAAGAAAAAAATGCTCGTTAATCCCAGCAAACTTGATCCATATTGCACCGATCACAGCAATGCTGGCCGTCACTAAGTACCAGGGTGAGAAATGCCCTCTCAGGAGATCGTACAATAAGGTGACATAAATAGGAGTGAGTACGGTAAACAGTAAAACTTCAGGAACCGATAACAGTAAAAAAGATTGGTAGTAGAAGCAATACATCAACCCTAATTGAATACCGCCAATGGCCATGAGTTTGGCCATTAACGCCTTAGGAACTTGCTTAACCTGTAGAAAAGGCAAAAAGACCACGCAAGCAAGAGCGACTCGCATCCAAACCGCAAACCAAGCATCAACCTGACCTGCGAGATAAACGCCGATCAGGCTGAAGGAAAAAGCCCATAGTAGAGTAACTGCAGATAAGTAAATCATAATACTGGTACATGAATGAGAACTTTCAGCAGTCTAGCTGACTTTTTGCCTATCGTCAGTCGTTGAGTGGTACAACCAACATATCGACGGGTGAGCAATTAATCAATTGACGCGTGGAGGAGAGAATCTTACTCCAAAAATCTTGATGATGCCCACAGACAACAAGATCAATATTAAACTCATTAATGGTTTCGCACAGCTCGTTACTTAGGTCACCGCTACCGACCAGTGTGTGGTGAATCGGGTAGTTAGCGTAATCTGCTAGCTCTTGTAATTGTTTTTGTGAATTTTCCATAGAATGGTGCTGGGTTTCAGCCAAATTGATATCAATAAGACCGGTGTACAATTCTGCATAATTCACATCAATATGAATAAAAGAGAGTTCTGCATTGAGTGGTTTGGCGAGCGCTACTGCTCTATCGATTAAAATCTTGCTCTCTTCAGAGAGGTCGACTGCAACTAAAATATGTTGATAACTCATCATACTATCTCCTTATCGATGACTGACGACAGATTAACATGTCAAGCTCCGTTTTTTTGCCAGCATGATCTCATATCGAAGGTGAAGAGCATGTCTTACTTCGCATCTATACCCTTCCAACTTGAAGCCGCAGGGGGGCTAGGTTCGTTCACCCCAATCATATCGCCTGTCTATGCTCATGGGATGGTGAGAGCCATCCGTGGCTTGGGGATAACAATCATTGTTTGGGGATAACAATAACGAAATAGCATGATATAGTTATCATAAGCTGTCTTAATCACTGGAGTCACAAATGTTATCACCTGCAATGATTGATCAATTGAATGATCAAATTAATCTTGAATTTTTTTCATCCAATCTATACTTACAAATGAGTGCTTGGTGTGAAGATAAAGGATTTGAAGGTGCGGCCGAGTTTCTACGTGCTCATGCCGTAGAAGAAATGCAGCATATGCAGCGTTTATTTACCTATGTGAGCGAAACCGGTGCCTTACCTCTTATTGGTTCTATCGCTGCACCAAAGCACGATTTTGCAAGCTTAGGTGAAGTATTTCGTGAAACGTATGAGCATGAGCAGATGATTACTCAACAAATTAATAAACTCGCTCATGTGGCTTTTACATCACAAGATTACTCAACCTTTAACTTCCTTCAATGGTATGTTGCTGAGCAGCATGAAGAAGAGAAGTTGTTTAAAGGGATTTTAGACAAGCTAGAACTGGTCGGTGAAGATGGAAAAGCGTTGTTCTTCATTGATAAAGATCTAGCGGCATTGGCAAAAGCAGGCTCATCTTCAGTAATGGATGCCCCCGCTGAGTAACCTCAGCAAAAAGACAAATGAATAGCTGTGTCTTTTTCTCTGGGCAGACTTACCAAGGATGTAGGGAGGAAAAGATGATCAGTGGAGATACGATTCTTTTAGCACTTATGGTGGTGACGGGCATTAATATTGTTCGGTATCTAACCGCACTTCGTTCGCTTATCTATATCATGCGCGAAGCTCATCCATTGCTTTACCAGCAAGTGGATGGAGGGGGATTTTTTACTACCCATGCTAATGTCACCAAACAAGTTCGCCTTTATCATTATTTGAAGAGTAAAGAATATCATCATCACCATGATCCTATCTTTACTGGTAAGTGCTCTCGCGTAAGAGAGCTGTTTGTCCTTTGCTGTGCTTTGCTTGTATTGACCTCTCTCGTGGCCTTTTTGCTTTGAAAGGTCGATTGGCAATATAAGCATTTATCGTTAGAATATTGAGCCTAGTGAGTAAGGATGTGCTGGTTGCACATCCTTTTTTATTGCAGTGAGTATCGGTCATGAATGAAAATGTAGACGTTGTGATAATTGGAGCCGGTGCTGCAGGTTTAATGTGCGCAGCACAAGCGGCTAAGCGTGGGCGTCGAGTTTTACTCGTTGATCACGCGAAAAAACCGGGCCGGAAAATTTTGATCTCAGGTGGAGGGCGCTGTAATTTCACCAATTACAATATCTCTGCGGCCAATTATCTATGTCGAAATCCCCATTTTGTTAAGTCTGCCTTATCGCAATACACCAACTGGGACTTTATCGCTCTGGTCAATCAATATGGCATTGCCTTCGAAGAGCGTGAACATGGCCAATTGTTTTGTCTGGGTTCAGCTAAAGAGATTGTTAACCTGTTATTGGCTGAATGCTCCCAACCCAACCTCCATCAGCGTTATCAAGTTGATATTCAACAGATCACTAAAACTGAATCGGGCTTTTTTCTTAAGACTTCTCAAGGCGAAGTGGCGTGTCAATCGCTGGTTGTCGCAACGGGGGGGCTTTCAATGCCAAAACTTGGGGCGACCCCCTTTGGCTATAAAATTGCAGAGCAATTTTCATTACCGGTGTTACCGACCTGTGCGGGATTGGTGCCTTTTACTTTGCATGTCGCAGATAAAGAAGCCTTAGCTGAACTGTCTGGTATTGCGGTGCCGGTTGAGATTCAGGCTCAATGTGGCAAAAGTTTTAAAGAAGCGCTGTTATTTACGCATCGTGGTTTATCTGGGCCAGCGGTGTTGCAAATTTCGTCTTATTGGCAACCGGGTCAAGCGATTACGATTAATTTGTTACCTGATACAGACCTCGAAGCATGGCTGATGAGTGCGCGCGAGCATCACCCCAATCAAACGCTGAAAACCACTTTAGCTCGAGTGTTACCAAAACGGTTAGTGGAGGTGTTGCTAGAGCGCCAGCTCTTTGTCGATAAACCGCTGAAACAGTTTTCCACTAAAGCGCTGTTGAGCGTGGGAGAAGCGCTTGAGCAATGGACTCTTATACCCAATGGTACAGAAGGTTATCGTACCGCTGAAGTGACACGTGGTGGCGTTGATACTGAGGTTCTGTCATCGAAAACCATGGAATGCAAAACTGTCCCGGGTTTATTTTTTGTCGGTGAAGTGATGGATGTGACAGGTTGGCTCGGTGGCTATAATTTCCAATGGGCCTGGTCGAGTGGTTTTGTGGCAGGGCAGTGGGCGTGAATGTGCTTATCAGTGGTTTCGATATATTACTAGCGCCGAGACCTTCTCGAAAATAGCCGATGATAATGTGAGTCATTGCTTTGAATAACTGGACATTTATCCAGTATAAACATACTCTTTTTAGTTATGATTATTAGCAACGAATCTTTGACTATGCAATGGATGATTGAACACTCCTCCCTTCTTATGGGCATGTTAGCCGCCGCTGGAGTTTCTGGTGTCACGATAGCGGGCTGGATGAAGCAAAAAATGCGGCTACAGGTTGAATTACTCCAGCAGCAATTAACCAGTGAAACGCATTGGCATGCCCAACAAACCGCACAATTACAACACTCATTGCAGCAAGCCCAACAAGAGCTGGATGAGCTAGACCAACAACGAGATAAAGCCGAATTCGAATTAAAACAAGCGCATGGCAAAGTGATGGCGGTGATGGAAAAGTTGCGCTATTTCGAAGCCATTAAGCAAGAGCGTCAGCAGTATGCTGAGCAACTCAACCAGATGCGTGATTTGAAAACGCAACTTGAAGTGCAACTGCATGAGCAGCAGGCAAGACATGAGCAACAGCTGGCGGCCAGTCAAGATAAATTACAGTTATTAGAACGGGCAGAAGAGCGATTAAAGCAGCAGTTTGAGCAGCTTGCAAATCAAGTGTTTGAGCATAAAACTGCCAAAGTGGATGTGCAAAACAAACAGAGTTTAGAAGGTTTGCTTTCGCCACTTAAACAGCAGTTGGAAGGCTTTAAAAAACAGGTTAATGATAGTTTTAATCAGGAAGCCAAAGAGCGTCATACCTTAGTTCATGAATTACGTAATTTGCAGCGCTTAAATGAACAGATGGCCAAAGAGGCGCTGAACTTAACTCAAGCGCTGAAAGGGGATAATAAGCAGCAAGGGAACTGGGGAGAAGTCGTGCTTGCGCGAGTATTGGCTGAATCTGGGTTACGTGAAGGGCACGAATATCAAACTCAAGTTAGCTTACAAAATGAAGCGGGTAAACGGTATCAGCCCGATGTGATTGTTCACTTACCTCATGACAAACAGGTAGTGATTGACTCAAAAATGGCCTTGGTCGCTTATGAGCGTTATTTTCATGCAGAAACAGATCAAGAGCGAGACGCAGCTTTACGGGATCATTTACTGGCTTTAAGAAATCATATTAAAGGGTTAGGTCAAAAAGATTACCACCAGCTTAAAGGGTTACAAAGTTTAGACTATGTCTTAATGTTTATCCCCGTTGAACCTGCTTTTCAGGTCGCGATTCAAGCGGATCCCAGTTTAGTTAAAGAGGCGATGGAACAAAATATTATTCTAGTCAGCCCAACCACTTTATTGGTTGCATTACGTACCATTGATAATCTATGGCGTAATGAAAGGCAAAACCAAAATGCCCAAGTGATTGCTGAACGAGCGAGCAAGTTATACGACAAACTACGTTTATTTGTTGAAGATATGCAAGGGCTAGGCGGCGCATTGGATCGTGCGAACCAAAACTATCAATCAGCAATGAATAAATTAGCCACAGGTCGAGGTAATGCGATCCGTCAGGCTGAAAGCTTTAAGCAGTTAGGTGTTGAAGTCAAACGTTCAATCGCCAGTGAATGGATAGAAAAGTCACAGCTTGAGCAGGAGACAGAATTTGCCCCTTTAGTAGAAAGACATCCCGTTGAGGATAAAGTAAACTAAGCGCCAGCAGTTGCAGTTTTTGGTGTATAGCTGCCTAAGAGGAAAGAGAATGACGGATATCAGTGCGCAAGCAAACCTTGTAATAGAAGATCAAGAAACCACCCATTTTGGGTTTACGACCGTTGCTAAGGATGAAAAAGTCACCAAAGTGGCTCAGGTTTTTCATTCAGTGGCTGCGAAATACGACATGATGAACGATTTAATGTCGGGGGGGATTCATCGACTATGGAAGCGATTCACCATTGATTGTGCTGGGGCTCGTCCGGGGCAACGTATTCTTGATTTAGGTGGTGGTACCGGCGATCTCACCGCTAAATTTTCCCGAATAGTTGGTGATAAAGGGCATGTTATCTTAGCGGATATCAATAATTCAATGCTCAATGTTGGACGCGATAAGCTGCGCGATCGAGGCGTGATTGGCAATGTTCATTATGTACAAGCCAATGCAGAAGAACTGCCTTTTCCTGATCACTATTTTGACTGTATTACGATCAGTTTCTGCCTGCGCAATGTCACAGATAAAGATAAAGCCTTACGGTCTATGTTTCGGGTTTTAAAGCCAGGAGGCCGTCTGTTAGTCTTGGAATTTTCCAAACCAGTTTTAGATCCACTATCTAAAATTTATGATGCCTATTCTTTCCACATTTTACCTAAAATGGGGCGATTAATTGCCAATGATGCCGATAGCTACCGCTATTTAGCAGAATCCATTCGTATGCATCCAGATCAAGAAACGCTAAAAGGGATGATGGAAGAGGCAGGATTTGAACAAACCAGTTACTATAATTTAACTGGTGGAATTGTTGCTCTTCATCGTGGTTATAAATTTTAAGGGGCACTTATGCCGATTCAGCCACTGATTACTGCGGTCATGGAAACAGCGCTTAATACCTTTATTCAGGATACTCCCGATTCAGCGCGTCGATTGGCTCGTTTAAAAGGTAAGGTCATTCAGGTGCATATCAAAGAGCTGAATCAGACCTTTACTTTTATTTTTAGCCAACAAATCGATGTGTTAGCGCAGTATGAAGGCCAAGCCGATTGTTTTTTATCCGTACAACTTTCCGTGTTACCTGAATTACGTGAGCAAGCCAACATAACCCAGCTAATTAAACAAGATCGTTTAATTTTACAAGGCGATATGCAACTCGCGCAAAAGTTTGCTCAATTGATTGAACAGAGTCAGCCGGATTTAGAAGAGTGGTTGTCGCGGATGACGGGGGATGTCGTTGCACACACAGTTGTGCAAGGGGCTAAAAATATGGCTCGATTAGCGAATAACTGTCTCGATAAGCAACAACATCGTTGGGCTCAAGTGTTAACCGAAGAGTGGCGTCTTGCTCCTCCGCCGCTAGAAGTCGCTTATTTTTGTGATCAAGTTGATGACGTCAAAAGTCAAGCTGCGCGAGTGGAAGTAAAACTGAATCAGTTACTGGAAAAAGTATGACTCTTGCAGAACTAAAACGTTTATATCGCATCATTAAAGTACAGCTCGAATATGGTTTAGATGAACTACTACCTGAACATCGGTTAACCAAAGCCCCTATTTTAGCTCGTCAATCTCTTTTTTGGATCCGCAACCAACATAGTGATAAACCGCTTGGCGAACGGTTGCGCCTTGCGCTACAAGAGCTTGGGCCGGTGTGGATAAAATTTGGTCAGATGATGTCGACGCGTCGCGATCTCTTTCCTCCTCATATCGCGGATCAATTGGCATTACTGCAAGATAAAGTTGCCCCGTTTGATGGTAAGTTAGCCAAACAGCAGATGGAACAGGCATTGGGTGGGCCACTTGAAACTTGGTTTGATGATTTTGATATTCAACCCTTGGCCTCAGCTTCGATAGCGCAAGTACATACGGCAAAACTGAAGTCGAATGGGCGGGACATTGTATTGAAGGTGATTCGTCCTGACATTCGCCCTGTGATTAATGCAGATATCAAACTCATGTACCGCTTGGCTCGGATCATCGCCAAAGCGACAGAAGAATCTCGTCGTTTAAAGCCTGTGGAAGTGGTGCGTGAATATGAGAAAACCTTGCTCGATGAATTAGACCTTCGTCGTGAAGCGGCAAATGCTATCCAGTTAAGGCGTAATTTTGAGCAGAGTGAAGAACTCTATGTTCCTGAAGTGATTACCGATTTTAGTAATCAAACGGTGATGGTTTCTGAGCGAATATATGGCATTCAAGTTTCAGATTTAGAAACATTACACGCCAACGGAACTAACATGAAATTGCTAGCAGAGCGTGGCGTTAGCGTTTTCTTTACTCAAGTTTTCCGAGACAGTTTTTTCCACGCAGATATGCATCCTGGCAATGTTTTTGTTAACCATCTGCATCCAGAAAATCCACAATGGATTGGATTAGACTGTGGTATCGTTGGCACACTGAATGCGGAGGATAAGCGTTATTTAGCGGAAAACTTTTTAGCTTTTTTTAATCGTGATTACCGTAAAGTCGCTCAATTGCATGTCGATTCTGGCTGGGTCCCGCACGATACAAACATTGATGAGTTTGAAGTGGCGATTCGTATTGTTTGTGAACCGATTTTTGCCAAACCTTTATGTGAAATTTCATTTGGTCATGTGTTGCTCAACCTGTTTAATACCGCAAGGCGATTCGAAATGGAAGTTCAGCCCCAGTTGGTTTTATTACAAAAAACATTATTGTACGTTGAAGGGTTAGGTCGTCAGCTTTACCCCCAATTAGATTTATGGCAAACAGCGAAGCCGTTTTTAGAAAAATGGATGATGCAGCAAGTTGGTCCGCAAGCGGTGATCAATGCGGTAAAAGAAAAAGCACCATTATGGGCTGAAAAATTACCAGAACTCCCAGAGCTTCTCTATGAGAGTTTAAAGCAAGGGAAAAACTTGAACATACGGGTCGAAGAGCTTTATCAAGGCTATCGAGCTTCGAAACGACAACAGTCGACTGGGCAGTTTTTATTTGGTGTTGGCGCAACTTTCATCGTATGCTCAGCACTATTATTTAGCCATTCTCCACCGCTTGCAGCAGGCACCGTTTTTGTTGGAGCGATAAGTTGGTGGTTAAGTTGGCGGGCTTACCGTCGATAAAGCAGATTATTTTTATAATCAATCATTGTGTAACATATAACCCGAGGTAAAAAGCATGGGTGGTATTAGTATTTGGCAACTTCTTATTATTGCCGTGATTGTCGTTTTGTTATTTGGTACGAAAAAACTACGTGGCATCGGCAGTGATCTCGGTAGTGCAGTAAAGGGCTTTAAAAAAGCCATGGCTGAAGATGAAGCAAGTAAGCCAGAGCAAGATGCTGATTTTGAATCAAAAAATTTACAGCAGAAGAAAACTGAGCACTCAAGCGAGTCTCAAAAAGACAAAGAGCAGGCATAAATCGTGTTTGATATCGGTTTTTGGGAACTGATATTAATTTCGGTGGTGGCACTGGTGGTGCTTGGTCCGGAGCGTTTACCTCATGCGATTCGTAGTGTGACTAAATTTATTGCTGCGGCGAAGGGGATGGCCAATAGCGTAAAAGATGAGCTAGCCCATGAGCTTAAAGTTCAAGAGTTGCAAGAACATTTACGTAAAGCTGAGCAACTCGGGATGAAAAACTTATCACCAGAATTGCAAGAATCAGTGGATAAGCTAAAACAGGCAGCACAGGAGGTGCAACGTCCTTACGCTTCAGCGGATAGAGCCTCGGCAAAGACTGGCGCTGGTTCTGATTCATCGGCCAGTGAGGGGGATCAGGCACAGCCGTCGTCACCCCGTTCGGCTCAATCTGCCGAAAAAGTGCCGAAACACCACACCGATTAATTCAGATATTTGTATTTATAAAAGAGTGGTGGCCTGAAACTACCACTCTTTTTTCAACGCTTGTTGAGGTTTCCATGTCATCCGTCGAACAGACTCAGCCGTTAATTAGCCATTTGTTGGAATTGCGCGATCGATTGTTACGCAGTATTGCTGCGGTAATTTTAGTCTTTATCGGTTTAATTTATTTTTCTAATCATATCTATGAATTTGTTTCTCGCCCTTTGGTTGAACGCTTACCCGAAGGGGCAACGATGATTGCGACCGATGTGGCATCTCCTTTTTTTACCCCACTTAAATTGACATTAATTGCCGCGGTGTTTTTGTCTGTGCCTTACATTCTTTATCAGGTATGGGCTTTTGTGGCACCAGGTCTATATAAACATGAACGACGACTCATTTTTCCGTTACTGATGTCTAGCTCTCTGCTGTTTTATTGTGGCGTCGCATTTGCCTATTTTGTGGTGTTTCCGCTGGTGTTTGGCTTTTTTACTGCCATTTCTCTTGGTGGTGTTGAGTTTGCCACTGACATTGCCAGTTATTTAGATTTCGTACTCGCCTTATTTTTAGCCTTTGGTATCGCTTTTGAAGTGCCAGTGGCGATTATTCTCTTGTGCTGGACAGGGGCGACAACGCCCAAAGCGTTAGCCGCCAAACGCCCGTATATTGTGGTTGCTGCATTTGTGGTGGGGATGTTACTTACGCCACCGGATATAATTTCGCAAACCTTGCTGGCTATTCCGATGTGTTTGCTATTTGAGGTTGGGCTATTTTTTGCGCGCTTCTACGGTCAACGAGGACAAGATGAAGAGCAAGAAACGCAATAACAAAGGCGAACAAATCGGCGTGTTGATATTGTTTGGTTTTTTAATCCGGCCAAGTGGGCGTTGCAGGTATGACTACAAATTAACGGGTATGATTACAAATTAAAGAGTTGTTTTGCGTTGTTTGTCGTCACACGATCTACTTCTGATAATTTTATTGAGCGTAATTCGGCAATACGCTCGGCAACCAAGCGGGTGTAAGCGGGTTCGTTGCGCTTTCCTCGATGTGGAACAGGTGCGAGGTAAGGGCAGTCTGTTTCTAGAATCACATAATTGAGATCTAAGTGTGGGATAACCTTATCCATGCCACCATTTTTAAAGGTACTGACGCCACCTAAACCAAGATGAAAACCGAGCGCATTGATCGCTTGTGCTTGCTCTTTCGTTCCGCCAAAGCAATGAAAAACGCCACGCAATTGACCGTTTTGTTCTTGTTTAAGAAGCGTTAACGTTTCTTCAATGGAATCACGAGTATGAATCACCACCGGAAGGTTAAGACTTTTCGCCCAGTTTAATTGAGTAATAAAGGCCATTTCCTGCTCGATCCGATAGGTTTTATCCCAGTAGAGATCGATGCCGATTTCTCCTACCGCAATAAACGCTCGCTGGCTTAACCATCGTTCAATTGTGGCTAAGGTCTGTGTAACCTCTTGATTAACATAACAAGGATGCAACCCCATCATTGAGCGGCATAGCGTGGGGTAGGCATCCTCCGTCGCGAGCATCGGAGCAATTGAATCGAGATCAATATTTGGCATTAGTATCTGCTCAATTCCTTGTTCAAGTGCGCGTTGGATGACTAACTCTCGATCATGATCAAATTCGTTGGCGTAGATATGGGCATGAGTATCAATCATAGAGCCTTCATTTAGTGAGTTAGATTTAAATCAGGCTTGATAGTATACGTGAGCATAAGCAAGAGATCATTTTTGTATTTTCATCGATAGATCCTAGCGCGCAATCATCAGAGTGATATGATCGGGTTAATATTTCCAATAATGCTCGCTATCATGGTTTCTTGTGGGTAAGTGAGCCATCAATAAGGAGAGTCGAGTGTCAGTATCTATTCAAGGTCAGTTTCCTGGGCGTCGTTTACGTCGTGTACGTAAACATGATTTCAGTCGTCGTTTAGTGGCAGAGCATCAGTTGTCGGTCAATGATTTGATTTATCCGATGTTTGTGCTTATGGGAAAAGATCGTCGTGAGCCAGTTGAGTCCATGCCTGGTGTTGAACGCTTTTCCATCGATTTACTGCTCGAAGAAGCGCAATACTTAGCCAAATTGGGTATTCCTGCCATTGCTCTTTTTCCTGTGGTGACACAGGATGCAAAAAGTCTCGACGCCGCAGAAGCTTATAATCCAGATGGCTTGGTGCAGCGAGCGGTGAAAGTCTTGAAAGAGCATGTCCCACAACTGGGAGTGATTACTGATGTAGCATTAGATCCTTTCACCACTCATGGACAAGATGGCATCATAGATGAGATAGGTTATGTCCTCAATGACGAAACGACGGAAGTGTTAGTCAAACAAGCGTTATCACATGCGCAAGCGGGTGCTGATGTTGTCGCGCCATCCGATATGATGGATGGTCGGATTGGCAAAATTCGGCAGGCGTTAGAAGAAGCTGGGTACATTCATACGCAAATTATGGCCTATTCAGCGAAATACGCTTCTTCTTATTATGGACCATTTCGTGATGCCGTTGGTTCGGCTAATAATTTGAAAGCTGGTAACAAGAAAAATTACCAGATGGATCCAGCGAATAGTGACGAAGCTTTGCATGAAGTGGCGATGGACATTAGTGAAGGGGCAGATATGGTAATGGTTAAACCGGGAATGCCCTACTTGGATGTCGTTCGGCGTGTAAAAACCGAGCTGCAAGTGCCAACATTCGCTTACCAAGTTTCTGGCGAATACGCAATGCATAAAGCCGCCATTGATAATGGTTGGTTAAAAGAGCGAGAAACGGTGATGGAATCACTGCTTTGCTTCAAACGTGCTGGTGCTGATGGTATTTTGACTTACTTTGCAAAGCAAGTTGCTGAGTGGATATTAGAAGATCAAGCTCAAGCCGCACAGCATTTACGCGATAAATAATTTTACAATGAAGGACTTAAAGGCGAGTTGTGTGCTCGCTTTTTCGATCATATCGTCGATTTAGCCAGCTCATTTCCCTTGTGATTAGGCTGCTTTTATCCAATTAAATTTGTGATATTGATTGAATTTATCGAGGCCTTTTAACTTAAATGATATTTTTTATCATTTAGAACTTGACTCACCAATGATAATGATTATTATTAACCTTGTCTTAGGGAATAAATAACGTCAACTCATTGATTGCTTTCTGTTCTTGAAGGGGCCTTCAAGTCGCTATTAGCAGTAGAGAGGAAACGCGATTTTGTTCTTTTTGGCACGACATTGCTCACATTGCTTCCAGTGTAATATTTAGCTTTATGGAAAGTTGATCACTGAATTGACTTCACCTTGTATTGCTAGGCGACATCTTCGGGTGTCGCTTTTTTTATGCCTGTTATTCACTACGTTGTTAGTAAAGTGAATGAAAGTTAGCCGATCAATATCGTTTTCTTTGCTATTGATCTTAAACCAAGCAAAAGGATATCGAGTATCTTTTCCACAGAGCATGATCGCAAAAGGATCATTGGTGTTTTTAGTGATCCTGATTAAATTTCTTAAAAAACAAGTTGTTATGTTTTAAGTGTTCTGGGTGTTTGCTTGATATTAACATTGTGGATAAAATGTATGAACAGACTTATCCACAGATTGGTGATTCATTAGACAGAATGAGGCTGTTGTAAGCTGGGCCGATTGGATGAGCTAGCATGGAAACCTAACGGTAGTCGTGGCATCCTAAGCACCTATTGTTGCTGATCGGATAACAAAACTATGGCTCGTATCCCTGATAACCCTCTTATTTTGATTGATGGCTCTTCCTATTTATACCGTGCATTCCATGCCTATCCTGGCACGATGAGTAATGGTGAAATTCCAACCAATGCCATTTATGGGGTCGTAAATATGGTACGAGCCATGATGCGCCAATTTGCGTCTGATCGTATTGCGGTTATTTTTGATGCGAAAGGTAAAACATTCCGCGATCAAATGTATGATCAATATAAGGCCAATCGGCCACCAATGCCGGATGATCTTCGTTGCCAAATTGAACCGCTGCATCAGATTATTCGGGCTATGGGTTTACCTTTGCTTTCTATTGAAGGGGTGGAAGCGGATGATGTGATAGGGACGCTGGCTCATCAGGCATCACAGGCAGGAATGCCGGTACTGATCAGTACCGGTGATAAAGACATGGCCCAATTAGTGAACGATCATGTCACCTTGATTAACACCATGACCAATGTTGTGATGGATCGTGAGGGCGTGATTGATAAATTTGGTATTCCGCCAGAATTGATCATCGATTATCTCGCTTTGATGGGGGATAAAGTGGATAACATTCCTGGTGTTCCGGGCGTAGGTGAAAAAACCGCAACGGCTCTTTTACAAGGCATCGGCGGTTTAAGTGATTTATATGATAACTTAGATAAAATTGCTGAATTAGGCTTTCGTGGTTCGAAAAGCATGGCGAAAAAGTTGGAAGAGCATCGTGATAATGCTCAGCTTTCTTACCAGCTTGCGACAATTAAGCGTGATGTTGAACTGGCTTGCACACCGGAATCGCTATTAAAAGCAACGCCTGATCGTGATACTTTAATTGAGTTATATGGCAAGTTTGCCTTTAAATCTTGGTTAACCGAGTTGTTAGAAGGCGGCAGTGGTGTGGTGGAAGCAATAGAAAGAAAAAGCCCGCTAACAGAAGGTGTACAGCCTGGCGTTGTCAGCAACTCACCCGCAATCAATATTGATCGTAGCCAATACGAAACGATTTTAGATGAGCAACATTTTCATCGTTGGATGGAAAAGCTAAAACAGGCCGAAGTTTTTGCCTTTGATACCGAAACCGATAGTCTTGATTACATGGTGGCTAATTTAGTTGGGCTATCCTTTGCGGTTGCAGAGGGCGAAGCTGCTTATGTGCCTGTCGCGCATGATTATCTGGATGCCCCTCAACAACTCGATCGTGATTGGGTTCTGGCTCAGCTACAACCGCTATTGGAAGATGAACAGCAAGCGAAAGTAGGGCAAAACTTAAAGTATGATGCGAGTGTATTAGCGCGTTATTGTATCACCATGCGTGGTATTGCCCACGACACCATGTTAGCTTCCTATGTTTATAATAGCGTCGGCGGTAAGCATGATATGGATAGCTTAGCGTTACGTTTTTTACAGCACAGCTGCATTTCTTTTGAGCAAGTTGCAGGCAAAGGTAAAAATCAACTCACCTTCAACCAAATAGAATTGGAACAAGCCTCTCCTTATGCAGCAGAAGATGCCGATGTCACTTTGCGGCTGCATCATCGTTTGCAAGCGTTATTAACCGCAGATGAGAAACTCAACACGGTTTATCGTGAGATAGAAGTTCCATTGGTTCCGGTGCTTTCTCGTATGGAACGGACGGGAGTGTTCATCGATGACCAATTGCTCGCTATTCAATCCCAAGAAATTTCGCAACGTTTGGTGGAATTAGAACGTAAAGCGTACGACATTGCAGGGCAAGAGTTTAACTTAAGCTCTCCGAAACAACTGCAAACTATTTTATTTGAACAAATGAAATTACCCGTGGTGAAAAAAACGCCGTCAGGTACGCCTTCGACCAATGAAGAAGTGTTGCAAGAATTAGCGCTTGATTATCCGTTACCAGCGGTGATTCTCGAATATCGTGGCTTAGCGAAACTGAAATCAACCTATACTGATAAACTACCCAAAATGATCAACCCGCGGACAGGGCGAGTTCATACCTCTTATCATCAAGCGGTCACGGCAACCGGGCGTTTATCTTCGACCGATCCAAACTTGCAGAATATTCCGATTCGTAATCATGAAGGGCGTCGTATTCGTCAGGCTTTTATTGCGCCATCGGGGTGGAAAATCATGGCGGTTGACTATTCACAAATTGAATTACGGATTATGGCTCATCTGTCGGGCGACAAAGCTCTGTTAGAGGCGTTCCAACAAGGCAAAGATATCCATGCCGCCACCGCTGCAGAAATACTGGGTATTGGTATTGAGCAAGTGAGTTCTGAGCAACGTCGCCGAGCTAAAGCGGTCAACTTTGGGCTCATTTATGGTATGAGCGCTTTTGGATTAGCAAAACAACTGGGCATTCCTCGCTCTGAAGCTCAACATTATATGGATAAGTACTTTGAGCGTTATCCTGGCGTGATGCAATATATGGAAGAGACTCGTCGTACCGCCGCTGAGCAGGGGTATGTTGAAACCCTCTTTGGCCGTCGTCTTCATCTGCCTGAAATTAAATCTCGTAATGGAATGCGTCGTAAAGCGGCAGAGCGAGCAGCCATTAACGCACCGATGCAGGGCACGGCGGCAGATATCATTAAAAAAGCCATGTTATTGGTGGATCACTGGATCGAAACAGAAGGCCAAGGTCGAGTGAAATTACTAATGCAAGTACACGATGAACTGGTATTTGAAGTCGAAGAGTCAGCTTTATCCGAAATTGAAAGTAAAGTACAAGAATTGATGGAGTCAGCGGCAACGCTTAAGGTACCTTTAGTGGCCGAGACTGGGCATGGAAATAACTGGGATGAGGCGCATTAAGTCTTAAAAAATCCTTTTTATCGCTTGAATCTATGAGCCAGCGCACAAACGTTGGCTTTTTTTTATACATAAAAAAATAAACGCATTTCAAACGCTTATGTTTTTTAACAAAAAATTAATGAAAAAAAACTACAAAAATGGTTTTCATTTCTGACCAATTGTTGTACATTTAATTTCGTAGGGTACAGAGGTAAGATGTTCTATCTTTCAGACCTTTTGTTTCACGTTATTGGATTAGGCTGATTCAGCCGCCCCAGTCACCTTTTGACTGGGGCGTTTTTTATTCGATTCTCTTTCATTTTCCCCGTTATTTTTGCTCACAAACGTTTCGCGTTACTTCGTTAAACACCCGGTTACTGATCACTGTAAAATGAATATAAATATCATTTCTGTAATTAAACATTAATCACATTTCTTGTTTTTTCTAGATAGAAACTAAGTAATTGTTGTTGTGTGTTTTTCGCTAATATTCTGAATTTAATAACAATATGTTATTGGCTATAAAAACATGAGCCAATAAAGTTAATCTGCTGTAGGGTGTTGTAATTTAGACGGGTTTGAGGAATGCTAAAGGCATAATAATAATTACCTCCTATTTCTCTCCCGTTGCCCCACCAGGATGGTGGGGATTTTTATTGGTATGGCAGGAGCTGCTTATCTTTATTCAGCTGCGGGGATTTGGTTATTCTCTGCTTGTTGAGCTTCAAGCTGCTGTAATTGTGGGGCAAACCAAGTGTCTAGTTTTTGGCGCAACGTATCAACTCCAAGACCGTTTAATGAAGAAAAAACATCAACACTGACATCACCGCCAAAGGTCAGAGCTTGCTCTCTAATTTTTAGCAGTTGTGCTTTACGTGCGCCACTTTTGAGCTTATCCGCTTTTGTTAGCAGTACTTGTACCGGAATCGAACATTCCACCGCCCAAATAATCAGTTGTTGATCGAGATCCTTCATCGGATGGCGAATATCCATCAAAACTACGAGCCCTTTTAGACAAGCGCGCTGTTGTAAATACTCTCCCAATGATTGTTGCCACTTTTTCTTCATTTCGAGCGGTACTTGGGCGAATCCATATCCAGGAAGATCTACAATATGGCATCCATCCGTGACTTTAAACAGGTTAATTAACTGAGTTCGACCGGGGGTTTTACTGGTTTTAGCTAGGTTCTTTTGGTTAGTTAACCGATTGAGAGAACTTGATTTTCCAGCATTAGAGCGTCCTGCAAACGCAATTTCGATACCTTCATCTTCTGGAAGATGGCGAATATCTGGGGCGCTGGTAATGAAATGCGTGTTTTGGTAATGAATTTTTACGCTCACGGTTCTGTTAACTCCATCTCGACTTTTTTGTAGTCAATTGATTACTTTTTTGTGAATTTGTGTAAAATAAATGTGCTCGGAACGAGGTTGCTTATTGTACCATGAGTGGTACTGGAAGCTTGATAATTATAAATGGAATGTCATGAAGAAATTAGCGCTAATCTTGAGTATCTTAGCCTGTGGCTCGGTATGGGCACAAGGCAATATTGAGGCTGGTAAAGCGAAATCGGAAACGTGTGTTGCCTGTCACGGTGCCGACGGGAACGGTATAATCACGACCTATCCAAAACTTGCTGGTCAGCATAGGATTTATCTAGAGAAACAGTTGAAGGATCTTAAACTGGGCATCGTCAGTGGGGGAGCTCAAGGGCGATACGATCCAGTGATGAGTGCCATGGCGATGCCTCTAAGTGAGCAAGATATGGCGGATCTTGCTGCCTATTATGCTTCTTTACCTATTTCAGACAATGCAACACCGGAAGACGTGGTTGATAAAGGCAAGGTACTCTATAGTGCTGGTGATCTTTCGCGAGGTTTAACCGCGTGTATTGCGTGCCATGGCCCGCGGGGTAATGGTACGGCGCTTTCTGGTTTCCCAAAAATATCCGGACAACATGCTGATTACATCAAATTGCAGTTAGAAAAGTTTCGTGATGATAGCCGCAATAACGACATGAATGCCATGATGCGTGATGTCGCAAAAAAACTGACCGATGCCGATATTGATGTGCTCTCCAAATACGTTGGTGGTTTACATTGACCTTGAGCCTATTTCATGACTAATTTTCAGGCATTTTATCGCCCTTGCACATGTGTTGCTGGGGCGATGACGCTGTTACTGCTCTGATGATAATTTCATGCTCATGGCTATCTTTTTCCGAAAATTGCTGAAATTTTAACCCTACACTCTCCACTCTCACACGCATTTCTGGTATGTTGCGCATCCCCAAGTTGAGGAACGTTTTTATGCATACTTGTCCCTTGTGCCACAGTCATCATGTTGAGGCTTATTTTGAAGATAAGCACCGCAGCTATGTGCGATGTCAAGTGTGTCACTTGGTGTTTGTTCCACCGGCTCATCGATTGAGTGCGGAGCGTGAAAAAGCGTTCTATGATTTACATGAAAATAATCCTCATGATTTAGGATATCGTCGTTTTTTATCTCGGCTCTGTGAACCGATGTTAGAAAGACTAAATCCTCAATCTGTTGGGTTGGATTTTGGTTGTGGTCCGGGGCCAACATTATCACTTATGTTGGCAGAGGCGGGGCACAGCGTTGCGTTGTATGATCATTTTTTTTATCCAAAGCAAGAGGTGCTTCATACGCGCTATGATTTTATGACTGCCAGCGAAGTGATTGAGCATTTGCATGATCCTCACACTATCTGGCAACAATGGCTGAATTTAGTTAAGCCAGGAGGCTGGATTGGTCTCATGACCAAACTGGTAAAAAACGTGGATGCGTTTGCTGGGTGGCACTACAAAAATGATCTCACCCATGTGAGTTTTTTTAGTCGTGAAACCTTTCAGTTTTTGGCTGAGCGGGATAAGCTCGAACTTGAATTTATCGGTAGTGATGTAATTTTACTGAGGAACCCCCAGTAATGTCTCGAGAAAAGAAAACCAAAACAGGTATTAACGGTGACCTCGTTTTTGCTCGTAAACATAATCGTACGAATGCAGAAATGGAAGGCCGTGAACGTAAGAAACAGAAAAAACGTAAAGGACTAAAAAGTGGTAGTCGCCATTCTGATGGCAGCTCTGCTAGCCAAGGAGCGGGGACTCAAGCGCGAGATCCTCGTTTAGGTAGTAAGAAAAAAATCCCATTGGTGGTGGAAACCAATAAAAAAGCCAGCAAACAGGCTCGCCGTTTGGACGCAGAGCAAGAACTGAAGCAGTTAGAGAACGATGCTCAGCTGAATGTTTTGCTTGATCGCTTGGATAATGGTGAAAAGCTTGGTGCAGGCTTACAAAAGTATGTCGATGAAAAACTGGATCGAATTGAGACCTTAATGACTCAACTTGGCTTATTGGTTGAAGAAACGGAGGAGGAGGTTGAACCGGTGGCAGTACCAACGAAATCAGAGCGACGTAAACCAACCTCAGATGACGATTTACTGGCTCAATTTGAAACCTTGGACCTAGACGACTACAAAGGATAGGGCAAACTCATGAATGGGACTTTACTAGCCGTTATTGGCGCTACGATTATTTTCGCTCTGGCAAGTTATGCTGCTTACTTATTGTGGAAGTTGAGAAGGCAAACTCAACTGCAGCAGCAACACCAGACATTAGCCATAGAAAAACGTAACGCAAATATTTTTGAGAGCGTAAATACGCTCTGTTTGGCTGGTATTCAAGGCCAATGTGATTTGTCTGAAATCGCCATTCGTGTGTACTGCATTATGGATTATGTTCAAGGTGAAGCGCGGGTGGATTTTGAACAAAGCTACCCAGCGATCACCGAGCTGTATCATATTGTCAAAGATATGCCACGCGGAGAAGCTCGGCAGAATATGCTTAAGCAAGAGCGGATGCGACAAAATTTGACTCGGCAAAAAGCAGAAGTTCGTTTAAATGATGCGATTGTTTCCGAGCTTACATTACTCCGACAACATATTCAGCCATTGAATCAGCAAATCCATATTCAAATGCTTTAGCGGCGGTTTGCGCTCAAGAAGAAGTGATCCGGCTAGCAATTTAGAATATTTTATCCGCAAATTGTCTTTTGCCACCCGACCTTATTCGGGTCGTGTGGCAAACTATCGCGTTACAAATTCATCACGGGAAGAGTCACTATGTTGTCGAAAGTCGTACCCAGTCAGCAAATCGTATGGGATCAAGCCATTTTAGACAAGTACAACTATTCAGGGCCTCGTTACACTTCCTATCCGACGGCGGTGGAATTCCATGAAGCCTTTACCATTGCCGAGTATGATATGGCGTGTACCCGTTATCCAGAACGACCGCTTTCGCTGTATATTCATATCCCATTTTGCCATAAGCTTTGTTATTACTGCGGCTGTAATAAAATTATTACTCGTCACTCTCACAAAGCCGATGAGTATCTTGATGTCCTTGAGCATGAAATTCGCCAACGGGCTTCACTATTACAAAATCGTCAAGTTTCTCAATTGCACTTTGGTGGTGGTACACCTACTTTTTTGACGCATAAGCAAATTAGTCGCCTAATGAGTTTGCTACGCGAAGAGTTTCAGTTTCAGGTTGATGCTGAGATTAGCATTGAGGTTGACCCACGCGAAATTGAGCTTTCCATCTTGGATCATCTTTATAGTGAGGGGTTTAATCGGGTTAGTATTGGGGTTCAAGACTTCAATAAAGAAGTACAGCAGTTAGTTAATCGTGAACAAGATGAGCAATTTATTGTTGATTTAGTCGCGCGAGCTAAGCGGCTGGGCTTTCGCTCAACCAACCTAGATTTGATTTATGGCTTACCTAAACAAACAGTATCCAGTTTTCATCAAACATTAACACAAGTGCTACAGATGAAACCGGGGCGGTTATCCGTTTTTAACTATGCTCACATGCCACAGTTGTTTGCTGCACAACGAAAAATCAAGCAAGAAGAATTGCCTGCTGCCGAAGAGAAAATGGCAATTTTACAAGATAGTATTAATACCTTAACCACCGCCGGTTATCAGTTTATTGGTATGGATCATTTTGCGCTACCTGATGATGAATTAGCGATAGCCCAGCGTGAGGGGGTTTTGCATCGAAATTTTCAAGGTTATACCACACAAGGAAATTGTGACTTAGTTGGATTTGGTGTATCGGCGATTTCGATGATTGGGGATGTGTATGCACAGAACCAAAAAGAGCTAAAGCGTTATTACCGCCAAGTTAACGAAATGCGGCACGCATTATGGAAAGGCGTATCTCTTGACCGTGATGACTTGGTGAGAAGAGAAGTTATCAAACAGTTAATTTGCAATTTTAAACTTGATAAAGCCATAATCGAAAAACAGTTTTCGATTCAGTTTGACCATTATTTCCAACTTGATTTATCGTTACTGCAAACCTTTATTGATGATCAATTAGTGGTGGTCGATAACCAATCGATCCAAGTGACGTTACGAGGTCGATTACTGATTCGAAATATCTGTATGTGTTTTGATAAGTATCTCCGTCAGCGTGCGCGTCAGCAACAGTTCTCTCGTGTCATTTAATCTGCGCCATTCCTCCCTAGCTGGCTTCAGCTAGGAAGGCGTAACTTTTATTTATTGCTCATGCAGGATAAGAGAGTGTTGATTATTCTTTTGCTTAGTAAACAGTGATAAAGCCTTCCGTGCTACATCGTGGGCGGCTTGTGGACGATTTTGTTGATCTAAAACTTCAGCTAAATAAGCGTAATCAGATGCGTCAGGGCGAATCGATAACGCTTTTTCCAGATGTTGCTGAGCGTCTTGCCACTGTTGAGAGCGTAACAAAAGCTGACCTAAGGCACTATGCAGATCCGGATTGTTGCTATCTTGACGTAACTGCTGCTGTAGAAAAGCAGTGATTGGGTGATGATCTGGAATATTTAACTGCGGAAGCAGGGCGTATAGCTCAGGTGATGGCTGTTTTTTTAGTCCTTCTTTGATAAGAGTGAATGCTTGATGATCCGCTTTACGCTTCATCAGCTGTTGAGCTAATGTCGCCACCATTGCTGGCTGGTTTTTGAGTTTTTTAGGTAGCCCTGACCAGTACGTTAATAAACCCTCGCTGCCTTTTTCGCTCGCAACCGTCGTGAGTATGCCTTGCTGAGCGGTTAAAGTGAGTTGCTCTGCCTCTGAACGGGTAAGCAATTGTGCTTTGACCAGCTTAGGAAGTAAATCGAGCAGCGGTTGCCATTGTTCGAGCGCGAGATAAACTTGCTTCAGTAGTTTTATAATCATCAGATGGTCAGGATGGTCACGATGTAACTGGGTGAGAGTATCAAGAGCAGCAGACCAGTTTTTTTCGCTCAGTTGTTGCTTAGCTCGAGTTAATTCCACCGCTAAAGCCGCGTCTTTTTGTTGAGCGGCTAAAGCCAGATAATGATCGCGTTGTTTGGTCTTACCCATCCCGTGAGCGGCTTCGGCGGCAATGAGATAACAGAGTTGTGGCATATCATGGTAGTTAGCCCAACGAGTGACTTTACGTTCAGCTTGTTTCCAATCGCCTTCTAATAATTTAACAATGCCTTCATTAGTATAACGTCGTGAATGACGCTGTTTGCGAACACTGAACCAGTTCCAAGTCGTACTACTGGCGCGCAGTAGTTTTTTAATAAGATACTCGAGGAAAAACAACCCAGCGAGGGTGGCTATCATCAAAATAACGAGTGTCGTAACACTCATTTCTAGGGTTTTGTTGGCAATGGAAATCAATACGTACCCTTGTTGACCGGCATACTGAGTTCCTGCAAATAATCCCAACCCCAATACGATAAAGAGAAATAGTAGGCGAATCATTGGGCTTTCTCCTCCGTGGTGATGGATGAGACTGAACGACGTAAGCGTTCTTGAATGATATCCGTAAGCGGTTGTTGACTTGTGAGCGTTTGTGGATAAGTCACGGTAATCGTTTTTTCTGACAGTTGAGCCAGAGTACGATTGAATGCGTTGACCTGATTGTCTTGTAAATTAAAAAAGGTTTCAGACCACTGTTTTGCAGAGATGAGCGAGGTGTGGTAGATCGTGGTCTGCTCGTCGTAGACGGCTTTGATGGCGGTTTCTAATTTTGCTTTTAGGTTTTCGCGTAAATAAAAGTGTTGTTCAGGCGACAATAATGGAACGGCTTGTCCATCTCGAGTGCGGAACGTAATAAAATTATCACTAAATGCTTTAAGTGAGGCCATTAAGTTACTTTGCCAGTCGCCAAGATTGTCTGAAACCGTGACTGGTTCAGTTTGTGTCGCTTCGGGCAGAATTGCATTCGCTAATGGCAGTTGCTCTACCACTTGCTGCAAACTGAGCAGGGTTAAGACTAACCCTTCTTTATCAAGTAAAGGAATCGCTTTGAGGGTCGTAATGTCATGGGCCATCGCTTTACGTAGTGGCGCTAAGCTGGGATCATTGAGCTGCGCAATTCGTTGATCGGCGCTTTCCATCAACAGTGTGGCACTTTCAATATCTTGCTCTAAGAATAATTTACGGCCAGCTAATTTTACTAAATAATCCGCTTCTGCGAGCAGCCAATCGTTAGGGCGGCGTCCTTTAATATCAGCAATGGCTAATTGTAAGCTTTCGATACTTTTGTGTTGCTGGTTGAGTTCTACTTCTGAGCGAGTGGCGATCTCTGTGGCAGCGTTTATGGCGGCATTTTTGATGGTATCTAGTTCAGTGTGTAAGCCCTGGCGTGTTTGATTAAGCTCAGCGCGTAGCGCACTTAATTGGGTTTGATACAAGGCCTGTTGTTGCTGAAAGTGTAAGGTGAGTCCGGCACTAAATAAAATGGTTAACACGATGGCGATGGTGGCTAATTTCGTTCCTCGCTGAGTGGTGGGTTTTATTTCCGTAGGCTGAACGGTTGTGTTCGATTTCGAGTGTGATGATGAAGCGGAAGACGCCATTTTTTTCCGTTCCTTGTGGTTATGTGTGCCCTGAGGTGTGACATCAGAGGAAGCTGAGGCATTGGGTTCTAAATTGTCAGGTTCCTGCTGTGGATTGTTTTTTTTATCTGTCATGGCTAGAGTCCTGTGTTAAGGCTGGAGAGCCGCCACGAGGTCGTGGTTTGCTGCACTTCCTGTTATCACAATATGTTGAAAGCCGAGAGTGATTGCTTCACGGCCAATGCGTTCACTGGGAACCAGTAGCCGCAGTTGACAGGCCCAAGCTTGCGCGTGAGCGGTCAATTGCGACATGAAAAATGTTAGTTGGTGGAGACTGGTTATAATTAAGGTATCCACGTTTACTTGCTGCCAACGTTGTAACATTGGCTGCCAATCAAATGGCAGTTCAACACGACGATAGACTTCACGACACCAGACTTGTGCGCTTCGTTGGGTGAGCGTCTGTGAAATGAGTTCTCGTCCACCATTTCCCCGCAGAATGACCATTCGTTTTTGGTGGACTTCCTGTAAAACCGGAAGTTCCAATAAATGCTCACTGTCGCTGATCTCTGGGTAGTGTACTGGTTGTTGGCATGCCTTGCTTAAAACTTGTGCGGTTTTTTGACCAATGGCAAGATAAATCGCATTAGTTGGCCAAGGTAGCCCTTGTGCTTGAAGCCCTTGCTGAGTCAGACTGACGGCTGATTGGCTGACAGCCATGATGAGGTCGTATTGAGCCAGTTCGACACAGAGTTGCGTCAATTCTCTACCTGCGGTAATGGTGATGAGTGGATGATGAAGTGCCTTATATCCACGCTCTGTTAAGCGGTGACAAAGTTCAATACCGTCTTCGCCGGGACGTGTAACGAGTATGGCCATGGTTTACTGGTGCTCAGAATACAACTTAGTTAAGATTTCTCTCGCTCCTTGTTCAAGCAGTTGATTAGCGAGTTGAATACCTAGCTGCTCGGCGTGCTGACGATCACCCCGAATTTCTCCTCGGATGATGTGCGAACCATCTGGTTCACCGACTAACGCTCGCAGCCAAATTTGCTTACCTTCCAAGACGGTATAACTACCAATAGGCACTTGACAGCCACCCTGCAAGGTTAAATTCATCGCGCGTTCGCAGCGGACGCGATCCGCCGTATCTAGGTGATTAAGTGGCTCAAGCAGTGTGAGTAGGCGTCGATCATTTAAGCGACATTCAATACCAACCGCTCCTTGACCAACGGCTGGCAGCGATTGTTCGGGTTCAAGAAAGCTAGCGATCCGATCTTCGAGCTTCAAGCGTTTAAGCCCTGCGGCGGCTAGTACGATAGCATCAAATTCTCCGGCATCCAGCTTTGCTAAGCGAGTACCGACATTACCGCGCAATTGTTTGATGGTAATATCTGGGCGAGCTTCTTTGATTTGGCATTGGCGGCGTAAGCTACAAGTACCTACAATTGCACCATGAGGAAGCTCATCAAGAGAAACATAGCGGTTCGAGACGAAAGCATCTCGAGGATCGTCACGTTCACAAATTGTCACTAAACCTAAGCCATCGGGAAAGTCGACCGGGACATCTTTCATCGAGTGAACGGCTAAATCGGCCCTGTTTTCCAGTATAGCTAGTTCTAACTCTTTGACAAAAAGCCCTTTTCCTCCGACTTTAGCCAGGGGAGTATCGAGTAACACATCGCCTCGGGTGACCATGGTTACTAGTTCCACTTCCAACCCCGGATGCGCTGCTTGTAAAGCATCTTTGACAAAATGTGCTTGCCATAAAGCCAGTGGGCTTTGGCGGGTAGCAATACGAATCGGCGTAGTGGTCATAATCATCCCATAAAAACAGTCAACAATAACAGTATCCTAACATTGTGGACGAGAAAGTCTTACTACTAGATAGTCAGTCGGCGTTTTTGTGATTAAATTGAACTGAATTGACTAAAAGAATGTGATTAATCTCTCGTTTGTTCGCGGACTGACTAGGAGAAAACGCGTCTTCTCGCACACACTGATGGCCTATTTTATTTGGAGCAGAACGCTGGCAATATAGAAGAGAAATGGTCGTGAACCGCACGACTATGCAGCGAAAGTTAGCTAACATGCTGATTTCTTCACGATGGTACAACTTTAGTCGAGTGATAAAGGGAGATAGCTTTACCCAGTCCGATTAAAGTGTTAAATTGATCACGTTTTGTTGGCGCTTTCGCGTAAAACATAACCAAAGCGCGCATTAATGTTTCAACCAAGGAACCAACCTTGCAGGCTTACACCACGACCTTAATTCAACGACTGGATAATCTCAACCGGCAACGAACTGAACGGGCGCTGGCGCTTATGGATTTACAAGGTCAACGTGTTTTTCAATTAATTCCTGCATTGCTGCATTACAACCATCCGTTAATTCCTGGCTATTTAGACCAGCAAGTTCCCCATGGTATCGACAATTTTGAGATGAATGCGGTTCAGCAGCAATTAGTCGAAGATACCGAACTGGCGTTAGGTCAGCCGCTTCATGCTCCTAAACAACCGATGATTTTAGGGCTTTACACGATGGGGAGTACCTCATCCATCGGGCAAAGTTCATCCAGTGACTTAGACATTTGGGTCTGTGTATCGGCGTCGATGGATTGTGATGATCGAGAAAGTTTAAGCAATAAGTGCTTGCTCATTACTGATTGGGCGAAAAATCAAGGCGTGGAAGCGAACTTTTTTATCATGGACGAGCAGCGTTTTCGGCATAACCGTTCTGATAAAATGACCGGTGAAAACTGTGGTTCCTCACAACATTTGCTGTTATTAGATGAATTTTATCGTTCGGCAGTTCGGCTAGCCGGTAAACGGTTGCTGTGGCAAATTGTCCCGCCAGAGATGGAAGAGTGTTACGAAGAATATGTCGAGCAGCTTTGTGCTAACCAATATATTGATTGTTCAGAGTGGATCGATTTTGGTCGCTTAAACCGTATCCCTGCCGAAGAGTATTTTGGTGCTAATTTATGGCAACTGTATAAAAGTATTGATTCACCGTATAAATCCGTACTTAAAGCCACGCTGTTGGAGGCTTATTCATGGGAGTATCCTCATACGCAACTGCTCAGTATTGATACCAAGCGCCGCTTTTTTGCTCATGAGCCTGATTTGTATGGGATGGATGCCTACTATTTGATGCTTAAAAAAGTGACGCGCTATCTCCTTCAGATCGGTGATCATACTCGACTCGATTTAGTTCGACGTTGTTTTTACTTGAAAACTCATGAAAAGCTCTCACGCGAAGCGCAAGTCGATTCGGTTGCGTGGCGACGGGAAGCTTTGCAACATATGGTGCAAGAGTGGCAATGGGACACGGCAACCCTGCAAGAATTAGATAACCGTCGGCATTGGAAAGTGGAGCAAGTAAAAATCGTTCACCATGCTTTACTTGATGCGTTAATGCTCAGTTATCGTAATTTGATTCAATTTGCCCGTCGTCATGACATTACTTCGGCAATCAGTCCGCAGGATATTTCGATTTTAGCGCGTAAGCTGTATGCCGCATTTGAAGTTTTACCGGGTAAAGTGACCTTATTAAACCCCCAAATTTCGCCAGATTTACATGAAACTGACTTAACATTTATCGAAGTCCCAACGGGGCGAATAAATCCTTCCGGTTGGTATTTGTATAAACAACCACCAATTGCACAACGCATGATGGGGCAGCGTTATTTAGAACATAATGAATATTTAAGTAAACTGGTCGCTTGGGCTTTTTTTAATGGATTAATTACCGAGTCAACCAATTTGCATTCGGTCGTTCGTTGTGCTCAGTTGGATCTTGATAAGTTTTATCAAATGGTGAGCGATTTACGCAATACTTTTTCTCTGCATAAACGACGCCCTACAATGGCGGCATTGGCTAGCCCATGTGAAATCAGCCAACTGGCAATGTTTATCAATTTTGAAAGTGATCCCACGGTGCAACTTGCTGGTAAATCGTTAAAAGTCGATTTAAAAACGTTGGATATTTTTAGTTTCGGCTCTCAACAGCAGTGCTTAGTGGGTAGTGTTGATTTGGTTTATCGCAACTCATGGCAAGAAGTACGTACACTGCATTTTAAAGGAGAAACGGCGATCCTTGATGCCCTAAAAACGATATTGGGTAAAATGCATCAAGATGCACTTCCTCCTGAATCGGTCGATGTTTTTTGCTACAGTAAAAATTTACGTGGTGTGATGCGTAATTTGATTTATCAATTGTTGGCAGAATGTATCGATCTGCGTCTTAAACCGGTGGAACAAGAAAAACGTCGTCGATTTAAAGCGTTACGTCTCGGAAAACAGATGTATGGATTGTTTTTTGAACGACGCGGTGTGTCTGTTCAACGGTTAGAAAACTCGGTTGATTTCTATCGCAGTATCTCCAGTAATAAGTTGAAAGGGTCACCGTTGCTGATGCTAGATAGAGAGCAGGATTATCAGCTTCCAGAGGTCGTCGATGGATTTGCCAGTGAAGGGTTAGTACAGTTCTTTTTTGAAGACACCGAAAAAGGATTTAATATTTATGTGCTAGATGAAGCCAATCGGATCGAAGTTTACCATCAGTATAATGGTGAAAAAGATGAGATGATTGCCAGTGTTAATAGCTTTTATACTTCAGTTCGCGATGATAATAAAATTGCCTCGAAATTAATTAATTTTAACTTACCCCAATATTATCAGATCATTCATCCCGAGGAAGGAGAAAGCTACGTGGTACCTTATCGTAACGACTCGGTACTCTATTCTCGGCCCTCTAAAGCGGTTCATGGTTATTGATGAAACATGGTTACTGATGAAAAGAGCATCGAAATGCTCCTTCGCAACGCAGTGATGATTAGTCAAATTGATCATGTAACGAGCATAATCTAAGCCCAATCAATTGGTTCTCCGGCGTGTTTTTCACATTCTTGTTTGACCATGTCCAATAGTTCGATACCTGTTTTCGAGCAAAGCCAGTGCTCGTTTTGCCACTGAAAATGAAATCCACCAGATTTTGATGCCAGCCAAATTTCTTTCATCGGTTCTTGGCGGTTGATAATAATTTGGCTACGGTCATCAAACTCTAACGTCATCACGTTACCAGATGTCTCATAATCAATATCAGCTCCTGTCTCATCAATCAGTTGTTCAATGAGTTGCATTTGAGTTTCCGCTTGCTGATGAAATTCAGTTTCGTTCATCGTATCTATCCTATTGCTTTTCTTTATTGTGGTGCGATTATAGGAGGCATTGATTCAATAATCACGATATGCAAAATGAAAAAGTCTGTCACCGCACTGTTTTTGTTGTCTGTACTCGCATTAGCGGGGTGTGGACAAACTGGCCCATTGTACCTGCCTGATGATACTCAGCAGAGTGAACAAAGTCAGTAGACTTAAGCAATTAGATTAAGGGAAAGAATTTTGGATTACTTCAATTATCAGGACGATGGTCAACTGTGGGCAGAAAATGTGGCTTTGTCACATTTGGCTGAGCAATACGGCACGCCACTGTATGTTTATTCTAGAGCGACACTGGAGCGTCATTGGCGAGCCTTTGATCATGCGTTGGCTGGGCATCCTCACCTTATATGTTACGCGGTTAAGGCAAACTCTAATTTAGGGGTGCTTAATACTTTGGCTCGGTTGGGATCGGGATTTGATATCGTTTCTGGTGGTGAACTGGAGCGTGTTATTGCTGCAGGGGGCGATCCCAGTAAGGTGGTCTTCTCTGGGGTTGGTAAAACAGCACAAGAGATGAAACGGGCATTAACGCTGAAGATAAAATGCTTTAATGTTGAGTCGGAACCGGAGCTTGAGCGGCTTAATCAGGTTGCTGGTGAGTTAGGCGTAACCGCGCCGGTTTCTCTACGTATTAATCCTGATGTCGATGCAAAAACCCACCCTTATATTTCCACCGGATTACGTGACAATAAATTTGGTATCGCCTTTGAGCGTGCACCTGAAGTTTACCGTTTAGCACAGCGCTTACCGAATATTGAAGTGCGTGGAATCGACTGCCATATCGGTTCACAGTTGACGGAAATAACCCCTTTTATTGATGCGACGGATCGTTTACTGGCTTTAATTGATTCATTGCAGGCCGAAGGTATTACGATTGGGCACCTTGATGTAGGTGGGGGGCTTGGTGTGGTTTATCGTGATGAGCATCCTCCTCAGCCTTCAGATTATGCTAAAGCACTGTTGGCGCGTTTAGCCAATCATCAGCATTTAGAGTTGATCTTTGAACCTGGACGCGCAATTGCTGCCAATGCCGGTGTTTTGTTGACACGGGTTGAATTTCTTAAACATACCGAACATAAAAACTTTGCCATTATTGATGCGGCGATGAATGATTTAATGCGGCCAGCTTTGTATCAAGCTTGGCAAAATATCGTGCCTGTTGTCCCGCGTTCAGGGGATGCGATCAAGTATGATTTGGTTGGCCCTGTATGTGAAACGGGTGATTTCTTAGGGAAAGATCGTGCCTTAGTGCTAGCGAATGGCGATCTATTAGCGGTACGATCGGCAGGGGCTTACGGCTTTGCAATGTCGTCTAACTACAATACCCGCACTCGCGCGGCAGAGGTTATGGTGGATGGCGACAAAACCTACCTCGTTCGTCAGCGGGAACCTCTTTCCAGCCTGTGGGCCTTGGAAAGTCTTTTGCCAGAGTAAAGTGATTTCTTATGCATTTCCATTTTTCTAAAATGCACGGTTTGGGTAATGATTTTATGGTCGTTGATTGTATTACCCAGAACGTTTTCTTTTCCCCCGATTTGATTCGGCGTTTAGCGAATCGGCATACTGGTGTTGGTTTTGACCAATTGTTGGTGGTGGAAGCACCGTATGATCCAGAAACCGATTTTCATTACCGCATTTTTAATGCCGACGGTAGTGAAGTTGAGCAGTGTGGCAACGGTGCGCGTTGTTTTGCTCGTTTTGTACGCATGAAAGGATTGACCAATAAGTACCAACTGAGTGTGAGTACCAAAAAAGGTAAAATGGTGCTTTCCATCGAAGAGGATGATCAAATTACCGTCAATATGGGGGTGCCAGAGTTTGAGCCGAATAAAATACCATTTCGTGCTAAACAGGCAGAAAAAACCTATATCATGCGTGTTGATGAGCAAACTTTGTTTTGTGGAGCCGTTAGTATGGGGAACCCGCATGTGGTAACGATCGTTGAGGATGTAGCAACAGCAGCAGTACAAACGTTAGGCCCGTTGCTGGAAGCTCATGAACGCTTTCCTGAGCGAGTGAATGCGGGTTTTATGCAAGTGATTGATCGGCAAAAAATTAAACTCCGTGTCTATGAGCGAGGTTCCGGTGAAACTCAAGCTTGTGGTAGTGGTGCTTGTGCGGCTGTCGCGGTGGGGGTTACTCAAGGGCTTTTGGATCCAACGGTGACGGTTCAATTACCGGGAGGATGCTTAGATGTGCGTTGGCAAGGGCCGGGGCAACCTTTGTATATGACCGGGCCTGCCACTCATGTATTTGATGGTCAATTATCTTGTTAAATTAAGGATGTGTTTTGTTACAACAACAGGCTGATGCCCTGACCGCTGAAGTGGTCGCTGAGTATTTACGCGATCACCCAGATTTTTTTCTCCATTATCCTCAGTTGGTTGAGTCATTTTCATTGCCTCGTTCCGATGCAGGAACGATCTCTCTCGTTCATATACAAATGGCGCGGCAGCGACAACGTATTGAAGAGTTAGAAGAAGAGATCACCACCTTAATGTCGTTGGCGGCGAACAATGATCGAACCTTTCATGAATTTATGGCGTTGCAAGAAACATTGCTGCAATGTCGTTCGTTGCGCCAAGTTTTTCAAGCCATTGAAGGTACGGCAAAGCGTCTAGGGTTAACGGCCTATGTCCGTTTGATTGGCTCACCGATGAATGAGTATGCCATCACCCAAGAGCAATGGCAGCGCTTTGCCACTAATCACTTCAATGGTAAATCGGCTTATTTAGGGCGTTTACGGCAGGCTGATCGTCATCAGTTGTTTGGTGAACAGAGTTTGACGCCGGAAATGGGGTCTTACGTCGTTCTGGCGCTAGGTTCTTCGCAATCTCAAGGAATTTTAGCCTTCGCAAGTACGGATGGTGGGCATTTTCAACCCTGTATGGATACCTTATTTTTGCGCCATTTAGCTTTAGTGCTGACTCATTTAATCGATTTACTCCCTTGGCAATATAGTGAACATGAACGAATCCATTCCCCCTCTGCCTAGTGGATTAACTCAGCCTTTACTGCGTTTCTATGAATATTTACGTAGTGAGAAGGGGCTAAGTATTCACACTCAACGTAACTATCGGCAGCAGTTGCATGCGATGGCGACGCATCTCAATCAAATGGGAATTACTCGATGGCAACAAGTGGATGCCGCTTGGGTTCGCCAGCTTGCCAGCAAAGGTATGCGCGAGGGGATGAAAGCCAGTAGCCTAGCAACGCGTCTTTCTTCTTTGCGTAGCTTTTTCGATTTTCTGATTTTACGCGGAGAGTTAGCAGCCAATCCTGCTAAAGGTGTTTCTGCACCAAGAAAACAACGCCCGTTACCGAAGAATTTAGATGTCGATGAAATGGCTCAACTGTTAGAGGTGGATGCCGATGATCCACTATCGATTCGTGATCGCGCCATTATGGAATTGATGTATGGCGCAGGTTTGCGGCTGGCTGAATTGGTAGGAATTAATGTAAAAGACATCAGTTTCAGTCGAGGTGAAATTCGTGTGATTGGAAAAGGCAACAAAGAGCGTAAAGCTCCGTTTTCTGGACAGGCAAAAGAGTGGGTCAGTAAATGGTTAAAAGTTCGCCCTAGCTTGCTCAAAGGAGATGAACCCGCACTATTTATTTCCAAGTTAGGCGTACGTATTTCTCATCGTAATGTACAAAAACGCTTGGCAGAATGGGGACAAAAACAGTCCGTTGCCAGCCATATCAGCCCGCATAAATTGCGCCACTCCTTTGCTACCCATATGTTGGAATCAAGCAATAACCTACGTGCGGTTCAGGAATTACTGGGGCATGAGAATATTTCAACCACACAAATTTATACCCATCTTGATTTTCAGCATCTCGCGCAGGTGTATGATCAAGCTCACCCTCGAGCCCGAAAAAAAACCAAGGAGTAGAGATGCATTTCTATCGTCAGTTACAACCGATTCAAGCGATGACGTTTGACTTGGACGACACGCTATACGATAACTATCCGGTCATTCGCCATTTAGAGCAACAAATTGCTCAGTGGCTTTATCAGCATCATCCCGTGACAGCCAGTCAACCGATGACATGGTGGAATCAATTAAAGTGGCAATTGGCTGACCATGATCCTTGGTTAAGTCATGACGTGACCCGATGGCGTTTTGAACAGATCAAACAAGGCCTACAGAAGTTAGGTTATTCACCGAATCAAGCAAAGCAAGCGGCACAAGAGGCGATCGAAGAAGTTTTACGACTCAGAAATTTAGTTACCGTGCCCCCACTTACTCACCAAGTCTTACGGTTACTTGCGCAGCAGGTGCCTTTGCTGGCAATTACCAATGGTAATGTGGATGTTGAACAGATAGGTCTGAGTGATTATTTTCAATTAGTGCTCAAGGCTGGGCCTGATGGACGTGCAAAACCCTATCCGGATCTCTTTTCGAAAGCGAGTCAGTATCTTCAACTTCCTGCCTCAGCTATTCTACATGTCGGCGATCATCTCGTGACCGATGTACAAGGTGCCAAGAATAACGGATTCCAAGCCTGTTGGTATAACGACCGAGGCCACACATTAGTTGCAAATCGTGATGCGAAAGTTTTACCGGATGTTGAGATAACCGATCTTTCACAACTTAAGGTATTGGTTTGCTGAATAAAAATTGTGACTGTATCAGATAATCATTAACCTGATTTTCAGATGGTATACGGTTTGATACCTATGCATAAGGCAGTGTTGCAAAATGAGTTACAGGAAGTATGTTTACGACGTCTTTATTCCTTTCTGAACATCAGTCGTTCAATGATATTCCATTAGAATTTATCTCGTCTGATCCCAGTAATCGATTAATTCAACTGATTTCCAGCCAGTCAACGGAATATGTACAGACGCTGGCAGATCAGTTGCTAACGCGATATCCAGATGCTCACTTGATCGGTTTTAGTGCTAACCAAATGGTCGATCACGGTGAAATTTGTCATACCGGTACACTGATCATTATCAGTCATTTTCATCACAGCCAGTTAACCAGTACCGCGCAAGTTCGCACCCTGTCAGGCAAAAAAGATGTTGAGCAGTTACTTGATCAGCTTGCTTTACAAGCCGATACCCAATGTTTGCTCTGTTTTGTCGCACAAATGGATGAACAGGAGCACTTTCGAGCGTTTAATTATTTAGCGCCTGGCATTCAGGTTGCTGGAGGGGCCGCGACAGAAACACCTTATGGGACATGGGTATTACATGGTCGGCAATTGTACGATGATGCCATGGTCTGTGTCGCGTTTCATGGGGAATGCTTAAAAGTTAAAACCGGAGCCTACACCGAATGGAACCCACTTGGCCGTAGTTTTCGTGTCACAGCAGCTGAAGGCAATAGGGTATGTCGCTTGGATGATATGCCGATCCGTCAAGTGTACAACCGTTACTTAGGCGATCATCAGCAGGTACCGCTAGAGATGTTACATAATTTTCCGCTGATCAAAGGTGAGTTAGCATTACAAGATGTTTATGTGCCTCAGTATGAAGATGAGCGGGGATTGGTGTTTAATAAAGCCTTATCTGTCGGCGATGAAGTTCGTTTTTGTTTTGATCATCCGTCCTTAACGCTTGAACAGGTGCAGTTAGGTGCCGAGCAACTACGCCTTTTTCAACCTGAACAGATTTTTATTTATAACTGCACTTCTCGGTTAGATTTTATTGAAGACAACCAAGAGTTTTTACCATTTCAACGGGTTGCATTAACCTCTGGCGGATATTGTGCAGGGGAGTTGTGGCATGATGGTCAATTACAGCGAGTGTTGCACCACAGTATGACCTATTTTGCTATTCGTGAAGGCGAGCCGAGCCAAGAAGCAATACCTCCCTTGAATTGTGCACGACATGATGAGTTAGCGCCTTTATTTAGTCTGATTCGTAATGCGTTGGATGATTTAGATGAAATGAACCGCGATTTATCGTTGAAAATTCAAGATCAAGCTTCTCTGCTAACCGCTACTTATCGGGTTGATCGCAGGACGGGGCTACCGAATCGAGTGGTATTACGTGAAAAATTATTACGTATGGCAACCAATGAATATTTACTGGCATTGAAGTTAACTAATTTCAATCAAATTAATGAAAAATATGGTTATCAGGTTGGCGATCAATTATTACTGGATTTAACTGGTCACTTTCAACGTTACCTCGCTGAACATCTTCCGGAGAAAAGCGCTTTATATGCAATCGGCGTTGGAGAGTGGGCCGCGATGCTGACTGTCGACGTTGACGAAGAAGCCATCCATCGCACTTTCTCTCAATTTGTCGAACAGCTTGAACATGTCAACTTTGAGCCGTTTGGTTTACCTGAAATTGATTACGTGTCGGTTTCTTTGTGTGCTGGATTAGTCAGTCGCAAAGAGTTCCCAGAACAGGATGCGGATGATTTATTGCTCCGTGCCATTGAGGCAAGACGCTATGCTTTTCGTCGTAATCGTCACTTTTGTAGTGCGACCCGGTTACGCACTCATGAGCAATTGCGCCAACAGCGGCTCAGCTGGTTATCTTGTGTTAGCCGAGCGGTGTTGGATGACAAGGTACTCGTTTATGCACAGCCAATTGTCCATGCTCAATCTCATCAATTGGCTTCTTATGAATGTTTAGTGCGGATTGAAGATGAGGGAGAGATTGTTTTACCTGGACGATTTTTACCCATCATTGAAGGCAGCCATCTCTATACGCGCTTAAGTCGGCAGATGATTCATCGAACTTTTGAGTTGATGCGTCACCGTCATGAAGATTTTTCCATTAATCTATCGGCACAAGATTTAATGAGTGATCGCACATTACAACGTCTTGAAACAGCGATTCAATCTTTGGCTAATCCCGCTCGAGTCGGGCTTGAAGTGCTTGAGAATGAACAAATCAAAGATTATGGACATATGATTGAAGTGTGTGAGCATTTTCGTCGTTTAGGGGTGAGAATTATCGTTGACGATTTTGGTAGTGGTTATTCAAACATTGATGAAATCATTAAGCTTGAGCCTCAGGTGATTAAACTAGATGGCAGTTTAATTCGTAATATCGACCAAGATATGAAACAACGCAAAATAGCTCAGCAACTGGTGAAGTTATGCCAGGTGTTAAACGCTAAAACCGTGGCTGAGTTTGTACATAACGAGACGGTATGCCAGATCAGTCAAGATATGGGCATCGATTATTTGCAAGGCTTTTACCTAGGCCAGCCACAGAGTTTATGTTCTTTACTGAACATTCCGCGTCAAGCCAGGTAATCAACCAGTGCGTGCCCGCTTTTATCCGCTTGCAGAGTACGCATAAAACGATTAAGAAAATGATTCAGCCGTTGTGCATTTTCTGCTTCATTGAGTGAGTCGAGTAACGCAGCTCCCACTTCTAAGGTACATAAATGTCCGTTTTGTTGGTGGCGTCTTAATTGGTAACATGACTCGTTTGGCGTAGTAATGTAGACATGAGGGATGGTTAACCAAGGGCTTTTACGTAACATTTTTTTCGCTTCCTGCCATGTTCCATCAAGCAAGATAAAATGCATTTTTTTGCCCTTTATTTTCGCGTTTTGTAGTGGCTGAGCGACAGGAAGGCTTTGTGCACTTGGGTAAACCAGTACCGAATGATAATTCGGGTCGGCAATGCGCTGTAATAATGCGCGGGGGGGTGAGGTTCGTCGCCAAGTAAAAGTGGTGCAGTGGGGCAGCGCTTTGACCAGCCATTGGCCAGTATTCGTCTCACGCAGGAACTCATTTTCATGCGTGAGTAATGAAAGGTGCAACTCACTGGATAGTCGGGGGATGGCTGCACACAAGCATTGGTGGGTTAAACCGCAACCAGAACACGCTGACATTAAAGTTTTACTCCTGTGCGTGGCGATAAGCCGTCAGAAAATAGGCTGACACCGCTAATGTCACTGGCGTGAGCGGTTTTTGATTTTTTGCTTGTCACCGGATAACTGATCCCGTTGTATTGCAGTTGGTGGATGGTGATCGTTTGCTTTGTACTGATTGGGAGCATTAGATCTTGCCAGCCATACTGTGAACGTTTTCCTAATCGAAAAGGTGTCTGAACGCCATTGATACGGCTGTTAAAATACCATTCACCGTGCTTTTGTTCGAAAATAAGCAAAGTGCACTGTGTGTGTTGACACCAATCGAGTTGCACTAGAAGTTCTGGGTGCTGATTACCATTCAAGTCGTATTTTAACCAGCGGTAATGGATTTGTGCGGGATCGGTTTTATGCAGCGCAAAGTATCGGCGTACCGCTTGGTCAACCTCTTCGTCATATTCATCTCGGGAAGGGATGTTGTGCACGGTTTGATCAAGCGGCGGCTTTTCGGTGCTGGGGCGAGGACTTATCGGCTTTGCTTGAAAAAGAGTCAGGCCACCATTGCGGATTGGATAGACTACATTGCCTATTTTTTCCTTATCGGCATGGAGTTGATAACCACGACGGCTAAATACTCGTTCCGAGAGTAAATACTGTTGCTGGTGCAAGGTCATCACGACTTGAATTTGATCAGGATTAAGCTGTTGCCAGAATCCTTTTTCAACCAGTTCGCGTTCGCCATTTAAATAGCGGTAGCGAGTGGTTGCGCTATGATCGGGATTGAGTTCCAACGTTACGCCAAAACCTTGCTGCTCTGTTGCATTGGCAAAGTAGGTGCCTACCCACTCTTGTGTCGTATCCAGATTGCTGAGCACGGCGCAGCCTTGGTAAGTTTCCTCTTTGAGAGTGAGAGTTGAACGCCAACTGTATAAATTATCACTCATGCTATCGGTGCATGTTTTTTGCTCTAAGGTGAGAGCCCCCTGCTCAAACTGATAAATACGACGGCTAGCGGATAACTGACTACTCTGAATGGTCAATAACTGTTTATCACTACCTAATGGCTGAAATTCCAACCCTTGAGCAGAAAATTGAACAGACCAAAATGGTTCTGTACCAAATGCCCGAGTTGGATTGGTGGGATGCTGGCAACGTTGAGTATTTTCTGCGCTTAATTGGTTGATTTGCTGCACGACAAAGCGAGCGAGGTAGTCGGCATTGAATCCCGTTTGGCTCGGTGGTACAAGGTAGCCAATCATTTCACCATAAAGGATTTGATAAGGAGACTGATTTAGCTTTTGTGCTGGCACGCTAAGTTCGGGAGGTAACTCTAACCAATATTGTTGGTTACTCCCACAGGGAGTAAAAGAGCGGACTTCTGGCCCTATAACCACTTCACCTCGCATAATAAAACTTTGTGCAACGACCGTCGCCGGATTATCTAACGTGGCATTCACAGGCGTTATCGCTTGCTCGGTAGGCTGGGATGACGAACACGCTTGTACAGCGAGTAGGGCTAGGATGACCGCTGGAATTCTCAGCTGCTTCATGGTTTCTCTTCCTCGTAAAAAACGCAACCAACGTTGATGCATTATGGCATATCGTGGCTTTAAAACTGAACCTAAGGGAAGCGCTATTGACACTTTACAGACAGAAAAATGGTTACTTGGGAAGACATTCGCAATTATTGCACTGGGATACACCGCTCGGGGCGGCAATATACAGGCTCAACCTCGCCCCACCGCTAAGCTTTATGATGGGTGCGAGTGTTGAATAACGTTTACTTATGCGGGCGATTTCGACAATTGAAGGTGATTTTGTAGGTAGTGGGCAACGGCATCATCGGCGTTGCTACCAATGACTTCGTTATTGGGCAGCGCTCGTAGGACTTTTTCGTGTGCGGTCTGCATGACGAGCCCTTTGCCAGCCATGGTTAGCATCTCGACATCGTTCATGCCATCACCAAATGCGATACAGTTGGCCAGTGATAATCCAAGCGATTTTGCCACAACGTGTAACGCTTCCCCTTTTGATACCCCCGCAGCCATAATTTCTAGGCACCATGGCGTGGAAAAAGCGACGTTAACTTGTCCAGCAAAGCGTTGGTTTATCAGCGTTTCCAGTTGAACCAGCTGTTCGTGATCTTTACTTTGGTTAGTAAAGAAAATTTTTGCTACTCCGTCAGTGGGAGCATGATCGACATCGAAAACCTGATAGGTAAAACCGGAATCTTTGTGGAAGTGACGGAGTGCTTCATCTTCCCGATTCAGTAACCATTGATCATGGCGATATAGATGAATGTAGAGAGAATCATCGCTTTTGACTTGGTCAATGATGGCCTGAACGAGTTCAGCTGGTACACTTTTGCTGTACATTTCTTGGTTGTTTTTATCATGGACACGCGCCCCGTTGGCGGTGATCATATACGCTGGAATACCAGCAATTTCTCGAATACCCGCCACATCGACGTGGTGACGCCCGGTTGCAAACACAAAAGTAAAACCTTGTTGATGAAGATCCTTGAGTATCTGTTTTGAAAACGCGCTTAATTGATGGTTGGGTGCTAATAATGTGCCATCCAGATCGGAAGCTACAATTCGAAATGGAACCGTTTTTTGTTCAGTGGTCATATAACCCTCATTGTCGCAGGAAAGGTCGCCAAGTAAACGATCTTGGCCCGGTAGTGTAAGTGATAATCCGCTAGAAAAAGAGGGAAAAACTCCTCAGGTTGGCTTTCCTCTATTTCGATGGGGGCGAATTAAAATGATCCAATAGCGCCTCTAATGCTTGATTACGGTAGTGATCCTGCTCAAACAATAACTCATGTTTTGCGCCATCAATACGCTGCATACGAGCGTTTGGGTTGGTGCGTGCCAGTTGAGTGATAAAACGGGTTTGCGAGGCGTTGCTGACAATCGTATCGCATTCTGCTTGCAGCAGTAAGAGTGGAATCGTCAATTGACGCGTGTATTGCCGACACCGACGTGTCGTTTTTAGCGCTTGCCATACCCAGCGAGTACTTGGCCCTCCCAATTTCAGTTCCGGCTTTTCCTCATATAAGGCTCGAAACCATTGATAACGGATTGCACTGTGGGTGAGCGGGTTAATCGCGAACGGTTTGGCATAGTAAGGGCCATAACCAGGAGCATAATGAGGCGTCCGGTAGCGGTAAGTCAGCATACGGGCGAGGGGCTCAGCAACGGCACGTAACTGCCAAGGCATATGGATACCAAACATTGGAGCGCTTAGCGTGACAGCATTGAATGGATGCGTTGGATAAGTTTGTAGATACCGAGTGGCAATTGCTCCGCCCATCGAATGGGCTAATAGAAACCGTTGTGTATAGCGTTGTAAGTTGAAATGAGATACTAACGCCGCTAAATCACTGACATAGTCATCAAAAGAGTGAACATGGCCAATTTCTCTATCATCAAGCAGTCGATCAGATAAGCCTTGGCCTCGGTGGTCAAAAGAGTAAATGTCATAACCTTGATGGAAAAGATCGTAAAATAGCTCCTGATACTTCCACACCGATTCAAGTCGTCCATTGACGACCACGATCGCTTTCGTGTGCTGTGATGAGGTCATCGAGCACCAATACAGGTTAATATTATCCTGAGTTTGGTAGTGTGCTTGGTGGCAAGCCTGTTCCCACCATGGTGCGATATGCTGCTGCATCAAGTGCGGAAAATAGGATTCTTGACTGTATGTGTGCAACATGACTTCGTCTGATCTTTGCCTAAGTTTCAAGGTCCAGCGTGATGCTGAGCTTGGCTAGCATAAGCGAGTGGCTGAAAATTGCAATGGTTCGGGTCAATAGGCTTTAGTACTGGCAAGATCGCCCAGCTATATCAATAGACGCGAACAACAGGTAAAAAAATAACCAGAGTTTAGTTCAGGGTTATGAGACCAGTAAGGTATGATAGCGTGGCGAAATATTTGAGAGGTAGTGATATAAAACAATCATGTGTGAGGCGGAAATGTATACCACCTATGTAGCAAGGCAACCAATTTTTAATGCTAAAAAGCATACTCTTGGTTATGAGCTATTGTTTCGTGATGGAGAGCAAAATGCGTTTCCTCGCCAAATGGATTCTGATCGAGCCACTTATCGCTTAATCGTGGAAAATTTTTTGAGTATAGGTACTAATCCGTCGATAGAGTATTCTCGTTGCTTTATTAACTTTCCTTATAAAAGTTTGCTACGTCGTTTACCGCTGACTTTACCTAAAGAGCAGATTGTTGTTGAAGTCCTTGAAACTTGTCCACCAACTGATGAATTGTTTGCGGCGATTCTAGACTTAAGTCAACGGGGCTACCTGATTGCATTAGATGACTTTGTTTACAGCGCGGAATGGGAGCGTTTTTTACCTTATGTGCATATTGTCAAATTGGACGTGATTGACATGGGGATTGAGCAAGCATGTCGTGTTGTCGAGCAGCGATTGGCGGCGGGAAGCAAGCGGCGATTTTTAGCTGAGAAAGTAGAAACACAAGAACAGTTTGATCTGGCTCGCCGTGCGGGATTCAGCTTCTTTCAGGGGTACTTTTTTAGTAAACCGCAAGTGATAAAGCAGCGCTACCTTAGCCCAGAACAGCTCATCTCGATGCGGCTGTTTCAGGAGGTTTGTCGACCTTCAGTTGATTTTGAACGAGTTGAGCAGATCATTTCACAAGACTTGGCGCTCTCTTATAAGTTGCTGCATTTTGTTAATCGGCTTTCACCTCGCTTGGCGGTTCCTATCGCGTCTTTTCGTCAAGCTTTAGTGTACCTTGGACACGATCAATTAAAGACATTTGTCGCTTTGACGGTTGCGTCTTATGTTTCAGTCAAAAAACCGCAAGAACTTTATCATTTATCGCTACAACGGGCGCAATTTTGTCAGCGAATGTCGAAGCGAAAACCGTTTGATAAATACCAAGATCAGGCCTTTTTAATCGGTTTGTTTTCAGTACTGGATGCCTTGTTTGATACTCCACTAGACCATTTGCTTGAGCAGTTACCGGTGACTCAAGCGATTAAACAAGCGCTGAATAAGCGAGAAGGTCCATTTGGTCAATTGCTTAACCTTGAGGAATGTTTTGAACAAGCGGATTGGCAGGGAATAGAAAGCCATTGCACTACCTTAGGCATTGCAATGGCGGATGTGACGCAAGAACTGAAAGCGGCTCAACTGTGGAGCCAAAAAGTGAGACGTTGTTAACCGAAAAGGTTGGCGGTAAGTGTTTGTCTTTGGGGAGCTCAAACCGCCAGCCAAAATTTTAAGTTATAGGGTTATGGATTTATTGCAGCCAAGCGTTCAGCATCCAAACCAATTTTTCTTGTTCACGAATATAATCGCCCATTTGAGCACTGGTTCCCTCATCACCCACTTCGGCGGCCAGCGATAAAATCGTACGCTGCTGAGCTATCAATGAACTAAATCCAGCTAATAACCCTTGCATGGTGCTTTGACCATCAGTGGCATTGGTGTGTTCTTTAATTTCTGTTGTCGTTAGGTAATCGCTAAAGCTGTGCAAAGGTTGCGCGCCCAAGGTTAGGATACGCTCTGCTAATTCATCAATTTTGACTTGCAAGTCAGTGTAAATTTCTTCGAATTTCGCATGCAGTTCAAAGAATTCTTTACCTTTAATATTCCAGTGGTAGCCACGAGTATTCATATAAAATACTTGGTAATTAGCCAATAAACGATTTAACGATTGAGCGAGTTGTTGGCTTTGGGTGTTGTCTAGGCCGATCAGATTGGTTGTCATGTTCTCACCTCATGTAAGTGTTTATCAATTAAGTGGATTTATTTGAAATTTGGTAAACATCATATGCCTCTCATGGTCGTCTTGAAAGGTGATTCTATGCATCGTGTTGATAGGTAATAACGATTAATCTTCTTATTCTTGGTCGCTGAAAAACACGTTGCTTGTTTAGCGCGTCAATGCAAAATGGAGAAATTTACGTCCTTGATAGGTGAGTTCTCCTTGATCGCCGGGGTTTAAAGCATGGAAATAGTGAGGGCCAACTTGAAACTCTCTTTTCGGGCCCAATCCTTTTTGAACGTAAATCCAATATTCTTGATCTTCTTGATCGGGTAATGGGTGAGGGATGTCGATAATCTGCTTATCTAAAATAGTGACAAAGGCTTGGCGTTGCGGAGCATTTTCGCCTTGGATATGACGGCGATAAAAATGCAAAAATAGCCATAATCCGCTAATGAATAAAGCGATTAAGCTAATCAATAGTAATAATAGTGGTGACATAACTCACTCCAAAGTGGAAACATTAATAAATCGTTAGTGATATCTTATGGGGAGTTGGCTGCAATAATCTGTATATGTTGGCATGATATGACGATATTTTTCGATTGATCTCACATTTCGCTGTCGATATTGAGGTTTAATTGACAAGAATGTAGCACTTATCTTGATGAGTAAGTGACAATATGGTGTAGATAGCGTGAGTGGCTATGCAAGGAGGCCGTTATGTCAGAGATAGAACAAGTTGTATTACGAACGCGAAGATTAGAAACCTTGCTTCGTCAGCAATATCATGCGCAAGGTAAGGGATTACATCAATTGATCTCAAGCTGTGAAGAGCGCTTACCGCATGATGTGATTGCAAGGCTCAGATATATAGCGACCATTCGCAATAAAATTGTGCATGAAGATCACTATCAATTAGAGGATAGAAAAGCTTTTTTTACTGTGTGCGGTGAGTGCGAAAAAGTCTTAACCCCTCGCAGTAGTCGCTTTGTATGGCGAGCTGCATTGGCTTTAGTCACGTTAATGACGTTAGCAGCCATGCTCTTTTATTATATTCACTGGGATGAAGTCTCAAAATATCTTCCTAGCTCGTTATAACGCTAGCGATATTCAACGTAATGAGCAGCAATAAAGATTGAGCAAAGGTGCTTATCAATAAACAAAAAAGACGCATTTGCGTCTTTTTTGTTTATTGATAACGAATTAGTAAAGTAACGGCAGTGTCATTAAGCCAACGATGACTGCAATCATTACCAATCCCTGTTTTTGAGATGAAGAAATCATAACACTGCTCCTCTGTTTGTCTCATCCTATGTTTTTAGAATAGCACCACTTTACAGCCTTGATCAAGTGGATCTATCTTAAGCCTTTAAAAAAAGCACTTTGTAGTGTGGTATCTGGATTTTTTTGCAGATTAAACCATGAATTATGAGCTGTTTATCTCTTGTTCTTTTCGTATGACATTAATGCAAATATAAATTAAATAGTTGATATTTATCGGATTATTTTTGTTGATTTAATGTTCTAATGTTAGGTTTGTTTGGGTTTTATGGCTTGCTTGGGCTAGATTGTCATTTTTTGGTGAATTCTCGTTTTTTAAGAAAAGAATAGAACAGGACAGCAGAGAGCATGGTTTGATCTGAACTCAGAATCGTTGATTTACTTTTAACTGTTATTTTTATTGATTAGATATCTTATAGGTTGCTTTAAACTTATGTAAATTTGCTTTATCATTTTAAGTAGTTGTTTTTATATGTTTTTTAATCTTGATTCTTGTGTTTTAATTTTTGATTTTATACTTTTTGTTTGATTTATAGATATTTAAAATGATGTTTTTAATCATTTGGTGGCCCTATCGCCTTTTTGATGGGGGACTTTGATAGAAAGCGAACATAGCACTATCGAACGGTATGGATTCGCAATCAAGATCCAATTTTTGCAGTTGGTTTCTGGACTTCATTGGTGACAAGCCTACACTGGCGGCAGATTTCACAAGAGGTATCGACATGTGGAGCTGGATTTCTGTCGGATTATCGGGATTCATCAGCATTTCTGCGTTTGAAAACCATAATCTTAAGCAAGCATTACTGTTTAAAAATATAACGCCAGTATTATTACTGGCGATGCTTGTTGAGCAAGCTGGTGATTGGTCCTCGCCAAGCATATGGGTGGCGATCGGGTTATTGGTTGCGATGTTTGCTGACAGTTTACATCTTCTTGGTAAGTGGCCGAAATTTTGCTTTTTTGCATTTGTTGCGGCACAGCTCTGTTACAGCAGAGCATTTTGGGTTCAGCTTTCTGGAACCATCGTTTGGTGGTTACCTGCATTGTTACTTGCAACCAGCATCGTGGCTTTTTTCTTATTATTACCCCAGTTAGATACCTTGATTTTCCCCGTTACGATTATGGGGATTATTCTCGTTCAGCTGGCTTGGGCTTCTGGAGATGTGTGGTTAAAGTCACCTTCATGGGGCTCGCTGGTTGGTTTTGTTGGTAGCTTGATTTTTATCTTATCGGCAGTATTACTGGCTATTCATGATTATCGGCATGCTCTACCTTGGGGGCAGTATTGGATTTCAGGTAGCTATTTATTGGCTCAAGCACTGATTGTTGCCTCGGTACTTTAATTGGCTAGATGGACAAACTAGCCACATCATTATTAATGTGGCTGGTTACTTTGGTCAACTTGCTTACGCTTTATATTACTTCACTATGTTCGGTCGTCATTGCGTTACGGACGAACAGCCGGTAGCAGACTTGTCCTGCGTTCTTTTCTCGATATAAGTGCCAAGATTCAGGGAAGGTCGTGCTTGCTAATTCTTTTTCGCTTTCCACGTAAATCAGAGCTTGCTCAGCCAACCAACCTTTCTCTTCTAATAAATTGATGGTTTGGTGTAGCAATCCTTGTCGAAAAGGCGGATCAATAAATACTATATCGAACGGCTGCCCATCTTGTTGCAGGTAGGTCATCGCATCGGTATTGATAGCATGGATATTGGTCGCTTTTAAGGTTGCAATATTAGTTTTGAGTTGAGCATAAGCGGTGGCATTCAACTCAAGCAAGGTAACATGCTCGGCTTGTCGAGAAGCACATTCAAAGCCTAATCCTCCAGAGCCTGCAAAAATATCAAGACATTTCGCATGCGCAATATCTTGTGCTAACCAGTTAAACACAGTTTCTTTGACCCGATCAGTGGTGGGACGTAGTCCTTGGGCATCATGAACAGGAAGCTTTCGTCCTCGCCAAAGGCCACTAATGATACGAACATGGCCATTGGGGAAGTGTTTTTGTGATGAGGTTTGCTGGCGAGGTTTTCGCATAGATTTTTTGACCGCTAAATAAGTGTTATTATAGCCAATCTGCTGGTTTCTTAGCGAAAAGCAGAAAGCAGAATTTAATAGAATGATCAAGTGTACCAAGTGAATAGAAAAATTTTCACTGCTTTGTCATTTTTCTTTCTCTGATCCGCAATAATTCGGTTAGAGAGACATTATCGCTTAGTCAGACTCAGGATATTCCCAAATGACGGAAAAAAAGAAGCGTGGCTTATTGTCATGGCTCGGTTTTGGTGATGAACAGCCGAATCAAAATGGATCAACCTCATCAGAAACCGAAGCAACAGATGCGACCCAGTCAGATGAATTGATCGAAGCATCATTATCCACTGAGGTTGTCACTGAACCAAGTGAAGAACAGACTTTCTTAGCCGAAGCCGAAGCCGAAGCCGAAGCCGAAACGCCAAGTGCGCGTGTTCAAGAGCAAGAAAAACCCACAGAAAGCTTTTTTGTGCGCTTAAAGCGTAGCCTTAGCCGAACAAAAGCCAATATTGGGTCAGGTTTTTTTGGCTTGTTTAAAGGCAAAAAAATTGATGATGAATTATTCGAAGAGTTAGAAGAGCAGCTCTTAATGGCGGATGTCGGGATGGAGACCACCCTAAAAATCATTGCCAACTTAACAGAAAAAGCCTCGCGTCAACAATTGCGTGATGGCGAAGCTCTTTACGCACTACTGAAGCAGGAAATGGCTGAGATCCTTACTCACGTTGATCAGCCGCTCGTTATTGACCAACAAGCAACGCCATATGTTATTTTAATGGTGGGTGTGAATGGGGTTGGGAAAACCACCACGATAGGTAAACTGGCAAAACAGTTTCAAGCTCAAGGTAAGAAAGTCATGCTGGCGGCTGGGGATACTTTCCGTGCGGCCGCAGTTGAACAATTACAAGTGTGGGGAGAGCGTAACCAAGTTCCCGTCATTGCACAACATACCGGAGCCGATAGTGCCTCGGTGATTTATGATGCCATTGAAGCGGCCAAAGCGCGTGGCGTGGATGTGGTGATAGCCGATACCGCTGGACGATTGCAAAATAAAGCGAACTTAATGGAAGAGCTGAAAAAAATTGTCCGAGTGATGAAGAAGATCGATCCTCAAGCGCCGCATGAAATTATGCTGACGTTGGATGCCGGAACCGGACAAAATGCAATTAGCCAAGCGAAGCTATTTAGTGACGCTGCACCGTTAACTGGGATTACGCTAACCAAATTAGACGGCACCGCAAAAGGCGGAGTGATCTTTGCGATTGCCGATCAGTTTACCATTCCTATCCGCTATATCGGTGTTGGTGAGGGAATTGATGACTTACGCCCATTCTCAACTGAAGAATTTATTGATGCTTTATTTAGTCGGGATGAATAATAGGTGGTGATACATTTTTCTTACTTGAAGATGCAGCGATGTTGGTTGCGTTCGTTTACCTCTATCACATAGGCTGTCTATGCTCATGGGGATAAACTTACTTGCCGCTTACCTGCAACGACAAGTGGTTTGGCTATCGTTTAAGCAATCACATTTAGCCTTGGCATGAGTTTGTTATGTGTTTAATAGGGGAATAGCGGGTGATTAAGTTTCAACAAGTCAGTAAAGCCTATCGAGGTGGCCGCCAAGCGCTTCAGAAAGTGGATTTTCATTTGCGTCGAGGAGAAATGGCTTTTTTAGGTGGCCATTCAGGCGCAGGAAAAAGCACGTTACTGAAATTGATCTGTGCTATCGAGCGGCCTACAGATGGTAAAGTCAGCTTCAATGGGCACGATATCACCCGCATCCCTAATAAAGATATTCCTTTTTTACGACGTAATATTGGTATTGTGTTTCAAGATCATCGACTACTTATGGATCGTCCTGTGTTCGATAATGTTGCATTGCCGATGCGAATCGAATCTATTTCAGAATATGAGGTAAAACGTCGAGTTTCGGCAGCACTAGATAAAACGGGTTTATTAGATAAAGCTCGTTGTTTACCCAGTCAACTCTCCGGTGGTGAGCAGCAACGTGTCGGTATTGCTCGTGCGGTTGTTAATCGACCGACGTTATTGTTAGCCGATGAGCCAACCGGAAATTTGGATCCCGAACTTTCTAATCGTATCTTACGATTATTTGAGGAGTTTAACCGAGCCGGGGTGACGATTTTACTCGCAACCCATGATATTCATTTGGTGCATTCGCGCCCTCAATATCGCCATATGGAACTCAACCAAGGCTTCTTGAGTGAGGTAGATGAATATGGTCATTAAAAAGAAAGTGAATAAACAACGTGGGCAGCAAAGAGTACAACGAGACTCCTTCTTTACGGTACAGATGAAGCAATCCAAAGCGGCCTTTTCTGCATTATGGCAACGTCCATTAGGAAATATTCTGACGTTAGCGGTCATTTCGATGGCGTTAACACTACCGGCAAGTTTATATTTACTCACCAAAAATATTGCCTCTGTTGCCGTTAATGTTGCAAGCCCATCACAAATTAACCTGTATATTCAAGAAGGAACTCCTGAGCCACGAATCATGGTGTTAAAAGACCAGATTGAGCGCCGTAGTGAAGTGGCAACGGTGGAATACATTTCGCCACAGCAAGGTCTTGCTGAACTCAGCCAATACGCAGGCTTTGATCAAGCGCTAAGCCTATTGGATGAATATGCCTTGCCAGCGGTCTTGGTGATCTCACCGAGTATTGACGATAATGAGATGATAAAACAACTTGCCCACACTCTGCGTGAAGAGGCAAATGTTACCGATGTCCGTTTAGATGAAGATTGGCTAGCCCGGTTAGATGCCATTCGACATCTGGTTTTGATTGTGGTGGTGAGCCTTTCATTATTAATGCTTTCATCTGTTTTTCTCATTGTTGGTAATACGTTACGTTTTAATGTGCAGGCCAATAAAGACGAAATTCAAACGATGAAACTGATTGGTGCAACCGACAGTTATATTTTACGCCCTTACCTGTATTCCGGAATGTGGTTAGGTTTGCTCGGCTCGTTTTTTGCGTGGCTAATGACGGCCTTAATTACGGTGGTGTTGAATGACGCGGTCTCTGCATTAGCAGCTTTATACGACAGTCGTTTTCGGATGATTGGCCTAAGCTGGGATGAGTCACTCCTGTTATTGATGGTAGGGACGTTTTTAGGCTGTATTGCGGCACAGATTTCAGCGAAACGGCATTTAAAAGAAATTGAACCTATTTAAGTTGTTGAGGTCTAGGGTCTGTTTATCTTTCGCGGTTAAAACACTTTTAGCCGAACCCTTCGGGCAGCGTTTGTAGCTCCTTTCTACGGCGTTATCGGCTTCTCAGGTAGAATAACTACATTTCAAAGCCTCTGCCTTGTATAAAGAAGCCACAAACTGCTGCAAAAATCAGCTCGAAAGATAAACAGACCTTAGTAATCTCGATAAATAAAGTAAATTTTTCTGTTCTCAATGCCTTCATTTTTTATTGGGCAAAGATATAATTATTGAGGCTAAGGTTTGTTTCTTGAGTGTGGCTTGTTAATGATCGGCAATCAACACTTGAAACCTGTTCATTTTCAGTTCAAGATTGATGGGTTAAAAATAACTCCAGATCAGAGATTGATGAGGATTTGAATGACTAACCAAGCGTATCCAATGGCTCTCGTTTCACAAGATAGCTTAGATAGCTATATCCGTTCAGTAAACAGTTACCCAATGTTGACTGCTGAAGAGGAACGTGAATTGGCGGAGCAATTACATTACTCAGGTGATCTTGAAGCGGCGAAAACGCTTATTTTATCGCATCTTCGATTTGTTGTTCATGTTGCTCGTGGCTATTCCGGCTATGGATTGCCGATGGCTGACCTTGTCCAAGAAGGAAATATCGGTTTAATGAAAGCGGTAAAACGCTTTAACCCAGAGGTTGGTGTTCGATTAGTTTCTTTTGCGGTTCATTGGATTAAAGCGGAAATCCATGAATATGTCTTGCGGAACTGGCGCATTGTCAAAATCGCGACAACGAAAGCACAACGTAAGCTGTTTTTTAACCTACGTAAGTCGAAAAAACGTTTAGGTTGGTTTAATAATGGTGAAGTCGAAACGGTTGCGCGAGAGTTGGGTGTTGAGCCGTCAGAAGTTCGTGAAATGGAGTCTCGGTTAGCAGCTCAAGATCCAACATTTGAATTTTCTGCTGAAGATGATGACAACCCAAATGCTTATACCGCACCGATGCTGTATTTAGAAGATAAGCAATCGGATATTGCTGACAATATTGAAGCCCAAAATTGGGAAAGTCATACCAATCAGCGTTTAAGTTTGGCTCTTGCAAGCTTAGATGAACGAAGCCAGCATATTGTACGTTCTCGTTGGTTAGATGATCAAAAAGCGACATTACAAGAGCTTGCCGATTTATACCAAGTTTCAGCGGAACGTATTCGTCAGCTAGAAAAAAATGCCATGAAAAAGCTCAAAGATGCGGTAGGCGAGTTGTAATTTAAATACCGCCGCTCCATATTTAAGAAGCCGGGATCCAGTGATCCCGGTTTTTTTTGTTTTCGATCTTAGTGCCGGATCATTCGGCGATTTTTCTGTGGATAACTCTGTGACAAAATTATTTGCTAACTGTCATCAAACAGGGTAAATAAAGGGTTGAACGCTGTTTTTTATTTGGGGATATGTTTTTTTACACACAGTAAAGTAAAGATCATTACAAGATGTTGTGGATCTAAATTTATCAATATACCTTATCAACGCAATTCACAGAATTATCCACAAATGATGAAAAAGCATTCAGCAGTGGATAACCTTAATCTCTCTGTGTACTTGTTCCGTGTGAGTTAGGTTACAATGTGCGCTATAAAATCAAGCCTCAACGAGAACAGTTATGGACCAGTTTCAGCATATTGATGTCATGTCTGCCCAATCATTATTGACCGAGTTAACAGCAAAACTAGTGGATATTCGAGACGCACAATCTTTTGCTCTTGCTCATCCACCTCAAGCTTTTCATTTAACTAACGATTCTATGATTCATTTTATGAATGACACCGATTTTGAACAGCCTATTTTGGTGCTGTGTTATCATGGTGTCAGCAGCCAAGGTGCCGCACAATATCTGATTAACCAAGGTTTTGAGCAGGTATATAGTATTGATGGTGGATTTGAAGCTTGGCAACGGGCCGGTTTACCGATAGAAACGAGTTAAGCGACGATGATAAAATTGATCACCCTAAATAACCCTCGAATGGCACAGTCTTTTATTGACTATATGGCTTCACGTCAGATTGAAGTGCAGATGGAAGTCGAAGAGGGGGAGCTATTTTCTTTATGGCTGATGGATGAGCAACATTGGACAGAAACGGAAAGTGAATTAAAACAGTTTTTGCGTTGTCCGCAAGATAGCAAATATCAAGCGGCGTCTTGGGATGTGGCAGAGACGCGTAAGCCGCACTTTTATTATGCTTCTCCTAGCCTTTTTTCGTTAATAAAAGCGAAAGCAGGCCCCATCACTTTGCTGGTGATGCTGGTGTGTGTCGCTAACTTTACTCTACAACAGTTTGGTTGGGCTCAGCAGGTATTTGCTGCTTTACATTTTCCGGCAGTTGCCGATCAGAAATGGCAACTATGGCGTTGGTTTAGCCATGCGCTACTGCATTTTTCTGTTATACATATTACCTTTAATTTATTGTGGTGGTGGCAATTAGGGGGAGATATTGAAAAGCGGTTAGGCAGTGGTAAGGTATTACAAATCTTTTTGATCTCAGCAGCACTCTCGGGTGCCGGGCAATATTGGGTTGAAGGCGCGAACTTTGGCGGCTTATCCGGCGTCGTTTATGCCTTAGTGGGTTATTTATGGATTGTAGGCTGGCGGGTTCCTGAGTTGGGATTAACTATGCCTAAACCGTTGATTGGATTTATGTTGGTTTGGTTAATTCTAGGTTTTGTTCAGCCGTTTATGGCGATCGCAAACAGTGCACATCTTGCTGGGCTGATCTGTGGTTTGTTATTGGGTTGGTTAGATATCGGACGACTGAAAAAAACAAATCAAAAGCATCAATAGAATGCTTTTGATTAAGAGCAGTCTTGGACATTTATTGATAAATATACTTCGTGAACAGTAAGTCAGCAATGAGCATGCGCCCCGTTTCTGGCAATAAAATATCATTTAATTGCTCAACTAAAGTTTTACGTAAGTTTTCTCGCCCAGCCAGTGACTTTATCGCTTCTTCCGTTTGTTTTCCAAGCATCTCAACCACGGCATCTCGTATTAAAGGCTGGTGCAATTCGATCAGCGGCAGATCGGCATTATTCGCGACCATAATATCAATCCTGACTTGAATATAGCCCAACTGTTTACCTTTAGTGTAAAAGTTAGTGGTAAGATCGGGTTCAAGAGTAAAGTAAGCCAACTGTGGTTTATTTTCTTCAGTTGCTTGGCTTGGGTAAGCGGTTAGCAGGCCAAAGGCGAGCATTGTTGGAACTAAATAACGTTTAAGCATATTTGTGCCTGTTCTTTGTTCTGTTCACGATATTCGAATCGCCTGAGTCTTGTTACAATAGTGCATCTGATGGTAAAGAAATGCTTAACTAGAGCTTACACACGAGTCGTGTTGCTGTATTCAAGCGTTATTGTATGATGGTTAAGCATTATATTGAATAATAGTATGAAGAGAATAACTCCGCTCTATCTTTCTGCGTTACAGCAAGTAAATTGGCAAATACCAGCAGAATTTAGCTATCCAAGCGAGTTGGCTAGGTCTTGGTTGCTCGAGCAAGGTTCATTATCGCGTTTGATGAGTCAACACTGTCAAACATTACAAGTTAATCTTTGTGAGCATCACTGGGCTGATCCCAAACAGTTGGCGATCGATGAAATTGCCTTGTTATCGCAAGAGCGTTGTTTATTACGGCAAGTCATCTTATCTGGCGACAGCCATCCTTGGGTGCTTGGTCGAACCTTGATTCCTCAAGCCTCATTACACGATCAACCGATAGATCTGACCTTGCAGGGTAATATTCCACTTGGTTTAACGGTTTTTAGGTGTGAAAACGTTAACCGCGATGCACTGCAAGTGGGATGGGCAAAAACGTCACAGGGGCAACTACTTGCTCGACGTTCACGTTTATGGATGAATGATAAACCCATGTTAGTTGCAGAATTATTTCTTCCGGATTGTCCTGTGTACACTAAGGAGAGTGTGTAAATGACAGTAGCAAAAGCGCGTGCTTATTGGCAGTTAATGCGCATGAATCGGCCGATTGGCTCATTACTTTTATTATGGCCAACCGTATGGGCGCTGATCCTTGCTGCACAAGGAATACCCGATCTCAAAGTGTTGCTGGTCTTTATTGTGGGAGTCTTTGCGATGCGATCTGCGGGATGCGTGATTAATGATTTTGCTGACCGTCATGTGGACGGGCACGTTAAGCGCACTGCTCAACGTCCATTGCCTTCTGGCATGGTAACAGCACAAGAAGCGATTATTCTTTTTGTTACCTTAGTTTTGTTCTCATTTTTATTGGTGCTAACCATGAATCCACTGACCATCAAGCTCTCTTTTGCTGGGGTGGTGTTAGCCTTTATTTATCCGTTTATGAAACGTTACACACATCTCCCGCAGTTTTTTTTGGGGTTAGCGTTTAGCTGGTCTATTCCGATGGCATGGGCTGCACAAGCCAATGAATTACCGATGGTGGTGTGGTTTTTGTTTGCGATCAATGTTATTTGGACCATTGCTTATGATACCCAGTATGCCATGGTCGACCGAGATGATGATTTAATCATTGGGGTTAAATCGACCGCTATTTTATTTGGTCGTTTTGATAAAATGATTATCGGAACTTTACAGCTTTTGACCGTATTATTATTGATGCTGCTTGGCTACGGTTATCAGTTAGGATCGAGTTATTATTGGGCTATCTTAATTGCTTGTGGCTTATTTGTTCACCAGCAACATCTCATTCGACATCGTGAGCGTATGCCTTGTTTTCAAGCTTTTCTTAATAATAATTACGTTGGTATGGTGGTTGCTGTTGGTTTATTTCTCTCTTTCCTATAATGGTTTATCTTGTAGAGCCATCAGGCATCCTTAATGGATGCCTGATGGCTTTTGCGCTTGCTAGCTGCTGCGCCATAACAGTATTGCTGGTATAACCTGGCTACCATTCCACTTGATAGATGCTTTCTTGGATGGTAAGTCGAACCTCCGGATAAAGCATGGCATACAGCGCTTGTGCCAAGGATTGGGTTTTTTCTAAATGACAATCGCCATTGCTCTCTAAATAACCTTGTTTGGTTAAGGTGACAAACAGCGCTGAGAAGACGCCTTTATCAAAAAACTCTGGCGCATTAATGCCATGTAATCGGCCTAGACGCTGAGCGATTTCTTGGCTCTTACTTTCTAACTCTGCCTTATCCAGTTCAGGATTAGCCACCAGCAGATTTAAAGCAATCGCATAGCGCTGTAAGGTTTCTAGAATAGTTCGACCAAGTAACATCAATACCTGCGTTTGTGCTTGGTTAATTGTGACGTTACCATCATGTTGGGTGAGCATTTGCTGTGCTTCTAATTCTGCCAGGTAGTGCTCAACAACTTGGGGGAGTTCTTCTTCCTTATAGCTCAAAAAGAGTTCTTGTTTGAGAAATGGATATACCTGTGCGACATGCTGCTGGATTGCCGCGACCGACATCTGCTGTTGACGAATCAACATCTGAGCAATTAATGATGGGAGCGCAAGTAGATGAATAATATTGTTGCGATAATAGGTCATCAAAATGGATTGATTACGATCGAGGGAAATAATATCCCCCATGGTATCGGTTTCCACTAAAAACTTATCTAAAGACTCAGCATGTAAAACTAATTGTTCTGCACTTTCATTTGGTACGGTGAAGGTATTGGAATACGGTACATTGCGCAGCAGCGACAAGTAACATTCAATTTGCTTGACTAAATTATCCCGAGCGAGCGCACGTTGACGTGAAGCGAGTAATGCAGTTGCGCATAATGTCATCGCATTGGCCGCCGCTGCATCGTTAATATGGGTCATCATTTTGGTGGCCAACTCATTGACCACAGAAGTCATCCATTGTGGTTTACTGGCTCCCATTGGGTCGATCGCTTGGGTCCATTCTGGTACGTGTTCATTTAGAAATTGATTAAGTGGAATCGGTTCCCCAAAGTTTACGTAGCCTTGTCCAAAATTGCGTAGTTTGCGCAAGGTACGAAAAACGAGCCCAGCATTTTCTTTTTCTTTACGCTTACCTCGTAGTTCTTTCGCATAAGTACTGACTTCCATAACATGCTCATAACCAATATACACGGGCACCAGGGTTACTGGACGATTAAGTCCGCGCAACATCGCTTGAATGGTCATCGCGAGCATACCCGTTTTCGCCTGGAGCAAACGCCCCGTTCTTGAGCGTCCTCCTTCACTAAAATATTCCACGGAATAGCCTTTAGCGAACAGTTCTGCTAAATATTCTCGGAAAATGGTGGAATAAAGTTTATTTCCTTTAAAACTGCGACGAATAAAAAAGGCACCGCCACGGCGGAAAATTAAGCCAGCTGGAAAGAAATTTAAGTTAATACCTGCGGCGATATGGGGCGGCACCATGCCTTCGTGATACAGCACATAAGAGAGTAATAGATAATCCATGTGGCTCCGATGGCAAGGAACATAGACAATTTCATGTCCATCTTGTGCGAGCTTCCGAACGCTAGCGGCATTATTTATATTTAAACCTTGATAAATTCGGTTCCATAACCAACCCAGAATACGATCGCCTTTTTTGATTAAGGAGTAGGAGAAATCAGCCGCAATTTCATCAAGGATGTTGTGTGCTTCTTTACGTGCTTTTTCAAGCGAAATATTTTTACTATTCGCTTCATCAGCAATGGCTTTCTCAATCGCCGGAGAGTGCATTAATCGTGTAAATAATTGGTGACGCTGAGGAAGGTTTGGCCCTGATGCTGCAAGTTTTTGACGAGAAAAATGGATTCGTGCGACGCGGGCTAATTTGTGGGCAATTGAACTATCGGTGCCATGGGCATCAGCCATATAACGTAGCGAAACGACAGGGCTAAAACGAACCAAACAATCTCGGCCAGACAACAGAACGGCTTTGGCTTTTTGTGGGCCGTTTAGCATTTGTAAGTACGGTTTCTCACGCCCTTCTTTACCTGGTTTTCTTCCCCATAAAACAGTCGCTGGGATCATCTGAACGTCCAGCTCAGAATCTAACTGATGTAGGCTAAGGAGTTCGGTAAAGGTTGAGATGGACTCACTAGGAACATGGTTATCATCTTGTAATAAGGTTGGACGTGAGGAGATAAAAACATAACGTTTTAGCTGGTGTCCATTGATAACGAGTGGCGTAAGCGGGTCGGGTAAACCTGCGCGCCGAGCGTGTGTTTGTAATGTCAGTAAATCAACATTAGAGCGAAACGGTAGCGCATAGACGACCGGCTTATTGAGGTCGATGCTAAGATCATCAATTGGATTTGACGGAATAGCTGTCCCCTTAACCAGTACCGAAAGCGGTAATTTAAGCAGGGAACGTGAAAATGAGTGTCCGGAAGACATAAGAGTTTAAGGCCTCGAGAATACATACAAAAACTTAAACGGCTTACTTTTGTTTCGTCGTTGCTCAAAAGGAAGATGCTTAAGTCGGAGTCTTTTTTGGATCGCAAGAATACCAGAAACTGGTCAAACCTTTTAATAATATTGCTCAACATAACGTCATTTTATCGATGTTATGATGAGTTATGCGGCCATCGTCGGAAAGCAAACCAATAGGTACTATACCCATGAGCCTGGTAGGAATGACTCAAAAACCAGTAATCTGGATTGCTTTTCCATTATTACTGGATATACTCACAGTTAACTGTATAAAAAGACAGGTGAGTTATGAAGCCGTTAACGCCACGCCAGCAACAAGTTTTCGATTTAATTAAAAGTAAAATTGAAGAAACAGGTATGCCACCGACTCGAGCGGAAATAGCTCGTGAACTCGGTTTTCGTTCTGCCAACGCAGCTGAAGAGCACCTAAAAGCGCTTGCTCGTAAACAAGTGATTGAGATTATTCCAGGTGCTTCGCGAGGCCTGCGAATTTTACTGGGAGCAAATGATGAAACTCAGGACGACGGGCTGCCGCTCATTGGCCGTGTTGCTGCGGGAGAGCCGATTCTCGCGCAAGAGCATGTCGAAGCTCACTACCAGGTCGATCCGAGCATGTTTCGTCCGCAGGCCGACTTCTTATTGCGTGTCCAAGGCGAAAGCATGAAGAATATTGGTATTATGGATGGTGATCTGCTTGCGGTGCATAAAACTCAAGATGTTCGCAATGGGCAAGTGGTAGTGGCTCGAGTTGAAGATGATGTCACTGTTAAACGGTTAGAACGTAAGGGTGCGAAAGTTTTTCTGCATGCAGAGAATGAAGCATTTGCACCGATTGAAGTTGATCTTACTTGTCAGGAATTAGCGATTGAGGGGGTGGCCGTCGGTATTATTCGCAATACCGATTGGATGTAGAATTCCTTCCAGTAAAGAATCTTGCTAATCTAACTGATATTCATTATCATCTTCTTTATGGCGTCATAAGGAAGATGGTTATGCCCTCAAAAAAGACAGATTCATCCGCTTATCATGTTCCCGTTCGGTTACTGCAGCCGCTTTGGTTACGTAGCCGAGAAAGCTTAGTTGATGATGGTTTAGTTTATGACCCCATGGCCACTAGCGCTTGTCAGCGTTGTCATTTAGCACCTGAGTGCTTTGCGGGTGATATACATCAAAAACAACTATTACACGTCACGTTAACGCGGCTGTGCGATCAACTGGTTCAGCAGTTCCTTAAACATTACCCAGAGGGTTGGGTCGTCAATGTTGGTGCAGGGCTCGATACTCGTTTCTACCGGATTGATAATGGTCGTTGCCATTGGTTAGAAGTGGATGTGACTGAACATCTTCTTTGGCGGCAAAAGCTTTTCCACCGCAGTGAACGTTATCAACACTGCTGTGGCAGCGTCGAGACCATTAATTGGCTGGAATGTTTACCGATCCCTGAATCTGCTCCTGTGTTTATCTTATGCGAGCAAGCTTTGTTAGATTGCAATGCACAACAAGTGGCGCATTTTATTCGCTCAATTGGCCTGCACTTCGCTCATGCGCAGGCTTGTATTATTTTAGCTGGGGATAAAACCGATACTCGTTTAGGGCAAAAAATGGGCTCAGGCAATTATCGACATGGTTTTTCTCACCCAGATCAGGCGGTATTACACTGTTTACCTTGGGCGAATCAGGTTACTCTGTTTTCTCCTCTGGATCGTGATTGTGGACGTTGGAAATTATGGCAACGCTTCATGAGCAAGTTTGGTTACGTAAAACAGCGCTTCACGCCTGTGGCTGCTCTCGTTTGCTGGTAGTACTTACACTGATAGTCGTTACATAGCTGTTAGGCAGAATTTTCGTTACACTGATGCCTTCATTTCTCGAGGGCTATGGCGTGCAATCCATCATTCAAACATTGTCTAATCGTTCTCTTCATCGGCAGGTTTTACTGCTGTCTATTCCGATGGTGTTGTCAAATATTACTGTTCCCTTATTGGGGGTGGTTGATGCGGCCGTGATTGGTCACTTACCACATGCTTGGTATCTAGGAGGCGTGGCCTTAGGAAGCACCTTGATCAGTGTGGCATTTTGGTTGCTGGGTTTTTTACGTATGTCGACGACGGGCTTAACCGCACAAGCCTATGGTGCGGATAATGCTCAGCAATTAGCGCGAGTTTGGTTACAAGGCATCCTTATGGCGTTAGGGTTTGCAACGCTATTTTTACTTTTTCATCGTGGGATCGCGGAGGCGATTTTTTCTATCAGTCAGGCCAGTGAACAAGTCAAAACCTATGCGATGCAGTATTTTGTTATTCGATCTTGGAGTGCCCCCGCGGCGTTAATCAATCTCGTATTGCTGGGATGGTTGTTGGGCACACAAAATGCTAAAGCTCCGATGTGGATGGTGATTATTACTAATCTTACCAATATTGGATTAGATATGTTTTTTGTGCTGGGATTAGGCTGGAAAGTACAAGGTGTTGCGGCGGCCTCGGTGATTGCTGATTATGTTGGCATGAGCTTTGGATTATTATGTGTGTGGCGGTACTGGTGTGCAAAATCGTTACCATCACCATGGTCTTTGTTGGCAGAAGCCTCACAGGGCATGAGCCGTTTTATTCGCCTAAATCGTGATATTTTCCTTCGTTCACTGTGCTTGCAAGCCGTATTTAGTTTTATGACCTTTCAAGGCGCAGCATTTGGTGATCAGGTTGTTGCGGCGAATGCGGTATTAATGAGTTTTCTAATGATGATCTCCTATGGCATGGACGGTTTTGCTTATGCAATAGAAGCTATGGTCGGCAAGGCGATCGGAGCCAATAGTCAGCAGCAACTCAAAGCCTCTATCATTGGTAGTACTTTCTGGAGTCTACTGATTTGTCTAGGTTTAACCGTGATGTTCTCGGTGGCAGGGACATGGCTGATTAGTCTCATCACCAGTATTGAAGACGTCCAGCAAACAGCTCAAGCTTTTCTTCCTTGGTTGGTGGCCATGCCGTTAATTTCCATGTGGTGCTTTTTATTGGATGGTATTTTTATTGGCGCAACGAAAGGGAAGGAAATGCGCAATAGTATGTTTATTGCTGCTTTGGGCTTTTTTATTTTCTTCACTCTGTTTTCTGCTTGGCAGAATCATGCTTTGTGGTTCTCCATGCTGGCTTTTATGGCATTACGTGGTATGACGTTAGGCTGGCGATTGATAGGGCTGTGGCGATACGGGCTATTTTTCGAAAAGGGATAAATGATGCTCCCCAAGCATGGTAAACGGTTGGGGAGCTTTTTTTTAAAAGAGTCGATTTAAGCCATTGAGCGCCGCGACGCGATACGCTTCTGCCATGGTTGGGTAGTTAAATGTGGTATTCACAAAATACTCAATGGTGTTCGCTGTTCCTTTTTGTTCCATAATTGCTTGGCCAATATGAATGATTTCAGCCGCACGTTCCCCGAATACGTGAATGCCTAAAATTTCCTTTGTCTCTCGATGGAACAAAATTTTTAGGCTTCCGATATCTTTTCCTGAAATTTGTGCTCTCGCAAGATGTTTAAACGACGAGCGGCCCACTTCATAAGGAACTTTCGCGGCCGTAAGTTCTTGCTCAGTTTTCCCCACCGAGCTGATTTCAGGAATGGTATAAATTCCGGTTGGAATATCTTCAATCAGTTTATTACTGGCTTGCCCTTGAGTAATGGCTTGGGCGGTAAAGCGGCCTTGATCATAGGCAGCGCTGGCAAGGCTTGGATAACCGATCACATCACCTACGGCATAAATATGTTCGATATCAGTTTGGTAGTTGTTGTTGACAGCCAACTGGCCGCGTGAGTCTGGGCTGAGTCCAACAGAAGAGAGATTGAGTTTATCGGTATTTCCCGTTCGTCCATTGGCATACAGTAGGCAATCTGCTTTCATTTTTTTGCCAGACTGCAAGTAAACAATAACCCCATCGTCGGTGCCTTCCACTTTTTGATAGGTTTCATCGTTACGGATCACGATACCACTATTCCAGAAGTGATAAGAGAGTGCATCTGAAATTTCATTATCCAAGAAGGCGAGTAAGCGATCCCGCGTGTTTACTAAATCGGTTTTAACCCCTAAGCCACGAAAAATAGAGGCGTATTCGCAGCCGATGACTCCTGCACCGTAAATAATAATATGTTTGGGGTCATGTTTAAGGTTGAGAATCGAATCACTGTCATAGATGCGAGGGTGACTAAAGTCGACATCACTTGGTTGATAAGGTCGAGAGCCTGTAGCGATCACAAACTTATCCGCTTGGTAATGTTCCACACTACCATCCTCTTTGCTAACCGCGACAGTTTGTGGGTCAACAAATTGAGCAGAGCCAAAAATAAGAGAACAGTGATTACGATCGTAAAAACCTTGGCGCAAACGAGTTTGCTTATCAATCACCGATTTTGCATGGTCGAGAATCGATGAGAAATTAGCGTAGAGGCTGGTGTTATTTTTACAAAATAGAGGGTTACGATTAAATTCAATAATTCGGCTAACAGCATGGCGTAGTGCTTTGGAGGGAATGGTTCCCCAGTGTGTACATCCTCCGCCAACACTGCTTTCTTTTTCGATAATGGCGACATTCATACCTGCTTTTGTTAAGCCCATGGCGGCTCCTTCTCCGCCTGGACCACTGCCGATTACGATGACGTCAAAGTGGTGATTCTGTGCCATAAAGTGTCCTTGTTATCCATGCTTTGTCTGACTGTAGCGAGATTGTAACGAATTAGTCAGTGAGGTAAATCTTGTTGCTTTCAGAGAGTGTTTAGGATCACGTACTTTCATGGTGTGGGACCGAGATTGATTGAATCATTGAATAGAAGATTGCTCCTAAGCAGAACGAGGTAATGAGAGAGTCGACAAGTCTTTGTCTTGCGTTATAGTATTGAGTCGATTTTCATTGATAGAACGGATCCAGTATGAAACCCACGGGAATTCGCGCACAACAAAAAGAAAAAACCCGCCGCTCATTGATTGATGCTGCTTTTCGTCAACTCAGTGCGGATCGCAGCTTTTCCAACTTGAGCCTACGTGAAGTTGCCCGTGAAGCGGGGATCGCCCCGACCTCGTTCTATCGCCACTTTAAAGATATGGATGAGCTAGGCTTAACCATGGTGGATGAAGGCGGGCTGTTATTACGACAGTTAATGCGTCAAGCCCGCCAGCGCATTGTTAAAGAAGGGAGTGTCATTCGAACCTCAGTTGAAACCTTTATGGAATTTATTGACAGCAGCCCCAATGTATTTCGTCTGTTGCTGCGTGAGCGTTCTGGTACATCCTTTGAGTTTCGTACCGCAGTGGTGCGTGAAATTGAACATTTTTCAGCAGAGTTAACCGAGTACTTAATTAATACAGGCATGTCACGTGAAGAGGCCATGGTGCAAGCTGAAGCATCAGTGACATTGGTATTTAGCTCCGGCGCTCAAGCTTTAGATTTAAATCGACAAGCGAGAGAGGAATTAGCTGAGCGATTAATAATGCAACTACGCATGATGGCAAAAGGGGCTCTCTGGTATCGGAAGGAACGGGAACGAAATCGATTAAAAGGTGGAATAGACTAATGACGAAAAAAACAAATAATCATTATCCAAGCTCTGAGCGTAAAACCTTGGTGTTAGCATTAATCTCGGGTATGTCCGGAGATGCCTTACTATCTTGGCTTACCATGAGTGAAGTCACATTCTCGATCTTTCCCTTGATCGCTTTAGTTTTATCGGTGCAGGCTCTCTATCAGCAGTATTTACGTCATCCTGTTGCCGAAGATATCCCGTTGGTGAGTCTGGCCTGTTTCTTTGTTGGAGCATTTGGCTATTCTGCGTTTATTAAGGCTCAATATCCTGATAGTGGTTCAAACTTACTTTCTCTTTTTATTGTCTTAGCCCTTTTATTGTGGATCGGTAAAAAGCTCGGATTTATTGGCCGTCGCCACTGAATAGCTTAAGCGAAATAATGTCAATCTTTCCAGAACAAGAAACGAGCCATTTGGCTCGTTTCTGCTGTTTATTGGTTGTCTTTACGCTTTACGCTCTAGCATCACGCCCACTTCCATGTGGTAGTTAAATCGAACTCTGAATTTTGCAACGTATTCTAAAATTCAAGATTGAATTTTAATTTATTGTTTTTATTTGAATTTTAATTGTTCATTGTCCAAAAGTATCTTTAGCCGTTCAATAAAAACTCGTCTTTTCTCGTACCCAGAAATGCAGAGGTTTTTGAACCATGACCAAGCGAATTAGCACCAACGACACGTTGCAATCACTGAAAGCACAAGGCAAAGAATACTTAGTTCCAGATAAGAAAATTGAAGGATTGAATATTCGTGTTCGCCCAACGGGTACAATGACTTGGATCTTTCGCTTTCAGGTCGGCAAAAAACACGAAAAAATCACTATGGGGCGGTATGTTAAGTTGAAACCGGAAACGGGGATGACATTAGAGCAGGCAAGAGTAGAAGCTGGCCGCTATCGGAGTTTGCTGGAGAACAACAAGAACCCAAAGGTTGAACTGGATAAAGAAAAACGCGCACAAGATGAGGCAAAGACCTTTAACGATGCATTTGAGAGTTTTGATGAGAAGCGTCTTTCTAAGCAATTACGAGGCGATCAGTCGAGAACCATTTACAATCGAGATATAAAGCCAATTATCGGTAATATTAAGCTGGCGGATTTAAGCATATATGATCTTAATAAGGTTTTTGATGCGAAGGTTGATAAAGAGGGTAAGCGTATGGCTGGTGCTATCGGTGCTTGCCATAAAGTCATCAATCAAGTGATTAACCATGCCTTAGCTCTTAATATGCTTGATTCTCATCCGGCACCACAACTAAAAGCAAAGGATGTTGGAGGGGGCTCTAAAGTAACAAAGCGAAACCTTAGCTTTTCTGAGTTGAAGATATTGTTAACTAGCTTAGGGGAGTGGCGCACAGCCCCTTCTAACGTCCGTTTAATACGTTTCTTGCTGGGATGTGGTCAACGTATCAGTGCTGTTCTAGAAATGCGTTGGGGTGAGCTAGATCTGGAAAACAAGGTCTGGACTCTACCAGCCAGCTCAGCAGAGCGACATACTAAAAGTCCGGATAGTCGCAAAGTACCGCTCAGTGATTATCTTGTTGAGTTATTGCAAGAGCAGCGTGAAAGTGTCCCAAGTAAATGGAAGTTTGTTTGGCCTCAACTCACTGTAGATAAAGCCCAAGAGCCTGCGGCAGTACGGGCATTGATCAAACGTAATTTACCAGCCGATCTAGAGCGTTTTTCACCCCATGACTTGCGTCGTACCTTTATCAGCCGTTGTAGTGAAATGGGGCTGGATATCGTGGCAATAGAAAAGATAGTCGGCCACCAGCTACCGGGTATGCTTAGAGTTTATAACCACCATGACTACCTTGATGAGCAACTAGTCGTTTTACAGGCGTGGGGCGATAAGCTTCAGGCTTTGACAGTTGAGAATATTGTTCCTTTATCAGCGACGAGATCGGCTTGATTTTTCGTCCAATGTGTAACGAAGATACAGACTCTTCTTAATGGTTCGAGGAACAGCATGAATTCTAGTTTTATGAGCCTATGTTACTTAGATTATAGAGAGTTGGTTAAATGTTCGAGCGCTTTCGTCAACATTAAGTTTCTCTCTTCAAGTGAGTCTACTTTATTACGTATTTCTTCCAATTGGTCTCTTTGCTGACGATATTTCGCCTTTAGCAAGCTGAAATTTTCGAGCTTTTCATTCAGTGAATAATTGTCTTTTTCTAGTCTTAGAATCTCTCTTCTAAATGCTGTTCGTAAGCGCATCATAAACACCGTATTCTAATCAACCTCAGCACACTATACGATCAAATCTCCAATCATAAGGAGATCTGAAATGGCAAAACGACGTACCGACCAAGAATGGCAAACCCTGTTTGAAAAATACCAATCCAGTCATTTATCCCAGCGTGTCTTCTGTGAGCGTAACGGGTTAAGTCTGTCTACTTTTTATGCCAAACGCCAGCAGTTACAAACCACGAAAACCACCAATATCGGTGGTTTTGTTAAAGCAGAAGTTATCGAAAAAACGACTCGCTACCAATTCACTCAAACCCCCGTCGCCAACATGACATTATTTATTAATGACGCTGAACTCAGCATTCCACAGGGGACACCTGCCTCGTATCTGGCAGAGTTAATCGGAGCACGGTCATGAAACGAATGTTGAACGCCCCGAATGTTTACCTGTATCGAGAGTTCGTGGATTTTAGAAAATCCATTAATGGCCTAGCGGCGATTATCGAGGCCGAAACCGATTTGCCGCTCGGTACAGGTGCGCTATTCCTGTTTACCAATAAACAACGCGACAAAGTCAAAGTGTTGTACTGGGATAAAACGGGCTTTGCCCTGTGGTACAAACGGCTCGAAAAAGCCAAATTCAAATGGCCCACTCAAGAGAAAAAGCAGGTCTACACCCTGACTCAATTTGACTTAGATAGACTGTTATCTGGCTTCACGATAATCGGCCATAAAACGATAAAAATAGACAACTTTACAATGAGTTAACTTCAATAAAAGTCAGTTATACCAAGCCTTGTCGTGGTATTTTTAGTATAATCAATGCCATGAAAAAGACGCCCGATATGAACCCAGAAAGCCAAGACATCGCCGAGCTTCAAGCTATGGTGAAAGCGTTGATGTCGGAGAAAAATGAGCTAAAAAAGAAGGAAGCGCAATGGCAACAAGAGCGCCAATCCTTAATTGAGCAGTTTAAGCTCGCCCTTGACCGCCAGTTCGCCAAACGCTCGGAAGCGTTAAAGCCATATAACGAAGCACAGGGTGACCTCTTTAATGAGGCAGAATGTGAAGCGGCGAAAGCGGAAGATGAGGTTATCACCACCACAACGACGACCATTAAACGTCGTGGTAAACGTCAACCGCTTCCTAAAGACTTGCCACGTGAAATCATCGAGCTTGACCTAGATGAGCACGACAAGCAGTGCTCATGCTGCCAACACGCTCTGCATAAAATCGGCGAAGACCGCAGTGAAAAGTTGGAGTTCACACCCGCTGTATTGAAAGTGTTGGAATATGTTCGTCCTAAATACGCCTGTCGTCAGTGTGAACAACAGGCTGAAAAAAGCCACATTCACCAACAACCCGCACCGATAAGCATCATCCCTAAAAGCTTCGCCACAGAAAGCTTGCTGGCCAATATCATCCTTGGCAAATACCAATACGCGATGCCACTTTATCGCCAAGAATCCCTATTTACCCAGTCAGGTATCGAGCTATCGAGAACCACCATGGCAAGGTGGGTAATCCAGGTGAGTGAAAAGTTCAAACCGCTTTATCAGGCACTGAAGGCTCACTTACTCGAACAAGTGGTGGTTCAGGCCGATGAAACACCGCTCAATGTACTTAAGGAAGACAAGCAATGTTATATGTGGTTGTACTGCTCGGGAGCTGACTCCCCTGAAGCCAAACTCCCTGACATGAAAAATATAATATCGTCTTGTTCGACTATCAAAACAGCCGTGCGAGAGCGTGTCCCGTGAACTTTTTGGGCGATTACTCAGGCTATCTACAAAGTGATGGCTACGCGGCTTATGACGGATTAACCAACATGGCCAATGTCGGTTGCTTCGCTCACGCACGTCGTAAGTTCATGGAGGCGAAAAAACTTCAGGGCAAAGGTAAAGCAGGTAAAGCGGATGTGGCGTTAGCCAAAATCCAAAAGCTATATGCACTGGAATCGCGATTAAAACTGGCTTCGGTCGAAGAGCGTTGGGCAGAAAGACAAGCGCAGGCTAAACCGATGTTGGATGACTTGTATGACTGGTTAACCACGCAGAAAATCATCGAATCGAGTCCTCTTGGTAAAGCCATCAAGTACACCTTGGGTCAGTGGTCTAAGCTGATACGCTATGTTGAAGATGGGCATTTATCTATCGACAACAACCGAGCGGAACGCGCAATCAAATCGCTGGTTATTGGCAGAAAAAATTGGTTATTCTCGACGAATCCGCTTGGTGCGGATGCGAGTGCTTTGCTGTATAGCATCATCGAGACGGCGAAAGCGAACGGACTGATACTCTACGATTACATGGTCAAATGTATGAGGGAACTGGCAAAGCCAGAGCCTGATATCAACTCACTTCTTCCTTGGAACTTTTCACACTAAAACGCCCCGTGGGATCATGGGGCGCTTACATTATATCGATGAGCAGTTGAAGGTTTTGGAGGTATGGGGCTGTAAGCTGCAATCGTTAGTTGTAGAACACGTTGTTTCATTGGGAAAAACAAAATCCGCTTGAGACATGGTAAGTCTGAGTTTGTGTAACTTTCTAGTAGGAAGTGTTACAGCCTAGTCTGCACGTACCAGGCTGTATCAGTTAATTATTTTTTGTAAGAGAAGTAAGTTTTAAAGATATCTAGTACAGCATCTGTATTGTCTGGCAATTTTACCGTTCCTGAATCTAAGTCGAAGTAGTGCTCCATGACTTTAATGTACGCATGACCAATTGCTTCAGTAAAAGCAAATGCCGTTGAGGCTGATACAACACCTCCTGCAATAGTGCCAGCTCCAGGGATAAACTTGAGAATAGTCGTAACAGTGGTCTTGGCTACTTGTGCTACTGTTGTTATTCCTAAGACTCCGACTATGATGCTTGATGAAGTTGAGGTGCTTGAATCAACTTCGAACTCACTGTTTATCTCATAGATTAACTTGCTTTGAATCGCAGCAATAAGTGGGGCGTCAGAGCCAGGAATGGGAGACGCTCCAACAGTTGCAGATGCTCCTGCCGCTATGTGAACCTTATTCTTTGAGCTGTCTATCATAGCGTCACGCCGCAGCTCGTTCTTTACCCGCTGTGCCTTTTTTAAGGCAGATGCTGCTGTTTTTTTCCCTGCTGGGATGCATTGAAGGCTAAGGTCTAGCAAGGTATCTAAGCCTTTTACTGGAACAATGAACTCATCACTTATTTCTTCAGGTACAGAATTTACTGCTACAAACCTATCAGATACGAATTGTTTATATTGAGAGTTAATCAAATTTTTGGCTTCATCAATAAACGGTTGCCGACTTTTCCCTATGACTTTCGTGAAAACAACGACCGCAGGAATGTTGTTATCTTTCAGAATACTAAGTAGTTCTAGATCTCTATCTTCAATTCGAGAGCTGGAGGCATCAATACAGAGCCATCCGAGATGTGGCAGATCTTCTAGAGAACTTGCATTTTTTAGAGCTTGATGGAGATCGCTCCGAAGCTGTTCTAAGGTCGCTTTGTAATCCTTTGACTCAATCCCTTTGGTGTCCCACAGAGTCATACCTTTACTGGGTACTTCTACTTTCTGCAAGTGTTGCGTGACGGGTTTACCTACTCCTGTTTTGACTATGTCTTCACCAAAGAAGGCATTTACAAGAGAACTTTTTCCGACGCCAGTTGCCCCCATAAGAATTATATTGAATTTGTCCTTCGATTCATTGACTTGTTCTTTGGCTTTTTCAGAATCAAACTCACCGGTTTGGGGGTCAAAACTATCGCCTAAGTAGTCCTCATAACTGATGCTCATTATCTATCCTCTTTAAACCCATCAAAAACATTACACTTAGTTGGTGTAATCTGTTTTATAGTGAATTTTTTCCTATAGCTACATAGCTTTATCCAAGTAATGTTAGCCATCGCTCATATTGAGAGGAAATTATTTAGTTGATAGGCTGAGTTTTGTACGGGTACATTCTAAGCTGGTCTATCTCTGCTGAGCAGCTAAAAGATCGAACTTGGTATACAAAATTATTTAGAGAAAGTTTGATATTTATAATTTTAGTAAAATCAGCAAGCCAGAATAATGGAAAACTTTTCATTTGGTGTGCGTTATTGTTAAACTTATGGAATATAGAAACTGATGGTTTTTCTATGACTTATGGATAGATCAAACGTAGAACAGCGACAAAAAATGGGAATCAATGGATCTAAAAAGCATGAAGGTTTGCTCCACTTGTTATTTGAATTGGATTGGGCTGTCGGGAGGATAGTGGCAACACTACTCAACGTTTGTCTGTTCATCGCTTTAGTAGGGATGGCGCTGATATCCCTATGGCTTGCGCTTATTAATATTTTCGAATACCAAGAAGGCTTGTCCGACATTTCAGATATCGAGGCCGTGTTCGTCATTTTAGCTTTAGTTCTTTTAAGGCGATATTTCATCTACACACGTCAAACTAGTGAGCGTTGGTGGAATATGTGGTCCATGCCTTTAATCTGGTATGGTAGATTTGTACTAGTCGCTTGGTTGGTCGTCAGTGTTGTTGCTTTGACTGATTTGCAAGAGGGGACTAAGCATTTAGACTTGGTACGCCTCCATGGTGAGAACTATATCCAGATGTTTGCATTTTCAGGCATTCTTTTAAGCCTATATATAGCCGTACCCAGCAAGGGTAAAAGGACAATGGTTTTTGACTCTCAAGATTTAAATGGAGACGATAGTATCGCCAAGAACAATGTGAATTCACAGGAGCAATCCCAAAAAACAAAATCGGATATTTAGAATGTTACGTAAAAATACTCTTATCATTGCTCTGAGTCTCTTATTAGTACCAGCAATCTCTTCAGCTAAATCTCCCCCATTCCCATTGGTAGATAGTTGCGCTGAGTTAGTCAACATATATGCGTCCAAGAATAAAAGGCATCTGCTAGCTGCTCAAACAACTTCGTTATCTGAAAGCTTAAGAGCTGGTTACTGTTTGGGTGTGATAGATCAGTACGCAAAAAGTCAGTATCGCTGTCGATCTGATTGGTTTACGCGAGCGGAATTTATTGCGAGATACGCTCTTGAGGAGAATCCACCATCTGAAAGAGACTTGTTAAGGTTGTCTTGTGAAATATGATGGATTGTCACCTCCTGACGCGATAAGATCGTTGTTTTCTGTTGAACTGTCCGAACACAAGTCATTTAAAGATCTAGTTTATCCTCTTGTAAGAAGTAAAGGTTTTCTTATCGTCCATAAAGAAAGCATGGGGATTGGTTCGGACAAACATCATTTGTTCATAGCACGGGAGAGCCTAAACAAGTTCCACAATGCAGTGTTGCTTCAAGGTTTTTTTGCTGATAGCAAACGTGTCAAGGCTATCTTTACCGATAGTTATAAACGGATGGAAGCAGCCGAGTTTTTAAACGTTACTTTAGTTGGTCGACAATCCATTATTGGCGTAGGCATCCATTCTGAAAAGCTGGATCAGTTTATTAATATAATGAAATCAGATGCTTCGTTGTCTGAAACTCTCTTACCTAATCCATTCCATGAACTCCCACAATTGTCAATTGGCAATGTCACGAGTGTCATGCAAACTTTGCTAGCTCAAAGTGCCATATTGACTAATGGCGAAACCATGATGTTGTATTATTTAAATGGCGATCTTCAAAAGGCTTATGAAGCCGCATCTTCACTTCAAACTGAACATCCTGTTTTATCCAAATATCAATCACTGATAACCCAAAAGTACCTTGAAGCTAATGAATTCGATAATTTATTGGATGATTTATTAAATTAGCTGTTGCGAGTGCAGTGCACTCAATCATTCTGTTCTCAGTTCATCAGGGAGAGCAAGAATGATATCTACAAAACAGCTTATTGATACATTCTGAGCTCATATTCCACTTTGTCAGGTTAAGCGTGCTTTCGAAATTGAAAGGTCACTTAAATCGGGGGCCTACTATCATAGTCTAGGAGGAAAGAAAGTTCGCTCTTTCCCGACCTTTATCAGGTTTAGACTAGGAAGAGGACTTCGATTGGTTTGGCAGGATAATTCTGATGGACTACACCCTAAAGCGATAACAACTAAGCAAGGATTTGAGCGAATAATCAAGCAAATTCATAAGTTTAGTTTTAATTAAGGAAATCAGAATATGACTAAGAAAATAACACCAAAAGACAACGCGTCTAACATCCCAAATGCAAATAAAGGTACTAATGGAACGAACCGTCAGTACGATCAGAATCAGGGTAATCGCGGTAAACAGTTAAACCCTAATCAGCAAGGGAAGAAATAAATGCCAGATCCAAGTGAAATGTCTCAAGAAGAGCTTGATATCTGGTCAGATATCAATAATCCCAATAACGATGCTGATATGGATGATTGGGCTGATGCCCACAACCCAAATAATGATGATTACTTGGGTTGTGGTGATTAAATAAAAACCAGCCATAGTCATTAATCATTTTGACTATGGCTGGTTTTATCTTTATAGGCCAGTTCTTTTATTTGAATGTTTACCGACGTGATGAATAACTTGAAGTTTGATTTTTACCGCCCCCGTACCCCACGCCGTACCCAGATAGATTTTTATTGAATCTAAAGTCAGTTAAACCCCTTATTTAATGCGCTCTAGCATCACACCTGCTTCTATGTGGTGGGTGTATGGGAATTGATCAAATAAAGCGAAACGAGTGATGTTATGAGTCGTTGACAAGATCTCTAGGTTCTCTTTTAGCGTTTCAGGGTTACAAGAAATGTAGAGAATCCGCTCGTAGCCTTGTACCATTTTACAAGTCTCTATATCCATTCCGGCACGTGGTGGGTCGACAAAAATGGTGTTACAGCGGTAACTTTTAAGATCAATCCCTGCATCTTTCAAGCGGTTAAATTCACGTTTACCTTCCATCGCTTGAGTAAACTCTTCAGCTGACATACGGATAATTTGTACATTATCTATTTTGTTTACTGCAATATTGTATTGTGCGGATTCGACTGATGGTTTGGCCAATTCTGTCGCTAAAACGCGGTCAAAGTTTTGTGCAAGCGCAAGAGAAAAATTACCATTACCACAATATAGCTCCAGTAAATCCCCTTGGCTGTCTTGCGTGCAGTCAACAGCCCATTCGAGCATCTTCTCGGCCACTTTTCCATTGGGCTGAGTAAAACTATTTTCGACTTGCTGATACAGGTAAGGTTGGCCGTTGACGTGTAGTTTTTCTATCACATACTCTCGGTTGAGTACGATTTTCATTTTGCGAGCGCGACCGATCAAATTAAGGTTGAACCCTTCATCATTCAATTGTTGCTTTAGCTTATTGGCTTCAATGGTCCATGCCTCGTCTAACTGACGGTGATAAAGCAGCGAAACTAACACTTCACCGCTGAGGGTGGATAAGAAATCCACTTGAAATAGTTTACGACGTAAGGTGTCGTTTTTTTTCATTGCATCAAGCAGTAAGGGCATCAAATCATTAATTAACCGACTGGCGGCGGGAAATTGATCAACGCGATACTTTTCCCGTGTGGTGGGGTTAAACATAATGTAATACATTTCGTCGCCTTCATGCCAAACGCGAAATTCTGCACGCATACGGTAATGTTGCTGAGGAGACTCAAAGACTTCCAGCTCAGGGACTTGGTAGGGCTGAAACATTTCCGTCAGACGGGTGATTTTCTCAGCCAATTGTGCTGAATAGTGTTCCGGATTTACGTCAAGCGTCGCCATGGTATTACCTTTCAATGGGTGCATGTATTTCAAGAGCGCAGATTTTATTCAATCTACAACACATGTCCAGTTTTGTACGAAATAGAAGGGAAATCAGGCTTAAATTACCCATAGTTCACTTTCTATACTAGACAATTGGAGTTTTGCTAAATACTATCCATGGAGCTGGTGACACTTGGCCGTCTAGGTTGCTAAATGTCTGAAAAGGGAATCTGGTGGAAATCCAGAACTGACGCGCAGCGGTAAGAGAGAACGAACGCTCAATCAAGACACTGCTTTTGGCGGGAAGTCGAGTTAGTAGGTTTTGCCCTTAAGTCCGAAGACCTGCCAGCAGCTGAGTTTAGCAGTGGTATCTCTGCTCAGTAGAATTTACGCGACTTAGGATAATAGAATGAGAAAAACGTTTCTTGCGATCACCTGTGCATCGCTGCTTTCACCTATTTTTTATTTACAAGCCCAAGAAGTTTCCGCAGATGAAACGGTTTTGGTGACCGCAAACCGCTTCAAGCAAATTGATGGTGCCGTTCTTGCACAAACCGTTACGATAACAAAAGAGGACATTAAACGTCTTCAAGTCAATAGCCTGTTTGATGTATTTCGTACACTACCGAGTGTTGAAGTTGCCCAGTACGGTGGACGTGGTCAATCCGCGTCTATCTACGTTCGAGGAGGTAGTTCATCCCAAGTTCTGGTTTTAGTCGATGGTATTCGTATGCCACGTGCAATGATGGGGGGTATCGATTTTAACCAATTTCCAATGAATTCTATTGAACGCATTGACTACATTCGTGGCGCGCGTGCCTCTATCTACGGTTCAGAGGCCATCTCTGGCGTAATTAACATTATTACTCGTGCGACTATTGATGACGATTCAAGCCGAGTGTCTATAGGTTATGGCTCAAATAATCATAAAAAGGGCACGTTTTTGGTCTCTAAGGCTGTGGGTGAGGGTAAGCACTTTAAGGGGGTCGTGGGGTACGAGAAAACCGATGGTTTTAACGTTAAGCCTCAAGTGGGATTGAATGACGGCGATGAACATGGTTTCGAAACGTTAAATTTTAAGTTGGGCTATCAACAAAACTTCTCTGATTATTTATCGGGTTATGTAGGTCTTAGCGCTTATAACAATGAGTATGATTACGACAACAGCAGTATTTGGAGTGGCCATGAGAAAAAAACTGGCGAAGTTGAGTATGTAGGAACGGACTTATCGCTAGAATACAACAAAGACGCTTACTCATCTGAATTAAAATTGGCTTATGGTCAACAAGACAACTATGACCATAAGTCAGGTCAAAGCAAATCTACCGGCGATCATGTTGCTATTGAACAGTTCAATGCAATTTGGTTGAACTCGTACAGCGTTAACGAGCAATTGAGTATTGGCGGTGGTTTGGACTACCGTACCGAGAAGTTAGCAAAAGGCTATATTGCGGCAAATAGTTGGGGACCGGCTCAAGACTATCATCCCCAAAAAAATCCAAGAACGAACTTTGGTGTGAGTGCTATTACCCAATACGTTTACGATGCATGGACGTTAGAACTCAGCGTACGTAATGACGAAAACAATCAGTTTGGTAACAACACCACATGGCAAACTGCTGCTGGTTGGAAGGTTTACGAAGGCTACGAATTAACCTTAAGCCATGGTACGGCTTTTCGTGCCCCGAGCTTTGTTGACTTATACTATCCAGGTTACGAAATGCCAAATCTAAAACCGGAAGAATCAGAAAACACGGAATTATCGTTATCTGGCCTAGTATCGATTGTTGATTGGACAGTAACGGGTTACTACAACCAAATCGAGAATATGCTGATTTGGAAAGGCGCTGGCATGCAAAACGTCGGTAAAGCACAGATCAAAGGTATAGAGCTAGAGGTGAAATTCGACACGAATATCGTCTCTCATGAGTTCTACTTAGATTATAAAGATCCTGTCGATAAGTCTGGTACAGAGAAGACCCAATTAGCATACCGATCTAAGCGTGGTGCTAAGTGGAATGCTTACGCAACATTTAACCAATGGACGTTGGGTTCGCAGTATCTTTACCAAGGTGAGCGCTTTAATGGCAGTACAAGATTATCGAGCTATAGTCTATGGAACTTTACCGCTTCTTACGCTGTGAATCCAAATTGGGATATTAATGCGAAGCTCAGTAACGCATTCGATAAAGATTACGAGATGTACTCAGATTATGCCACGCCAGGGCGTCAGTATTTTATCTCGACAGACTACCGCTTCTAATTGAGCCAAACAAGACCGCCACATCGGCGGTTTTTCTTTTTAAACTTGAAGTGAAGAGAGGAGCGATTGAGACATTAAAGATACCAAGCGAAAACATTGCCAAAACAAATCTAACCAGTATGATCGCCAAATCCTTAATTTGCAGGTAAGACTTGTGCGAGCATTAAGTAATAAAAAAGTCCTAGTGTTTGATTCTGGTGTGGGAGGGCTATCGGTTTTCCAAGAAATCCACCGGCTTTTGCCATGCGTGGATTACTTGTATCTATTAGACAACGAAGCTTATCCATATGGTGAGCTTGACCAAGCTGTACTGATCACTCGTGTTAATAAGCTGGTGGCAGCACTGGTAGAAGAGTATCAAGTCGACCTCGTGGTCATCGCCTGCAATACGGCGAGCACTATAGTACTTCCTTCCTTACGCGAGAAATTATCTATTCCCGTTGTTGGTGTTGTTCCTGCGATTAAACCTGCATCGCTTTTGGCATCACAAGGGGTGGGCCTGATCGCCACGCCGGCGACAGTAACACGCCAATATACTCACGAGTTAATACGAGACTTTGCACAAGGCAAACCAGTTGAGCTATTAGGCTCAACTCGCTTAGTGGATATGGCAGAAGAAAAATTACGAGGAAAGGCGCTTAATTTAAACGAATTAGCTACCATTTTAAGTCCATTAAAAGACAAAATAGATGTGGCTGTACTCGGATGCACACATTTTCCACTAATGAAAAATGAAATTCAAAGTGTACTCGGAGAGGGTGTTATGCTGATTGATTCTGGATCGGCTATTGCGCGTCGAGTTCAAAGTTTACTGGGTCTAGGAGTAGGAGAAAAAAGTGGGCAGTCTTACACTATCTTTTCAAGTGCGCCTCCTTGGCAAGAAGGCGCGTTGAATGAAAAGTTGAGAGAACTAGGGTTTTCTCCTATTCGTCCATTTCCTCTTCAGGGTGTTTAGGGTCATTTGCAATTCGAACCTTGAGTGTTCGTTGCATATAGTCTGTCTCATTAAGCGCATCTATAGTCGCTTGAGCTTGAGGGGCAGAAATAACAACAAATCCGAACCCTCTGCGTTTTCCTGTACGTTTATCTTTCATTAGGCGAACCGCAAAAACTTCACCGTATTTCGCAAAAAGCTCACGAACATGAGATTCATTCGCTTTATATGGCAGATTTCCTACGTACAAGGTTTTTGTTGCCTGTGATGAATCTTCTACAGAAGAAGGGCTGAGTACTCTTTGCTCTGTATTATTTAGGCGTAATAAAATAATAGCCGAAAACATGACACCTAGAACAAAACTCACAGATGAGTGAATTGTAAATAGAGAAAAAATGAATGCACCAATCGCAGCCAGTGCAGTGAGAGTTAATAATAATGATTTCTTTGAATTCATATCAAAATACTACTTATCAGAATAAAAGTAAGAGGCGTATCTAACATTAACAAAATAGACACATGAATATTACGTATATGTGTGGTCTTTTTCCAATCTATTGCTGTGACTCTCCTCAAATGTTCGAATTTTATTCAAAAATTAATGGGTTGATTTATTTTTAGGCAAACAAAAAAATGTTTGAAAAAAAAGCTTGTCATAACTAAATCAGTCCCTATAATGCGCCCTCACTGACACGGCAGACGCCGCAAGGCTTTAGGCAGTGTTGGTTGAGGGAAAGCTTCTAAAAAGAAAATTTGAAAAAGTGTTTGACTCTTCAAATTAACTCGTTAGAATTCACCTCCGCTTTGAAGCTCAATGAGCCTTCCAAGCAACGCTCTTTAACAATTTAAACCAATCAATCTGTGTGGGC
>NZ_VHSP01000005.1:0-221058 GCF_013048485.1 Vibrio sp. 1-1(7) | reverse complement strand
GTTCCTAGAAAACTTGAATTGACTGTGCTCGATACCGTTCTCTAAAAGAGATAAGTATCAAATTGGTCACTCAGTTCATTGATAAATCTTTTTGATTATCATCAACGAGTGCCCACACAGATTGATTAGTTTAAATTGTTAAAGAGCGTTGCTTGGAAGGCTCATTGAGCTTCAAATCGGAGGTGAATTCTAACGAGTTAATTTGAAGAGTCAAACACTTTTTCAAATTTTCTTTTTTAGAAGCTTTCCCTCAACTAACACTGCCTGAAGCCTTGCGGCGTCTGCCGTGTCAGTGAGGCGGCATTATAGGGAGTTTGGTTAGCTTGGCAAGTGCTAAAACGACAATTCTTATAAATTTAAGCTTAAACGCTCAAAAAAACAGCTAACCTGCCAAATTCCATAACAAAGATGATAAAAACCGGAGATAAAAAGAGACTTAATTAGCTCCAACTAAGCCTCTTTTTTAACCGAATTACTGATGAGCGGTAATGTGTCCCTCTTTGACTTCTAAATAAATTGGCGTTCCCGGTACAAACTGCCCCGCTAAGATTGACTTCGCTAGCGGGTTTTCAACCGTTTGTTGAATTGCCCGTTTAAGTGGCCTTGCACCATAAACCGGATCAAACCCAACCTGAGCAATTAAATTTAACGCCTCATCATTAACGTTCAACTCATAATCTTTATCTGCTAAACGTTGACGTAAACGCTCAAGCTGAATAAGGGCTATCGATTTAATATGTTCTTTACCTAACGGATGGAACACAACACTTTCATCGATACGGTTTAAAAATTCAGGCCTGAAGTGTTTACTCACCACATCCATGACTTGCTCTTTCATCGCTTGATAATCCAAAGAAGCAAAATGCTCTTGAATTCTTGATGAACCAAGGTTAGAAGTCATAATCACCACAGTATTACGAAAATCGACCGTTCTTCCCTGTCCATCGGTTAAACGTCCATCGTCTAATACTTGTAATAAGATATTGAAAACATCAGGATGTGCCTTCTCAACCTCATCAAGTAAAAGAACAGAATAAGGTTTACGTCGTACAGCTTCAGTTAAATAGCCACCTTCTTCATAGCCAACATAACCTGGAGGTGCGCCAACTAACCGAGCTACCGAGTGTTTCTCCATAAACTCAGACATATCAATTCGCACCATGGCGTCTTCACTATCAAATAAAAAATTAGCTAGCGTTTTACACAGCTCGGTTTTCCCAACCCCGGTTGGGCCTAGGAATAAAAACGAGCCTATTGGGCGGTTAGGATCAGAAAGCCCAGCGCGACTTCGACGAATAGCATTTGCGACCACTTCCACCGCTTCGGCTTGCCCAATCACTCTTTGGTGGAGAACCTCCTCCATACGCAGTAATTTTTCTTTTTCTGCTTCAAGCATTTTAGAAACTGGAATTCCCGTTTGCTTAGACAGAACTTCGGCTATTTCTTCATCAGTTACCTTGTTACGCAATAAGGTCATCTCTTGCATTTCTGCTTGAGTAGCCAAGTCAAGCTGCTTCTCTAATTCAGGAATTCGGCCATACTGCAGCTCTGACATACGACTTAAATCTCCCGCACGTCTGGCAACTTCTAAATCTAAGCGAGCTTGCTCAAGTTCTGATTTGATATGTTGTGTACCAGAAAGCGCCGCTTTTTCAGTATTCCAAATCTCTTCTAATTCCGCATATTCACGCTCTTTTTCCTTAAGTTCATCATTAAGGATACTTAGCCGTTTTTCACTCGCATCATCATGCTCATTAATTAATGCTTGTTGCTCGATCTTAAGTTGGATGATTTTACGTTCCAACTTATCCAATGCTTCTGGCTTGGAGTCCATTTGCATACGGATACTTGATGCCGCCTCATCAATCAGATCGATGGCTTTATCTGGCAGTTGACGATCAGAGACATAGCGGTGTGATAAGGTTGCCGCAGCCACGATCGCCGGATCGGTAATTTCAACGTGATGGTGCAATTCATAGCGTTCTTTTAGGCCACGTAAAATAGCAACGGTATCTTCCACTGTTGGCTCATCGACCAAAACCTTTTGAAAGCGGCGCTCTAGTGCTGGATCTTTCTCAATATATTGACGATATTCATCCAGCGTCGTTGCGCCAACACAGTGCAATTCACCACGAGCTAATGCGGGTTTCAGCATATTGCCCGCATCCATTGAACCTTCACCTTTACCGGCACCAACCATGGTATGTAATTCATCAATAAAGAGGATGACATTACCTTCTTCTTTGGCAAGTTCATTTAACACCGACTTTAGCCGCTCTTCAAACTCACCACGATATTTGGCTCCCGCAACCAATGCGCCCATATCCAAAGACAATACGCGACGCCCGCGAAGCCCTTCTGGCACTTCATTATTAATGATGCGTTGAGCAAGCCCTTCCACGATCGCGGTTTTACCCACACCAGGCTCCCCAATGATAACTGGGTTATTTTTAGTACGGCGCTGTAACACTTGAATCGTACGACGAATTTCATCGTCCCGACCAATGACAGGGTCTAATTTACCTTGCTCTGCTCGCTCAGTAAGATCAATGGTAAATTTCTCCAACGCTTGTCGTAGCTCTTCCGCATTTGGATCATTCACTTTCTGTCCGCCACGAATCGTTTCAATTGCCTCAGAAACTTTTTTTTCCGTTAAACCGATCTCTTTTAATAACTGACCAAGAGGGCCACGATCTTCTAAAGCGGCCAGTAAGAATATTTCCGAGGAGATATAAGCATCTTGACGTTTTTGCGCCACTTTATCACAGAGGTTAAATAACGAACCTAGCGAATTAGAAAGCTGAACATCACCGCCGATGCCACTCACCTTAGGTAGGCGGTCGAGAAGTTCACCCAATTTAGAACGTAATTGAGCAACATCGACACTAAGCATGGTAAGTAAAGGACGGATCGGACTACCATTTTGATCAAGTAATGCCACCATCAAATGTACAGGTTCGATATACTGATGATCTCGCCCTAGTGCAAGCGACTGAGCATCAGAAATCGCTATTTGGAATTTGCTGGTAAATCTATCGAGACGCATAACCACCTTCTTAATCTCATCGGAGATAAACTAATCACGTATAGAAAGATGGTTACGCAGAGGTGAAATTTCAAGCCAATACCATTAACTTTATAAGGCTACTCCATCCAAATAAAGCTAGCTTGACGACCGGTCATTCCATCACGGCGATAAGAATAAAATTGCTGGGGATTTTGATAGGTGCACAGGTTGCAAGCATAAATTTGCTCAATGCCTAATTTTGCTAGTCGTAAACGTACTAACTGAACCATATCCGCCAACCATTTCCCTTGTTGTGACGTCGGTAAAAACGCTTGCTCTGCATCGGCGTCTCTTTCGCAAAACGCCACTCTGACATCATTACCGACTTCAAAAGCTTGAGCACCGATGGCCGGACCTAGCCAAACCAGAGGGTTGCCTGAAATAGTGTGCAAAGCGTTTTCAACAATACCTCCCGCCAGCCCACGCCAACCAGCATGAACCGCAGCAACTTGCGTTCCTTGACTATTGGTGATCAGCACAGGTAAACAATCCGCTGTGATTACCGAACAGACAACACGCCGAGAAGTCGTAACAAGCCCGTCAGCATCGAGTATGACTTTCGTTGGTCGCTCAACCTGCACAATTTTAGTTGAGTGAGTTTGATTTAACCATATAGGTGCTGAAGGCATTTGGCTTATCGTCTGCAACCATTCACGGTTACGTAAAACTAAAGCAGGATCGTCCCCAACGTGCATACCAAGATTTAACCCCTGATACGGTGACGGTGAAAATCCACCGATTCGTGTAGAAGCAAAGGCTTTAATATTGCTTGGTGCTGGCCAGTTAGGAATGATCTTATCCATGATTAATACTCTTGCGAATAATTCAGTTTTGCATCTTCACGCAAAGCATCAGCCATCCTAACCATATCATCAGGAACAGGTGCATGAAATTCCAACGCTTCTTCAGTAATGGGATGAGCAAACTTCAGCATCACCGCATGCAACGCTTGTCGATCAAAATCGCGGATCATCTCGGTTAACTCTTCAGACGCTCCTTTAGGGATCCGTGCACGTCCACCATAAGCGGTATCACCTAATAAAGGATGCTGGAGATAGGCCATATGAACACGAATTTGGTGCGTGCGCCCTGTTTCTAAACGAAGCCGGATTCGCGTGTGTTCACGAAAATGCTCAGCAACACGATAATGCGTAACGGCTGGCTTACCCATTGGCGTAACCGCCATTAACGTTCGTTTCGTGGCGTGGCGACCAATCGGTTTGTCAATCATTCCACCAGCGGTCATGGTACCGATCGCTATTGCTTCATATTCACGAGTAATATTGCGTTTTTGTAGTTCACGAACCAATCGAGTTTGTGCTGGAACAGTTTTCGCCACCACCATTAATCCGGTCGTATCTTTATCTAAACGATGCACAATTCCGGCACGAGGTACTTCTGCAATGGGTGGATAATGAAAAAGTAAAGCATTTAATACGGTTCCATCTGGCGTTCCAGCCCCAGGATGTACAACGAAATTTCTAGGCTTATTGATGACAATAATATCATCATCTTCATAAACGATATTGAGTGGAATATTTTGCGCTTCCCAACGCTGTTCATCTTCTAGTTCGGCCAAAACCGTGATAATTTCTCCCCCCATCATTTTCGTTCGGGGTTTAGTGACAACAAGACCATCGACGGTAATTTTCCCGTCCAATAGCCATTCTTTCAGCCGTGAGCGAGAATAATCGCTAAATAATTCCGCGACTGCTTGATCTAAGCGCTGACCAAGCTGGCTTTCTTTTACTGTTTGAGTTAATTCAATCTGCTGAGCCATATCGAACTTTTTTAAAAACCGTGAGACTAATAGCCACGAGTGTGGAAAAATAGGTACTTATTGTATCTGTTACTGAAAAGAAAGTAACGAAACGATTTATGGAGCACGCTGCTCCAAGTTTAGAAGCTTTATTGCAAGGAATCGAATCCAGAGATGAAATACCAAACTTTATCGGGTTTACTCGCGTTATCTTTACTCATAACTGGCTGTGCAAGTAAAGAAGAAGTTGTCCCAGATGTTCCCCCAGCAGAGCTGTATAGTGAGGCTCAGCTGTCACTGCAAAGTGGAAACTGGTTAACAGCGATAGATAAGCTCGAAGCACTGGATTCTCGCTATCCTTTTGGTGCTTATTCAGAACAAGTACAGCTAGATTTAATCTATGCCTATTATAAAAACGATGATCTTGCCCTTGGGCTAGCAACGATTGAGCGCTTCACTCGCCTCAATCCCACCCATGAAAAAATGGATTGGGTACTTTATATACGAGGGCTGACTCACATGGCCCAAGATCGTAATTTCATGCATGAATTATTTAATATTGATCGAAGCGATCGCGATCCTGAGCCGGCTAAAGCTGCCTTTGCTGATTTTAAACGTTTATTAGAACGTTACCCTAACAGCCCATATGCTAAGGATGCTCAGCAACGGATGTATGCATTAAAAAATCGGTTAGCGGATTACGACTTAGCCACTGCAGACTTTTACTTACGCCGTGAAGCTTGGATCGCAGCGATAAACCGAGCTCAAGAGTTACAAAAAACTTATCCAGGCACACAAGCCGCTCGAAAATCGCTGACCATTCAATTAAAAGCTTACCAACAATTAGGATTAGATGAGGCGGTTGCACGAACCGAACAACTCATCCAGCTTAATCCTAATGAGCCAATGCCATTGCTCAGAAATTAGTTACCCAAAAAGCCAGCCGCAAAAAGTGGCTGGCTTTTTTTGCAACAAGAAGAGCGATTGACGAAAAGACGACACATACTAACGTGATAAAGTTCACCATTATAAGATGAACAAAAGCAGAGCAATAACTTTTTTAGGCTGACGCAATACCCTAAAAAATAGAAAGTTTTTAGTAAGACTTAATAACCAATTTAATCGTTTCCATCGAAACCTCAAGCTTTTTCTCGACCTCACACACCAACTCCTTGCTAAAGATCACGTTTATTTTCAAAGCATTTTACACCCAATAAAAAAGAGAGATTCATCACATTATTTTGTTATTGAAACGCTAATCTGTAGGTAACCCATAAGGGATGTAACAGAGGAAAAATCACTATGCAAATGAATATTACAGGTAAAAACATTGAAATCACCTCTGCAATCCGTAATCACATTGAGAGTAAATTCAAAAAGTTAGAGAAATGGCAAGTAGAAATTACTGGGTGCCAAGCAAGCTTTAGCGAACGACCAAACAAACAGAAAAAATTTGAGGCCACGGTAACGATTCCTAAAGGCCAGCTGGTTGCTTCGGCTATTCACGATGATCTTTATGCTGCGATTAACGAAGTCGAGCAAAAACTTGAACGCCAATTGAATAAGCTGCGTCATAAACCTGAAGCACGACGAGCAGATAAGCCCGAAATGGAAGAGGAAACCGAATAATTTGCACGGTTATTGAGATAGCGCCTTTGGGCGCTATTTTTTTGCTTGACGCTCCTACCTAGCTTGCTTATTGTGTGGCTTGAATCCATCAGCAATAACGATCAAAATGACACATAACCCACTGTTCCTTTTTGACTTCTTTTTTCTCCAATAACGTTTGGAGGCACGCTCGTTTACGGAAATAAGTCAAAAACGAACAGAAAGCCTCCCCATGGAGGCTTTTTTTATAAGGATTTTATGATGACAGACAACGCCCTTTCACTCGAAGAGATTCGGTTACGTTTAAATACCATTGATGAGCAACTGCTACAACTACTCTCTGAACGCCGCCAACTCAGTATTGACGTCGCCAAAAGTAAAATAAAAACCTCGAAACCCGTGCGAGATACCCAAAGAGAGCAACAACTGCTGGTCAAACTTATCCAATCAGGAAAAGAAAATTACCAATTAGATGCACAATACATCACAAAATTATTCCACACTATTATCGAAGACTCCGTTTTACTGCAACAAGCTTACTTGCAAAACTTAGCGAATCCTGAAAATCGCAAACCACTCGCTCGAGTCGCTTTTTTAGGCTCTAAAGGCTCTTATTCGCATTTAGCGACTCGTGAATACTTCAGCCGTAAAAATACCGAATTAATTGAACTCAACTGCGAACAATTTAGAGAGGTGACTAAAACGGTTGAATCGGGCCACGCTGACTATGGCGTACTGCCGATTGAAAATACCAGCTCTGGTTCTATCAATGAAGTCTACGACCTATTACAACACACTACATTGTATATTGTAGGAGAAATCACCCAGCCGATAGAGCATTGCTTAGTCGCAACGCATGACATCCAATTAGAAGCCATCAAAGTGCTCTACTCCCATCCCCAGCCACATCAACAATGCAGTGAATTTTTAAGTCGCTTAGAGGGTGTGAAATTAGAAAGCTGTATCAGTACTGCTGATGCCATGAAAAAGGTACAAAACTTACAACGTCAAGATGTTGCGGCTATTGGCAATGCCGCTAGCGGTAAGCTCTACGGGTTACACCCCATCCAAGGTAACATTGCCAATCAAACGGAAAATTACACCCGTTTTATTATTGTTGCGCGAAAACCGATTGAGGTTTCAACTCAGATCCCTGCTAAAACGACCTTAATTATGTCAACCTCACAAGAAGCTGGAGCTTTAGTTTCTACCCTGTTGGTTTTACAACGTTATGGTATCAATATGACCAAGTTAGAATCACGTCCGATTATGGGTAACCCTTGGGAAGAGATGTTTTATGTTGACTTACAAGCACATCTTGACTCACAAGAGATGCAACAAGCCCTTAGTGAGTTAATCAAATTAACAAAACATTTAAAAGTGTTAGGTTGTTACCCGAGTGAGAATATCAAACCGACCCAAATAAAATTAGCCAATCAATAAACACAGAGACAAGCATGAAAAATATTATCGTTGCATCACTCAATCCAGCAAAAATCAATGCCGTAAAAAGTGCATTTCATGATGTCTTTCCCGACCAAGAGTTTCATTTTCAAGGTGTTTCTGTTGCGAGTGGTGTGGCAGATCAACCAATGAGCGATGGCGAAACGAAGCAAGGAGCACTCAATAGAGTACACCATGCTGAAAAAATAGCTCCTAACGCCGATTATTATGTTGGTCTTGAGGCTGGAGTAGATCATGGCATGACATTCGCCTGGATGATTATTAAATCGAATCAGCGTTATGGTGAATCTCGTTCTGCCAGCTTACCGCTACCTCCTATCGTCACAGAGCAGCTCACGCCCGATAATGAGCTAGGACACGTGATGGATAAAGTTTTTGCTACGCAGAATATTAAACAAAAAGGAGGGGCGATTGGTTTACTCACAGGTCACCAACTCACCCGTAGTTCGGTTTATCATCAAGCGTTAATACTCGCCTTAATTCCTTTTCTCAATCCGGAACTCTTCCCCATTAGTAACCTTAAATAGATCAGTAACCTTAAATAGATCCGAGACACAAGAAGAAAATTGAGCTGACGCCCTTTCGCACAGCAAAAGAAAAGGCGAGAAAAACGGTTGTTAAACCGTCAGGTTATGAAGGTAACAATAATTGAGCTAGAGAATCTCGCTCTTGCTCTGTGCGAGATTTAAGCTCATTTGAGCCTCGGGTAATGGTTGCCACACCAACACCTAACAGTTGGCTAATCTGACGCTGAGAAAGCTCGCCTTTGAGCAGCTCGCACAAGATATTGACTCGTGCCACTAAAGCCTCTCGTTCATCCGGAGTCATTAACATGGTTAACAGCATTTCATGCTGCTCATCTGTGGTTGCTTGTTTAACTAACGCTAATAACTCTCGCCAGTCACGGTACTCAGGTTGTGATGACATTCTTGTACTCGTTGGGTGATACACGCTATCTATTGTAGAGTACACTCAGCCGGAATCAATAGCTTGTTGCTAACTCTTGCTGCGTTAAAAATTCACCATCAAGGGCCATTAAATTGCGATAGTAGGTTTCAAACATCAAAATATTTTGTACATAACCACGAGTTTCACGGAAAGGAATCGCTTCAATGAAGGCATAGGCATCTAATTTACCTTGAGTTTGAGCTTGCCAACGATCCACACGACTTGGTCCAGCATTATAGGCTGCAAAAGATAAAATACGATTGTTATCATAGCGCTCAAGTAACCCATTTAAATAATGGCTCCCAATCTCAATATTTTTCCCAACCTGATACAGCTCGTCTGCGTCTTCATAATTAAGCTGATATTTCTTGGCTGTATAGCGCGCCGTCGACGGCATAATTTGCATAATTCCTCTGGCCCCCACAGGAGAACGCGCTTCAACATCCATCGCACTTTCTTGTCGAGCTAGTGACATTAACGTTACCGGACTGATGCCGTGTTTTTTTCCATAAAAATTAAACCACCATTGGTGAGCCAATGGAAAGCGCAGTTGAGTGTTATCCCATAAACTGGCAGAGATAGAGGCTTTAACGGTTAAATGATGCCAACCATGAGTTGCAGCATAAACCGCTAACATTTCTTTCTCTTTTTGCTGGGCATGCTGTAATAATAAATTCCACTCACTCTTCGCGGCTGCAATCTTGTCGCGTTGAATTAACTCATCAATACGCATTAACGATTTTTGATAAGGTTTGAGCCATGAATGCTCTAAAGCAAGTGACGAACTCGGATACTGGATGGACTGCTTCACCCATTGAGCGGCAGCAACACTATAAAAATTACGTTGTCCAAGTAATGCGTGCATTCGCGCGATGCCCTGCGACTCTTTCCCTTGCGCTAATTCACTTCGAGCCAACCAATATTGCCAACGTAATGTTCCTTGTTCACTCTCGGGTAAACGAGTTATCCAGTGGGTGATGCCAAGCCAATCTTGTTCACGCAGTGCTAAACGAATACGTGTTTCAATCAGATGAACATGAGAGCTTTGCTCGATAACCGAGTCTCGCCACTGGCGAAATTCATCACTCTCAACCTCCATCATGCGCAACGCAATATATTGAGCAACTCTGGCTTGTTGTGAATCCGGCCAGTTCAAAATCTTATTGACTGCGTGCCAATACTCAAGCGCTTGAATAACATCACGGCGAGCCAGCTTTTCTAATGCCAATTCAACCGATTGAGTTAACTTGAAACCATTTTGATTGTGCTGGATAAATTCAATGACCTTTTCAGGATGATCATATAACTTAAGTAAAGCTTGTGCGTAAGCTTCTTTTGACTTACCGGTTAATTTCCCCGCCAAATGACTCATCAAAGAACGATTACGTCCGTCAAAAGCCATCAACATACGTTCAACAATCATGCTATCGGTTAAACCACCTTGCTGCTCCCACACTATAAACAGCTCGTCACAAGCCGCAGAAACGCTAGCACCACTTTTCCATAATGTTTCAGCTCCGCTAAAGGCTTGTGCATAACGTCCGGTTTTCAATTTAGCGGTGTAGTAATGACAACGATATCTCTCGCCCTTGGGTTCATTAGGAGAGAACTGTAGCATTTCGGGCCATTTATCTTGCCGAGCTAATGCATCAATGTAAGGCGCACTAATGCGGTAAGCAAAAGGAAAATCTTTATAACTATCTATAAAATGGCGTACGACAATCGGTGGTTTTTCACCCAAGTCAATTAAGAAACTTCGATAATCTAGATACGGGGTAAGAGGATAATCAGCCAAGCGAGAGCGCACTTTTTTAAAACGGCGCACCTCTTTACGATCTAACCATAGATGCGCTTGATCATATAGCTCTCGCTGAGCTTGCAGATCCATTGTTTCGGATAATACATTACGGCTAAATAGGCCCCATGCGATCAATATCGCTAAAAAAATATAAGATGGTTGAACAAAAAAAACGCCCTTCATGGTACTCCATTCCCTTAATGCAAATAATCCCATTCACCCTTAATTACGCAGACTCTTGCATAAAATGTAAAGTTACTAGCAGTAAAGTTGTTGTCAATTGTGATAGCAAGACAAGTGTGATAACAAAACAAGTGTGATAACAAAACAAGGCTACCGGCACCGATACCTCTTAAAGTAGCAAAGAGAGATGATGAAAATATGACCCCCATTTTTTCATCCCTCTTCGCCTTAAGATCCCCAAACCAAAATATCGGCTAGTAACAAAAGCAAACGCTTTAGTATAGAATAGTGGCTTTGTTCTGTTTGAAAGATTAGGAATGATCGGCAATGGCTGAATACGTCTATACCATGTCTCGGGTGAGCAAAATTGTTCCCCCTAAACGTCAAATTCTCAAAGATATTTCTTTGAGCTTTTTTCCCGGTGCAAAAATTGGGGTACTCGGTTTAAATGGTTCAGGTAAATCGACCCTACTGCGCATCATGGCTGGCATTGATAAAGATTTCGATGGCGAAGCGCGTCCACAACCGGGATTAAACGTCGGATACCTGCCTCAAGAGCCAGTATTGGATGAAAATAAAACCGTCCGCGAAGTGGTCGAAGAAGCCGTTGCTGACGTCGCTTATGCGCTTAAACGTCTAGATGAGGTATACGCTGCTTATGCAGAACCCGATGCAGACTTTGATGCGCTAGCTAAAGAACAAGGCGATTTAGAAGCTTTAATTCAAGCCAAAGATGGCCACAATTTAGATAATGTACTTGAACGTGCCGCTGATGCGCTGCGTTTACCGGAGTGGGATGCCAAAGTAGCGACATTATCAGGTGGTGAACGCCGTCGTGTTGCCATTTGCCGTCTGTTGCTTGAAAAACCAGATATGCTATTACTTGATGAGCCGACCAACCACTTGGATGCTGAATCTGTCGCTTGGTTGGAACGTTTCTTAGTCGATTATAGTGGTACTGTGGTTGCCATTACTCACGACCGTTACTTCTTAGATAACGCTGCGGGTTGGATTTTAGAGTTAGACCGTGGTGAAGGTATTCCATGGCAAGGAAACTATACCTCTTGGTTGGAACAAAAAGACGCTCGCCTACAACAAGAAGCTTCACAAGAGAAAGCACGCCAAAAAACCATTGAAAAAGAATTGGAATGGGTTCGCCAAAACCCTAAAGGCCGTCAAGCTAAATCTAAAGCTCGTATGGCTCGCTTCGAAGAGCTACAAAGTACCGACCATCAAAAACGTAATGAAACCAATGAACTGTTTATCCCACCCGGTGAGCGTTTGGGAGACAAGGTCATTGACGTGAAAAACTTGACCAAATCCTTTGGCGATCGTATCTTGATCGATAATCTTTCCTTTAGTATTCCTAAAGGAGCCATTGTTGGTATTATCGGCGCGAATGGTGCGGGCAAATCGACGCTATTTAAAATGCTTAGCGGTGTCGAGCAGCCAGATTCTGGCAGCATTGAACTGGGGGATACTGTAAAACTGGCCTCGGTTGATCAGTTCCGCGATAGCATGAACGATAAAAATACCGTCTTCCAAGAAATTTCTGAAGGTGCGGATATTATCCGTATCAATAACTTTGAAATCCCTGCTCGTGCTTATTGTTCCCGCTTTAATTTTAAAGGCGTCGATCAACAAAAAGTGATTGGCGAACTCTCTGGTGGTGAGCGCAATCGAGTTCACTTGGCCAAGCTTCTGAAAGCAGGTGGCAACGTCCTACTGCTCGATGAACCCACCAACGACCTTGATGTGGAAACATTACGAGCTCTAGAAGAAGCCCTACTTGAGTTCCCCGGTTGCGCCATGGTCATTTCCCATGACCGTTGGTTCCTCGATCGTATCGCAACCCATATCCTTGATTATCGTGATGAAGGCAAAGTGAACTTCTATGAAGGAAACTACACCGAATACATGGATTGGCTCAAGCAAACACTGGGAGCACAAGCCGCAGAACCGCATCGAATTAAATATAAACGCATCACTAAGTGATCAACTTCAGGCCGCTATTGCGGCCTGAGTTATTTTGGGTTCTCGCTTGATTTTGCCATGTTCTCGTTTGGTTTTGCCAATGATGTTTGATTGCCTCAGCAGCAAATCTGCTATGCTTAGGCTATGATCCTCTAACACGGTGAATATTATGACAGAGCGACGCCGATTTGTTCGTATTCTCTATCAAGCCCCCGCGACACTGCGTCAAGGCCAAATTCAACTCACAACCTGTATTCAAGATCTCTCTTTGCATGGGCTCCTGTTGTGGGCAATTGATGCACCAAGCTTGGATCCATCTCAGCCATTAGATGTCGAATTTACCTTACCTGATAGTGAAATCACGCTCAATATGACCGCCATGTTAGTCAGAACAAATGAGCGTATTCTCCACCTTAAAATTAGCCATATTGATATTGAAAGCATCGCACATTTAAAACGTATTGTTGAACTCAACCTCGGTGATAGCGAACTTCTCTCACGCGATATTGAACATTTGATTGATATCGAAGATGACGCCACATCATCATGACTAATCAACATTAAACTCACGGCTAGGTGGTGGGCTCACTAACTTCGCTGTATCGCATCGTTCGCTTGTTTGAGTAAATTTTGGCTCTCAACCATAAACTGTTGAGAGTATTTGCCAAACCACTGACTAACTTGCTCAAATTGTTTAATAAAACCTTGTTTATCTTGCTGTTCAATTAAGCTTACCGCTTGCGAAAAACTGTGCTGAAAACGCTGAATCATCTCTACATTCTCTTGCGACGAGAGAATAATATCGCCATATAGATTGGGATCTTGAGCAAATAAACGTCCAACCATCGCTAACTCTAATCGATAAATCGGGGAGCTCAATGTTAATAATTGTTCAAGATTCGGGTTGACCTTTGAAAGATGAAAACCATACACAAAAGAAGTGAAATGGCGTAGCGCTTGAATCAGTGTCATGCCATGATCGTGCTCATCGGCATCTATTTGACATAAACTCGCTCCCCAGATGGTAAACTGATCCAATAACCATTGATACTGTGATGCTCCACGACCATCACAATACACAATGACTTGCTTAGCAAGGCTTGGTACATCAGGCCCAAACATCGGGTGTAAACCCACAACAGGGCCTTGATGCGCTTTTAACATCGCTGCAAGCGGCTTTTGTTTAATCGAAGTTAGATCACATAAGATACAATCACTCGGTAACTGAGTCAGTTTATCAATCACGTCAACGGTCAAATGGATAGGCACCGTCACCACGACCAACCCTGCATTATGCAAGAGTTCATCTGCCTGCGCCCAATCTTGGCTGCCCAAAACTTTCACTTGATAACCAGACAGACGGAACATTCGGGAAAATAAGCGGCCCAGTTGTCCGTTACCGCCGACAATCACCACCGAACGTAATTGAGGGTTAAGACACTTAAAACCGGAATCTTTTTCACTAGCATATGATTCACGCATCGTGCGACGCAAAATATCTTCAATTAACTGAGGAGGAATGCCTTTACGTTGTGCCTCTTCACGCCGAGAAGCTAACATCGACGCTTCACGTTCAGGCACATAAATCGGTAAGCCATCGCGGCTTTTTACTTCCCCGACCTTTTCGACTAACGCTAAACGGCGAGCCAATAGCTCAACCATCTGTTTATCAACCTCATCGATTTGCTCACGTAATACGTTTAATTCTTCAACCATCAGTCAATCCTTTTGCTTATTTAATCTTTGAGGCGGTTTTCTAAAAATGGAACCAACTCTTGATGTGCATGACGTAATAATGCCTCGGTGGCTTGCCAATCAATACAGGCATCAGTAATAGAAACACCATAAGCCATCTTTTCTGGCGAAAGATCCGCTGACTGATTCCCTTCATTAAGATGGCTTTCTATCATCAAACCAATAATGGAACCATTACCTTGGCGGATTTGATGAATAACATCTTCGGCAACCAGAGGCTGACGACGGTAATCTTTGCGCGAATTAGCATGGCTACAATCAACCATCAAAGCCGCGTCTAAACCGACTTGCTTCAGTTCTTGCTCACATTCAGCAACAGAAACAGAATCATAGTTCGTCTGCTTACCCCCACGGAGAATAACATGCCCATTGGTATTGCCTCGAGTGGTTAATAATGCCACTTGACCTTCTCGATTTATCCCCATAAAACGATGACTGGAAGAAGCCGCCTGCATAGCATTAATGGCCGTCGATAAACTACCATCGGTACCATTTTTAAAACCAATAGGCATTGAAAGCCCGCTCGCCATTTCACGGTGAGTTTGTGATTCGGTGGTTCGAGCCCCAATCGCAGCCCAACTGAAAGTATCTGCTAGGTATTGAGGGCTGATCGGATCTAACGCTTCTGTCGCTAAAGGAATCTCCATTTCAGCCAGTTCAACTAATAGCTTACGCCCTACATGTAAACCGTGTTCAATATCAAAGGTACCATTCAAATGTGGGTCATTAATCAGCCCTTTCCACCCCACCGTCGTACGTGGTTTTTCAAAATAGACACGCATCACAATATACAGTTGGTCGCTCAACTGCTCAGATAATGCTTTCAGCTTTGTCGCATATTCTTTGGCAGCTTCAATATCATGGATAGAGCAAGGGCCGCACACAATCAGTAAACGATGATCGCGTTTATGAATGATATCCGCAATCGTTTGCCGAGATTGACGAATAAACTGACGAGCCTTATCACTCAGTGGTAATTTTTCTTTTAATGCGTCAGGTGTTATTAAAACCTGTTCATCAATAATATTAATATCACTCAAGTCACTTTTTTTCATACCACACCTGTAATATATTGTTTACACCATTCTATCTTTGATGGTTAAATTTGAATAGGTATTAACTTAACAGGCTTTATTTCTAATGCAAGTGTAAATTTAAAAAAACATTAAGTGTAAATATTATTATACATTTGGTATTTGTCGTTGTTATCCCCTATACCCAAACAACTTGGCGTTGCAGGTCGGCGGCAAATGAGTGACAAATTTGTCTGGAACAAATTTGAACAGCCGTCGGCTGGCCTTTGGTGAGCGCCACGGATGGCTCTCATCATCGCCATGAGTATCGGCTAACTATGTGATTGGAGTGAACGGCTGTAGTTAACATCCCTGCAGATTCAAATAGAAAGGGTATAAACAAACATGTTTTATTCAGCAAAACTTACTTAGAATAAGGCATTTTCTCTGTGATAGATAAATTAGGCTGTTTATGGAATTGGTCCTTTCTCTACTACAACAAATGTGTGTTTACTTTGTATTGGCTTATATGCTGAGTAAAACCCCGTTATTTCTCCCTATCCTCAATATATCCAGCCATTTATCACATAAATTGAGCGTCTATGTATTATTTTCCTTATTTTGTATTTTAGGCACCTATTTAGGTTTACAAATCAATGATGCGATTGCCAATACACGAGCAATTGGCGCGGTTATGGGAGGTGTATTTGGTGGGCCAGTGGTTGGCTTTGCTGTCGGGTTTACCGGCGGAATGCATCGCTATACCCTCGGTGGTTTTACTGATCTTGCTTGTGCCGTTTCAACAACCGCTGAAGGTTTAATTGGTGGGTTATTTCATTTATACATGATTAAAAAGGGAAAGCGCCAACAACTGTTCAATACCCGTGCAGTCTTTACGATTACGTTGATTGCCGAACTGGTGCAAATGCTATTAATTTTATTAATAGCCAAGCCATTCGCTGAAGCCTACGCACTAGTCTCGGCGATTGCGATTCCGATGATCATCGCTAACTCTTTAGGTGCTGCTCTGTTTATGAGTATCCTACAAGATAAAAAAACCATTTTTGAAGAATATTCTGCTACCTTCTCGCGCAGAGCACTGAATATTGCAGAACGGTCGGTTGGGATTCTTGCCGCAGGTTTTAACCCCAATAATGCTGAGAAAATAGCCAGAATTGTCTACGAACAAACCAATGTTGGTGCCGTCGCGATTACCGATAGAGAAAAAATTCTCGCTTTCGTCGGCATTGGTGATGATCACCATAAACCGAACACCCCAATCTCCTCGCAAAGTACGCTCGATGCCATCATGCGGAATGATATTATTTACCTTGATGGTAAAGAGCACCCTTATCAATGTTCGTTGTCCGCCACTTGTAAACTGGGATCAGCGCTCATAATTCCACTCCGAGCTGGCGATCGAGTCATTGGTACGATTAAATTATACGAACCTAAGCGTAAACTGTTTTCAACCATTAATATGTCAATGGCACAAGGGATTGCCCAACTTCTTTCTAGTCAAATTCTTTATGGCGAATATCAAGAAAAGCAGATCCTCTTATCGCGCGCAGAGATCAAGCTACTTCAAGCCCAAGTAAACCCGCATTTTCTATTTAATGCATTAAATACGATAAACGCCGTGATCCGTCGGGATCCAACCAAAGCGCGAGAACTTATTCAACATCTCTCACAATTTTTCCGCAGTAACTTAAAGCAGAATATTGGAACGGTTACTTTAAAAGAAGAACTAGCCCATGTGAATGCTTATCTAACCATTGAAAAAGCACGTTTTAGTGATCGCCTTGACGTGGAAATTGACATCCATGCAAAACTGCTCGAACGCAACGTTCCCAGCTTTACTCTGCAACCTTTGGTTGAAAATGCAATCAAACACGGGACCTCAAACCTATTTGAAGGAGGAAAAATACGCATCTATAGCCAACCAGAAGAAGGGGGCGATCGCATTGTTGTGGAAGATAATGCCGGAAGCTATCAAACGCCAAAACAAGATCATGATGGCCTTGGAATGCAAATTGTGGCTAAACGCTTAACCTATAAATTTGGTAATGCGTCATCACTTAACGTGGCTGTTGAACCCAACCAATATACTCGGATGAGCTTTCTCATCCCACACAAAGGAAGTTACTAAAATATGAGTATGCTCTCTGCATTAGTCATTGATGACGAACGCTTTGCTCGTGAAGAACTCGTAGAATTATTAGACGAAAGTGGCAAGATAAAAGTCATTGGTGAAGCTAACAATGCGATTGAAGGACTAAAAAAAATTCATCAACTCAAACCCGATGTCGTGTTCCTTGATATACAAATGCCACAGATTACGGGTATTGAGCTGCTCGGTATGCTCGATCCTGACACTATGCCCAAAGTGGTATTTGTCACTGCTTATGATCAATACGCATTACAAGCTTTTGAAGAGAATGCTTTTGATTACTTACTAAAGCCCGTCGATCCCGCTCGCTTGAATAAAACCATCCAACGCTTACAGCGTAATCTGACTAAAACACAAGATTACACGTTATTAGCACCTCACCAGCTTGATCATATCCCTTGCATTGGCCTTAATCGAATCATGATCATTCCAACTCAGGCGGTAGAATTTGCCTTTAGTGATCTCTGCGGAGTACATGTTCAAACTGCTCAGCAACGAGCAACCAGTCAGTTAACACTCAAGATCTTGGAAGAAAAAACGCCATTACTTCGCTGTCATCGTCAATATCTGATCAACCTAAAAGCGCTCAAGGAGATCAAATTATTGGAAAATGGATTAGCTGAAATTATCACTTCAAGTGAACACTCAGTGCCCGTGAGCCGACGCTATTTAAAAGAGTTAAAAGAAAAACTGGGCTTTTACTCCTGAATAAAGGCGCTAACACGCCTTAATTTAAACATATTGCTCAACAAGACGCTGCATGGTGACTCTGGCTTGTTGCCATTTGGTTAGTGATTGTAACTCTCTGTAGCTAAATGATTGTTTTTTAAGAAGAGTATGCGCTTGTGCTACCTCTGTGATAGGTAGGTTATCTAACACTGTCACAGCAGACTCACGTTTATTGCACATTAAAATCATATCGCATCCAGCGGCTAACGCCTGCTGCGCTCTTTGTGCGGCCCCCCCCATCATCGCAGCGCCTTCCATACTTAAATCGTCAGAAAAAACAATCCCTTTAAAGCCTAATTCCTGACGTAATTTCTGCTTTAACCAATAGGCGGAACCACTAGCAGGCTGCGAATCATAATAAGGATAAATCACATGGGCTGGCATGATAGCATCCAATATTCCCTCATCAATTTGCGCTTTAAAAATAGCCATATCGTCATCAATCGAATCACGTTGATCATAAGGCGTTTCTAGATGAGAGTCGGCCAGCACCGCACCATGTCCAGGAAAATGCTTACCGGTTGTGGCCATACCCACCGATTTCATCCCATGCATATAAGCACGGCTATAGGTAAGTACCGTTTGAATATCTTGACCGAATGCGCGACTACCAATAGCTCGGCAGTCAAATCCCTTATCCAACACAGGGGCAAAACTAAGATCAATATCATGGGCAATCAGCTCAGCAGCCATTAGCCATCCACCGAGTTCTGCTAAGGCTTCTCCATTTTGACATTGAGCATAATATTGCGCAGCCGGAATTAGGCTAAAACCATCACGAAAACGCTGAACCCTTCCCCCTTCCTGATCTACGCCAATCAAAATCGGACGTTTTGCCGCTTGACGAATCGCTTTATTCAACGCCAACAACTGCGAATTATCGTGATAGTTTCTAGCAAATAAAATCACACCACCAACGGTTGGGTGTGCCAAAATTTCACGATCTTCAGCGGTTAATTCACAGCCTTCGACATCAAGCCATAACGGTCCCATATTTGTCCCTTATTAAATAGTAAAGAGGTGAAAGTAAAAATTATCACAGCCGATGAAGTTATTCAGTTTGTTTTTCCATTACAATAACGTTTCATCACCTAACCCACCCAAGATGCATGGGATAAAAGCATGACTGAACGTGAACTCTATATTGGCATTATGTCTGGAACTAGTCTGGATGGCATTGATACTGCCTTGGTGGCGTTAAGCGAACATCATATCGAATTACTGGCACACGATTGTCTCGCTATGCCAGAGAAGATCAAACAGCGGTTACTTAATATTTGCCTCGGTCAAGCGACCCATCTACCAGAAATTGGACAGTTAGATCATCACCTCGGCCACCTCTATGCCGATGCTGTCGAGCAATTATTGCTAAAAAGCGGTTATCGCGCAGAACAGATCACCGCGATCGGAAATCATGGCCAGACCGTGTTTCACCAGCCCGATGGAGAGTCTCCTTTTACCCTGCAATTAGGAGATGCCAATATTGTGGCCGCTCGAACCGGAATCACCACTATTGCTGATTTTCGTCGTAAAGATATGGCCTTAGGCGGTCAAGGGGCTCCGTTAGTGCCTGCTTTTCATCGCACGGTATTTAATGTCACAGAGTCAACCATTGTAGTGCTCAATATTGGAGGGATTGCCAATATCTCGGTTTTATTCCCCGATAAAAACGTCTTAGGTTACGATACCGGACCTGGAAATACACTGATGGATGCTTGGTGCCAGCGACATAGACACCAGCCTTATGATAAAAATGGTGCTTGGGCACGCCAAGGACATCTTAATCTCTCTTTACTGCACGCATTAAAGCAAGATCCTTACTTCCTTCGCCCAGCACCAAAAAGTACTGGGCGAGAATATTTTAACTTACCGTGGTTGGAGGTTCATCTGGCCAATCATTCATTGAGTGCCCCCGATGTACAGCGGACATTATGTGAATTGACCGTACAGACCATTACCGATGAGGTTAGCCGTTATGCTCAAGGCTCGACACCACAACTATTGGTGTGTGGCGGAGGCGCTCAAAATGGCCTCTTGATGGATTGTTTGCAAACTCACCTCCCAACATGGCATGTGGCTTCGACTGACAGTAAAGGCGTCAATGGTGACTATATGGAAGCAATGGCTTTTGCTTGGTTAGCGCAGCGAAGAGTTCATGGTTTACCCAGCAACTTACCTGAAGTGACTGGGGCGAAACAGCTCGCGTCTTTAGGGGTCATTTACCCAGCAAAATGAGGTGGTCAGCTAATAAAGTGGCAGCATGATACTGCTATCACCATACTCTCGTTCTATCTTCATCAAACCTCATCAATGCCGGTGAAGGTGAAACAATAATGCTGATCGGCATCAACGATTATACTCATTCCAACCACGTTGCCATTCCATTCTAAATTTTTGAGCTTGTTCCGTGCCTTCACACACCCCTTCATAATATTGCCCATTGACTCCCATTTGATAAGCGAAGTTAGGATTACAATACTCAGTAATTCCTTCAAGATAACCTTTTTCATAATCATTATGCTTAACCGGCCCTACCTCAGACAACGCTTGATAAGAACGAGGCGTATTACCAGCAACCCCATCATTGTAACCAATTTGATGCCAGTTACCCTGCTCGGCCAAATCATTTTCGCTAGCCACACAGCCCATTAACCCTAAAACGATGCCAACCACGATTACTCTACTCATTATTAACCTTTTACTTGATAGAATATCCAAAATAACAATATTAACGTTTTATTAAAAACCACTCAGCAAACTTAAATGCCTCTTAATTTTTTATACGACCACTCGCCAGAGTAAGGCATGAGCCTCTGCGATAAATCATTTATTATCAGCGCCGTTAAAGACACTTTAATCCATTAAAAAAACGTTAGCGCTTTGAGTATATACCCAAATAACTTGGAGTGGCAGATTCGCGGAAAGTAAGTCAGCCGATAAGCATCGGTACACGATACGCACGGAATAAACTGACGTAGTCAAACCGTTAGCCCTTTAAGTTACAAGGATATCACGCTCAATTGAACGATAAGCCCCTACGCATCATACAAATATAAAGGATACTGATCATGTTGTGGTTTCTAACCTGTGTTGCAGCCTTAATTGGTGGATACTTTCTCTATGGCACCGTGGTAGAGAAGATTTTTGGTATTAATGAACAACGCCAAACACCCGCTCATAGTAAAGCCGATGGCGTTGACTATGTCGCCATGTCGACCCCTAAAGTTTACCTTGTACAACTGCTGAATATCGCTGGCGTTGGCCCAATCTTTGGGCCAATTATGGGGGCATTGTATGGCCCTGCCGCTATGTTGTGGATTGTCGTCGGCTGTATTTTTGCCGGAGCAACGCATGACTATTTCTCGGGCATGCTGTCAGTACGTAATGGCGGTGCTTCTGTACCGAGTATTACCGGTCGCTACTTAGGCAATGGCGCGAAACATTTTATGAACATTTTTGCTATTGTCTTGTTGCTATTAGTCGGCGTGGTCTTTGTTTCAGCTCCTGCTGGAATGATTACTAATCTAATTAATTCACAAACAGACTTTACCGTTAGCATGACCAGCATGGTTGTTCTTATCTTTGCTTATTACATTATTGCCACCATTGTGCCTGTCGATAAAATCATTGGTCGTTTTTATCCGCTATTTGGGGCATTGTTGATTTTTATGTCCGTTGGATTGATGACTGCCATTGCTTTTTCTAGTGAGCATCAAGTACTTGGGGGATTTGAAGTCAGTGATATGTTTGCCAATCTTAACCCCAATGATATGCCATTATGGCCAGCGCTGTTCATTACCATTGCTTGCGGTGCCATTTCTGGCTTCCACGCTACGCAATCACCATTAATGGCTCGCTGTATGGAAAATGAGAAAAATGGACGCTTTGTGTTTTATGGTGCAATGATTGGTGAAGGTATTATTGCATTAATTTGGTGTACCGTCGCACTATCGTTTTTTGGTTCATTAGACTCACTTTCTGATGCGGTCGCCAATGGAGGGCCAGGTAATGTCGTCTATGGTGCTTCATTTGGTTTGTTGGGGGTGTTTGGCGGTATTCTTGCCTTCCTTGGCGTGGTCATTTTGCCTATCACTTCTGGCGATACAGCCTTTCGCTCTAGCCGATTAATTTTAGCTGAGTATTTTAATATGGAGCAAAAATCATTACGTAATCGACTCATGATGGCACTGCCTCTTTTCATACTAGGTGCCGTATTAACTCAAGTCGACTTCGGTATTATTTGGCGCTACTTCGGCTTTGCTAACCAAGCAACTGCCGTCATGATGCTCTGGACTGCCTCAGCGTATCTACTCCGTCATAATAAACTACACTGGATTACCACAGTTCCAGCACTATTTATGACCACGGTTTGTATCACTTTCATCCTCAGCAATCATGCCCTTGGTTTTGGTTTACCCATGCAGTTGTCAACCATTTTAGGGATAACATCCTCACTGATGATTATGTTCTATGTCATACGAATCTCGAAAGGTAAAGGGGAAATTGATCTTGCTGAGCAACAAGAAGTTGAGAAAAAAACGATTAAAACCGCTTAATTGACCTTTTTGATACTCAAAACCCCTCGGGTATAGCCGGAGGGGTTTTCCACAATACTTCGAGGGCAGGCCTGTCGCTCTCACTTGATTTTTCAGTACAACGGCCGTTGTAAATTAACTGATCTGTTTAATTTGCAGTTCTTTAGGTACTTCAAAAAACATATTTTCTTCACGACCAAGTACTTCTTCAATTTGTGTCGCCCCTAATTGTCGAATACGATCAAGAATTTGATCGACTAATGCCTCCGGTGCAGAAGCTCCCGCTGTCACGCCGACCGTGCTAATGCCATTAAACCACTGTGGCTGAATATCTTCTGGACAGTCCGTCAGATAGCTTGGAGTACCGAGTTTTTCTGCTAATTCTTTTAGTCGGGTTGAATTCGATGAGTTTTTCGAGCCGACAACGATCATCATATCAACTTGTTGAGCAAGCATTCGAACCGCATCCTGACGATTCTGCGTCGCATAGCAAATATCATCTTTACGCGGCCCTTGAATCTCTGGAAAAACTTCACGTAATTTATCAATCACTTCCGCCGTTTCATCGACAGATAACGTCGTCTGGCTAACATAGTGTAGATGAGTCGGATCTTTAACTTTTGTGAGCAGTTCAAGAACATCATCGGGTTTTTCGACCAGATACATTCCCCCTTGGTCACTCGCATATTGCCCCATCGTCCCTTCAACTTCCGGATGTCCTGCATGGCCAATCAATACAACTTCCATGTGACGACGACTGGCACGAGAGACTTCCATGTGAACTTTGGTGACTAAAGGACAAGTCGCATCAAAAACCGTTAATGCCCGTTCTTTGGCTTCTTGGCGCACCTGTTGAGAAACACCATGGGCAGAAAAAATAACAATGTTATCATCAGGAACTTCATTTAATTCCTCAACAAACACCGCTCCCCGCTGTTTTAAGCCTTCAACAACAAAACGGTTATGCACCACTTCATGGCGTACATAAATTGGCGGCTGGTATAGCTCTAATGCTCGTTCGACGATGCTGATGGCGCGATCAACTCCGGCACAAAAGCCACGAGGATTCGCTAACAATATTTTCATGTTATTGCTCATGAGTTAAAAAATCTAATTAAGGGAAGAACACTAATCGACCGAGATAATATCGACATCAAATATCACATCTTGTCCAGCCAGTGGATGGTTAAAGTCAACCGTGACAGAGTCGCCTGCTATCTCAGTAATGATGCCAGGAATTTCCACACCATCTGGGCCACTAAAAGCCATTATCGTGCCAACATCCACCTCGTTATCACCGACAAATTTTGCTCTGTCCATATAGTGGATAAGATCAGGATTGGGCAAACCAAAAGCATCTGGTGCAGACAAGGCTATTGCTTTCTGCTCCCCCGCTTTCATTCCTAACAAACAGTGTTCAAAGTTATCGCTTAAACTACCATCGCCGATGATAAGTTTTGCTGGCTTACCTATATTATGGGTACTATCGGCTACAGAGCCGTTTTTCAATTTAATGGAAAAATGCAGAGTGACTGCTGAGTTATGGGTAATGGTTGTCACGTTAGGCTTCCTTCACAAAAAGGAGACAAAGACTGAATCGCTTGTCTATTTTATTTATTATACAACGCCTTTCTAACAAAAAGCGCCGACCGAATCAACGGACGACGCTTAAGGTTATTCGATTAATATTCAGCAAACTTAATGCTTTTTACCACGAAAGCTATCCAATACAATCATGGCCGCACCAAGGCAGATGGTACTATCGGCTAAATTAAAAGCAGGCCAATGGTAAGTTCCCCAATAGAAATCGAGATAATCGACCACAAAACCGTGTACCACTCGGTCAAACACATTGCCCACTGCGCCACCAATGATCAACGCATAAGCAATATTGTTCCATTTTTCTGTGGCAGGTAAACGGCGCATCCAATAGGCTAATAATCCTACCACGATCACCGCGATGCCGCTAAAGAACCAACGCTGCCAACCGGCTTGATCACTCAAAAAACTAAACGCGGCACCGTAGTTGTGAACGTAAAGCAAATTAAAGAACGGGAGAACTTCAATTCGGTTAGCCCACCCATAGCCCATTTCCTTCATGACTAGCAGTTTAATGCCAATGTCTGCCAAGAAAATGAGCAGCGCTAGCCATAGCCAACGCACTCCTGATTGTTTTAATGAAAATGCTTTTTGAGTCATACTCTCGCCTTGAAATTAAGCAAACTGACGCTGCTCGCCTTCACCTTCCACGTTAGACACACAGCGACCACAAATGGTTTCATGGCCTGAAATTGTGCCTACATCAGCAGTATAGTGCCAGCAACGTTCACACTTCTCAGCGTCGATTTTGCTCACTTGTACGAACAAGCCATCAATCTCAGTCGCTTGGGCCGCATCAGTCTGCTCTTCTAGTGCTTTTACTGTGGCTTTAGAGGTCAACAGCACAAACCGTAACTCGTCCTGGAGTTTATTGAGTTTTTCCGCTAATGAAGGCTTGGCAAAGAGAGTCACTTCTGCTTGTAGCGAACCACCAATGATTTTTTCACTACGGGCATTTTCCAACAATTTATTCACTGCACCACGGACGTCTTGGATATCACTCCAAAATGCACTGCAGAGCGGTTCATTTTCATCTAAAGCAAACAAGTCTTGATACCACTCGCTGACAAAAACAAATGAGCTGCGTTTTTCACCATTCGCTTGTAACTGTGGCATTGCGTTCCAAATTTCATCGGCGGTAAATGACATGATCGGTGCCATCCAACGCACTAACGCTTCAACAATATAATAAAGTGCGGTTTGACAACTACGTTGTGCATGCCCCCCACGCTTCGCAGTATATTGACGGTCTTTGATCACATCGAGATAGAAAGAACCCATTTCAATAGAACAAAAGTGCATCAAGCGCTGAACTACCGCGTGAGTGTTGTATTCTTCATACGCTTTAATAATTTCCTGTTGCGCAGCTAAAGCCCTTGCAACCGCCCAACGATCCAAAGCCACCATTTGTTCAGCGGGTACCATATCTGTCGCTGGGTTAAATCCATTCAAGTTCGCTAAGAAGAAACGAGCGGTATTACGAATACGACGATAGGCGTCCGCACTGCGTTTTAAAATTTCGTCGGAAACGGCCACTTCGCCGGTATAATCGGTTGAAGCAACCCACAAACGTAAAATATCGGCACCTAATTTATTGGTCACATCTTTCGGCGCAACCACGTTGCCAATCGACTTCGACATTTTTCGTCCTTGTCCATCCACCACAAAACCGTGAGTCAAGACCTCTTTATAAGGTGCTTTACCTTTCATGGCGACCGATGAAATCAGCGAAGATTGGAACCAGCCACGATGTTGATCAGAGCCTTCTAAATACATATCGGCTTGAGCACCGTGAAATTCTGATCGATTGTCTACAACCGCATAGTGAGTGACGCCGGAATCAAACCAAACATCTAGCGTATCGAGCACTTTTTCGTATTGCTCAGCATCGCTACCTAAGATCTCTGTTGTATCGAGATCCCACCATGCTTGAATGCCTTTTTGTTCAACCAACTGCGCGACTTTTTCAATCAGTGCTGGTGACTCTGGATGCAGCTCGGCTGTCTCTTTATGAACAAATAGTGCAATCGGTACGCCCCATGTCCGTTGACGGGAAATACACCACTCAGGACGACCTTCAACCATACCTTCAATTCGGCTTTGACCCCAGTCCGGCATCCATTTCACGCCTTTAATTTCACTGAGCGCTTGTTCACGTAATCCGGCTTGATCCATCGACACAAACCACTGCGGAGTAGCCCGGAAGATGATAGGGGTTTTATGACGCCAGCAGTGTGGATAACTATGCTCATAAGCATGGTGATGTAACAGCGCGCCTCGTTCTTTTAGAACCTCAACCACAGCATCATTAGCTTTGAATACATGCTGACCGGCAAACAGCTCTGTATCGGGCAGATAAACACCGTTAGAACCGACAGGGTTAGCGACTTCCAAACCATATTTTTGCCCAACCGCAAAGTCTTCTTGACCATGGCCAGGAGCAGTATGTACCACCCCTGTCCCTGATTCTGTGGTGACATGATCACCTAAAATGGCAGGCACAGTAAAATCGTAGAACGGATGTTGGTATTGAGTTAGTTCAAGATCGGCACCTTTCGCAAAACCAAGATTATGGAAATGTTCAATACCCGCACGATCCATGACCTCTTTGGCCAGCTCTGCAGCAACAATGATGCGTTCAGCCTTTTCACCTTCAACTTGGATCAACACATATTCAAGATCGTCACGCAAGCAAACGGCACGGTTTGCAGGTAAGGTCCAAGGTGTAGTGGTCCAAATAACAATGGATAGTTCACCTTGTCCAGCATGATCTTGCGCTAAGTTAAATTTACTGAGCACCGCTTCGGGATCAACGGCTTTAAAACGCACATCAATAGACGGAGAAACTTTATTTTTATATTCCACCTCTGCTTCAGCCAGCGCCGAACCACAATCAGTACACCAGTGCACCGGTTTAAAGCCTTTGAGTAAGTGGCCGTTATCAGCGATTTTCCCGAGGGCACGAATAATGTTCGCTTCGGTTGTAAAATCCATAGTGCGATAAGGTTTATCCCACTCGCCCAAAACACCGAGTCGCTTAAAGCTTTCTTTCTGGCCTTCCACTTGTCCTGCGGCATACTCACGGCACTTTTCACGAAACTCCGCCGCAGTCACTTTTTGACCCGGTTTGCCGACTTTTTTCTCAACCATCAATTCAATCGGTAAACCATGACAATCCCAACCGGGAATATAAGGGGCATCAAAACCTGATAGCGTTTTGGATTTAATGATAATGTCTTTAAGAATCTTATTGAGTGCGTGACCAATGTGGATATCCCCATTGGCATAAGGAGGGCCATCGTGCAGTACGAATGATTTTTTGCCTTTTTTAGCTTGACGGATTGCTCCGTATAGATCTTCTTTATACCAACGTTTTAGCATTTCTGGCTCACGTTTAGCCAGATCGCCACGCATTGGAAACCCTGTTGCAGGTAAGTTCAGGGTATCTTTATATTCACTCATCGATTCTTAATTCCGTTCTATTGGGCGAAGTTAGACATTATGTGCATCGGTGGAATCAACCGACTCACTGTAAAGCTGACGCAGCCACACCCTAGCAGCCTCAGCATCCAATTCAATTTGTTGCTTGAGTACCTCAAATGACTCAAACTTACGTTCATCGCGTAACTTATGTAACAACGCGACTTCGAGCTGTTTTCCATACAAGTTGCCTTGAAAGTTGAATAAATGCACTTCCAATTGCTGGCGAACTCCATTCACTGTCGGCCGTTGACCAACATTTGCCACACCACCAATCGGGCATTCTCCCAAGCCATATGCTTGCACCACATAGACACCGGAAACCGGAGAAACACATCGTTTTAGTGGGATATTTGCAGTCGGGAAACCGATGGTACGGCCTAATTTTCGACCGTGAGAAACTCGCCCACTAATACTGTAATTTCTTCCCAGCATACTAGCAGCGAGAGGAAGTTCATCGGCGGCAAGCGCTTCCCTTATCAAGGTACTACTGACTCGTGCTTGTTCAACACAAAAACTGTGTGTATTCACCACCTCAAAGCCGTACTCTTTTCCAGCTTGACGCAGCATAGCAAAATCGCCCTTACGGCCTTGCCCGAAACGAAAGTCATCTCCTACTACCAGAAACTTAACACCCAATTGGGTGACCAACAAGTCACGAATAAACGCCTGAGCATCTAAATTGGCAAAATGATGATTAAAATTGACACACAACAAGCGATCAAGCTCTAATTTCCCCAATTGAACAAATTTATCTCTCAAACGGGTTAACCGAGCAGGCGCACGCTCCTTTAGAAAAAGCTCCATCGGTTGCGGTTCAAACGTCATCACCACTGAGGGCAAATTCAAGTACTTCGCTTGCTTAGAGACCTGACTTAATACCTTTTGATGCCCCAAGTGTACTCCATCGAAATTACCGATGGTTAAAACACAACCGTAATGATGAGGCTTAATGTTATGAATACCGCGGATCAATTCCATTGCAATACGCTTAAAACCTATTGTTCTCAATTATATGGGTGTAAAACTGGCGGATTATACCTTAACTATCCCTCTTCTGTCGCTGCTTTTAGGTCTTTTAATCGAGTGCCAAACACGAGAGCACTAAGAAGATATGCTAATGCACCAAAGACAATTAGCCCCGTTAAAGTGAGTATTCGTTGTGGAAGTCCCCACGTTAACCAAACTGACATCGTATCCAACTGCCAATAGATGGCAGTCACCATCACTACGCCAGCAAAAAGCAGACGAATGACAAATAACACCGTTTGACGACTCACTCGATACACACCTTGGCGATGCAAGCCTCGATATAAAAGAGCCATATTAATAAAGGCAGAAAGTGCTGTAGCTGCTGCGAGTCCGACATACCCATAAAACCAAGCAAAAATCGCATTAAAAACAATATTACTTAACATCGCGATAATGCCATAACGGACTGGTGTTTTGGTATCTTGCCGAGAGTAATAGCCAGGAGCTAACACCTTAATCAGCATAAAATTCAGTAAACCTGCAGAATAAGCCAATAAAGATAACGAAGCTTGCTGTACATCACTCGCGGTGAATTCGCCACGCATGAAGAGCACCATCAGCATCGGCTTAGCTAACACCATTAAACCAAGCATCGCCGGAATTCCGAGCAAAATCACCATGCGAACCCCCCAATCCATGGTTTTCGCAAACCCAGCTTGCTCGGCATCAACATGGTTACGAGACAACGCGGGTAAAATAACCGTTGCGATAGCAATGCCAAACAAGCCTAGCGGAAATTCTAATAAACGATCAGAGTAATAGAGCCAACTGATCGAGCCCGTTTTCAAAAAACTGGCAACAAAAGAGTCAAATAACAGGTTAATCTGACTGACAGAAACACCAAACAAAGCGGGGATCATCAAGGTGCGAATTTTCACTACGCCAGGATCTCGCCAGCCCCATTGGGGCTTAACCAGCATGCCAGCTTTAATTAAAAAAGGCAGTTGAAATAAAAATTGCACCAAACCGCCTAAAAAGACTCCGATGGCTAACCCGACTTCAGGTTTGGCTAAATTGGGCGAAATATACCACGCTGATAAAATCATCATCACGTTAAGAAAAACCGGCGTAAAGGAAGAAACCGCAAATTTGCCTAACGTATTGAGAATCGCCCCAGATAAAGCCACAAAAGTGATAAACCACAAGTAAGGGAAAGTCATTTTCAGCAATAAACTGGCTAACTCAAATTTTTCCGCGGCAGGCCCACCATGTAGCCAATCCAAAAACCAACCTGCACCAAATAGTGCTGTTACGACACCAGAAAAAACAATACCAAGCAGCGTCACCACCGTAACTAAAACACCTAAGGTTCCTGATACTTTAGCAATCAATGCTCGGGTTTTTTCTTTGTCCCCAGAAGCGTGATATTCCGTTAATACGGGAACAAAAGCCTGAGAAAACGCGCCCTCAGCAAATAAACGGCGTAAAAAATTAGGAATTCGGTTAGCGAAAAAAAACACATCCGCGCTAGCTCCGGCTCCCATTAGGTTTGCCACCACCACATCACGAACTAATCCCAAAACCCGGGAAATAAATGTCATAGCACTCACAATAATGCCTGACTTGAGTAAGCGTTTACTCACAGTAACCTCGAAAAATAAGCGAAAATACTCGACCAATGACTGACAATACTGAAACAGAAAACCTCATGATCAAAGTTTCATCCTCGATAAACCTCAGTCACTTTATTAACTTAGTGATTATCTCCTGATATGAAGTCGCAGAATGTCAGCGTAAGATCCGGATAAGTATTAGCATTGGTAAAAAAATACTGTTAGAATCCACGCCATCTTAACCGTGAAGACCTTGTGATACCAAACTTGTTTGGTTTAGACGGGTTTTTGCACAAATCATTTGACATTTAAGTGCAAATAAGGGATATTTCCGGCCCTTAAATTGTCACCGAACTAAAGTTTTTGGGAGTTAGACCCTTGGCAAATAACAAATCTGCTAAGAAGCGCGCTATCCAATCTGAAAAACGTCGTCAGCACAATGCTAGCCGTCGTTCAATGATGCGCACTTATATGAAAAAAACTGTTGCTGCAATTGCTGCTGGCGACAAAGAAGCTGCAACAGCTGCACTAGCAGTCGTTACACCTATCCTTGACCGTATGGCAACTAAAGGCCTTATTCATAAGAATAAAGCAGCTCGCCACAAGTCTCGTTTCTCTGCAGCAATCAAAGCTCTATAATTGAGTGAGATTTCTCAGTGATAAAAAAACCGGCTAAAGCCGGTTTTTTATTTATCTATTTTTTATACTTTTCAGCTAAACAAACTGCCACATATCTTAATTAGTGAGCACAATACAAACGATGCAACAGCTCAATCATCGCTTTTACTTCATAACTGCTTAACGTATAAAACACGGTTTGCGCTTCTTTGCGCGTTTCAACTAAGCCATCCCTTCTTAGCCAAGCCAAGTGCTGTGACAATGCCGACTGGCTCAACTCTAACTTTCCACACAACTCGCCAACAGAAAGTTCCTGATTGTGTAATAAGCAAAGAATTTGCAGCCGCCTCTCATTTGCCATGGCTTTTAATAACGCCACTGCTTGTGTGGAGTTCTGTTCCATTTGTTCTAGGTTCATGAGCAAGCCTCTTTTCGATCACCACTTAAGCTACCCCATACCCACATACTGTTTGACCGACTCAAACACAAGGCGAGTTAATCACACCTTACTGCTCTAACTTTTTCGTCACAGGCAATACACTTAGAGGAGTAAGTGAACAGCTACAGAGGGACACTTAAATTTATCGGGCAGTTAGTATAGCGACAAACACCACCTTATCCAGCCGCCCGAGCTGGCAGATAGTAATCTATTTGTTAACAATAATATATACCAAATTTGCAGCAAGGTTTTGAATCTACGGTGCTCAAAACCATTTCTTTTTATTCAAAGAAATGGTGAAAATCTGCATCACATACACTTTTTACGGCCGGATGTTGAATCATCCGTTCAGCAAAAATCACGTAGTACTCTTCTTTTATTTCCTCAATTTGACTAATTAAATGCAACGTTCCTTCTTGTTCCATTTCTGATCGCAAAAGTAAAGGAGCCATAAAAATCACATCAGGATGGTACAAGGCAAACGCTTTCATCAATGCGGCATCATCAAACTCACCCAACACATTCGGCTGTAATCCTTGCCGTTCAAACCATTGATGAACTTTACGTCCCATGGCTGTCCGGCTGCCCGGTATCAATAATTTTCGATGAGCTAGAATCGCGGCATAATCTTTTTTATCGACTTTGCTGCTGGCGAATAACCCCATATGACTTTCACCTAGCTTTTTACTAAACAAACCGGGGCTTTGACTTGAATCGACAGGACAATCAGAAAGAATCATATCTAATTTATGCTGTGAGAGCTGTTCAAGGAGTAATTCATGAGTCGACTCAAAGCAACGTAAGTGAATTCGGTTGTCTTCTGGCACAGTCGTCATCAATATCTTACTCACTAAGCGCTTAGAAAGTGCATCAGCGACTCCCACATCAAATAGGACATTAGAACGTTGGCTGTAGTTGACGATATCCAGCATTTCATAACTCAGGCCAAACATGCGATCGGCATATTTAAAGACTAACTGGCCTAATTCGGTCGGCTCGATACTACGACCATTCCGTTTTGTCAATTTACCGGCTAGCCTATCTTCCAATGCTTTGATTTGTCCTGTCACCGTTTGCGGCGTTAGAAATAAAGCTTCAGCAGCTTTTGTGACTGAACCTTGTTTACACACCATCCAGAAATAATAAAGGTGATTATAGTTGAGATGCGACATAGGATAAGCTTCAGCATAAAAATGAGGTTTTAGTTATAACAAACCTCACGACAGACCACAAACCCTTCGTTAAAACCGATAAATAAAACCAAAAATAATGATTAAAACGAAAAATAACCCCCCAATTGTCATATAGCTGAAATTTGCTAGCCAAAGAGTTGAGAGAAAAATACGCTTGCTTATCTCAAAAAAACCATGAAATTCAAAAAGATAAAATAAAAATAAAAATAAACCGGGTGAGATAACAAAATCACCACTGAATCATGTCGCTGTCATATTAATGCAATATTCCCACTCTACTATCACGCACAGATTCAACAACAGACCTGTGATTGTCATTCGGTCAATGGAGAAGCCCATGTTAAACCAAGCGATATCAACAAGGTATTCAAGCGAAGCAACTGCTCGCTGGCTACATTGGATAAACTTGGCCTTTATGTTGTACTTACTATTACTCGCCGTTGCGATGGTCGGGAGTGGATTTAAATGGTCCGTTGGAGAGCAAGCAAAAGCTCTTTTTGCATTTGCTTCACACCCTGTCGCCGGATTAATGATAGGGCTAGTTGCTACCGCTCTGATTCAATCATCGAGTACGGTGACTTCCATTATCGTAGGATTAGTGGCTGGTGGTTTACCTGTAGAAATCGCCATCCCCATGGTGATGGGGGCGAATATTGGAACAACGGTGACCAATACGCTGGTCAGTTTAGGACATGCCCATTGCAAGGATGAATTTAAACGCGCTTTCGCCAGTGCAACCATTCATGATTTTTTCAACTTACTCGCCGTACTGATTTTCCTGCCATTGGAAATGATGTTCGGAATATTAGAAAAGCTCGCCTACTGGTTAGTCTCCCCTCTGATGTCAACAGGCAATATGAGCATCAAGGGGCTAGATTTTATTGGCCCTGTTACTAAGCCCATTATTAGTGCTCTGCAGTCCCAGTTAACTTCATTGGGTAACATTTGGGGTGGAGTCAGCATGATAGGGATCGGGATTCTAATTATTTTCTTTGCCATCTTAGCGATGGGAAAACTCATGAAAAAACTCATGGTTGGTCCAGCGAAAGAGATTTTGCAAAAAGCCATTGGCCGAGGCCCATTACATGGCATCGCCTCTGGAAGTATTGTCACAGTACTCGTTCAATCGTCTACCACAACCACTACCCTCATCGTTCCTTTAGTCGGCTCAGGCGTACTCAAAGTCCGCGATATTTACCCTTTTACTCTGGGGGCAAATATCGGTACTTGTGTCACAGCCTTACTCGCCGCTACCGCCGTATCAGGAGAATTTGCTGTTTTTGCTCTGCAAATTGCGCTCGTGCATTTAGTCTTTAACTTAATGGCAACGCTACTGATTTTTGGCATTCCATTCTTGCGAGAACTTCCTCTCAAAGGAGCGGATTGGATTTCTGATTGTGCGATTAAAAATAAAGCCTCGGTAGCGGCCTATTTACTGGCTGTCTTCGTTGTGTTACCTGGCTCAATACTTAGTTTAACCACCTAATATAAGAATGAGGTTAATAAAAAGCCGCCGTATCATAGCAACGGCGGCTTTTTCGTCTTCACCCATCAAAAAATTATCTAACCTATTTGATCGGTAAAAAGAAAATGAGTAACAAGCATGCAATCACACCACTGCAACGTCGAGTAGAACCCGACCATTATACTGAAAAGGGATATTGAATGGCATCGTGATGCTGATAACCCGTGACTTCAAAGTCATTTAATGTCACCCAAGTTTCTAAATCTTCCAGTGAACGAATTTCAGGATTAATGTTAAAACGAGCAGCGCCAAAGGGTTCGCGCTTTAGTTGTACATCACGCATGAGTGCCAATTGGTCTTCATAGATATGCGCATTGACAATTTTATGATACGCCTGACCGGGTTTTTTACCGGTTATCTGTGCCATTAAAGCAAGAAACACATAGACTTGAACCATGTTAAAGTTCAAACCTAGCGGTACGTCACAGGAGCGTTGAGTGCTATTTAAGTACAAGGTGTCGCCCAGCAAAGAAAAATGATGGCTGTACATACAAGGCCGCAAACAGCCCATATCAAATTCACCGGGATTATAAAAATTGAGTATTTCTCCGCGGTCATCAACACCATGGGTCAAATCATCAACAATCTTCCTCAGTTGGTCAACCTGTCCACCATTAGGCTTCGCCCAAGCGCGACCTTGGACGCCATAAACTCGCCCCATATCATCCTCACCTTTTCGATAAGGATTATTCAACCAGTCATGGTTTAAGTTGGCATTCGCATCCCACGTTTTGGTTCCTAAACGACGGAAATCAGCAGCATTATCGTAACCCCGAATATATCCAAGTAATTCTGCCACCGCGGCTTTCCAAAAACTTTTACGTGTCGTGACTAATGGAAACTGATTATTGGCCACATCATAAGTTAAATCCGCATTAATGACGGTTAGACAGCGCTTACCGGTACGTTCATTTTCAACCCAAGCGCCTTGTTCCACAATTCGCTGGCAAAGGTCTAAATACTGCTTCACTTCAAGCCCTTATTTCTTTTGAGGTGTATCTTGATAGACTTGGCGTTGATACGCCCAAAACATGAGTAGTCCACCGATAATAATCATTGGTGTGGAAAGAATTTGCCCCATGGAGATGATGTCACCAAACAAGCCAAGTTGTACATCCGGCTCACGAACAAATTCAACCAAGAAACGAAATGTACCATATCCGATCAAAAATAACCCAGAAACTGAGCCTAGAGGGCGTGGTTTTTTGATAAACCAATTTAGAATAAAAAATAGGATAACCCCTTCTAATGCTAGCTCATACAATTGGGAAGGATGACGAGGCAGTGGCCCGCCATTCGGGAACACAAATGCCCACGGCACGTCGGTCACTCGGCCCCAAAGCTCGGAATTCATAAAATTACCTAACCGCCCCATACCCAATCCGAACGGAACTAAGGGAGCAACAAAATCCGCCACCCCAAAAAAAGTACGCTGATGTTTTCGCCCATACCAGAACATCGCCGAAATGACCCCCAATAAGCCACCATGAAACGACATTCCTCCGGTCCAAACTTTAAAGAGATATAGTGGATCAGCTAAAAATAGATCAAGGTTATAAAACAGCACATATCCAATTCGCCCACCAATTACCACACCCAAAAAACCGGCAAACAGCAGATCGGAAACCTGCTCTCGTGTCCAACCACTGCCCGGTTGATCAGCACGGCGATTGGCCAGCCACATGGCAAATAGAAAGCCAAATAAATACATCATTCCATACCAACGTACAGAAAGTGGGCCAATGGAAAACAACACCGGATCGATGTTCGGAAAAGTTAAATATCCCTGAGACATAAATGACGTTCTCTTATTTTTAAGAATAAAAACATTATTGCAGCAACATGGTTAGCGCAACAAACATGAGGAAAATAGCAAAAAAACGCTTCAACGTCGCCGTTGGCAGCCGAGTGGCTAATTTCGCACCAACACGAGTAGTTAACATCGAAGTAGAAGCAATCGCTAATAAGGCGGGAAGGTAAACATAACCAATACTGTAATCGGGTAAATTTTCTAGATGATAGCCGTGCAAAATAAAACCCAGCATCCCTGACATCGCAATCATTAAGCCACAAACCGCAGACGAGCCCACCGCCTTTCTCATTTCAATGCCATGACGATTTAAAAAGGGCACAGTAAGAGAACCACCGCCGATGCCTGCTAACGTAGAGATAATACCAATAACGGTACCAGACAAGGTGGTCACCCAAGCTTTCGGCATCGGATGATTTGAGCGCGCTTGGATAGAAATCACCATTTGTATGGCAAGCAGTAAGACAATCACACCAAATACTTTGGGTAGATAATGGCTAGGGATCCACTCTGCCACGCCAGAACCTAAAAACCCACCAAGCAAAACTCCGGGTAACAACCATTTAACAACGAACAGATCAACATTACCTAACTTAAGATGATTAAATGCTGAAGAGGCTGATGTAGCAATAATGCTGGCTAAAGACGTCGCGAGCGCCAAATGCATAACAATATCCGTTGCAATCCCAGCCTTAGGTAACAACCACAATAAAGCTGGCACTACGAGTAATCCCCCGCCGATGCCTAGCAAGCCAGCCAATAAACCCACAATAACGCCAAGTATGACCAGTAGAGCAATTAATTCGATTCCCACATTATATTCCTATTTCTTTCCCGCACGAATAAAGCCGGCAAAACCCAAACTTTCAAAATGAACCTGCATCATATTGTAAATGTTATGCCCATAGGATTGCATTAAGGCTTTCTGGGCTAATAACTGCAAGTCGCTACGCGCTGAGTGGCGAACTAAATACTTCACCTTAGCAACATTAGAAGCATTCATACTTAACGTTGTGTAACCAAGACCGATCAATAACAACGCACCGATAGGGTCGCCCGCTAACTCACCACATACACAAACCGGAATCGAATATTGCAGACAAGTCTGTTGGATCTGTTTTAAAGCCATGATCACGGCTGGATGCATCGAGTCATAGACATCAGCAACGTGAGCATTGTTCCGATCAACGGCTAATAAATATTGCGTTAAGTCATTGGTACCAACAGATACAAAATCAATTTTATTGGCTATCATCGGTAGCAAGTAGAGCATTGATGGAACTTCGAGCATTATTCCTATTTTAGGCATCACAATACTGGCATCCAACTTGACCGCTTCTTGGTAAGCTTGCTGGATTAACGCATGAGTATCATCAAGTTCTTTTGCGCCAGAAACCATAGGCAATAAGATCCTAAGATTATGATGCTCACTATTCGCCCGCATCATCGCACGCAGTTGAATAAGAAAAATATCAGGATGATCAAGAGTAAAACGAATACCTCGCCAACCAAGAAACGGATTGTCTTCTTCGATTGGTAAATAAGGCAGAGGTTTATCACCTCCAACGTCTAAAGTTCTCATCACCACAGGGCGATCAGGATAAGCATCCAGTACTGCTCGATATTGTAAAATCTGTTCTTCTTCAGATGGAAAGCGATGCTGCAGTAAAAATGAGATTTCGGTCCGATATAGCCCAATGCCATCAATGCCTTGATTAATAGCAATGTTAGTATCGGCACTTAACCCTGCATTCAATAACAGCTCAATACGTGTTCCATCTTGGGTAAAGGCTGGTTCAAAAATCGCCTCATTGACCATTTTTGATAGTTGCAGTTCTTCATATGCTAACGCCCGATACTCGGCTACAATCTGCTTTCCTGGTGAAATAAACAGTTTACCGCTGTACCCATCAACAATACCTCTTTTACCATTGATCTGCTTTAGGTTTAGCGAAACCCCCATAATGGCAGGTATACCAAGTGCACGGGATAAAATCGCAGCGTGTGAATTGGCCGCTCCCTCCAACGAGACAACCGCTAATAATTTATCTTTTGGTAATGTGGCCAAAATAGAAGCGGTAAGCTCACGAACAACCAAAATAATCGGTTTCTCGAGCTGCTGCTGCTCATGCTCAGTATTATAGAGAAAATAGAGTAGACGCTGGCCAAGCTCTCGAATATCTTGTGCTCGCTCACGCAAATACGCATCCGACATACGAGCAAACCGATTAGAGTAACTTTCAACGACCTGACGTAGAGCCCAATCTGCTCGGTCTCCTTTTTGGATCTGTGCTTTTAAATCATTGCCCAGCATGGGATCATTGAGTAAATGAGTAAAGAGATCAAAGATGGCTAATGCTTCTTTATTGATATCGTTATCAAGTTTTTTTCTTAATTTACGAAAATCACTCAGTGCACTTTCCATCGCTCGAGTAAGCCAAGCTTGTTCTTTTTCTACATCAAGTGTTGATGCAGGGCAAACATCCACTAACTGTGGTTGAGAATCATCCCACCATAACTCGCCAATCGCCACTCCTGTTGACGCAGGAATACCGCTGATGGCCTGCTGCTTCTTAGCCAGTCGCCAATGCCCTTGTGTTTGAGCATAAGCAACAATTACCGCTAACTGAGCTGCTAACGTGACTAAAAAAGAGACTTCCATCTCACTAAATAAACGGGGAGATTTTTGCTGAACCACCAGCACCCCGAGCACTTGCTTACGATAGATAATCGGAGTGCCAAGGAAGGAATGGTAAACCTCTTCTCCTAACTGCTCAAAATATTTGAAGTTGGGATGCTGAGAAGCTTTGGCAAGGTTAATCGGCTCAGCTGTTCGCTTCACTAACCCCACCAATCCTTCGTCAAAACCGATATGAATTTTATCGCCTTTAAACTTCAAGCCTTGGGTCGCCATCAGCTCTAGGCGTCCCATTTCTTCATTAACTAAGTAGACGGTACAACATTCAGTCGCCATGGCACTGCATGTTTGTTTGACAAAAATATCCAACGCTTGATAAACGTCTTCAACTTTTGACACTTGTTCAACTATGTCCCTTAGCTGAGAAAGCATACTTATCCTCTTCGGTTTTTGCGCCTACCTTTTATTTTCCGCTCTTTAAAAGGCATCGCTAAGGAGGCAAACTCTTTCATCGCGCGTCGATAAACATCACGCTTAAAAGACACGACTTGCCGAACTGGGTACCAATAACTAACCCAGCGCCAACCATCAAATTCAGGGGTACTTCCACGTTGCATGTTAATTTTTGACTCATCACATTCAATACGCAGTAAGAACCATTTCTGTTTTTGTCCAATACAGACAGGTTGAGAGTCCCATCGTACCAAGCGTTTTGGTAGTTTATATCTTAACCAATGACGGCTGGTCGCAATGATTTTGACATCTTTTTTGGTTAACCCAACCTCTTCGTAAAGCTCCCGAAACATCGCTTGTTCGGGAGACTCACCCTCATCAATGCCTCCCTGTGGGAATTGCCATGAGTGCTGTCCATATCGTTTCGCCCAGAATACCTGACCATGGTTGTTACATATCACAATACCTACATTGAGCCGGTAACCATCGCCATCTATCACTGGCAAACCTCTAGTAAAATCTTAATGATGCTGATTTTTCCACATATCCCCAACAGGAGCAAACGAACTCGTGTGATTCATGCGATATTTATGACTAAGGAAGACTAAAGGGTACTCTTTTTATCCTTCCAAATAGTTATCAACAAAAGAATGAGACTTTGAGCACATTTATTCACGTTTTCTGTGAATAACCATGTGCAGAAATAAGTGAACAAAATAAAATCGCTTTTTTTTCCATTTTTACATCCATAAAAAGTTGAGAAAATAAAAAACTAATTAGTTTAATATCAAACAGTTAAATTAAACCACCCACAATACACACGTTAATGATTTGCCAAGATCATAAAAAAAATACAAATGTTCAAAGATCAACCAACCCTACGGTTATCCACACAGACACGCTGTAACAACGCATAAAATGGAAAAGATTATTGAAAAGAGGCCTTCTAAAGCCCTGTATATCTATCCACACTAGTCCAATCATTTATTCCCTTGATTATCCTGTGGATAACCCAAGCACAACGCTTTTCTTTGCTTTGAATAAATCATCAATACGATCCTTTTTAGGATCGTTTTTGTTATAATCGATGTTTTTAGTTGTCAAGAATCCCATGAAACCTGAACCTAAGAGTGAACAAGAACTACTCGATAGAGCGCAACACATCGCGGGGCTGACATTTGCTGAATTAGCTCAACAAGCAATGATGGAAGTTCCACTTGATCTTAAAAAAGATAAGGGTTGGGTCGGTCAGTTATTAGAATGGCATTTAGGGGCAAGCGCGGGCAGTAAGCCTCAACAAGACTTTGCTAAATTAGGTATTGAACTAAAAAGTATTCCGATTAGTTATACAGGAAAGCCCTTAGAAACCACGTTTGTCTGCGTTGCACCACTAACAGGTATCCAAGGATTAACGTGGGAAAATAGCCATGTGCGACATAAATTATCACGCGTTTTATGGGTGCCGGTACAAGGAGAACGAGAAATTCCTTTGCCTGAACGACGTGTTGGATCGCCCTTAATCTGGAGCCCTTCGGCAGAGGAAGAAGCGCTGTTAAAAGCAGATTGGGAAGAATTAATGGAATTGATCGTGCTTGGGCAAATATCACAAATTACAGCCAAGCATGGACAAGTCTTACAGCTGCGTCCGAAAGCCGCTCACGGGCGTGTCAAAACAGAAGCTTATGGTGTCAATGGCCGTCCCATTCGAACCCTACCACGAGGGTTTTATTTACGAACTCAGTTCACAGCGAAATTACTAGCGCATTATTATGCTCTCCCCTGTTAGCCTTTATCTGGTTAATTCAAGTTTTTTCAGCTCTTGCATCAGGTGACCAACCACAAGATCTCGCTAAAATTTATTTTCACTAGAAGTGAGGTTCGCTTATAGTAACATTCTTGTAGCAAATCACTGACGTTGTACGAGAGCGATAGGCTTTTTCATCGCAACAAGGAAGTACTATGCAATATACCAAACTGCCACATTCCACCTTAGAAATCAGTAAAATTGGCTTAGGTACCATGACATTCGGTGAACAAAACAGTCAAGCCGATGCTTTTCAACAGCTTGATTACGCACTGGAACGTGGAGTCAACTTTATTGATACCGCTGAAATGTATCCAGTACCACCCAATGCTAAAACCCAGGGTAAAACTGAGCAATATATTGGTAACTGGATAGAAAAATCGGGTAAACGAGAAAAAATCGTCCTCGCGACCAAAATTGCTGGCCCTCGTAATGTTGACTACATCCGCGATAAAATGGCTCTCGATCACCGAAATATTCATCAAGCCATTGATGAGAGTTTACGGCGTCTAAAAACCGATTATATCGATCTTTATCAATTACACTGGCCACAACGGCAAACAAATAATTTTGGTCAACTGAACTACTCATACCCAGATACACAAGAAGAAGTTACGTTACTTGAGACATTAGAAGCGCTAAATCATCTCATTCGTCTGGGAAAAGTTCGTTATATTGGCGTTTCAAATGAAACGCCTTGGGGGTTAATGACTTATCTGCGTTTAGCTGAAAAACATGAACTCCCTAGAATGGTTTCGATTCAAAACCCCTATAACCTACTTAATCGTAGCTTTGAAATTGGTCTTTCCGAAATTAGTCATTTTGAAGGTGTTAAGTTGCTTGCTTATTCCCCTATGGCATTTGGCGTGTTAAGCGGTAAATATTTGCATAATGCTCGCCCACGCGGGGCGCGATGTACTTTATTTGAACGTTTTCAGCGTTACTTCACTCCACAAGGTATCGAAGCGACTCAAGCTTATGTCAATCTCGCTCAGGAATTTGGCTTAAATCCCGCACAAATGGCACTAGCTTTCGTCAACCAACAGCCGTTCGTCGCGAGTAATATTATTGGAGCCACTCAGTTATCTCAGCTAGAAAGTAATATTGATAGCGTAGAGATCACATTGGGTGATGAATTACTCTCCGAAATAACTAAAATCGCGACACGGTATTCAAACCCTTGCCCATAACAATATCCAGCAGAGTGAATTTAGCGATTCGCTCTGCTGATCTGCGGTTAGAACCTCTGTTGACCGGCGGTTAGAACATCGTCTCATGTTACAATCGTCTCAGGTTATAATCGTCTCTGGCAATAAATGGTGCTTGTTAAGTAAACGGTACATTGTTGCTCGCGATATCCCCAATTCTTTTGCTGCATTGGATACTTGCCCAGCATGCGACTCTAATACTTGCAGTAACGCCTCGCGCTCCGAACGTTCTCGGATACTTTTCAACGTGCGTTTACTTTCAATACGTTTGGGTAGATCCAAGTGGCATTGATCGAGCATGACCGTATCAGACATCAATACCACTCGTTTAATTTGATTCATTAGCTCTCGGACATTTCCCGGCCAGTGATAACGAGCCAGCAGATGTAAAGCATCCTCAGAAAAACTACGGGCTTGTGCGTTATATTCTTTGGCATACTCTTTTAAGAAATGGTTCGCCAATAATTCAACATCTCCGGCTCTATCTTTTAGGCTAGGCACCTGAATTCTCAGCACATTAATATAATGGTACAGCTCTTCATTAAAATCACCATCAATTAACGCCTTTTCAATATCCATAGAATGTGCAGCTAATATCCGTACATCGACTTGTTGAAAGCCTTGCGGTGTACTGACTTTTCCTTCTTGTAAAAAACGCAGCAAGTTCCATTGTTGATTCTTTGGCAGAGCAAGAATGTCATTAAGCAATAAAGTGCCGCCATGCGCTTGTAGCAGTAAAGCCGGAGTGGTTGCTGAGCGAGCGCTCCCAAACAGCTCCTGTTCAAATCTTTGTTCGGCCATCGCGCGACAATTGATGGTAATAAATGGCTTTTGTGAGCGAGCGGAGGTTTTGTGAATCGCTTTAGCTACGCTCTCTTTTCCTGTTCCGCTTTCTCCTGAGATCAAAATGCTGACATCAGTTGGTGCAATCCGTTTAATTTGATCGCGTAAGCGCTTCATTGCCACCGATTCGCCTACTAACCCCATGTCGGTATGTGCGCCATAATCTGGCCACACTTTTTTTTCTAGTTGGAGCATCCCTAACTGGTGACCAATGGTACTGAGCAACTGAGTATCTGGAATTGGAGCGGTAAAAAAATCGATGCAGAAGTTGACGATAAATTGGCAAATTGTATCTGAACGAAGTTGAGATTCACGGATAAAAGCCAGCCAGCGAACCTGTTTATGACTACTGACTAAATTTGCCACGCCATTCAAGCTAAACTCATCGTGGCTCAGATCAACAATACCAATACATGGCCCCACCTCGGAAAATATTTGATCGGCTTTGCGCAGATCAGCACATTGTTTACATTTCCAGCCTGCTTGCTCTAGCACTGATAACCACGGCTCATAAGTGCCTCCTACGACAATTAGCGAACCGGGAACACAACCCATGCGAAATTGAGTACCCATCAACTGGTTTCCTTATTCGTTTTTTATTTTTTATATTGCGCTACATTGGCGCGGAATTTATCGTCGTTACCTTAGTGGTACTCTAAAATAGAATCTGTATCACTATTAAGATTACACGATAAATCTCTCTGAATTGGATCAGTAAATTGCAGAAGTTTGATCTCAAAGGGAACTCTTTTCTTAGAAGAGCAAAATAAATAGAACGTTATACTTTTTCTGGTGGGGCATTCGCAGAGATAAAAAACATAAAAACCGCCTTTTGGCGGTTTTTATGTTGCTAGAAAAATTACTGCTGAGGACGCATGGCTGGGAATAAGATCACATCACGGATGGTGTGTGTATTGGTGAGTAGCATGACCAAACGGTCAATGCCGATACCTTGGCCTGCTGTTGGTGGTAAACCGTGCTCTAGCGCGGTAATGTAGTCCGCATCATAGAACATCGCTTCATCATCCCCCGATTCTTTCGCTTCAACTTGCGCTTTAAAGCGAGCATCTTGATCTTCTGCATCATTGAGCTCAGAGAAACCATTGGCAACTTCACGCCCACCAATGAAAAATTCAAAGCGATCAGTAAAGAATGGATTATCATCACTACGTCGAGCTAACGGTGAAATATCCGCAGGATAACCCGTAATAAAGGTTGGCTGCATTAATTTAGGCTCGGCCGTTTCACCAAAGATCTCTTCGAGAAGCTGGCCACAAGTCCAGAACTCTTCCACTTCAACATGAACCGATTTGGCAATCGACACCATAAGTTCACGATTTTGTATATCATCTTCTGTGAGCGCTTGGATTTGTGCATGATCTGGATTGTAGTGTTTGATCGCTTCAAACATGCTCATTCGCGCATATTCACCGCCAAACTCTACGGTTTCATCGCCATAAGGCATGGATGTTGAACCTAACACTTCCAAAGCAATAGTACGCAATAATTCTTCGGTGAAATCCATCAAGTCTTTGTAATCGGCGTACGCCATATAGAATTCCATCATAGTGAATTCTGGGTTATGACGAGGCGACAACCCTTCGTTACGGAAGTTTCGGTTAATTTCAAATACACGATCAAATCCGCCCACTACGAGACGTTTGAGATAAAGCTCCGGAGCGATGCGTAAGTACATAGGCATATCAAGTGCATTATGATGGGTGATGAATGGACGCGCACTCGCCCCCCCCGGAATCACATGCATCATTGGTGTTTCAACTTCCATAAACTGTTTAGAGATCATGAAATTGCGAATAGCGGACATCACTTTCGAACGGATCACAAACGCATGACGTGACTCTTCATTTACAATCAAATCAACATAACGTTGACGATAGCGCATCTCTTGGTCGGTCAGGCCGTGAAACTTCTCAGGTAACGGACGTAGTGCTTTAGTCAGTAATTCATACTCTTCCATATTCACATAAAGGTCACCTTTACCTGATTTATGTAAAGCACCTTTCACACCAATAATATCGCCAATATCTAATCCTTGATATTTTTCTTTCAGCGCTTTTTGAACTTCTTTCGAAGCATACGCTTGAATACGGCCAGACGTTTCTTGAATAACCAAGAATGGCCCACGCTTGGCCATGATACGGCCAGCAATCGCCACAACATGATTAAGGGCTTCTAACTCTTCTTTGCTCTTTTCACCGAACTTCTCTTGCAGATCACCCGCCAAGCTGTCACGGCGGAAGTCATTGGGGTGACCATTCGCCTTACAGCTCTTACGGATATGCTCTAACTTACTACGACGCTCTGCAATCAGTTTGTTTTCTTCTTGCGCAATTTGTGGTTGATTCGCTTCGTTTTGAACAGCATCAGTCATTTTGCATGTACCCTGTTTTATCGGTAAAAAGCTTATAGGCCTGATTTAAGGCTAGCTTCAATAAATTTATCTAGATCACCATCTAGAACCGCTTGCGTATTGCGATTTTCAACGCCAGTACGTAAATCTTTGATTCGAGAATCATCTAATACATAAGAACGAATTTGGCTTCCCCAGCCGATGTCTGATTTGGCATCTTCATTCGCTTGTTTTTCAGCATTTTGCTTTTGTAACTCAAGTTCAAATAACTTGGCTCGTAGCTGTTTCATTGCCTGATCTTTGTTCTTATGTTGAGAACGATCATTTTGACATTGCACCACCGTATTGGTTGGAATATGAGTAATACGAACCGCAGACTCTGTGGTGTTAACGTGCTGCCCTCCCGCACCTGACGCACGATAAACATCAATACGTAGATCCGAAGGATTAATATCAACCGCAATGTTTTCATCAATTTCTGGATAGACAAAGGCAGAAGCAAATGAAGTATGACGACGACCACCTGAATCAAAAGGGGATTTTCGTACTAAACGGTGAACACCAGTTTCTGTACGTAACCAGCCATACGCATAGTCACCGATAATACGCACAGTCGCCGATTTAAGTCCAGCAACATCGCCTTCAGAAACCTCAATGACTTCGGTTTTAAACCCTTTATCATCCGCCCAACGCAAATACATACGCAGTAGCATTGAGGTCCAATCCTGAGCTTCTGTACCACCCGAACCGGCTTGTAAGTCAATATAGCAATCTGAGGCGTCGTGATCGCCTGAAAACATACGACGAAACTCTAACTGTTCCAGTGTACTTTCAAGTTCACGTAATTCAGGTTCGATTTCATCAAAGGTTTCTTGATCATCAGCTTCAATCGCTAACTCAAGCAACCCTTCAACATCATCGACTCCTTGTTCTAATTGATCGATGGTTTCTACAACCGCTTGTAGTGAGGAACGTTCTTTGCCCAAAGCTTGCGCCCGCTCAGGTTCATTCCAAACATCCGGTTGCTCTAATTCTGCATTAACTTCTTCTAAACGCTCTTTCTTTGCATCGTAGTCAAAGATACCCCCTCAGGATTGTTGTGCGTTGCAACACATCCTGAATACGGTTTTTTATAGGATTGATTTCAAACATGTTGATTTTTGGCTTTATGAATAGAATTTAACCAAAGAATTCTACTGAAAAATGTGACGAAGATACAGGAAAAAATCCAGTCACGTTATCTCTTCTCTCGCTTCATTAAACTAGCAATATCTAATCCAAACCGCATGCGTCACCCAATAAAAAAGCGGATGAAAACCATCATCCGCCACTAATTTTGGTTAACCCTAGGGTCAACAGCCCTTAGATTATGCAGTGCTTTGATTAGAAGGCACTCGGCAGACTTTACCCGCGACAAAAAACATACAGATTAAAGCGGTAAAAGAAGGCAGTACCCAGCCCATCCCAACATCAAATAAAGGCAACGCATCAAACATGGACACATCCAAACCGCAGACTTTAGCCGCATCGATCAAGGCAAATAAGAAAGCGACCAATGTCACCACACGAAAAGCCACTTGAGGATTGGGCATTTTATGACGCACAAAAGCCAGTACCACTAAAGCAATCGCCACCGGATACAAGGCCACCAAAACAGGAATAGAGAGTGCAATCAGTTGAGATAAGCCAACATTCGCGACCGTCGCACATGCGACACCATTAATGATTACCCAAGCACGATATGGAATTGGTGTTAAAGAACAGAAGTAGTCAGAACACGCAGAGATCAAGCCAATCGCTGTGGTTAAACAAGCCAACAGCACAATGGTCGATAAAACGATTTGTCCATAAGGGCCAAATAATGCTTGAACATATTGACTTAAAATAAAGCCACCATTATCTGCCCCTCCAGCAATAGCAGAGCTGGTCGCGCCAAGGTAAAACAAAGAAATATAGACTGAGGCTAAACCAAAAGCAGCAATAAATGCCGAGCTAATCAGATATTTCGTCGTCGCTTTCTGCTCGGTAATTCCTTTGCTACGCAATGCATCAACGATCAGCATACCAAACATCAGCGCTGCCAAGGTATCCATCGTGTTATATCCTTCCAAAAACCCTTTGGTAAATGGCTGGTTTATATATGGGCCACTGGCCGCCATCCATTCCCCTTGCGGATCAAGAAAAACACCGATAGCTAATACAATAAGGCCAACAAAAAGAGCCGGTGTTAACAATTTACCAATCAGATCAATCAAACGGCCTTGTGACCAAGAGAAAAACATCGCCACAGCAAAGAAGAGGATAGAAAAAATCGTGAGATGAAGTTGAGATGTCTCGGCAAACAAGGGACTAACGGCCATTTCATAAGCCACAAGCCCTGTCCGTGGCGTCGCAAAAGCAGGCCCGATGATAATAAAAATAAGCACAGCGACTAATGTGGCAATCTTAGCCGGTAGATCTTTGGTAAGATGATTCCAAGTTCCGCCAGCAATCGCTACAGCAATAATAGAGACAAGCGGTAAGCCAACGGCAGTGAGAAGAAAGCCGGTCATCGCTGAAAGTAAATTTTCTCCAGCTAATTGGCCGGCCAATGGCGGAAAGATAATATTTCCAGCGCCGAGAAAGAACGCAAAAAGCATAAAGCCTAACGCGGCAATATCTGTTAATTTTAACGTCTGTTTCACAGATAACCCTTAAATAAATATGTAATAGATGTTGTGTGTGCATTGAAAGGGAAGTCGAGCTTCCTCTAACTAATAAGACTGGAATAATGACGAACCTATCGACTTTTCGCAATAGCTAAGCAAAAAACACCATATTAATTTATCAATGGAGCCAAAAAGCAGTGTATTACACTATTTGTTAAAAATAATACAGAATCATATTTCAATTAAACTCCACTACAAATGGTCAACATATAGCATGAAACACCAAACAAATTCACAACATCAGAGAAAATCGTCTCATAATTCATATAACACCCGATGTTTATAAAAAAGCAGCGCAATGAAAAGTAACCCTTTTAAATTTAAACAGTTTTCGATTACTCAACAGCAATGTGGCATGCCAGTCAGTACTGATGGCGTGATGCTTGGAGCTTGGGCATTTACTCACTCTCCGAAACGGATTCTTGATATAGGTAGTGGCACAGGCTTACTTTCCCTTATGTGCGCGCAGCGCTTTGCTCAAGTATCTATCTGTGCTATCGATATTGATCCATTGGCATTCAACTCAACCACTCATAATGTGGCTCTTTCGCCTTGGCAAGAACGCATTGAGGTATACCAACAAGACATACTGACCACTCTCTTTAGTACCCATTTTGACGGGGTGATCTGTAATCCGCCTTACTTCACTAGTGGAGAGATGGCGCACTCTTATTCACGAGCGCTCGCTAGACATACTCAGAACTTAACTCATTCAAGCTTAATTGATCGTTTAGCCGATCTATTAACTGAAGATGGTCGAGCTTGTTTTATCTTGCCAATTAAAGAAGGAAAATCATTTATTCAATTAGCCCAACAACAAGGTTGGTACCTAACACGATTATGTGAAGTCAGCCCGACGCCTTCAAAAGCAGTACATCGGTTACTATTTGAACTCAGTAAAAAAATGAGTCAAGTTGAACGCAGTAAACTGACGATCCATACTAAAAATGGGTATAGTGATGACTTTATAGCCCTGACTCGGGATTTTTATCTTAAGATGAAGTAATTAAAGATGTGATCTGACTAAAGATCCAACTATAATGTGCGCCTTTTATTTTAGACTATTCAGCCCCAGCCTTGCGGAGTACCCCAACTGTGACTAAAACCTTTGCTGACCTAGAACTGGATGCCAATCTTCTTGAAGCAATTGAAGAAATGGGCTTTCAACGCCCCACTCAAGTTCAAGAGGAAGCGATTCCCCATGCCCTGGACGGTAGAGATATTCTTGCCTCTGCACCAACAGGTACGGGTAAAACGGCGGCATTTGTCATCCCTGCACTGCAATATTTACAAGATTTCCCGCGCAAAAAAGGAGGCCCAGCGAGGATCTTAATCCTCACGCCTACTCGTGAACTCGCCATGCAGATCACCGAACAAGCTCGTGAATTGGCTAAATATACCCATCTTAATATTTTTACCATCACTGGGGGGGTTCAATATCAAGAGCATGCTGAGATTCTCGCCACGACCCAAGATATTGTCGTGGCAACCCCTGGCCGTTTGCTGGAATATATAGAAGCGGAACGGTTCGATTGCCGTGCCATTGAATGGCTAATACTTGATGAAGCTGATCGCATGCTAGATATGGGCTTTGGCCCTGTGGTTGATCGCCTTGCTTCTGAATGTCGCTGGCGTAAGCAAACCTTACTTTTCTCTGCCACATTAGAGGGGCGAGGAGTAGAAGGGTTTACTGCTGATCTACTCACTAACCCAGCAGAAGTTAACGCAGAACCACCGCGCCGTGAGCGGAAAAAAATTGCGCAATGGTATCACCGCGCAGACAATATGGAACATAAGCTTGAACTACTCAAAACCATTCTTACCCAACAGTCTGAACGGGCAATTGTTTTCTTAAAAACCCGTGAACGATTAGCTGAACTGCGTGCAGAACTCGAAAGAGCACAAATTGCTTGCGCTTGGATCCAAGGTGAAATGCCACAAGATCGCCGTAATAACGCCATCACTCGCTTTCGTGAGGGTGAGGTTAATGTCCTACTGGCTACTGATGTTGCCGCCAGAGGCATTGATGTGCCTGACATTAGCCATGTAATAAACTTTGACATGCCCCGTAGTGCTGATGTCTATTTACACCGCATCGGTCGAACGGCTCGCGCCGGTAAGAAAGGCAATGCTATTTCTTTGGTCGAAGCACACGATCAGCCGATGATGGATCGGGTCGCCCGTTATGTAAAAGAAGAGATTAAAGAACGATTTATAGAAGGTTTACGCCCTAAACATAAAAAGCCGACCTTCAAGAAAAAGAAAAAAGATGAAAAAAAGAAAACCGTTGTGAAAAAGAAAGCGACAAAGAAAAAAAAGTAACCCGCTCCTCTCAATAGCAAAAAGCCGATGCATCGTTCATCGGCTTTTTTCTTGCTTAGCACAATGCGTTTGACTCAAAGTGTAGTGCTGGAGCTCGCTTAAGCGGTCTCATTGCCAGTACTAACCATTATGCATCAAATAGGACAAGTAAAGATTAATGCTCACGCGTCGCTCGGAACAAAATCTCAGGTGCTCGTTCTTGCGCTAAATTCAGATTAACCATGGTTGGAGCGATATACGCTAAGTTATCCCCGCCATCCAACGCTAAATTACTTTGGTTTTTACGCTTAAACTCTTCCAGTGTCTTCGCATCGTCACACTCAACCCAACGCGCTGTCGCAACATTAACCCCTTCATAAATGGCTTCCACGTTATATTCCGATTTAAGACGAGCGACCACCACATCAAACTGCAATACCCCGACCGCACCAACGATTAAATCGTTATTTTGTAGAGGACGAAAAACCTGTACCGCCCCTTCTTCAGAAAGTTGCACTAGCCCTTTGAGCAGTTGTTTTTGTTTAAGTGGATCTTTTAAACGAATACGACGGAATAACTCAGGAGCAAAATTAGGAATTCCTGAGAATTTCAACGTTTCCCCTTGAGTAAAAGTGTCACCAATTTGGATGGTTCCGTGGTTATGTAGGCCAATGATATCACCGGCAAACGCTTCTTCGGCACGTGAACGATCCCCTGCCATAAAGGTCACCGCATCAGAAATGCTAACCTGTTTGCCCAAGCGAACGTGGTTCATCTTCATGCCTTGTTTATAAGTCCCAGACACGATGCGCATGAAAGCAATACGGTCACGGTGTTTCGGATCCATATTGGCCTGAATTTTAAACACAAAGCCGGAGAACTTATCTTCTGTCGCTTGCACCACTCGCTCATTGGCTTGGCGAGGTAAAGGAGAAGGTGCCCACTCGGTTAAACCATCCAGCATATGATCGACGCCAAAGTTACCTAATGCTGTACCAAAGAAAACCGGAGTTAAATCGCCGCTTAAAAATAGTTCTCGATCAAACTCATTTGATGCACCAAGCACCAATTCTAATTCATCCCGCAATTGCTGGGCCAGCTCACTACCGACTTGATTATCTAACTCAGGGTTATTCAAGCCAGCAATCACACGCACCTCTTGAATGGTATGCCCTTGCCCTGTGGCATAAAGAATGGTTTCATCCCGATGAATGTGGTACACCCCTTTAAACTCTTTGCCGCAGCCTATCGGCCAAGTCACAGGGGCACAGGCGATATTTAGCTCGTTCTCAACTTCATCCAACAGCTCCATTGGATCTCGAATATCACGGTCAAGTTTGTTCATAAAAGTGATGATCGGCGTATCACGTAAACGAGTCACTTCCATTAATTTACGAGTGCGATCTTCAACCCCTTTTGCCGCGTCAATGACCATTAAGCATGAGTCGACCGCGGTTAATGTACGATAGGTATCTTCCGAGAAATCTTCGTGTCCGGGAGTATCAAGCAAATTGACCAAAGCATCACGATACGGGAACTGCATTACCGAGGTGGTAACCGAAATTCCCCGTTCTTTTTCCATCTCCATCCAGTCTGATTTGGCATGCTGGGCCGAACCTCGGCCTTTCACCGTTCCAGCTTTTTGAATCGCATTTCCAAACAGTAATACTTTTTCAGTAATGGTTGTTTTACCCGCATCAGGGTGCGAGATAATGGCGAAAGTTCGACGCTTAGCGACTTCGCCAATAAAAGGAGTATTAGACATGCAAGAAATCTTCTTTTTAAGGTCACTTCCGCCGAATGGCAGAAGTTGCCCTTTGAGTTCAAATTACCGAATATTCTCGCTGATCTTCACGATCGGAGCAACTAAACGAATCGAGTTTTCACAGCTTATTATTCAGGAGAAAAATAGAGGAGGAAACAGCAGCATTAATCAAAGAAAAAATAGCTCATAATGATCGCATCTTCTTTTCCTTGTGCGGTCGGATAATAATTAAACCGGCGATCAATTTCATTAAAACCTAATTGCTGATAAAGATGAAATGCTCGTTGATTACTCTCTCTCACCTCGAGCCAAGCACTTTCGGCCTTGCTTTGTTCACATTGCGCTAAAAAATATTGGAGAAGCTGTTTGCCATATCCTTTTCCTTGCTCACTCGGCGCAATCGCAATATTAAGCAAGGTGACCTCCCCAACAATATTTTGTGCATAGTAATAGCCAACAACGCTCTGGTTAACCATCATCACTTGATGACAAGCTCCTCGGCTAGCGACATCTTCCAGCATATTTTTTGACCACGGATGACTGTGAGCATGCTGCTCGATATGCCAAACCTCTGCTAGATGTGCTGTAGAAAGTGGTAAAAATTGCATTGCCATATGGTTATTGTTCACTGTAAGAGCAAATTTGCTGCCATAAATCTCGTCGATAACGAGTATCGTTTTTAATAACACTTAAGGGGGGAGTGTGTAGCAAGTTGGCTTGAGCCGTCACTGACACCTCGCACCCGGCATACCAGATCCACGCCAAGTGAGTAAGATCCAATTGTGCTATGTGTTCAGGAAAAACCTGTCTAGCTTCAACTAACGTCACATGGAAAGACTTTAGTACTTTTTCTAGCCACAAAATTTCCGACTCAGAGGGAAAGGAGGGGGAGATCAACAATAGGCGGCAATCAGGATCAAGCGGCATTAATTGAGGCTGATAGCCCGCCAGTCGCTGTGGATGGACTAATTGCCAATATTGAATGCCCATCGCTTGTAAATACTGCTGCTGATCAACCATGATACTCTACTTCTCTTGTCAGTTGAGCGCATGCTAACAAATATCATCAACTCAGCTCAAGAGACTTATACTGACATCTGTTGGGAAAATTCATCGCAATACTCGATGAGCCCTTGACGACCAGCAAAAGTATCCTCCCATAATTCGACCACTTGAAATGCTGACTCAACCTCAGGCCATGGGCAATGAAAACCATGCGACTTCGCAACACGGAAACCAAAGCGTTGATAGTAATTCGGGGCTCCCAATACCACGCACGCAGGATACCCCAACTCACCTAAGGAACTTAGCCCTTCATTGACCAGTTGAGCACCGATGCCTTGACAGCGATAATTTGTTTCAACGGCTAATGGCGCTAAACCTTGCCAGTTGAAATCTTCGCCATTCAACATTACCGGACTAAATAAAGCATACCCGACAATATCACCGTCATCATCACAAGCGACTAACGACAAAGTTCGACGACCATTTTCTCTTAGTTTCATCACTAAATTCGCTTCTCGTTCGGTGTCAAATACCGATTTTAATAAGCGATCAACCGCGAGGATATCCGCAGGAGCCTCAGTTCGAATAAGCATTTTCGACCTCATTGTGTCTATTCGGCGTTTGCATGCCTTTATGCACAAAATCAGCCAATTGGTGAAGTAAAATTTGTAGCGCTTGCGGTAATTGTTGCAAATCCACACTGTCCATCAAATTTTTAACCTCTAATCCTAATTCGGTATCCCCTTCAATCGATAAACGACGCTGGAAAAATAGTGTATCGGGATCTTCTTTACGCCCCGCAATTAAGATTAAATCATTCATATTACCACTAAAGCTCACATCTTCTTGTTGCGCTACATCGGCAACCAACAAACGCTCTTGTTGATAACTAATATACCAGTGCAATTTGAGATCACGAATTTCAACTTTCAACCATTTATCACTCAGAAACTCAAAATCACCCTCTTCCAATGCTTCTTGAAAGACCATTTTCAAGCCATCAAGTAAAAGTTTTTTTTGTATAAATTTCGGCAATAAATGGACTGGAGATCGCAAAATTGATGCTGCATTTTGAACGAGTTGGGTTCGAATCTTGTTTATCACGCGCGTTATCCGTTACCTTAGAATCATTGCTCATTATCATAATGGTTCGGCCAAGTCTCGTACCTGTTATGCATCAAAGAAAAGGAATTTTCTAAATATCAACGGGACGACTTCGCGAGGTTCAGATGAAAAAATTCTCAGTTGGAGATTTTTATGAAGCTTTCCAACCTATTGAATCAAAGTTATAGTTGATGAAATTTAGAAGAGTTAATCACTTTGTGAATACGACAGATTTTATAGGGTTGGTCACTTTTTAATGCCCACTCAACATCTACCATATTGGTTTAATAAAATAACCGCACATAGCCCAGTTTGGATCGCTATTTTTGATCGCCAACATCAGTATGTCTTAGTGAATGAGCGCTATGCTGAACTCAGTGGCTTGACTCCCTTTGAAATGGTGGGAATGGATGATAGACATATTTTTAATGAAGCGCTGTACCAACAGTTAAAGCCTTATTATGACCGTGCTTTTAACGGGGAAACATTAGAAAGCACAATCGAGATTGACTGGCTCGGTCTGACGACACACCTGCGTATTTTTCTTTCACCAATTTTTCATCAAGATCATCCAGATTATATTCTATTTCAGGCCATAGATGAGTCTGAAAAACACACATTGCAATGTGCGTTGGAGGAAGCGGAACAAAAATTTCTCGCTCTCAGCCAGCTGCTGCCCTGTGGAGTGCTACTGGTTGAAGACGACTATATTTTATCTGCTAACGCATCAGCCGCTCAATTATTAGGACATGCTGGACAGCTCAATTTACTCGGCGAATCACTGTCCCAGCTCTTTGTCGATGAGTCGACACAACAACCATTGACATCATCTCTTGCCGATAGGCTGATGCAAGATTCGCTTTTGTGTGTCACTGGGCCTCGTTGTGGTGCTGCTCGCCGCGTGCGACTCAGTGCAAAATCAACTTCACTGTTTCACCAGCCGGCACACCTGATTTTGATTCAAGATGCCGCGCCATCATCAAACATCACGAATACGGTTTCACACCATACTCATATTGATCAATTAACTGGCGTCAGTAACCGATTAGGGTTTACCAAGTGTCTCGACCATTTTATTGATAATCAAATCCCACTCATGATGCTCTATCTAGATATTGATAACTTTAAAAATATTAATGACTCATTAGGGCATCATATTGGTGATAAAGTCATCAAAGAAGTTTCTAGTCGATTACAGCGTATACTCCCTCCTCAAGCGGTATTAGGTCATTTGGGTGGCGATGAGTTTGGCCTGATTATCCCGGAGCCTGAACATGCCAAAATGGGAGAAATGTTAGCCGATCGAATTATTCGCTTAATTAACCAACCTTTTGACCTTCACCATTTTAGTAAACGTTTAGCCTGTTCAATCGGCTGTGTACAATTTCCGGGAGATGGTAATAACGCTAGGGTGTTACTGCAAAATGCCGATACTGCCATGTATGAAGCAAAAGATCGTGGCCGTAATCGTTGGATCACCTTCAATAACCAAATGAATAAAGAAGCTCGCATGCGCTTATGGCTGGAAATTGAATTGCAGAAAGCGTTGCAACAAAATGGGCTTGAAGTTTGGTATCAACCCAAAGTGAATGCCCGTGATTTTAGTATCAATGGTGCAGAAGCACTGGTACGCTGGAAACACCCTATTGAAGGTTATATCAGCCCCGGTGCGTTCATCCCTGTTGCGGAAAAATCTGGGCTTATTGAACACCTAGGGCGGGTGGTGATCCGAGAAGTTTTTGTTACCGTTAAGCGTTGGCAACAACAAAATATTTTACCCGGTAAGGTGGCTATCAATCTTTCCCCAGAGCAATTTGGCAATACACAATTAATCCATCACTTAGAAAAATTACTACAACAAACCGGCGTTGATCCTAGCTGTATTACTTTTGAACTGACCGAAAGTGCAGTGATGAGTGACAGTCAACACACTTTACAAATGTTAAATGCGATCAAAAAGTTAGGTTTTTCATTGTCTATTGATGATTTTGGTACTGGCTATTCATCATTGGCTTATTTAGCCCGCTTCCCGATTGATGAATTAAAGATAGATCGCACCTTTATTACCGATATTGACACCCTTCCTAAGCAGGCCACGGTGGTGGAAAGCATTATTAAATTAGGCAAATCGCTCCATCTTGACGTGGTTGCCGAAGGCGTTGAAACAGAGCAACAGGCGACATTACTCTCCCACCTTCACTGTCATACCATTCAAGGGTTTCATTTTTATCGCCCCAAACCTAAACACGAAGTTGAGGAGCTATTTACTCAATATCGGCGCACACCTCTAAATATTGAATAGCGAGCAATCAAGGATAAAGTGACAGACTAAATTCGTGGCTTCGCACAATAAACCTTTATCGGTAAATAACAATTGAATGAGTGAAACCTGCCTTATATCAAGGAGTGGACCAACAACTCTTCCTAAAATATAAAAACTTTTCCTTTAAAAACAGTAATGAGCAATGGAACTACTCTGCCCCGCAGGTAACTTACCTGCCTTGAAAACCGCCATTGATTGTGGTGCCGATGCGGTTTACATCGGTTTTAAAGATGACACCAACGCCCGTCACTTTGCCGGTTTGAATTTTACTGGTAAGAAACTAGAAAAAGCGATCAACTATGTGCATGATCGAAATAAAAAACTACATATTGCACTAAACACCTTTGCCCACCCAGAAGGTTTCCAACGCTGGACACAAGCGGTTGATCAAGCTGCCGCTCTCGGGGTTGATGCTCTGATTATCGCTGACGTCGCCATTCTTGAATATGCAGCTCAGCGCTACCCTGACATTGAATTACATCTCTCGGTACAGGCCTCAGCGACTAATGTCAAAGCTATTGAATTTTATCATGAAAATTTCAATGTCAAACGCGTTGTCTTACCTCGTGTGCTGTCCATTCATCAGGTGAAACAACTATCACGCAATATACCGAAAGAGGTCGAATTGGAAGTCTTCGCTTTCGGTAGTTTATGCATTATGTCGGAAGGACGTTGCTACCTCTCCTCCTATATGACCGGAGAATCCCCTAATACAGTCGGAGCGTGCTCTCCCGCCAAGTACGTTCGCTGGCAAGAAACAGAACAAGGTTTAGAATCTCGTCTTAACAACATCTTGATCGATCGCTATGCCTGTGGTGAAAACGCAGGCTACCCGACCCTATGTAAAGGGCGATTTCTCGCTGAACTTGATGGCGAGCAAAAACGCTATCATGCTCTAGAGGAGCCCACCAGCTTAAATACATTATCGATGGTGCCTGAACTGTTTGCTGCCAATATCGCGTCAGTGAAGATAGAAGGACGTCAACGTAGCCCAGCCTATGTTGAACAGGTAACTCGCACCTGGCGAGCCGCCATCGATAACTACCTTGCCAACCCAGACCAGTATCAAGTAAAACCGGCTTGGGATGCTAGCCTTGCCAACGTCTCAGAAGGCACCCAAACCACACTTGGTGCTTATCATCGTCAATGGCAATAAATGAACAGGGAAAAACGCATGAAATACGCATTAGGCCCTCTGCTATACTTTTGGCCAAAAAACGATGTTGAAAATTTTTATCACCAAGCCTGTGAAAGCTCGGCCGATATCATTTATTTAGGGGAAACGGTCTGTTCTAAACGTCGTGAGCTTAAAGCCGCAGATTGGCTTGATCTAGCAAAGCAGCTCACCACTCAAGGTAAGGAAGTGGTGATTTCTACCATGGCTTTGCTAGAAGCACCGAGCGAACTCAATGTTATGAAAAAATACATTGATAATGGTGAATTTACGATTGAAGCCAATGATGTTTCTGCGATTCAGATGGCACACCAACAAAACGTTCCCTTTGTCGTTGGCCCTGCCATCAATTGCTATAATGCGCAAACACTCAAGATTTTTCTCAAACAGGGAATGGTTCGCTGGTGTATGCCGGTCGAACTTTCTCGTCAATGGCTCATCAATGTACTTGAGCAGTGTGACGCATTGAATATTAAAGATAAGTTTGCGACCGAAGTGTTTGCCCATGGTTATTTACCTCTGGCCTATTCTGCCCGCTGTTTTACTGCGCGTGCCGAAAATAAAGCTAAAGACGAATGCGAAACCTGCTGTATCCGTTACCCTACGGGGATTTCCGTCCAGAGCCAAGAAGGACAAGACGTCTTTAACTTGAATGGTATTCAGACCCAATCTGGCTACTGTTATAACTTAGTCAATGATTTATCCAGCATGGTAGGGTTAGTTGACGTTGTTCGCTTAAGCCCTCTCGGTGTTGAAACCTTTGAGCATCTTCAGCTTTTCCAAGCCAATGAGCGAGGCCAACAACCGCAATCGCTCACGAACCATCACTGTAACGGCTATTGGCATCAAATTGAGGGGTTAGCTTTAGTTAATAATGAATTAGTGAATAATTAAAAAGCAGGCAGGCAGCATCGATAATCCATGATGCTACCGACCTCTATTGTACGTTTTTATTGGGTGCTTTTTGCCAGTTGAGCTTCGCGTAGATTCTGATAGATACGCCCTAACTCTAAGAAAGCGTAACGGTGTTCCACATACTCATAGACATTAAACGAGAGGGCCAGTTTATATAGGGAAATCGCATGAGCGTAGTTCCCTTGTAATTGATACCGCTTGCCTAGATAAAAATAGGTTTCGGTCAACTGTTGAGCCAGTGCGGTATTATCTCGCGTATTATTGAGCAAAATTTTAAATAGCTGCTCTTCCGACACCTTATCCAACATTAATCCAACCATGATCCATCCCCACTGTTCATCATGCTGCTGATAACGAGTGGCTAATTCATCCCTTGCTTGCTCTGGGTTGAGTTCACTATAAATAATGTACTGCCAAAGCGCCCGAAATGGATCGTCTGGATCTTGTTGATAATGTTGACTGATTTCTTCAAAGGCAAGCTCGGTACGCTCCCCATAATACAACGCAATGGCACGATTACGTACCGCATATTCATTACTTGGATCTAATTCGAGGGTTGAATCAAACGCTTCATAAGCCGCATCAAACTCTCCCGCTTCAGTATAATAAACGCCAAGCAAGTTAAAAATGTCCGCTTGAGCAGGATTGAGCGCTAATGACTGAGTGAAATCAAGGCGAGCCAGATCGCGTAATCCGACGTTGTCATAGCTATTTCCCCGCTCAAAAAACATCTTCGCACGAACGTCATCATTTAAATCGCTACGTTGTAGTAACTGCGTTAAGCGCGCAATTTTAACTTCGTGCTGCACGTTTGATTGCAGTGGAATCGCCATGGGTGGGTAGACCCACTGGGTTTGTTGAGATCCAGTAGAAACACATCCAGCAAGTAACAAGAATGCCGCACTGATAAGAGCGGTTTGAAGCCATTTCACAAATCCATACTCCTGTTATTTCGCATGATCCAATTAAAAAGGGAGCGAATTACGCTCCCTTTATATCATGCTTTGTCCCCAAAAAGCGAAAACTGTTCTTCGAGAACAATAATGCAATTATTATTCCGCAGTTGGTGCCGCATTTTCTTGAGGGGCTTCTTCTGCCGGTTTTTCTACCGCTTCTTTCATGCTCAAACGAACACGGCCTTGACGATCAATTTCTAAGACTTTCACTTGAACTTCTTGGCCTTCAGAGAGAACATCAGACACTTTTTCAATGCGTTTATCAGCAATTTGTGAAATATGGACTAAGCCATCTTTGCCTGGTAACACGGTTACGAAAGCACCGAAATCAGCTAGACGAGCGACTTTGCCGGTGTAAATTTTACCCACTTCAACTTCTGCTGTGATCTGCTCAATACGACGAATCGCTTCTTTGGCTTGATCACCATCTGTGGCGGCAATCTTGATCGTACCGTCATCTTCAATTTCAATGGTTGTACCGGTTTCTTCAGTCAACATGCGGATAACCGCACCACCTTTACCGATCACATCTTTAATCTTTTCAGCACTGATCTTCATCGTGTGGATACGAGGTGCAAATTCAGAGATATCATCACGTGCACCAGCAATCGCTTGATCCATCACAGAAAGGATGTGTAAACGTGCGCCTTTCGCTTGGTTCAGCGCAATTTGCATGATCTCTTTAGTAATGCCTTCGATCTTGATATCCATTTGTAGTGCCGTCACACCATTAGAGGTACCGGCAACTTTAAAGTCCATATCACCTAGGTGGTCTTCATCACCTAAAATGTCAGAAAGGACGACAAAATCTTGCTCTTCTTTCACCAAGCCCATCGCAATACCGGCAACAGAGGCTTTAATAGGTACACCCGCATCCATCAACGCTAGTGATGAACCACACACAGATGCCATTGAAGAAGAACCGTTTGATTCAGTAATCTCAGAAACAACGCGTACGGTGTATGGGAACTCATCCACTGATGGCATCACCGCCGCAATACCACGTTTCGCTAAACGACCATGACCAATTTCACGACGCTTTGGTGAACCCACAAAGCCAGTTTCACCCACACAGTATGGAGGGAAGTTATAATGCAATAAGAAGTGATCTTTCTTCTCACCTGTCAGTTCATCAATAATTTGTGCATCACGCTGCGTCCCTAAGGTTGCGGTGACTAAAGCTTGAGTCTCACCACGAGTAAACAAAGCGCTACCGTGAGTACGTGGTAATACTCCTGTACGTACATCTAAAGCACGAATCATATCTTTCTCGCGCCCGTCGATACGTTTCTCACCGGCGATAATACGGCTACGTACCACTTTTTTCTCAAGAGAGCCGAGCATTTTCTTGATATCCATCACATCAAGTGAGTCATCTTCGGCTAATAGCGCGTCAATCACATCAGACTTAATCTGACCGACTTGCTCATAACGCGCCATTTTTTCGGTAATTTGGTAAGCCTCGGTAAAACGAGTTTCAGCTAACTGAGCAATTTTTTCTTTTAGGGCAATGTTTTCTTCTGGAGCTTGCCATTCCCAAGCGGGAGTCGCGACTTCAGCTGCGAATTCATTGATCGCCTTGATGACCACTTGCTGTTGCTCATGACCATAAACTACCGCAGCCAACATCTCCTCTTCAGTCAGAATATCAGCTTCAGATTCAACCATCAGCACAGCGCCTTCAGTACCCGCAACCACAAGATCAAGACGAGATTTGTCTAATTCTTTTGGACTTGGGTTTAACACCAATTGACCATCGATATGACCCACACGAGCAGAACCGATAGGACCATTAAATGGAATACCAGAAATCGCCAAAGCTGCCGAAGTACCAATCATAGTGATGATATCTGGCTGAACATTCGGGTTAACCGAAACAACGGTTGCAATCACTTGAACTTCATTTGTGAAGGCATCAGGGAAAAGAGGACGAATTGGACGGTCAATCAAACGTGCAATTAAGGTTTCGCTTTCAGAAGGACGACCTTCACGCTTAAAGAAGCCACCAGGAATCTTACCTGCTGCGTAAGTACGCTCTTGGTAATTCACTGTGAGAGGGAAAAAGTCTTGGCCTTGTACTGCCTCTTTTTTACCGACAACTGAAACAAACACGGCGGTGTCGTCCATGGTTGCCATTACGGCTGCGGTGGCTTGACGTGCCATCACGCCTGTTTCTAATGTAACGGTATGATTTCCGTATTGGAATGTTTTTACTACTGGTTTTTCGAACATTGAGTTTTCCTTTTCTAGGGAGAAACCTAGATAAATTAATCAACACTCAAAGCATTACCAATCGCGACTAGTAAAAAGAGACTCTATATCGCCTAAATCACTTTTTAATAGCCGCGACCTGCTGGCCGACTTGGGTGACTGTAATGCAGTGAGAGATAACAAATCCAGCACTGAATGCTGGACGGCATCTAGTATAAACTACTTGGGTGGGAATATGCCAAATTTAGATAATAAAAAAGGGGCTAATGCCCCTTTTTTAAACAAACTGTACTATGCAGTCACTGATTAGCGACGTAGGCCTAGACGTTTGATTAGGTCTTGGTAACGTCCTAGATCTTTACCTTTCAGGTAATCTAGAAGTTTACGACGGCTTGAAACCATGCGTAGCAGACCACGGCGGCTATGGTGATCGCCTTTATGTTCTTTAAAGTGATCTTGTAAATGGTTGATAGAAGCAGTCAGTAGTGCTACTTGTACTTCTGGTGAACCAGTGTCGCCTTCGCTACGTGCGTATTCAGCAACGATTGCTGCTTTAGTTTCTGCATTCAGAGACATTATTCTCTCCTAAAGAGTTAAGTTAATCGTTGTGTCAGCCAATCTCTGATTCAGCCGACACGAGAAGCGCGAATTATAGGGAATAAAACCTATTGATACAAGCGCAAATATTGCTTTATGCCACTGAAGCCTAGGAGTAAACCACCAAACGTTTTGGCGCGATCTTTCCATCATCATCAATCTGAGCAACACCGAGAAAACGCTTCTCTTCACCACCGGTCATTCGTACTAACCCTTCACTTGGTGCACCAAACACTTGGACGGCTTGACCATGTTGCACCATATCCACCAGTTCAGCAATTAGATTGACTTCTGGTAAATCTTGTACTGCGGTATCCATCGGCAATAAAAGTGCATCAAGGGCTGAGTAAGGATCTGAACCTTCTCGTTGAGCTTGCTCAACCCGTTGGTTAAGCTGTGCTAGTGTCACCATATTTTGCGCTGGGTAGTTCGCTACACCGATACGACGTAGCATGGTCACGTGCGCACCACACCCAAGCATTTCACCGAGATCATCAACGATAGTTCGAATATAAGTACCTTTAGAACAATGTACTTCCAGTTCTACTTCATCATCCTCAAAACGATGCAAAATAATTTCATAAACCTGTATTTTACGTGCTTCTCGCGGAACCTCGATACCTTGGCGAGCATACTCGTAAAGTGGACGCCCTTGATATTTAAGCGCTGAAAACATCGAGGGAATCTGATCCGTTTGGCCACGAAAACTTGCCACCTTAGCGAGTAATGTCTCTCTATCAACCTGAACTGGACGGGTCTCAACCACTTCACCATCCGAGTCAGAGGTATTAGTACGCTGACCTAGTTTAGCAATCACACGATAACGCTTATCCGAATCGAGTAAAAATTGAGAAAACTTGGTCGCCTCGCCCAAACAAATCGGTAACATCCCCGTCGCTAATGGATCAAGCGCACCAGTGTGTCCTGCTTTTTCGGCAAAATAGAGGCGTTTCACTTTCTGTAGTATATCGTTCGATGAGATGCCCGTGGTTTTATCGAGTAGTAAGACGCCGTTAATTGCACGGCCTTTACGACGTCGTGCCATTACTCTTCGTCCTCTCGACCTGAATCTTGTTGGCGTCGTTTATCTTGATTGACCACTTCAGTCACTAAATTCGACATCCGCATCCCTTCAACTAATGTATTGTCGTAATAAAAGCGAATTTCAGGAGTCAGACGCAAGCGGATACGCTTACCGAGCATCATTCGAATATGAACTTCATGCTCACGCAATACCTTTAAGCATGATTCAGGCGTCTGTTCGCCAATACATAAAAAGGTAACAAAGACTTTGGCATAAGCGAGATCGCGTGATACTTCGACATCAGAAATCGTTACCATACCTAATCGTGAATCACGGACTTCACGCTGTAGGATCATGGCAAGTTCTTTTTGTAATTGCTGAGCCACACGTTGGGTTCGGCTAAATTCTTTTGGCATATTTTTTCTCACTAGTAGAAAGAATGGGGGGATGGTTTCCCAGCCCCCCATGGTGTATTCAACAACCTAACATTACCGTTAATGCAATTTTAGTTGCTAGTCGATGGTACGCTGGATTTCAACGGTTTCGAAGACCTCAATCTGGTCACCAACGCGCACGTCGTTGTAGTTCTTAACGCCGATACCACATTCGTAACCATTTTTCACTTCAGAAACATCATCTTTAAAGCGACGTAATGATTCAAGCTCACCTTCATAAATCACCACGTTATCACGCAGTACACGAATCGGGCTATGACGCTTAATCACACCTTCTGTCACCATACAACCAGCAATAGCACCCAGTTTCGGTGATTTAAATACGTCACGAACTTCAGCAAGCCCAATGATCTCTTGCTTAAATTCAGGAGCGAGCATACCGCTCATGGCCTGTTTCACTTCATCGATTAGCTGATAAATAATCGAGTAATAACGTAGGTCAATATTTTCCGCTTCGATTGCACGACGCGCTGAAGCATCAGCTCGCACGTTAAAGCCAACGACAATCGCATTTGAAGCCGCAGCCAATACAACGTCTGTTTCGGTAATACCACCAACACCAGAACCAACAATGTTCACTTTAACTTCATCAGTTGAAAGTTTTCTCAGTGAATCGGCAATCGCCTCCACCGAACCTTGTACGTCTGCTTTCAGTACCACGTTCAATTCGGCAACATCACCCGCGGCCATATTAGAGAACATATTCTCAAGTTTAGATTTTTGTTGACGTGCGAGTTTCACTTCACGGAACTTACCTTGACGGTAGTTAGCAACTTCACGTGCTTTACGTTCATCACGTACGACTGTGGCTTCGTCACCTGCAGACGGTACACCCGATAGGCCGAGAATTTCGACTGGAATAGATGGCCCCGCATGGTCAACTTCATTACCCAATTCGTCACGCATTGCACGAACACGGCCATATTCTTGACCACAAAGTACGATATCGCCTTTATTCAAAGTACCAGACTGAACAAGAACGGTCGCCACTGGGCCTCGGCCTTTATCTAAACGAGATTCGATAACAACCCCTGAAGCCATGCCATCTTTAACGGCGGTCAGTTCTAGTACTTCGGCTTGCAATAGGATCGCTTCTAATAAGCCATCAATATTGGTCCCTTGTTTCGCTGAAATGTGGACGAACATATTCTCTCCGCCCCATTCTTCAGGAATGATATCGTATTGAGCTAGCTCGTTTTTCACGTTATCAGGATTAGCATCTTCTTTATCGATCTTATTTACGGCAACAATAAGAGGAACGCCAGCAGCCTTGGCATGCTGAATCGCTTCAACCGTTTGAGGCATGACGCCATCATCAGCTGCAACAACCAGCACAACAATATCTGTTGCTTGAGCACCACGAGCACGCATTGAAGTAAACGCCGCGTGTCCCGGAGTATCTAGGAAGGTAATCATCCCGCTTGGTGTCTCAACGTGGTAAGCACCGATATGCTGAGTAATACCACCCGCTTCAGCATCCGCGACGTGAGTGCGACGAATGTAGTCAAGTGTTGAGGTTTTACCGTGGTCAACGTGCCCCATAATGGTGACAACCGGAGCACGTGAAACCGCCTCAAACTTGTTATCACGATCAGAAAGAATCGCTTCTTCTAGCTCGTTTTCTTTACGAAGAACGACTTTGTGACCCATTTCTTCCGCAACTAACTGAGCCGTTTCTTGATCAATCACTTGGTTAATGGTCGCCATCGCGCCCATTTTCATCATCACTTTGATCACTTCAGTCGCTTTGACTGACATTTTATTGGCTAATTCAGAAACGACAATGGTTTCACCAATAACGACGTCAGATTTCGCAACAATCGCACTCTTATCAAAGCCATGTTGCATAGAAGTTGGTTTATGAATGCGACCTTTACGGCCAGCTTTACCACCACGAGGACGTGAATTACGCTCTTGTTTATCATCACGAGAAGACATTTTGGTCTTTTTCGCTTTCGCTGCACGACGAGCGCCTTCTTCACGACGGTCTGCCTCATCTTCCGCTTCACGAGCATAATGTGAAGTGGTTAGATGGTAATCTGTATCTTCTTGCATAGCACCTGTTTTCTCTTCTTCAGCAGACCAACGCTCTTTATTTTTTTCGGCCAATTCGCGCGCTATTTCAAGCTGACGCTGACTTTCCTCTTCAGCCTTACGCTTCGCCTCTTCTTCCTGGCGACGTTTTAATTCCTCGGCCTCTTTTCGCGCTGCTTCTTGCTTTAATTTATCTTGTGCAGAACGCTCACGTTTGGCTTTCTGCTCTGGCGTATCACGCTTCGCTTTTTCTTCAGCTTCGCGTTTTGCCTTCTCTTCCGCTTCACGCTGGGCTTTCTCTTGCGCTTCTCGTGCTGCTTTCTCTTCAGCTTCACGTTTCAACGCTTCTTCTGCCTCACGTTTTGCTTTTTCTTCCGCTTCACGCTGAGCTGCTTCTTCGGCTTCGCGTTTCGCTTCATCTTCGATTACACTGCGCTTAACATACGTCCGTTTTTTGCGCACTTCAACCTGAACATTCTTACTTTTACCGCCACCTGCATTCACACTCAGTGTACTGCGAGTTTTACGCTGGAGTGTTAAACGAGTCGGTTCTGAACCATCACCATGTTCTTTGCGTAGATGGGCAAGCAGTTTTTGCTTTTCGTCTTCAGTCACGCTATCCGAACTCGCTTTTGTCATACCAGCATCAGCAAGTTGCTCTAATAAGCGGTCAACTGGAGTACCAATTTCTTCACTCAGTGTTTTAACTGTAAGTTGTGTCATGCCGCTTTCTCCCCTTGCTGAAACTTATGCGTCTTCGCCAAACCAACAAATATTGCGAGCCGCCATAATCAATTCGCCCGCACGTTGCTCGGTTAGGCCTTCAATACCTTCGAGATCATCGATGCCTTGATCTGCGAGATCTTCTAGAGTTGCAACCCCTTTCGCAGCCAATTTAAATGCCATTTCACGCTCTAAACCTGGTAGAGCAAGTAGATCATCTGCAGGTTCAAGCCCTTCATATGTCTCTTCTTGCGCGAGAGCCATGGTGGTTAAAGCATCTTTTGCTCGAGTTCTTAGCTCTTCGATCAGATCATCGTTTAATCCATCAATTTCCAGTAACTCGTTAACTGGAACATAAGCTATCTCTTCTAATGTAGAGAAGCCTTCTTCGACTAACATCTCAGCAAAGTCTTGCTCAATATCGAGATACTTCATGAAGTTTTCGATTGAAGCCATAGACTCTTCTTGGTGCTTTTTCTGTAAATCAGCTACGGTCATCACATTCAGTTCCCAACCGGTTAGCTGAGATGCAAGACGGACGTTCTGACCATTACGGCCGATCGCTTGCGCAAGATTATCAGCCTCGACAGCGATATCCATTGCATGTGCATCTTCATCAACGATGATCGAGGCAACATCGGCTGGTGCCATTGCATTGATCACAAATTGTGCAGGGTTATCATCCCACAACACGATATCAATACGCTCACCACCAAGTTCGCCAGACACGGCTTGAACACGAGCACCACGCATCCCAACACAAGCGCCAACTGGGTCAATACGTTTGTCGTTGGTTTTCACTGCGATTTTCGCACGCGAGCCAGGATCTCGAGCAGCAGCTTTCAATTCAATCAGCTCTTCACCAATTTCAGGAACTTCAACGCGGAACAGCTCCGCTAACATTTCTGGTTTTGAACGGGTAATGAACAGCTGAAAACCTCGAGCTTCCGGAGCCACTTTATAAAGCAGCCCTCGAACACGGTCACCAGAACGGAAATTTTCTCGCGGCAGTTGATCATCGCGTAAAATCACAGCTTCAGCATTGTTACCTAAGTCTAAGATCACCGTGTCACGATTGACCTTTTTGACCACGCCTGTCACTAGCTCACCTTCATTGTCGATAAACTGCTCGACAATCTGCGCACGCTCAGCTTCACGAACTTTCTGTACGATCACTTGCTTCGCCGTTTGGGTTGTGATGCGATCAAAAGTAACCGATTCAATCTGATCCTCAACGTAATCGCCTAATTGTACCGTTTCATCATCATAATTTGCGGCATCAAAAGAGATTTCTTTGGTCGGATTTTCAACTTCATCAACCACTAACCAACGGCGGAAAGTTTCAAACTCTCCCGTTTTACGGTCAATCGCGACACGAACATCAATTTCAATGTCATGTTTTTTCTTGGTTGATGTGGCCAGTGCGACTTCTAGCGCTTCGAAGATACGCTCACGAGGAACTGCTTTCTCATTCGAAACCGCCTCAACAACCGCTAAAATTTCTTTACTCATGGTATAGCCTCTTAAGCTCTTTTCTCTAGGAGAACTAAAATTTAGGGATCAGGTTAGCTTTGGCAATGTTGCTGAGAGCGAAATGCTCTTCTTGACCATCAACCATTATATGGATGGTTTCACCCTCTACGGTATGAATTTTTCCCTTCCATTTACGACGGTTACCTACCGCCATTTTTAACACGATATTGATATCGTGACCGATAAACTGCTCATAATGCGCTGCTTTAAAGAGTGGTCTTTCTAAACCAGGAGAGGAGACTTCGAGGTTATAAGCAACCGTAATCGGGTCTTCAACATCCAATACTGCACTAACTTGATGACTCACTTCTGCACAATCATCAACGGTAATACCATTTTCATGATCGATATAAATACGCAATGTAGAATGCTCACCAGCACGTACGAATTCCAGTCCAACGAGTTCATAACCTGATGCTACCACTGGAGCTTCAAGCATTTCAGTAAGTTGTCTTTCTAAACCTGTCATTTAAACCACTCCAGAAACAAAAAAAGGGCATAGAGCCCAATTTAAATTCCAAGCAAGCACCTGAATTAACGTAATGAAATTCAGATAACAAAAAACCCCGATAGTCGGGGTTTTTTGTTGCTGGACCCAGATAAATTGAGAATGCCTTCTCAATTGCAGTGAGGTTGACACTGCCAAACTTGCATCCATAAAAAAATGGTTGCGGGGGCCGGATTTGAACCGACGACCTTCGGGTTATGAGCCCGACGAGCTACCAAGCTGCTCCACCCCGCGTCCGACTTGTAAGCAATTATAAGCTGTACAAGGTATAATTTACAAGTTTGTAAATATGGTGCCGAGAGAGGGACTCGAACCCTCACACCTAAGGCGCTAGCACCTCATGCTAGTGTGTCTACCAATTTCACCATCTCGGCATAACCTGAACTTATCGTAACGATAAGTTATTGAGGAATTTCATCACCTGATGCGGGAGGAACTTCACTCACTGTATCATTAGCTTGCTCGATAACTTGACCTTGTAATGGATCAACCCATTGAGACTCAATTTTGTGAGTAGACATATTGCCTAACACTAAGCTAATAACAAAAAATACGGTTGCAAAAATTGCAGTCATTCGGGTTAGAAAACTACCTGAGCCGCTCGCGCCAAACACTGTGTTTGAAGCACCAGCCCCGAAAGAGGCTCCCATATCTGCGCCTTTACCTTGCTGAATCAATACGAGGCCAATTATACCAACCGCTGCCAACAGGTAAATCACAAGTAGAACGCTAAACATGACTTCCACCTATGTTCCAAATTGTTGAGCCAGCGCCGTTAAATCATTCGACTTAAACAAGGCTAGCGACCTCCTCACTGAAGGCGGACGCAATACTAACGAATGCTCGTTTCGCTGACAAGAGGTATTTGATAAAAAATCCTTTTTTATCAACCAAACGGTCAAAAAAGGCTCAAAGTTTAGTGAAAAAAGAAAATTCCCCATCAACGTTAATCTGTTGGTGGGGAATTTATAGGTTAGCAGTTTGCTTTTACAGCATCAGCAATATGCAGGGCAGACGATTGCACTAAAGCGGCATCTTCACCTTCTACCATAACTCGGATCAAAGGCTCGGTTCCTGATTTACGCAGTAATACCCGTCCTTTTTCTCCTAACTGAGATTCAACATACTTGACTGCCTCAAGCACCGCACCAGACTCAAGCGGATTACTATCACCGTTAAAACGCACATTTTCAAGGACTTGAGGGTACAGTGTCATGCCTTGTGCCAGATCATGTAACGACATTTCACTGCCAACCACAGAAGCAAGAACTTGCAAAGCTGCCACAATCGCATCCCCTGTGGTTACTTTATCCAGCAAAATGACATGACCTGAATTCTCAGCACCAATTTTCCAACCTTTCTCGAGTAATTTTTCCATCACATAACGGTCACCAACCGCAGCGCGTAAAAATGGAATCCCCAACTGTTTCAGGCCATTTTCCATCCCTAGGTTAGTCATTAAGGTGCCGACAACGCCACCTTTTAGCTCTCCTCGCCGCAATGCATCTCGCGCGATGATATAAGCAATTTGGTCACCATCAATTTTATGCCCCAAGTGATCCACCATGATAATGCGATCACCATCACCATCAAAAGCAAGGCCTAGATGAGCTTGCTCTTCAACAACTCGTTGCTGTAAAGCTCGAATATCGGTAGCCCCCACTTGATCATTAATATTCAAGCCATCAGGTTCGGTTCCCATCGCGATCACATTAGCACCTAATTCTTTAAAAACATTCGGGGCAATGTGGTAAGTGGCTCCATGTGCACAATCCACCACGATGTTTAAACCAGCAAGGCTTAATTCAGATGGAAAGGTGCTTTTACAAAATTCAATATAGCGTCCAGCCGCATCAACTAAACGCGTCGCTTTACCTAACTCGGCTGATTCCACGCATTCAAGTGGTTTATCCAATTCAGCCTCAATGGCCAGCTCCAATTCATCGGGTAATTTAGTCCCCGCAGAAGAGAAGAACTTAATACCATTATCGTAATATGGATTATGTGAAGCAGAAATAACGATTCCAGCTTCCGCACGAAAGGTCTGGGTTAAATAAGCGACCGCCGGCGTTGGCATTGGCCCAGTGAAAATCGCTTTTAATCCCGCCGCCGCAAGCCCAGCTTCTAACGCTGACTCAAGCATATAGCCAGAAATACGTGTATCTTTGCCAATAATGACTTTTTTTGTGCCTTGCTGTGCCAGTACACGCCCGGCAGCCCATCCCAGCTTTAATACAAAATCAGGAGTTATCGGATACTGCCCTACCTTACCTCGTACCCCGTCAGTACCAAAATAACGTCGTGTTTCAGACATGATGATTCCTTAATATTTTTGTTTGTTATTTATTTCTATTTACCATCTGCACTATCGCCATGGCTTCTATCGTTTGTTCAACATCATGGACACGCAGAATATGCGCTCCTTTTATTGCCGCAATCGTCGCCCCTGCGACACTTGCAACCATGCATTCTGCGGGGGCTTTATCTAGTAACTTAAACAGCATCGATTTACGCGACATGCCAGCCAGAATCGGCAACTCAAAGTGATGAAATTTATCTAAATGAGCTAGCAAATGATAATTGTGTTCAATCGATTTACCAAAGCCAAAACCAGGATCAAGAATAATATTGTGTTTTTTGATCCCAGCTTGTAAACAAACATCGATTCGCTCAGCAAAAAAATCATTCACCTCTTTAATGACATCATCGTAATGAGGAGAGTTTTGCATGGTGCGAGGCTCTCCTTGCATGTGCATAATACAAACGGGAATATTCGCTTGAGCCGCAACCTGTAATGCCCCAGGCTCTTGTAATGCACGAACATCATTGATGAGGTCGGCACCTGCATCGACAGCATGCCGCATCACTTCCGCTTTGCTGGTATCAATCGAAATCCAGATATCGGGATAGCGAGCCCTAATCCGTTCAATCAGCGGAATGACTCTTTGTAATTCGTCAGCAAGAGAAACCGCAGGAGCGCCAGGCCGAGTCGACTCGCCCCCGATATCAATAATATCTACTCCGGCTGCTATCATTTGCTCGGCCCGATCAAATGCATCATTCAAATGTGTATAACGTCCACCATCTGAAAACGAATCAGGTGTGGTATTTAAAATCCCCATAACTTGTGGGCGGTGCAAAGAAAGCTGTTTAGTATCAGTTCGAATGTCCATAACTCTCTGAATATTTACAGTGACAATAAAAATAAAATTTAGCCTGAAACAGAAAACCCCGAACAAGTCGGGGTTTGATTAGCGTGCTAGCCTTATTCAGTGTCTTTTTTCTCAGTAGGGGCAGATTCATTATCCACCGGTTCCTCTGGCACTGATTCTGATGGGCGTTTTTCTGCATCTGGCTTATCGTCTGATGCTTGTTCTTGCTGAACAGGTTTTGCTTGATCTCCCCAGCCAGCGGGTTCGCGAATCTCTGGTTTACGAGCCATAAGATCGTCAATCTGGCCAGCATCAATGGTTTCATATTTCATCAGTGCATCTTTCATGGCATGCATGATATCCATATTATCCAACAAAATTTGCCGAGTACGCTCATAATTACGATCAATGATTTTACGAATTTCATCATCGATCAGTTTGGCTGTATCATCCGACATATGTTTTGTTTGCGTTACGCTTCGACCGAGGAAAACTTCACCTTCATCTTCAGCATACAGCATAGGGCCTAACTTCTCAGAGAACCCCCATTGAGTGACCATTTTCCGAGCGATCTCAGTTGCACGTTCAATGTCATTAGATGCACCCGTTGATACTTTTTCGGGGCCATAAATCAACTCTTCAGCCAAGCGTCCGCCATAGAGGCTCGAAATCATAGACTCTAAATGCTGCTTAGACATACTCACTCGGTCTTGCTCAGGTAAGTACATGGTTACCCCTAAAGCTCGACCTCGCGGAATAATTGAAACTTTATAAACCGGATCGTGCTCTGGAACTAAACGACCAACAATGGCATGACCCGCTTCATGATAAGCGGTAGAGGCTTTGGTCTCTTCAGACATCACCATCGAGCGACGCTCTGCCCCCATCATAATTTTATCTTTCGCCAGTTCAAACTCTACCATCGAAACATTACGTTTATTGCCACGAGCAGCAAACAGTGCCGCCTCGTTAACTAAGTTGGCTAAGTCTGCCCCCGAAAAACCAGGGGTACCTCGGGCAATCAAAGAAGGTTCAACATCGCTGGCTAATGGTACTTTACGCATGTGAACTTTTAAAATTTGCTCTCGACCTCGAACATCCGGCAAGCCAACAACAACTTGACGGTCAAAACGCCCAGGACGAAGTAAAGCCGGGTCAAGCACATCTGGGCGGTTGGTTGCCGCAATAACAATCACGCCTTCATTGCCTTCAAAGCCATCCATTTCAACCAACATTTGGTTTAATGTTTGCTCTCGCTCATCATGTCCACCACCGACACCCGCACCACGTTGTCGACCAACCGCATCAATTTCATCAATAAAAATGATACAAGGTGAAGCTTTTTTAGCTTGTTCAAACATGTCTCGTACACGAGAAGCACCCACACCGACAAACATTTCGACAAAGTCTGAACCGGAGATAGTAAAAAACGGCACTTTAGCTTCACCAGCAATTGCTTTTGCTAGCAAGGTTTTACCCGTTCCCGGAGGACCAACCATCAGCACACCCGTTGGGATTTTACCGCCCAGCTTTTGAAAACGACTGGGATCACGCAAGTAATCAACCAGCTCTTTAACGTCTTCTTTCGCTTCATCACAGCCCGCAACATCGCTAAAATTGGTTTTGATTTGCTCTTCACTCATCATGCGAGCTTTGCTCTTACCAAACGACATTGCGCCTTTGCCACCGCCACCTTGCATTTGACGCATGAAGAATATCCATACCCCAATCAACAAAATCATAGGGAACCAAGAGATAAAAATCGTTCCAAGTAAACTTTGTTCTTCCGGTGGTGTACCTTGTACTTTGACATTCTGATTAATCAGATCATCAAGTACTTTTTCATCGTACACCGGCATATAGGTAACGAAACGATTATTACTCCCACGACGAGTAAAGGTAATTTCGCTGTTTTTGAATTGAGCTTCTTGAATTTGGCCTTGACCAACTTCCTGTACAAATGTGGTGTAATCGACTGTTCTTCCATTACTGTCACCAGGGCCAAAGCTCTGGAAAACAGACATCAGCACAACGGCAATAACGAGCCACAGTATTAAATTTTTTGCCATATCACTCAAGGTGTCAGCCTCGCGATAACTAGTTGTAATTAAAGGTAGGGTACTACAGTTTTTTCACTGTAGCTATAGTGTAAGTATTCTCGCGTCAAGCCAAATAGTTAGCCTTTGTAACCAGTCGCAACAAGATAAACTTCACGAGAGCGAGCTCTTGATGAATCTGGTTTACGAATTTTGACCGTTTTAAAAAGGTGTCGTACCTCTTGAACGTACGGGTCAAATCCTTCGCCTTGAAACACTTTGACCACAAAACTACCATCAGGAGCAAGAACTTGTCGACACATATCTAAAGCTAATTCGACCAAATACATCGCTCGGGGTTGATCGACCGATAAATTTCCGGCCATATTCGGTGCCATATCCGACATCACGATGTCGACCATATCGGGTTGAATACGTTCGAGCAAGGCTTCTAAAACACTTTCTTCTCTAAAATCACCTTGCAAAAAAGCCACGCCAGCAATGGAGTCCATAGGCAAAATATCACAAGCAATGACCTGACCTTGTTCACCAACAATACCGGCTGCGTATTGAGACCACCCACCGGGAGCGGCCCCAAGGTCAACAACGGTCATCCCAGGCTTAAGCAATTTATCTTTGTTTTGAATTTCTTCCAATTTAAAGATAGCACGTGAACGATAACCTCTTTTCTTCGCTTCATTCACATACTTATCATCAAAATGTTCTTTCAACCAGCGACCAGAACTCGCTGAATGCTTCTGTTTACTCATTCGATTCCTAACTAAAGCTGTCTCTACCAGAGAAAGTTGGGCAGAAAATATAGTCTTCCTGGATAGATGGCGTTAAAATGGTGGTTTTCAACCCTATAGTAAATAAATTTGGTCGCGTAATGAACCTAAGCAACAAACAAAAGCAGCATCTTAAAGGCTTGGCACACCATTTAAATCCGGTCGTGCTTATGGGGGCCAATGGCCTCACTGAAGCTGTTTTAGCAGAAATCGAAATTGCGCTTAATCACCATGAACTGATAAAAGTGAAGGTGGTATCAGAAGACCGTGATACGAAACAATTGATAGTGGATGCCATTGTTCGTGAAACTGGTGCAGAAAAAGTCCAACTTATTGGGAAAGTTGTGGTTCTTTATCGTCCATCTGAGCAGCGTAAAATCGAATTACCACGTAAATAGCCTGTCACGTGTAGATTATAAATGATAAAAAGGTCGCTTATTGCGACCTTTTTATGTTTAATCCATCGCCATGGGCGAATGAATTATAGATATTCAACGCGATCAATCTCAAACAATTTTTCACCGCCTGGAGTACTGATAGAGACTTCATCCCCTTCGCTTTTACCAATCAAGCCTCGAGCTATCGGTGAACTCACGGAGATACGTCCGGCTTTAATTTCAGCCTCATCATCACCGACAATTTGGTAACGTTTTTCATCTTCGGTATCGACATCGATCAAAGTTACCGTAGCCCCAAAAATGACTTTGCCCGTATTTTCCATCTTAGTGACATCGATCACCTGTGCCACCGAAAGTTTATATTCAATATCACGAATTTGAGCTTCGCAGATACCTTGCTCTTCTCGTGCGGCATGGTATTCAGCATTTTCTTTCAAGTCTCCCAACTCACGCGCTTCTGCGATTGCTTGAGAAATTTGCGGGCGCAGTTTCAATAACCGCTCGAGTTCGTCACGCAGTAGTTTTTCACCACGGACGGTCATAGGAACTTTTTCCATAATTACCTCTATGCCAAAGTTATCTTTGGACAATACAAAACTACCCAACCCATATAGGCTAGGTAGTGATTGATGAATGCATTATCCATTAGTGTAAACAAACATGGTGATGAAATCATCCAAATTCAAGTATTGCGATCAGAATTTGAGATTCATTATGAACTTATTCACTTTACGTGATCTTGTGCACACTTAGGTTTTGCTTAAAACCACAGAATAAAGTAAAAAAAACTAAATAATTGGTTTTTTTTACTGATCAGATCAGTGTTATTAATAGCAATAAAAACAATTAAAATCAAAGCTTTGATATTTTTTACATCACAATAAAACACTGTTCATAAGGGGGATTTATATCATTTTACTAACTCATCGGGGAACTTTGCAGTTACAAATAGAAGCACGAAAACGAATGCTTCACTTGCTGACACATCATGTCGATGAAGCAATCTGAATGCATTTTAATATTCGTAGCTCAAGTGACACTGCTCCCCTGTAGGTTACTTGCAGACAATAATGATTTATGGACAGTAAATTAGGATTTAATAAGATGAACAAAACTTTAATCGCTTTAGCCGTTTCAGCAGCAGCAATGGCAGCTGGCGTAAATGCTGGTGAAATTTATAATCAAGATGGTACTTCACTTACTCTTGGTGGTCGTGCAGAAGCACGCCTATCTCTAAAAGATGGCAAAGCTGAAGACAAAACTCGCGCTCGTGTAAACGTACTGGGCAAAACTCAAATCAACGACAGCCTATACGGCGTTGGTTTCTATGAAGGTGAATTCACCACCGCAGATAATGGCGGCGAAGTTGATGCAAATAGCAACGACATCACTAACCGTTATGCGTTTGCCGGTATCGGCGGTAATTTTGGCCTCGTCACTTACGGTAAAAATGATGGCGCACTAGGTGTAGTTACTGACTTTACCGATATTATGGCTTACCACGGTAACTCTGCAGCTCACAAACTAACGGTTGCTGACCGCGCAGACAACATGCTGACTTACGCAGGTCAATTTGATGATTTAGCGGTTAAAGCGAGCTACCGTTTTGCTGACCGTGAAGGCACAACAGCCAATGGTAGTTATGCAGATAACAACCAAGATGGTTACTCTCTATCTGCTATCTACGCGTTTGCAAATACAGGCTTTAAAGTTGGTGCTGGCTATGCAGACCAAGATGAAGCGAATGAATATATGTTAGCCGCTTCTTATAAAATGGCTGATTTCTACTTTGCAGGTGTATTCACTGACGGTGAACTAGCGAAGCACGATGCAGACTATACGGGTTATGAGTTAGCAGCAGCATACACACTAAACCAAACTGTGTTTACTCTGACTTATAACAATGCAGAAACCAATAAAGAAACCTCAGCGGATAACCTAGCGGTTGATGCAACTTATTTCTTTAAACCAAACTTCCGCGCTTATGTCTCTTATAACTTCAATATGATTGATAAAGGCGACAAAATTGGTGTAGTTGGTGGAACTGATACAGCAACTAAAACACAAGCTGAAGACGAATTAGCGCTAGGCCTACGTTACGATTTCTAATTGATTGATTCGTTAATAGGTTATAGATAACGCCTGCTACTAGCAGGCGTTTTATTCTCTGGTATACTCTGTTGATTCTCAGCTTTACTCATGATGGTGTATGCGCTTTTTCCTCTGTTTAACCCTCTGGTTATTGTCAACATTCCCTTGTTCTGCTCATCTTGCTGTCAACCAAGACTTTTTATCGCTCTTACCCGAAGGCACACGCAGTGGGTTAGTTATTCAGAAATTAGGCGATGCGCAGCCAATCTTGCAGCAGCAAACGGGGGCCTATTTCCCCCCAGCCAGCACATTAAAAATTGTTACCGCACTCGCCAGTCAACTCGAATTAGGTAATGAGTTTTATTTTGAGACGCAACTACGCAGTGATCAGCAAGACTTAGCCTTGATTTTCTCCGGTGATCCCACCTTAACCTCGAGGCATTTAAAAACCTTATTACTTGGCTATAAACAGCGACATGGTCAACATATCCGGGGCAATATTTGGTTAGATGCTCGCCATTTTACCGGATACCAAAGAGCCGTCGGTTGGCCTTGGGATAGCCTTGGGGTTTGCTACAGCGCGCCGATTAGCGCGATCAATTTAGATGGTAACTGCATTCAAGCCTCGATTTATACCCAAGATGACGGAACAACCCGAGTCTATGTGCCACCTCACTATCCGGTTTATGTTCGCAGTGATGCCCGAAGTGTGACACAAACACAACAACAAGCTCAGCACTGTGATTTAGAGCTGATTGCTAGCCGCGATAACCACTACCATCTTTCAGGCTGTTTAACTCAGCGCAATCAACCTCTTCCCCTTCAATTTGCAGTACAAGACACTGAGTTGTATACACAACGCGTGATATACCAGTTACTTAATCAATTAGGAATGACACTGGACGGCGAAGTAAAATTAGGCGCACCAAAAAGTCAAAATTGGTCACTTGTTGCCAGCCATCGCTCTGAATTTTTACCTCAGCTACTCACCAAGATGCTGCAAGATTCTGATAACCTCATTGCCGATGCACTGTTGAAAACCCTAGGACAAACATTTTTTCAACAACCCGGCAGCTTCAATAATGGCAGTGAAGCACTCAAACAAATTATCTTTACTCGCACAGGAATAGATATCAATGATGCTCAAATTGTTGATGGTTCTGGCTTATCGAGAAATAATCGCGTTCGCCTAAAGTCGATGCGACAAATCCTCAACTATCTCTGGCAGCATGATAATGAACTGCATTTAATTGACGCACTACCTAGCGCTGGAGAGAATGGTACTTTGCTCTATCGACGCAGTATGCAAGATGGAAAAATTCGTGGTCGCTTAAAAGCAAAAAGTGGCTCGTTATATAGCACTCATAATATGGTGGGGTTTTCGCTTGACAACAAGGGCCAGCCTCAAGCGCTCTTTATTCAATGGATTACCGATTACTTTCCTGCCAAGCCCGCCCCGAAAAAACCCGTTGATACTCCTATCACTCAGTTTGAACGACATTTTTACCAGGTCATTTTAAGCACTCATCACTCACCGAACATCGCCACTAAAACAAAAGCGCAATGATGCGCTTTTGTTATCATGCCGCGGTCAGGTGTTTACTCCTTCCCACTGTTATTCATTTATAAAATCGTGACGCGAGCAAATTTACGCTTACCAACTTGATAAACATAAGTACCGGTTTGCGCTGTCTGTTTGGCATCTTCGAGCTTTTTACCATCTTGCTTGGCTGCGCCTTGTTTAATCATACGCATCGCATCAGAGGTTGAAGCGACCAGCCCTGCCTCTTTCAATAAGTTCGCAATAGCAATGCCTTTTTCAAAAGTGAATTCTGGCATTTCATCGGGCAAAGCGCCTTTTTGGAAACGATTAATGAACTCCTGCTCAGCGGCATCTGCATCGGCTGCGGAGTGAAAACGGGCAATGATCTCTTTGGCCAATAAAATTTTAATGTCACGTGGATTTTTACCCTTCGCCACATCAGCCTTAAACTGCTCGAGTTCAGCGAGTGGGCGGAAAGATAGTAGTTCGTAGTAGCTCCACATCAGATCGTCTGAAATCGACATGATCTTACCAAACATTTCGCTCGGTGCTTCACTTACACCAATATAGTTATTGGCCGATTTAGACATTTTTTTCTCGCCATCCAAGCCAACCAATAAAGGCATCATCAACACGACTTGGGGTTTTTGACCATTAGCTTTTTGTAATTCACGCCCCATCAGTAAGTTAAACTTCTGGTCGGTTCCACCCAGCTCGACATCGGTTTCCATCGCTACTGAATCATACCCTTGTAATAACGGATACATAAATTCATGGATAGCAATTGGCTGACCACCTGCATAGCGTTTTTTAAAATCATCACGCTCAAGCATACGAGCAACCGTTTGATGGGCAGCCAAACGGATCATCCCTTCCGCTCCTAATTCAGATAACCATTCTGAGTTAAATTGAATTTTGGTTTTCGCTGGATCGAGAATTTTAAACACTTGCTGCTTATAAGTTTCGGCATTACGCAGCACATCTTCACGCGTTAGCGGTGGCCGTGTGGTGTTTTTTCCTGTTGGGTCACCGACCATCCCCGTAAAGTCGCCAATTAAGAAAGTAACGTCATGGCCTAAATCTTGGAAAGTGCGCAACTTATTAAGAATTACAGTATGGCCTAAATGAATATCTGGCGCTGTTGGATCGGCTCCTAATTTAATACGTAAAGGGCGACCTTCTTTTAGTTTTGCCACCAACTCCTCTTCTGGAATTAGTTCTTCAACACCACGCTTAATCTCCGCTAAAGCAGCTTCAATACTCGCCATTCTTGTTCACTCCCACAGATTTGGCAAAAATTTAATAGTTTGACATATTACTTGAATAGCGATGACTTTTGAAACCAGTTAGACTAATCAACTGGCTATTTTTATTATTAATGATTGAACGAACACGAGTATGCTAGCACTTTTTGCTCGTCTTCCCTGGGTTCATCGGGCATTTATTGCCTTTTTTAGTGCGTTAATTGTTATTGCGCTATTTTTTCTCCCAGATCCGGAAGCATTGAGAAACCACCCTGAACGCCTGCAAATTGGCCGGCATTATCCATTAACGATCAATAGTGAAGCTCTCTCACCCGGCCATACTATTTTGCCCTCCACGCTATTGCGCTGGGAAACCTACCACGTAAAGGCTGGAGAAAGTGCCGCGATACTGTTTCAACGTATTGGTTTGTCTCCTCGTCTTTTATATGAACTGACCTCAAGTAGTCAGATCATTGATCAGCAGTTGAGCCGACTACGTCCAGGCGATGAACTACAATTTGGCTTTGATGAGCAAAATCAACTGATTCAACTAAAACGCCGAATCAGTGCTTATGAGACTTTTGATATCACCCGCACAGAGTCTGGTTTTTCATCCAAAGTGGATAAAAAAGAGGTCTTTTATCAATACAACTACGCTCAAGCAGAAATTCAATCGAATTTTTGGAATGCCGGCAATGCAGCAGGACTAACCGCTAACCAAATTATGGAGTTGGCGGGAATTTTTGGTTGGGATATCGATTTTGCTTTGGATATTCGAGCGGGAGATACCTTCCAATTACTTTTCCAAGAAAAGGTGGTTGAAGGTGAAGTGGTTGGACGCGGTCAGATCATTGCCGCCATTTTTACCAATCAAGGTACAACATTTACAGCTATTTTAGATGATCGAACTGGCCAGTATTTTGATGAACATGGACGGGCAATGAAAAAAGCCTTTTTGCGTTCACCACTCGATTTTCGCCGTGTCTCATCTAACTTTAATCCTCGTCGCCTCCATCCGGTAACTGGACAGTTAAAAGCCCACCGTGGCACCGATTATGTCGCCCCTGTCGGCACGCCTATTTGGGCTGCTGGGGATGGGGTTGTCGAAAAATCGAGCTATAACCAATTCAATGGAAATTATGTTTTTATCCGCCACAGTAATACCTATCTCACCAAATATCTGCATTTAACTCGTCGGACAGTGAAAACCGGCCAAAGAGTTAAGCAAGGACAAGTCATCGGTACATTGGGAGGAACAGGTCGTGTCACGGGGCCCCATTTACATTACGAATTTTTAGTCCATGGTGTGCATAAAGATCCACGCACTGTCGATTTACCTCAAGCAAAGTCATTGACTGGAAAAAATAAAGCAAGCTTCATTACTCAAGCCAAACTTCACTTGGATACCCTGCATCGTTATAGTCAACTGCTATACGCCACCCCGTAAAGGTTGATAAACTCTGAGCCATAAAAAAGCCCTTGCTCGATACAACAAGGGCTTTTTACTTCGATTCGCTGGTCGCAACCGGCTACACGCTAAAGGAGGCACCACAACCACAAGTAGTAGTGGCATTTGGATTATTGACAAAAAAGCGTGAACCTTCCAAGCCCTCGGTATAATCCACCACACCACCAATTAAGTACTGTAAACTCATCGGATCCACCACCAGTGTGACGCCACTATTCTCAATCGTGGTATCACCTTCATTAACTTTTTCATCAAAGGTAAAACCATACTGGAAGCCGCTACACCCGCCCCCAGTAATATAAACACGTAATTTTAGCTCTGGATTTTCTTCTTCGGCAATTAAAGCCCGCACACGTTTTGCAGCGGCATCCGAAAAGGATAATGGGATATTGGCTTCGCTCACAACGACCTCTCTCACTCGTTCCATACTCATCTGTGATCTATGAGCATCATTATTTTTCTGTTGGCTAGATTATCTAATACCCGACTAATTCGTTCAAGTATTAACCGCAACGGCAATGAAATCATCCATTGATACCATTATACGAATCTTGGTTAGTCTATTTTACCTTTATTTGCGCAAAAGGCAGAGAAATCCATACTTAAACCTATCTGAAACTCGCCACACAAAAAAAGATGCCGTTCTACCTTCTGATGCTAAGTCTTCGCTCTCAGAAATAAGCGAAATGATTTCACCTCTTGCTTCATCAGCGTACAATGCACAGCGCAATAGGTCGAGCAATCATAAAGAGGAAGTATCAATGACCAAATCAGAAGATCTTTACCAAAAGGCACAAACAAAAATCCCTGGCGGGGTGAACTCTCCCGTTCGAGCATTCAGCGGTGTTGGCGGTTCGCCTATTTTTATTGACCGTGCCGATGGCGCTCTGATTTTTGATGCCGATGGAAAAGCTTATATTGATTATGTTGGCTCATGGGGCCCGATGATTCTTGGCCATAACCATGCGGTGATCAGAGAAGCCGTCATCGATGCAGCGCAGCGAGGCTTAAGTTTTGGTGCGCCAACTGAAATGGAAATCGCGATGGCAGAGTTGGTGTCTGAACTGGTTCCATCAATGGAGCAACTCCGGATGGTTAACTCTGGAACTGAAGCTACAATGAGTGCTATTCGCCTTGCACGTGGCTATACCGGGCGAGATAAAATCATCAAATTTGAAGGCTGCTATCATGGACATGCAGACAGTTTGCTAGTAAAAGCAGGCTCAGGAGCACTGACGCTTGGCCAACCAAGCTCTCCTGGTGTTCCCGCTGACTTTGCTAAATATACCCTAACTGCACGTTTTAATGACTTAGAATCGGTACGCCAGCTATTTGCGGCGAACCCTGGAGAAATCGCCTGCATTATCGTCGAACCCGTCGCTGGCAATATGAACTGTATTCCGCCTGTAGCCGGTTTCCATGAAGGACTTCGCGATATTTGTGACCAAGAAGGAGCGCTACTGATTTTTGATGAAGTAATGACAGGGTTTCGTGTCGCACTCGGCGGAGCACAAGCCCATTACAATATTAAACCCGACCTAACAACCTTGGGCAAAGTCATTGGCGGCGGGATGCCAGTCGGTGCCTTTGGTGGCCGTAAGGAAGTGATGCAGTACATCGCGCCAACAGGGCCTGTTTACCAAGCCGGAACCTTATCGGGTAATCCGATCGCTATGGCGGCTGGCTACGCTTGCCTGTCACTATTAAAAGAAGAAGGCAATGAAAAACGCCTAGCCTATAAAACCAAACAATTGGCCGAAGGTTTAAAATTTTTGGCTGACAAGCATGGTATTCCTTTGGTAGTCAATCAAGCAGGAGGCATGTTTGGCTTCTTCTTCACCGATCAACCTCAAGTCACTTGTTACGAAGAGGTGGTTAAATGTGATGTGGCTCGTTTCAAACGCTTCTTCCATTTGATGCTGGGCTATGGTGTCTATCTAGCACCTTCTGCATTTGAAGCCAGCTTTACCTCTTTAGCGCATGGCAGTAAAGAAATTGAAGCCACACTAGAAGCGGCAGACCGCAGCTTTGCTCAATTAGCACAAGAAGCATAAGCGTTAAACCCAAGCATAAGCGTTAAACCCCAAAAGGCTGCAAAGCAGCCTTTTGGGGGAGTGAATGCCTGTCAATTACTGCCAATAGATCACCACCAATACCGCCAAAATAACGAGTATCATCATTAACCAAGGCACTCGCTGGAAAAACGATTTTTTCGGTGTACAGCAAGACTCTTTATCACAGCAGCCCATTTTTATCTCCCCATTGCCCGTCAACTCAATTGCGTTCATTATATACCGAACCGTGAAGAATCGGCAGGCTGTTTTAAGCTTTAAAATCAACCCACCTTCACGAGCCGCGCCATGAATCATCTAACAAAGGGAATCGGATTGTGCCAGATAAACTAAAGTTGAACTCAAACCATTGGGTGCTGATTGCTGCACTGCTTGTCGCGGCCCTAAGTTGCTATTTATTACTCAAACCTTATATCAACGCCATCATCATGGCTTTTATCATATCCTTGCTGATGTTCCCGATTCATCAAAAGCTAGAAACTAAACTTCCGACTCATAAAAATATAGTTGCGCTTTTGTCATGCATTATTCTGGTCTTTATCATTGTCCTTCCATTATTACTGGTATTTACCGCGATGATCCAACAAGGTGCGAAGTTTTCTCAAAACCTCTATCAATGGGGCACAGAAGGAGGAATTCAAACCGTATTGTCTTATCCTTGGGTGAAAAAAGGATTAGCATTAGCGAATGATTACCTGCCCTTTCATGAAATAACCCCGCAACAGATAGCACAAAAAACCGCACAATTAGCCACGACATTTGCTAGCGATCTCGTTTCCCTCAGTGCCAAAGTTTTAGGCGATGCAACCAGCTTTTTAGTCAACTTCTTTTTGATGCTGTTTGTTTTATTTTTCCTCCTGCGCGATCACGATAAAATCATTCTCGCGATCCGCCATATCGTGCCATTATCACGTAGCCAAGAAGACCGCTTACTCAATGAAATTGAACAAGTTTCTAAATCTGCAGTCATGGGCTCATTTCTAACCGCTATTGCCCAAGGGGTCGCCGGTGGGTTCGGTATGTGGCTGGCCGGTTTTCCTGGTCTATTTTGGGGGACGATGATGGGCTTTGCTTCTTTTATTCCAGTGGTCGGTACAGCGTTGATTTGGGTTCCTGCCACTCTTTACCTTTTTATTATAGGTGATATGACTTGGATGGTTTTCTTATTGATATGGAGCATCGCCGTTGTTGGCTCTATCGATAATTTACTGCGCCCATTCCTCATGCAAGGAAGTGCTGGGATGAACACCTTAATGATTTTTTTCTCGTTATTAGGAGGGTTGCAACTGTTTGGATTCATTGGCTTGATTTATGGCCCGTTAATTTTTGCCATTACGATGGTGCTATTTAACCTTTATGAAGAAGAGTTCCAACCCTTTTTAAATCGACAAGACAATAGTTAAACTCCTTCAAGCCAAGAGGCAATTGTGCGAAAATCTTGGCCCCTGAATTTGCTCTTGAGTTTGTTATGTCTCACTACACCGCGCCAAGTCAAATCGCTGAGCGTCAACTGACTTATTTTTCTGGCAAAAAAGTACTGATTGCTGGAGAAATAGAAGATGGCTTTCCTTTACTACTGGCGAAACACTGCTTATCCGTTGCGGTTTTTACCACGCACTATGGTTATTACCGCCAATTACAGCAATCGTCTGCTGTAAATTGTTATTTTGGTGCAGAATTAACCGAAAATCTCGATGCCGATCTGCTTGTCATCTATTGGCCTAAAGCGAAGCTCGAAGCTCAATACCTCTTAGCGATGCTCTTAGCTAAGCTTCCTTCACCTTGTGAAGTCATCGTCATCGGTGAAAACCGATCTGGGGTGAAAAGCATTGAAAAAATGTTCAAACCTTACGGATCGATCAAAAAATATGATTCAGCAAGACGCTGCTCATTTTATTGGGGAGAATGCCGCGAAACAGTGGCTGATTTTGCTCTAACAGATTGGTTTAAATCTTATTCGGTGCAATACCAGCAGCATGAGTTAACCATCCGTAGTCTCCCCGGCGTATTTAGCCATGGTGAATTTGATTTAGGTAGTCAATTGCTGCTTGATACTCTCCCCTATCTACAAGGTAAAGTACTTGATTTTGGCTGTGGTGCTGGGGTTATTGGATGTGTTATGGCAATGCTCAACCCGAAAATTGAGTTAGAGATGTGTGACATCAACGCCCTTGCCATCTGCTCTAGTCAGGCAACGTTAGCCGCCAATGGGCTTTCAGGGCGTGTGTTTGCTTCTGACATTTATTCAGATACGGCGACCAATTACGATGTGATTGTCAGTAACCCGCCGTTTCATTCTGGCTTAGAGACCAGTTATCAGGTCACCGAGACGTTATTGCACTCTGCTCCCAATTACCTCACTCGTTCAGGGCAGTTATTTTTAGTTGCTAACAGTTTTCTTAAATATCCCCCTATTATCGAACAGGCATTTGGTCATTGTGAGACACTCAGTAAGACCAGTAAATTTTCGATTTACCATGCCAGCAAGTAATCGATGGGCGGTTATTGACCAATTTTAACGGCAATAGCCGCTTGGACGAGAAAATTGCGTCCATGTCCACGCTTTCAGGGTAACTTACTTGTCAAAGTAAAAAAACTCGTTAATTTCGTTACTTTCTCTATCCCTTAATTCTATTTTCTCACAAAGGCTCTGTTCATCGTGAGTATCACTACAAGTAACGTTTTATCCATGTTTAGGTTCAATCGAAAACAAAAATTCAAACGTCTGCAAAATACGCTGATGTTGGCTTTTTTAGTGCTCAGTCTCACCCCTCTCACACTGACAGCACTGTTTTTTCTTCATTCTCACAGTAAAGACTTACAAGAGCAAAGCACCTCTCACCTCGTCTCATTACGTGACACTAAGCAACAGCAAGTCATTGATTACCTTAACGCTAAAGAATCAGAAGTGATGGGGTTTGTCCGTTCTGAGTTGGCATATGCCAGTGGCGGTCGTTTTTATGGTTTAGTCAATGCCTTTCAGCGATTAGGCGATAATATTGAGCAAGCCCGGCAGCATGCACAACAACGTTATATTCTTGGCTCTGGCGATCAAATTAAAACCTCCGTACTGCCTAAATCCAGTAGTTATGTCGGCAGTGAGCGCTACCGTTTATTGCATAAACGTTATCATTCAGCTTATCTTGAGCTGCTAAAACGATCCGATTTTGACGATATATTACTGGTCGATCTCAATGGCAACGTGGTCTACTCCATCTATAAATATGACAACTATGGTACTAACCTGCTCAGTGGACGCTATAAAGACTCAAACCTAGGAAAAACCTTTCAACGTTTAGAGCAGCTTATTAGCGAAAATCGCAAAATCAATGAAGATTACACGCCGGTGGTGCTATCCGATTTTATCGCTGAAGATGGGCAACCCTACGCATGGATGGGAGCCCCCATTATACAGCAAGGCTATTTACACAGTTATGCCATGTTTAGATTACCCAATAATGGTATCACTAAATTAATTTCAGAAAATAACAATGGTTCATCAAAACGCACGCTCTTAGTCGGACAAGATCATCATTCTCGCATTCTCGGTAACAATCAAAGCGATATTGATACCAGTGCTGATGTGATCGATTTAGCACTGGCGGGCGGACGAGCGGTAGGTACCTATAAAAACACCTTGGGTGAAAAATACATAGCCGCTTATGCGCCAATAAAAATTAAAGATTTAGACTGGGCTCTTGTGGTTAAAGTTGCCGAGAAAGAAGCATTTGCTCGAGTTCGTCAATTAGAAAAATTATTTATTGTCGCCATGTTAATTGCAACGATTTTAGTCGTCATTGCTTCTCATTATTTATCCAACTTTATCACCGCGCCTTTATTAAAGTTAACATGGGCAGCAGAGCGTGCTTCCGCGGGCGATCTCGATCAAGCGATCATCAATACTCAACGTCGCGATGAAATTGGCCGACTGGCTGTCAGCTTTGAACGCATGCAACGTTCTATCCGAGAAAAAATCCAGCTTATTAAGTCGCAAAATATTGAGTTAGAAAATAACATTCAAGTTATTCGCAAACAAAACGACGAATTACAATTAACCGATAAACTTAAAGATGAGTTTCTTGCCACCACCTCGCATGAACTCCGAACCCCATTACATGGCATGATAGGTATTGCTGAAGCATTAATTTCTGGGGCCAATGGTCCAATCAATGCCGCACATAAATATCAACTCGATATCATTATCAGTAGCGGACAACGACTGGCAAGCTTGGTTGATGATCTCTTGGACTACCATAAAATGCGTTATGGTCATTTAGACATGGATTATCGAGCCGTCAATCTCGCCAGTGCCACTCGCTTAGTATTGGAGCTTTCTAGCCATTTATTGGGCAAAAAACAAATTCGAATTATTAACCAAGTCGCTGAAACATCCGTCTGGGTATCGGCTGATGCTCAACGCCTTGAACAGGTGTTATATAACTTAATTGGCAACGCGATTAAATATACCTCTGAAGGGAAAATTGTCATTTCTGCCACTCAGTTGCAAGATCATGTTCGAGTACAAGTCGTGGATACAGGGCAAGGCATTCCAGCCGAACAGCTAGAGCATATTTTTGAGCCGTTGATTCAAGCAGGGCACGATAGTAGCCGTTATCGCCAAGGTGCTGGCTTAGGGCTATCGATCAGCCGTCAGTTAATTGAACTGATGCATGGCTCGTTATACGTCAGCAGTCAACCCATGGTCGGTACGACATTCAGTTTCACACTACCACTCGCAACACAAGAACAGATAGAACATGTGCAACGAACTCAAATCGCACACTTTCAAGTTCCAGAGTTTACCGAGTTAGAGCAAGATGATGAACACCATCTTCCTGAAAATCCTGACGGGCCACTGTTATTAGTCGCTGATGATGAACCGGTCAATTTACGCATACTAGATAGCTTTTTACGCTTAGAAGGCTACCGCGTGAAAACGGTTTTAGACGGTCATGATGTATTATCTGCCGTTGAACACGATCAACCTGCGCTTTTATTACTCGATATTATGATGCCCGGTATGAGTGGTTACCAAGTATGCGAACAGCTACGTCAACATTACGATCATGCGCAGTTACCTATTATTATGCTCACAGCGCTCAATCAAAACGATGATCGCCTCAAAGGGTTTGACGTGGGTGCTAATGATTACTTATCAAAACCCTTCAATAAACAAGAGCTGGCCGCTCGTATTCAAGCCCATTTAACAGCAAGCCAAGCAGAAAAAAGACGCATCGAAAATGCGCAATTGCAAAAAGAGCTAAAACAAAGAGCAATGGTTGAAGCGAGCTTACTTGAAACTCAGGGCCGATTATTAGAGCAGCTCGATTCAGCACCAGAAGCTATTTTGTGTCTACGCGATGATCATAAAATTCGCTTTGCTAATGAAGCGGCAACTCGACTATTTAAACGCAGTCAGGAACAGCTCAAGCGTTCAGATGCTGAAGAGTTAATTGCAGCAAAGTATTTACTGGTCGAGCAAGAACATTACTGTGGAAACATTGATATCTATGTCGATGATATTAGGCAACATATTTCAGCCGATATTCTGCGTCTTCCTGAAGGCTCTGGGTTTAAAGCCATGTATATCTTTAATATTGGAAACAATGTCAATGCGACAAGAATCCATCACTTAGAAACCGCAGTAGAGGCCTTATCTAGCTATGCCTTTGATGGTGATAAAGACAAACTCCAACAATTAAAAGAACTCGGTGGAGAATTTACCCGTATTGCAGAAAAAGTAGCGGGAGAGCATCAATCTAAACAAGATTTAATGCGCTCAGTGCTGGTTGAAGCAATGACCAGTGCACTTGATTACTGGGAAAAGGCAACGGGGCAAAGTAAATTTACCTTTGCTGAACAGAGTGGGTTATGGCGTGTTTATTTAGACCGTAGTACCTTGCAAACCCGCACATTAGATAAATACCTGAGAATTGAAACCCTGCCTAAAACGCCTCGCTGGCGCACGGTGCTTAACTCACTAGACTATATTCTGGAACATTGTAAAGAACAAAGTCCAGAACGAACCTATATCGAGGTACAACGCGATAAACTGCAAAAACTATTAACCAGTGACTAGGGTTTGTTGACCTTTCGCGATTAAATTTTGTTCGAGATAAAAGCGTGTGCGGCTCCTTGCTACGGCGTTATCGGCTTCTCATCAGGTAGAGTAACGACATTTTAAATCTCTCTGCCTTGAATAAAGAAAGCACAAACGGCTGCAACAATCAGCTCAAAAGATCAACAGCCCCCTAATTCAGTCGGCCTAAAAAACCCGTTTTAACGGGTTTTTTATATTGTCCCGTCTAATACCTTCCTTGCCCTAAACCTCACTAGCATGATCAAATCAGGCTTTATTCATTGGGTAAAGCGGACTCAAACACACATCCTCTTCTTTGAGGCTTGCTAAGGGTTTTCATCATGCCAATAACACACCAACGCACCTTGATTTACAGAGCAAAAAAACTCACTTATCCGGCATTTTATGTTTAGACCAAAACCTCGCTTACTGGTGATTTTTGATAGAAAAATATTGTCAAGGCTGCTCACGCTTCACTTATCGCTAAGGTTTGCGATGATAATCACAACAATTTGCCAGATTTATTTTCCGGCTAAAACTTTCCGTTTTATCCGGTAGTGAGCAAGATCTCAATAATCTTAAAAAAAATAAAAACCCTTCATTTAAAAACATTTAAATGATAGCGAGCACTCACTATTTTAATGTAATAATAGGAAGAACGTGATCCGCCTCACCGTTCATTTTTCAAACTCAAAAGGGCCTAAAAAACAAATTTTAACAAAAATGACGAGACAATGGGTGTTTTTGACATTTTTAACGAGAATTGAAATTGATAATTTTCCCCACAAGGTGTTTCCTTAGTCTTGTCAACGGCCTACAGGCCACTCATTCCATCTTGCTCCTCCGGCATGATGAATATAATGAGGTAGGTCATTGCGAGTGTTAATCCAATGATGACATTCATATCCATTTGTGAAATGAAAGCAAATAGTAAGGAACAGCTATGCTTGCCAATATTAAAAAAACAGCACTAGCCGCAGCCGTTATTGCCGCTGCCAGCAGTGTTTCCGCTCCAGCGCTTGCGCGTAGTGAGCTGACCATCGTGCCAGATTTCTATCCAACTATGGTGCGTAACTTTAACCCCTACCTAGCAACTAACCTACGTACTACCACTGATTTTATTTATGAACCTTTAGTGGTTTTTAATGAAATGCACGGCAATACGCCTGTCATGCGCTTGGCAGAAAACTTTAAGATGTCAGATGACTTAATGAGCGTTACTTTCGATATTCGTAAAGGCGTGAAATGGTCAGATGGTAAAGGATTCAGTGCAAATGATGTTATTTACTCATTTGGCCTACTCAAAGAGAAACCAGAACTTGATCAGCGCGGTATCAATAAATGGGTAACCAGCATTGAAAAAATTAATGATTACAAAGTACGTTTCCGTTTAAGTGAAGCCAACTCTAACGTACCGTATGAAATTGCTCAGGTGCCAATCGTCGCAGAGCATATTTGGAAAAAAGTCAAAGATCCTGCAACCTTTACGAACGAAAATCCAGTAGGTACTGGCCCATTTACTGAGATCGACACCTTTACTCCACAGCTTTACATCCAGTGCCGTAACCCAAATTATTGGGATGCCGCAAACTTAGAAGTAGACTGTCTACGCGTACCACAAATTGCTAATAACGACCAATTGCTGGGCAAGATTGTTAACTCAGAATTAGACTGGACTTCTTCTTTTGTACCAGACATTGATCGTACTTACGCGGCCGCAAGTCCAAAACACCATTACTGGTATCCTGCAGCCGGTACACAAGCATTTATGGTCAACTTCAAAAACTCAGATCCAGCGAAGAAAGAAGCACTGACTAACGTTGATTTCCGTCGTGCATTCTCTATGGCACTGGATCGTCAAACCATCATTGATATTGCGTTCTATGGCGGTGGCACAGTCAACGACTTTGCTTCAGGGCTTGGTTATGCGTTCCAATCATGGTCAGACGAAGCAGTTCACAATAAATACAAAGGGTTCAATACTTATAACGTTGATGGCTCAAAAGCATTGCTTGCTAAAGCGGGCTTTAAAGACATCAATGGTGATGGCTACGTAGAAACCCCATCAGGAAAATCTTTTGAACTCTTGATTCAATCACCAAACGGTTGGACTGATTTCAACAATACCGTTCAGCTCGCCGTTGAACAATTACAAGAAGTCGGCATCAAAGCTCGCGCTCGTACACCTGAATTTGCTGTGTATAACCAAGCAATGTTAGAAGGTAATTACGATGTGGCTTACACCAACTATTTCCACGGTGCAGATCCATACACGTATTGGAACAGTGCTTACAATTCAGCCTTACAAAAAGGTGATGGCATGCCTCGCTTTGCGATGCACTACTTCACCAACAGTAAGCTGGATAGTTTACTTGATAGCTTCTACAAAACTGCGGATAAGAATGAACAGCTAGAAATTGCTCATGGTATCCAGAAAATCATTGCAGAAAATCAAGTCACGATTCCAGTGCTGTCTGGTGCTTGGATGTATCAATATAACACCACTCGCTTTACTGGATGGTGGAACGAAGAAAATCCTAAGGGCCGTCCAAGTATTTGGGCTGGTATCCCAGAACGTCTACTTCACGTACTGGATTTAAAACCAGTTAAGTAAACGTTTATTCCAGCGGCGTACCCGTTACGCCGCGATTTAAAATCCCCCTCGCTTATCCATTGTAAGTATGGCGCATGTCGTCAGGGGATTTCTCGCTCTTAATTTCGCAAGGAGCGGCCTGAATGAAAGATCAGGAAAACTGGGTGAGTAAGGTGTAAGTTATGGGTTATTTTTTAAGACGTTTGTCGTTCTATTTTGCCGCGTTGCTGGTCGCAGCAACACTAAACTTTATTATACCGCGAGCAATGCCGGGTGATCCGGTTACCATGATGTTCGCACACGCAACAACACAAGTAACGCCTGAACGAATCGAAGCAATGCGCCAACTGCTAGGATTCGTTGATGGGCCTATCTTGATGCAATATTTTACTTATATGAAGAGCATCCTCAGCTGGGAGCTTGGGACTTCAATCAAATTTTATCCGTTAAGTGTCAATGAATTATTGGCTAGCGCTTTTGGGTGGTCTCTGTTTTTAGCCGGTACCGCCGTGATCATCTCTTTTTCGATTGGCTCAATTCTTGGCATTTTTGCAGCATGGAAACGAGGTAGCTACTACGATACGTTTATCACGCCGGGAATGCTGGTCATTCAAGCCGTGCCACAAGTCGTTATTGCGATGCTGGCCATGTTCACTTTTGCCATCGGATTAAGATGGTTTCCAACCGGCTATGCTTATACTCCCGGAACCCTACCCGATTGGACCAGCTGGGAATTTATTAAAAATGTCGGCTATCACGCTGTTCTCCCCCTTCTTTGTGCTTCCATTGTGCAAATTGGTGGCTTTTTGGTCAACATGCGCAACAACATGATCAACTTACTCGCCGAAGATTATATCACGATGGCGAAAGGAAAAGGGCTAAGCGAAAACCGAGTAGTCTTCAACTACGCTGCTCGTAATGCACTGCTACCGAGTGTCACGGCATTATCGATGTCTTTGGGTATGTCGATTGGTGGCCAATTGATCATTGAAATTATCTTTAACTACCCCGGTCTTGGCACCGTACTGTTTAACGCTATCACATCACGTGATTATCAAGTCCTACAAGGTCAGCTCATCATTATGACCCTCTTTATGCTGTTCTTTAACCTTCTAGCCGACATGCTCTATGTTGTGCTCGACCCTCGCTTACGTAAGGGAGGCAAATAAATTATGAAAGCACTATGGAAACTACTGCGCGGCAATCGAATGGCGATGCTTGGCGTAACAATACTCAGTTTATTCTTATTAATGGCGGTATTTGCACCTTTTATTACACAACATGCGCCTGATAAGCGCACGGGTAATCCCCATGAATATCCAAGCTTTGTGGTAAAAGCAGCCAAAGCAAACCCGGATGGCTGGGTGGCTGAAAACTTGGGCAATGACCGTCGAAAATTAGCCATGTCGAAAAAAGAAAATCACGTGTTAGGAACAACTCGAATGGGACGTGATGTGTGGTCTCAAGTTGCTTATGGCGCTCGAGTGTCTCTTGCGGTCGGCTTCGGTGCAGGGATGACCGTCTGTTTTCTTGCGACAGTCATCGGTGTTTCAGCTGGCTATTTTGGCGGTAAAATTGATGACTTCTTGACCGCGGCAATGAACATTATGTTGGTTATCCCGCAATATCCATTGTTATTTGTGGTCGCTGCCTTCATCGGTCAAGCGGGGCCATTAACCATTGCGCTGATCATCGGCTGTACCTCCTGGGCTTGGGGGGCAAGGGTTGTCCGAGCCCAAACCATGGCACTACGAGAAAAAGAGTTTGTGAAAGCCGCTGAAGTGTTAGGAGAATCTTCTTGGCGAATCATTTTTGTCGAAATACTGCCTAACCTGATTTCGATTGTGGGAGCCAGCTTTATTGGATCGGTCATGTACGCCATCATGATGGAAGCCACTATCTCCTTCCTTGGCTTAGGCGATCCAAACACCATTAGCTGGGGCATCATGCTATATAACGTACAAACCTCATCTTCCATGCTAATTGGCGCTTGGTGGGAACTGTTAGCACCTTGTATATCCTTAACCTTACTGGTGACAGGTTTAGCGCTGCTGAACTTTGCGGTTGATGAGATTGCCAACCCACAATTACGTTCTCACAAAGGAATGAAACGCTGGAAAAAACTGGCTCAACAAGACAAACGTCAGCGTAAGCCAGTTCTAGAACCTCAACCAGCTATTTGGAGCGGAGACAAATAATTATGACTGAACCACTTATCTCAATCCGCAACCTTTGCGTTGACTATATTACTGATGCCGGCGATGTCCGCGCTTGTAACGACGTGAGTTTTAATATTGCTCCAGGGGAAGTATTTGGCCTCGCGGGAGAGTCTGGTTGTGGTAAATCCACCGTTGCCTTCTCTCTGATGCGTTTACATAAGCCGCCCGCATTTATTACCGGAGGCGAGGTCATTTTCAACGGTGAAAATATCCTGAAATATAGTGATAACCGTATGCAATCGTTCCGTTGGAACGAAATGTCGATGGTCTTTCAAAGTGCAATGAACGCACTTAACCCAGTACTCACGATGGAAGAACAGTTCTGTGATGTGATTATGCGTCATACCTCTATGACTCGTGCGCAAGCGAAACGGCGAGCAGAGGGGTTACTCGAAATTGTCGATATTCATCCAAGTCGCTTAAATGACTATCCACACCAATTCTCAGGCGGGATGCGCCAGCGCCTGGTGATTGCAATTGCGCTAGCATTAAACCCTAAGATGATCATTATGGATGAACCAACCACTGCATTAGATGTGGTGGTTCAGCGGGAAATATTGCAAAAGATCTATGCCCTAAAAGAGGAGTTTGGATTTTCTATCTTATTCATTACCCATGATCTGTCATTGATGGTCGAGTTTTCTGATCGTATTGGCATCATGTACTCTGGGGAACTGATCGAAGTTGCACCATCTAAACAGATCTTGGAAAACCCGTATCACCCTTATACCAAAGGTTTGGGTAGTTCCTTCCCTCCATTAACCGGGCCCAAAACAAAACTAACCGGGATTCCAGGCAACCCATTGAATTTACTTGAAATACCGGAAGGTTGTCGCTTTCAGGCTCGCTGTGATCGTGTCCATGAAGCCTGCACTAAAGTGCCCACAACGTTACGCCAAATCGAGCCTAATCGGTTCTCAAACTGCCACCTTTATGGTGAACCGATAACCCAAGTAAAACTGTAGGCTGCGACGCAGGTAATCACCGTATTTCTGGAGACAATTATGAGTAAAGCATTAGGTGAGCTGTTAATGGAAGGGAAAAACTTAGTCAAAGATTTCCCAATCAACAGCAATGCACTAAAACAACCCATGATGCGTGCAATTAACGACGTATCATTCAAAATGTACAAAAGTCGTGGTTTGTCGGTCGTTGGTGAGTCCGGCTCAGGTAAATCCACCACCGCTAAAATGATTGCCAAAATGTACGCTCCAACCTCTGGATCAATTGAGTATAAGGGCAAGAACATATTAGGCATCAAATCCCGCAAAGAACTGATGCACTATCGGGAAGGTGTACAAATGGTATGGCAAGATCCTTTTGGATCACTCAACCCTACACACACCATTTTTCACCATATTGCTCGCCCGTTACTGATCCATAAAAAGGTAACCCCGGGCAATAAAAAAGAGTTGCAAGAACGGGTTTATGACCTACTCGAGCAAGTTGGCTTGATTCCTCCTAAAGAAACCGCAGAGAAGTACCCCCATCAACTTTCAGGGGGACAACGACAGCGGATTAACTTAGCTCGTAATATCGCGGTCGGCGCAGAAGTTGTACTGGCAGATGAACCGACGTCAATGCTAGACGTTTCGATCCGCGCAGGGGTGCTCAACCTGATGGAAGAGATGAAGTTTGAAAAACAGATGTCTCTGCTTTACATCACACACGATATCGCAACAGCACGCTATATCGCAGAAGACCTTGCTGTGATGTATGTGGGCCACATGGTTGAATGGGGAGATACCGATGAAATCATTCATGATCCACAACATCCCTATACTCAATTGCTTGTCTCTGCGGTGCCCGATCCGAAAAAATCGATCCATGAGAAATTAAAAGGAAACAAAGGAGAAATCCCACTATGGACGCCAGATTCACTCGGATGTCCTTTTGCCGGTCGCTGTTTACATGCTAGCGATAAGTGTCGAGAAGCTTTGCCACCGGTTACTCAATTGTCGGACAACCATTTTGTCCGTTGTTACCTGTATGAAAAATAACACGTTGCGCTCAGCTCACTGAGCGCTCTTTTGTGTGAAGTGCGGAGAAGTAAAATGCAATTGCTCATCAACCATATTGGCTACGAAACTTTTGGCCCCAAACAAGCGGTATTACTGGCTGATGACTCAAGTTTATCAAGCAAAGAAGTTAGCTTGATATGCGCGCACAGTCACCAAACTGTTGCTCGTATAGCTATCAAAATAGGTGGACGAGTTGATCATTGGCATCATGGTGATTTCTATCAACTCGACTTTTCTTATATCACTCAAGAAGGGCAATATTATCTCCGCCTTGAGCAAACGCAATCTGCTTGTTTTGTGATCAAGCAAGGGTTGCTGATGCAATCGACCTTTTCAGATGTGCTGCATTATTTTAAATCGCAACGATGCTCCGGCATTTTTGATAAGCAAGATAAGCACGTACCACTTCTAGGCACTCACACCACTGCCGATGTGCATGGAGGTTGGTACGATGCTTCTGGTGACGTAAGTAAATACTTAAGTCACCTTTCTTACGCTAACTATTTGAACCCACAGCAAACACCGATGGTGGTTTGGAACATGCTCAAAGGGTTAGCGATTTTAAACCATCACTCGGGTTTTGCCGCTTTCCCTCGCACTCGCCTCATGGAAGAAGCGTTGTTTGGTGCTGATTTTCTGGTTCGAATGCAAAACGCCGAGGGTTTTTTTTACATGACCGTCTTTGACCAATGGAGTAAAGAGATCAAACAACGGGAAATCTGCGCGTATTCGACGCAAAAAGGTCTAAAATCAGCGCAGTTTCAAGCAGGCTTTCGCCAAGGTGGTGGTATCGCTATCGCTGCTTTAGCGGCCGCAGCAAGGCTAGAAATCAGCGGAGATTACTCTAGTCAAGACTACCTTGCTGCGGCAGAACGGGGGTATCACCATTTAAAAATCCATAACCTCACTTACCTCGATGATGGACAAGAAAATATCATTGATGAGTATTGCGCCTTACTCGCGTGCTGCGAGCTTTATCGTACCACGCAACAAGATCCATACTTATTAGCAGCCCGAGACTGGGCTAAACGTTTATCTGCTCGACAATATTGTGATGAACAACAAGCGTATTTTTGGTCAGCGAACAGCAATGGCTCTCGTCCTTATTATCATGCTGTGGAAGCAGGGCTTCCGGTTATCGCATTATGTGAATACCTTGCAATCGAACCATCCAAAAATCATCAATTGCCTATCCAGCAAGTGGTCGAGCGTGCTTGCCAATTTGAACTAACCATCACACAAGAAGTTGCCAATCCCTTTGGTTATCCACGTCAGTACGTTTGTGATACTCAAGGGAATAAACGTTCTAGCTTTTTTGTGCCGCACGACAATGAAAGTGGTTATTGGTGGCAAGGTGAAAATGCTCGCTTAGCCTCTCTCGCATCCATGGCCTACCTTGCTCAACCTTACTTAAGCGATGAAACCACCCGGTCCTCGCTGCTCGGTTTCGCCAATAATGCTCTCAATTGGATTCTCGGGCTCAATCCTTACGACATGTGTATGCTCGATGGCCACGGTCGAAATAACCCAGACTACCTACCCCATTTAGGTTTTTTTAACGCAAAAGGAGGCGTCTGTAATGGCATCACTGCGGGCTTTGAGGACGAAAGCGATATTGCCTTTAATCCTATCGCTCAAAAAGATGACATGTTACAAAACTGGCGTTGGGGAGAACAATGGATTCCTCATGCGGCTTGGTATTTGTTAGCGATCACATCTCAATATGTCCACTTTTCTTCCGCACCAGGAGCAGACCAATGATCAGCTATTACGTCGGAATCGATGGCGGAGGCACCTCGTGCCGAGCCAGAATTCGGGATCAACACGGAACACTCATTGGAGAAGGAAAAAGCGGCAGTGCCAATATTTTACTGGGGATTACACCTGCAATGCAGTCGATCACGGCAGCCATTAGCCAAGCAGCTCAACAAGGTGGATTAAATAAGCAACACTTTTCTCATATGCATGTTGGATTAGCGCTTGCGGGTGCCGAGCATCAGACAAGCTGGTTTGCATTTATGCAGCAGTCTCATCCATTCGCTTCGATGACCCTCAATACCGATGCATACGGTGCCTGTCTAGGCGCGCATAACGGTAACGATGGGGCAATTATCATTGCAGGAACCGGCTCTTGTGGCTTATTCATTCACCAAAGTCAGCAGCATATCGTGGGCGGGCGTGAGTTCCCCATTTCTGATCAAGGGAGCGGTGCGGCAATGGGGTTGCATCTCATTCAGCAGTTGGTCTTAATTCATGATGGCATTCGCCCAGCTACTGCGCTGAGTGATGCTATCTTCGCTTATTTTGCCGATGATATTGACCAGATTGTCTCTTGGTCTAAGAACGCCCTACCCAGAGATTATGGTCAATTTTGCCCGCAAGTTTTTTTATTTGCCGAGCAAGGTGATCCGCTCGCCATGGAGCTTCTTAAACAAACGGCTCGTAATATCGAAATGTTCATTTTTGCACTGCGTGCCAAAGGAGCCTCACAATTTTGCTTAATGGGCAGTATCGCAGAACGCATCATCACTTGGCTCGCTCCACCCGTTCAACACTGGATTGTCCCTGCTCAATTTGATGCGATTGAAGGCGCATTAATGTTTGCTGGCAAACCAGAACACAACTTGTATAAAGGATAGAATTATGAGCTATCGAATAGACTTTGCGGTACTCTCAGAACAGCCTTCCCATTGCCGTTTTGGTCTAACATTACATAATCTAAGCGATCAAGATCTGCACCATTGGACGCTGCATTTTTCTATTGAGCGCTACATTGAATCCGACACCGTAACTCAAGGTCAACTACAGCAAGTTGGTAGCTTTTGCTCCCTGTTACCAAACCAAAAAATATTGGCAGCTAATAGCCATTTTTACTGTGAATTTTGTATAAAAACGGCCCCTTTCCATTTTTATAGTGATGGGATTAAAGAAGCATTTATTCAACTTAGTGATGAACATCCGATTACCCGCTACCCGGTCATCGTCACCCCCATTGCTTTGGCTTCGCCCTACCGAGAACGCAGTGAACTTCCCGCGGTTGAGGTTGCTGAGTTGTGCTTGATTCCCTACCCCAATCATGTCGAGCAACAGCAAGGCGTGTGCCATCTTACGGCTAACCGCTCAATAGACATACAAACGCCGCTGGCTGAATCCGCCGCTCATTGGCTAACAGAAGAGCTCACCTCTTTGCACCATTTCACCTTAGCAGGCGAGGGGGCGATTGCTATCACTTATCGCTTAAATCCAACCCTTGATAACGGGTGCTATCAACTCAAAATTGAACACGATAGCATTCTTGTTGATGCCAATAGCCAACAAGGATTTGTTCATGCTAGCGCCAGCTTGTTGCAACTGGCGAAAAAAACGCAAGACGCATTAACCTTCCCACAACTAAGTATCGTCGATCATCCTCGCTTTTCATACCGCGGTATGATGCTCGATTGTGCACGTCATTTTTACAGTGTGGACGAGGTAAAAAGGCTCATCAACCAACTTGCACACTATAAATTCAATACGTTTCACTGGCACTTAACCGATGATGAAGGGTGGCGAATTGAGATTAAATCCCTTCCCCAATTAACTGATATTGGAGCGTGGCGCGGGATGGGTCTTCCCATTGAACCGCAATACAGCAAATTAACCGAGGTACATGGCGGCTTTTATACGCAACAAGAGATAAAACAAGTCATTGATTATGCTGAAAAACGTGGCATTACGATTATCCCGGAAATTGACATTCCTGGTCATAGCCGTGCCGCGATTAAATCATTACCGGAATGGTTAGTCGATAAAGACGATCACTCCACTTATCGTAGCATCCAATACTATACCGATAATGTTCTCTCGCCAGCATTGGCCGGGACTTATCGCTTCATGGATCTGGTACTGGAAGAAGTTGCGGCCCTTTTCCCAAGCCATTTTATTCATATTGGCGCTGATGAAGTCCCGCATGGTGTTTGGCTCGCTAGCACCAAATGCCAAGCCTTAATGAAGGAGCATGGCTATCAAGACGCCAAAGAATTACAAGGCCATCTGCTGCGCTACGCTGAGAAAAAACTCAAGTCACTAGGCAAACGTATGGTGGGGTGGGAAGAGGCACAACATGGCAATAAAGTCAGCAAAGATACCGTTATCTATTCTTGGCTTTCCGAACAAGCAGCGTTGCAGTGTGCCAAACAAGGGTTTGATGTCATTTTGCAACCGGGTCAATTTACCTATCTCGATATAGTACAAGACTACGCTCCTGAAGAACCAGGCACTGACTGGGCTGGCGTGATACCGCTCGAACGAGCTTATTACTATGAACCATTAGCAGAAGTTGCTGACGATAATCCTTTGCGCAAACGCATTTTAGGTATTCAGTGTGCCTTATGGAGTGAACGTGTTAATCACACATCACGCTTGGATTATATGCTCTATCCTCGCCTTACTGCCTTAGCAGAAGCTGGCTGGACAGAAAAACCACAACGCCACTGGATCAATTATCTTGCTCGTCTTAAAGGACATTTACCCTTATTAGACAAACAAGGCATTGGTTACCGAGCCCCGTGGAAAGTATAAAACGAAACCAGAGGGTTGCCCCTCTCCTGTTTTCTCTAGCATCGATATTGAGCGATACCCTGTATCGCTGTTTTAAAAGGAAATTACCATGAAATACGGCTATTTCGATAATGAACATCGTGAATATGTCATTACTCGCCCGGATGTACCCGCTCCTTGGACGAATTACCTAGGAACAGAAAAATTTTGCAGTGTGATCTCTCATAACGCTGGGGGTTACTCGTTTTACCACTCTCCTGAATACAACCGAATCACTAAGTTTCGCCCGAACTTTACGCAAGATCGTCCCGGTCACTATGTCTATCTACGCGATGACCAAACCGGAGACAGCTGGTCAATTTCATGGCAACCGGTCGCCAAAAGTTTAGACCAAGCGAAGTACGAAGTTCGCCATGGCCTTTCTTATTCTAAGTTTCGATGTGAGTACAACGGCATCACGGCCAGCAAGACGCTATTTATTCCGAAAGGAGAAGATGCCGAACTTTGGGATGTGGTGATCGAAAACACCTCGGATCAAGTACGAACAATCAGTGCTTTCAATTATGTAGAGTTCTCTTTTAGCCATATTGCTTCTGATAATCAAAACCATCAAATGTCATTATACTCGGCTGGAACTGAGTATGCTGATGGTGTCATTGAGTACGATCTTTACTACAACACCGATGACTTCTTAGGTTTTTACTACTTAACCTCCACTTTTGATCCTGATAGCTATGACGGTCAACGTGATGCTTTTTTGGGTATGTATCGAGATGAAGCAAACCCAATCGCCGTTGAACAGGGACGCTGCTCTAATAGCGCACAAACCTGCTACAACCATTGTGGTGCTTTGCATAAGCAATTTATTCTACAACCGGGAGAAAAAGTCCGTTTTGCCGTGATTCTTGGCGTCGGTAAAGGTAATGGCGCAAAACTACGTAAAAAATATCAAGATTTAAATCAAGTCGATAACGCTTTTGCCAGTATCAAAGCTCACTGGAATGAGCGCTGTGCTAAATTCCAAGTGAAATCGCCTAACGAGGGGCTAGATACCATGATCAACGCATGGACCCTTTATCAAGCAGAAACTTGCGTCGTTTGGTCTCGTTTTGCCTCCTTTATCGAAGTGGGAGGCCGTACTGGGCTTGGCTACCGAGACACGGCACAAGATGCCATTTCAGTGCCTCACACCAACCCAGCCATGACACGCAAACGTCTGGTGGATTTACTACGTGGGCAAGTCAAAGCCGGGTACGGGTTACACTTATTTGATCCCGACTGGTTTGATCCAGAAAAAGCCGATGTTAAACCATCGAAGTCACCCACGGTGGTCCCTACGCCTTCTGACGAAGACAAAATCCACGGTATTAAAGATACCTGTTCCGATGATCATTTATGGATCGTGCCAACTATTCTCAATTACGTTAAAGAAACCGGAGAGCTTGATTTTATTGACCAAGTTATTCCCTACGCGGATGGTGGAGAAGCCAGTGTCTATCAGCACATGATGGCCGCTCTTGATTTCTCAGCTGAATACGTGGGTCAAACCGGTATTTGTAAAGGTTTACGTGCAGACTGGAATGACTGCTTAAACCTCGGTGGCGGGGAATCGGCGATGGTTTCTTTCCTGCACTTCTGGGCGTTAGAAGCATTCTTAGAACTTGCAAACTATCGAGGCGACAGTGTAGCGATAGCAAAATACCAAGCCATGGCTGATAAAGTTCGCCAAGCTTGTGAAACTCATTTATGGGATGAGCAAGGGGAATGGTATATCCGTGGCTTAACCAAAGATGGCGATAAAATTGGCACCTTCGACCAGCCAGAAGGAAAAGTGCATTTAGAATCCAATACCCTCGCGGTATTATCTGGTGCCGTTTCCGCAGAGCGCGGCCAAAAAGCGATGGATGCTGTTTATCAATATCTGTTCTCACAATACGGTTTACACCTTAATGCTCCTTCCTTTGCCACCCCCAATGATGACATCGGTTTTGTAACTCGTGTCTATCAAGGCGTGAAAGAAAATGGCGCGATCTTCTCACATCCTAACCCATGGGCATGGGTTGCAGAAGCCAAACTTGGTCGTGGTGATCGAGCAATGGAGTTTTATGATGCCCTTAATCCTTATAACCAAAATGACATCATCGAAACGCGGGTCGCTGAACCTTATTCCTATGTGCAATTTATTATGGGGCGCGATCATCAAGATCATGGCAGAGCCAACCACCCTTGGTTAACCGGAACTTCTGGTTGGGCTTATTATGCCACAACCAACTATTTGCTTGGGGTGCGCTGTGGCTTTGATAGCTTAACGATTGATCCTTGTATTCCAACCTCATGGCCTGGCTTTGAAATTACCCGTCAATGGCGTGGAGCGACTTATCAGATCAAAGTAGAAAACCCACAAAACGTCAGTAAAGGCGTGCAAACCCTCATCCTTAATGATCAGGAGGTTGAGGAGATCCCCGCTCAACCGACCGGCAGTATCAATCACGTTACCGTCATTATGGGTTAAATATTCTGGGCGCAGTGATACTGCGCCCATACAAGGAGTACAATAAATGATTCAATTTGGTACTGGTGGCTGGCGAGCCTTTATTGGTGAAGAGTTTACCAAAGACAACGTTCGTTTAGTTGCTCAAGCACTAGCCAATATTATCAATGCGGAGCAAGTCGCTCAGTCTGGATTTGTGATTGGCTATGATCGACGTTTTTTATCCGATAAAGCCGGACGCTGGTTTGCAGAAGTGTTAGCTGGAAACGGTATTGTCGTGAGTTTTATTAATAAATTTGTCCCTACTCCGGTGGTTATGTTTAAAGCCAAAGCGATGGATTGTGCCTATTCCGCCTGCATTACCGCTTCACATAACCCAGCCGATTATAATGGTATCAAAATTTTTATTCGTGGTGGACGAGATGCCGATGAGATCATCACCCAAAAAATTGAACAACAAATTGCCAATTTAAGCACTGAAGATGTTCGTTCTATAGACTTTGATCATGCCGTCAACCAGCAGCAAGTCATGCTCATCAACCCCATGAACGAATTTGTCGATTCAATCATCAATGCCATTGATATCGAAGCGATTAAAAAAGCGAACTTACGCGTGTTGATCGACCCAATGTTTGGTGTTGCCAAAAATGCACTCCAAACGGTTTTGATTAATGGTCGCTGTGATGTCGATGTGATCAATGATGGCAAAAACCCTGACTTTGGTGGGCTGATGCCTTCCCCCAGTGCCGCCACCCTTTATCGCTTACAACATCTGGTTAAAAATGAAGGCTACGATATTGGGATCGGCACCGATGGTGATGCCGACCGGCTGGGGATCATCGATGAGAAAGGCAATTTTATTCACCCCAATGAAGTACTGATCCTGCTCTATTACTATTTATTAGAGTATAAAGGCTGGAAAGGTTCCGTAGTGCGCAATATTGCGACCACTCACCTGCTGGATAAAATTGCCGCCGACCACGGTGAACAATGCTTTGAAGTTCCCGTTGGCTTTAAACATATCTCTTCACAAATGGAAGCCGATGATTCTTTGATTGGTGGTGAAAGCTCCGGCGGCTTAACCATCCGAGGTCATATCAAAGGTAAAGATGGCGTGTTTGCCTCCAGTTTATTGGTGGAAATGCTCAGCGTAACCGGCAAAAAGCTCTCAGAGTTGCTGGATGAAATTTACCATCGCTACGGCTATGCCTATACCGCAGAAGGAGATTGCACTTTTAAAGCAGATGAAAAAGCGACCCTTTATCACAAAATCTACGTCGAGAAACAACTGCCCGATTTTGCTTATGAGGTAGAAAAAGTCAGTTATGCCGATGGCGCAAAAGTATACTTTAAAAATGGCGGTTGGGTGATTGCTCGTTTTTCTGGCACTGAACCCCTATTGCGAATTTTTGCTGAGATGGAAGATAAAGCGACGGCAGAACAAGTGTTACATCAGATGAAAACATTTCTCTCTTTATCATAAGAAATGACCAACCTGATTAGCCATGGCCCAGCTTGATGCTGGGCTAATTTATGCCATTTAAAAAGCCAAAAGCCCTTGTTGATCAATCGTCACCGCAACTGGCTGACCGATAGCAATCTCCGTTGTTGCGGTCGCAAGTAATGTCAGGCCCTCAACATCGATCAGGTAGCGGCAGTGATCCCCCATAAACTGTTGTTCAAGCACGACAATCGAGCTAGAAGGATCCGGTTGAATATGTACATGTTGTGGACGCAGTAATAAATCACACGCCTGATCTTGTTGAATCGGTCGCTGTGCTAATGCCTTTAGCATTCCGAAATGAGTCTGGTAATGCGCTGCATCGACGCGGCGAGCAGGCAAATAACGACCACCCCCTAAAAAATCTGCCACAAATCGGCTCGTTGGACGATAATACAGCTCAGAAGCAGTACCAATCTGTTCAATCACACCTCGATTCATCACCGCCATTTTATCAGCAAAGGCAAACGCTTCTTCTCGGCTGTGAGTCACAAAAATAGCGGTCACCCCTTGCGCCTTAAATAACTTGCGAATTTCAATAATCAATTCATGCCGAACTTGAGTATCAATATTCGAAAAAGGCTCATCAAGCAGTAACAGATCGGGTTTATAAGCCAGTGAACGAGCGATAGCGACACGTTGCTGTTGTCCTCCCGATAACTGGTGTGGATAACGCTCAGCAAAAGTTCCTAAATGGACTAGTTCAAGCATTTCTGCGACTTTTTCCTGAACCTTATCACGCTCAAGGCCACGCAAACCAAACGCTACATTTTCAGCCACCGTTAAATGTGGGAATAATGCATAATCTTGAAAAATCATGCCAATGTTTCGTTGCTCGGGTGGCACCCAATGTCGGCCATTGTCGATAAGCCGACCATTGAGGTGCATTTCACCGGAGCTGAGAGGTAATAAGCCGGCTATCGCTTTCAATAAAGTGGTTTTTCCACAGCCACTGGCTCCAAGTAAACAGACGATTTGCCCACTTTCCACCTCTAATGATAAGGATTCTAATATAACTTGATTCTCATATTGACAAGAGAGATTGTTAATCAATAAAGCACTATTCATTAGTGTTTTTGCTCCAGTGAACGGTTAACGATAAGCAAAGGAATCAATCCAACCAACACAAGCAGGATCGCAGGCATTGCTGCCATTTCTAACCGCTCATCTGAGGCGTAGTTATACACATAGGTGGCTAACGTTTCAAAATTGAATGGGCGCAACAATAACGCGGCGTTGAGTTCTTTCATCGATTCAATAAACACCAATAGCCCAGCAATCAATATCCCACGCTTGACGAGAGGAAAATGGACACGCCAAAGCATGCGATTGGCATTACATCCCATTGTTCTGGCTGCCATGTCCAGCGATGGTGATACTTTATTGAGGCTGGTTTCAATACTGCCTATCGCCACAGCAGAAAACCTCACCACCATCGCAAAAATAATGGCGAACATTGAACCTGAAAAAATTAAACCGGGCCGCCCCCAATTTAACCACTTCGCTACGTCATTCACCCCATGATCGATCATTAATACCGGCATCATAATCCCGATTGCAAGCACCGTTCCAGGCACGGCATACCCCAAAGCAGCGATACGCATATAGATCAATGAACATTTGTTTGTATGCAGACGAACGTTAAAATTCATCACTAAAGCGACCATAACCGCAGTAATTGCCGCAAAAATAGCAACCGTAAAACTATTGAAAGCAAATTGGCGAAACTCAGCTGTCCAACTGACAGAAAAATAGATCAAGGCGTAATGGAACAACTGCAGTAAAGGTAAGACAAAGGCGACCAAGACGAGCCCCCAACACCATATTACCCCTAACCACTTTTTCCATCCCGTTAAGGCGTAACGACAATCTTCATGACTATTAAACTGAGTTTGAAATAACTTCTGTTTACGCCGACTGTATCGCTCACCACTCAGTAATAGCACAATAATAAACAGCATCAGGGCTGAAATCTTCGCTGCTGCATTTAAATTAGAGTACCCCAGCCAAGTATCATACACCGCGGTAGTTAAGGTATTGACCGCAAAATAGCTAACCGTACCAAAGTCGCCTATCGTTTCCATGGCCACTAAAGCAAGCCCGACGGCTATAGAAGGACGAGCCAATGGCAAAGAGATACGTCTAAAACTTTCCCGTGGGCTACATTTCAGTAACCGAGCACTTTGTAGCAACGAGACACTCTGTTCCATAAAAGCGGCACGACAGAGTAAATAAACATAAGGGTATAAAACCAATGACAACACCATAACAGCACCGGCCACGGTGCGAATATCGGGAAACCAGTAATCTCCCGCCGCCCATCCGGTTATCTCTCGTAGAAAAATCTGCACCGGGCCTGCAAAATCAAACCAGTCGGTATAAATATAGCCGATCAGGTAACCAGGCATAGCTAACGGTAAAACCAACGCCCATTGCAAATACTTTTCACTGGGTAAACGGCACATTGCCATTAGCCAAGCCGCTGGAAGGCCAAGTAAAAAGGAACACAGCATAACTCCGAAGGTTAATAACAGTGTATTCCAGATATAGGTCGGCATTACAGTGGTCATTAGATGAGCAAATAACGCATCACTTTCCCCAACAGCGGTATAGAAAATAGCTAAAATAGGCAAAACCAGTAGCAGCGCCAAAACACCACTACTGGTTTTCCATAGGAATTGTTTTTCATTCATCGTCAAAAACGACAAAACTTGATGGCATAGCCGTATCCTTCAAAGCATCTGCTATCGGTTTTAATCATCCCGAGCATTAGCTAACCAATTTAATTACAGATCAAACTTCACTTCATCCAACAGCTTCACCGCGGTGTTATGATGTGATGCAATCTCATCGAGTGAAATCGTATCCGCTTTAAAGTCCCCCCAAGAAGCCACTAAGGCAGAGCGAGCTACACCTGGCTTGACTGGATACTCAAAATTAACTTCAGCATACATCTGCTGCGCTTTATCACCGGTCAAAAATTCCATCAGTTTTAATGCATTCTCTTTATTTGGCGCATACTTTGCCATTGCCATACCTGAAATATTGACATGTGTTCCTGTGGTCTGTTGATTGGGGAAATTAATATAAACCGAATCCGCCCATGCTTTTTGCTCAGGATCATTGATCATCGCGCCAAGATAATAGCTATTACCCAGTGAAACATCACACAATCCCTCTTTAATCGCTTTCACTTGACCGCGATCATTACCTTGTGGTTTACGAGCTAAGTTCGCTTTTACCCCTTTTAGCCACTGTTTCGTTTCCGCTTCACCATGATGAGCAATCATGGCTGAGACCAACGACACGTTATAAGGGTGCTTACCGCTTCGTGTACAAACTTTTCCTTTAAACTCGGGGTTTGCTAAATCAGCATAGTTAAAAGCATCGCCCAACTGACCGACTCGATCACGAGAAGAATAAACACTCCGAGTTCGCGTCGTTAATGCAAACCATTCATTTTCCTTATCTTGGTATTGCGCGGGAATGTTTGCTTCGATAAGTTCACTGGAGACCGGTTGCAATAACCCTTTATCAGTTAGTTCCGCTAAGCGACTAATATCAACGGTTAGAATAACATCGGCGGGGCTATATTCACCTTCCTGAACCAATTTTTCAGCGATTCCGGTTTTGGCAAACATAACGTTGACTTTAATCCCCGTTTCTTTCGTAAATTCATCAAACATTGGCTCAACCAGAAAAGGCTGCCGATAGGAGTAGACATTGACTTCTTGTGCAGCGATTACCGCTGGCGATAAGGTACTACATGCAATGGCAGTAAGCATGAGGAGTTTTTTCATAGTTCAGTCCTTTATTATTAATAATGATAACACTTATCAATTTCACTCATTATATTGTTCAAACTGAATAAAACAATCGTGGAAAAATAAAAAAGCCTGCTATAAAAGCAAGCTTTTGCAATGTATTTGTAACCAATTATTACTTTAGAGTAACAAATTCAGGGTAAGCATCGACGCCACAGTCATGAACATCCATCCCTTCCAGCTCTTCTTCCTCAGAAACGCGGATCCCCATGGTGGCTTTAAGCATTCCCCATACCACTAAACTTGCCATGAAAACCCAAGCAAAAATAACCGCCGCGCCGATGAACTGAGCACTAAAGCTCGCATCACCATTACTCAGTGGCACAACCATTAAGCCAAAGAAACCACACACGCCGTGTACTGAAATCGCCCCAACGGGATCATCAATTTTAAGCTTATCCAGCGCAATAATACTAAACACAACAATCACACCTGACACTGCACCTATCGCCACTGAATAGAGCGGAGAAGGAGATAGTGGATCCGCTGTAATCGCAACCAAACCGGCTAATGCTCCATTGAGTACCATCGTTAAATCAGCTTTGCCCCAAGTCGTTTTACACACCATAAGTGCAGCAATCGCTCCGGCAGCAGCCGCGGCATTGGTATTAAGGAAGATTTGTCCTACCGCGGTCGCGTTTTCAAAATCAGAAACCATTAGTTGTGAGCCACCGTTGAAACCAAACCAACCAAACCACAAAATGAAGGTACCTAATGTCGCTAATGGCATATTTGACCCCGGTATCGGATAAATTTGGCCATTTTTACCGTATTTCCCTTTACGAGCCCCCAGTAATAAAACGCCTGCGAGTGCTGCCGAAGCCCCAGCCATATGAACAATACCAGAACCAGCAAAGTCACTAAATCCGGCTTGCGCTAAGAAACCACCACCCCATGTCCAATAACCATGTATTGGGTAAATGAACGAGGTAAGCACCACCGCAAAAATTAAAAAAGCCCACAACTTCATACGTTCAGCTACCGCGCCTGAAACCACCGACATGGCGGTTGCAACAAAAACAACTTGAAAAAAGAAATCAGATTCTAGCGAGTGATCTGCCCCTGCATCTTGACTGCCGATCAGCGTACCAATGGAGGGTAGCCACCCCCCTTCACTATTCCCTACATACATGATGTTATAGCCGACGATTAAATAAGTTGTACAAGCAATGGCATATAATACAAAGTTTTTCGTTAAAATTTCTGTGGTGTTTTTTGAACGAACTAATCCGGCTTCTAACATGGCAAAACCGGCAGCCATCCACATCACTAACGCGCCAGAAATCAAGAAAAAGAAGGTATCCAGTGCGTAGCGCAGTTCTGTTACTGTCACTGACAAATCCATAGTCATTATCTCCAATTCTTTGAATATTAAAGTGCTTCGCCATCAGTCTCGCCGGTACGAATGCGAACAGCGTGGCTCAAGTCATAAACAAATATTTTCCCGTCACCGATTTTCCCGGTATGAGCGGCTTTGATGATCGCTTCCAACACTCGATCAACATTATCCGCTTGAGTGGCAATCTCGATTTTTACTTTAGGTAGAAAGTCCACCTGATACTCCGCTCCACGGTAAAGCTCGGTATGTCCTTTCTGACGTCCAAAGCCTTTCACTTCAGCAACGGTCATACCTTCAATGCCGACATCGGCTAAGGCTTCACGTACATCATCGAGTTTAAAGGGTTTAATTATGGCGTTAATCAGTTTCATCGTATCCTCTCTGAAGCAGTAATCCATTTACACTTCAGTTAATCCAAGGTACGTGCCAACTTTTTAACATATTGAATAAAAAGGAAAAGATTAAATATTATCGTCATGAAAAACAATAAACGCACCATAACGGTGCGCCTATTTCCCTGATATAAAGCAACGTGAATCGTTGTCACCATATCGGTGCAACACTCGGCTCAACGCTCAGTTACAAACTTTCGCCATCCTACTAATAACTGCTGAAAATCGTCTAAACCACATTGGGCAAAACTTTCACAATCGTAGAAGCCAAATGCTTCATCACTCAGTAGCTCCTGTTCTTGTAACAAAATATTCTCTTGAATCGTTACCTCATCTCCTTGAATCAGCAGAGATATTTCTTGTCCAACTAAATATTGCTCTTGATTAGGCTGTTGCTGAGCCAGTTTAATCAGGTGCATGACCTGATCAATTTTTGTGCACTCCGCTGCTATTTCGTCTTGCAACCAACGTGCAATAACTTCAAACCCCATCTCACAACGCACACTATACTGTCCCTGTAAGGTATTACGGATAAATTGATACTCCATCGCTTATCGCCATCCTAATAACTGTCGCGTGCATGATACAAAAAAACCTTGCCGATGTAGACCTGGAAGAAATCAATATCCATAAAAAAACCGCCTCAACGGAGGCGGCCAGATTAAGCGTAAAGCTTAGACTGCTTGCTGAATAATCACACTCTCAGCCTTCTTGGTATAATGTGGCATCAAATGAAAGTTCAAGTAACGGTAAGTATCCGCAGCGGTCGCATCAATTTGCTTGGCATACGCTAAATATTCATCCATGGTTGGAATTCGACCAAGAATTGCGCCAACGGCTGAAAGTTCGGCAGAAGCCAAATAAACGTTTGCCCCGGTTCCAAGTCGGTTCGGGAAATTACGCGTTGAGGTTGACATAACGGTCGCTTTATCTGCAACACGAGCTTGGTTACCCATGCAGAGAGAACATCCCGGTGTTTCAATGCGAACCCCTGCCCGCCCAAAGATGCCGTAATAGCCTTCTTCGGTCAGTTGATCTCGATCCATCTTAGTCGGTGGTGCAACCCAAAGACGCGTCTCAAGTTGACCGTTATATTTTTCAATCAATTTACCAGCAGCGCGGAAATGACCAATATTGGTCATACAAGAACCAATAAACACTTCATCGATCTTAGTCCCAGCGCACTCAGAAAGTAGCCGAGCATCATCAGGATCATTGGGTGCACAAAGAATCGGCTCTTTAATGTCAGCCAAATCGATCTCAATCACGTGCGCATATTCCGCGTCTTTATCTGCTTCCATCAACTGCGGATTGGCCAGCCACTCTTCCATCGCTTTAATACGACGCTCAATCGTACGACGATCACCATAGCCTTCAGCGATCATCCATTTGAGCATGGTGATATTGGAATTCAGGTATTCCGCAATCGATTCTTGGGATAATTTGACGGTACAGCCCGCCGCCGAACGTTCAGCAGAAGCATCAGACAACTCAAACGCTTGCTCAACCGTTAAGTGTTCCACTCCCTCAATTTCTAGCACTCGGCCAGAGAATTCATTAATTTTCCCTGCTTTTTCAACCGTCAGTAGCCCTTGCTTAATACCGTAATAAGGAATGGCATGGACTAAGTCTCGTAAGGTAATACCCGGCTGCATTTTGCCTTTAAAACGGACCAAAATTGATTCTGGCATATCCAAAGGCATGACACCGGTAGCAGCAGCAAACGCCACTAAACCCGAGCCAGCTGGAAATGAAATCCCTAATGGAAAACGGGTGTGTGAGTCCCCGCCTGTACCTACGGTATCAGGCAGCAGCATGCGGTTTAACCAAGAGTGAATCACCCCATCTCCAGGGCGCAGTGAAACCCCACCTCGATTCATAATAAAGTCCGGTAACGTATGGTGCGTATTGACATCAACCGGTTTTGGATAAGCTGAGGTATGACAAAAAGACTGCATCACCAGATCGGCTGAAAAACCAAGACACGCCAGATCTTTCAGTTCATCTCGAGTCATCGGCCCAGTGGTATCTTGCGACCCAACCGTAGTCATCTTAGGTTCGCAGTAGGTTCCAGGGCGAATTCCCTTGACGCCACAGGCTTTACCCACCATTTTTTGTGCTAAGGTAAAGCCTTTGTTGCTTTCTGCAATCGGAGATGGACGACGGAACACCGTCGACGGTTCTAAACCCAATGACTCACGCGCTTTATCGGTCAACCCTCGTCCGATGATCAGCGGAATACGCCCTCCCGCGCGAACTTCATCAATCAGCACATCGGTTTTTAATGTAAAGTGAGCCAGTATTTCTCCGGTTTGGTGATGGCATACTTTTCCCTCATAAGGGTAGATATCAATCACATCTCCCATATTGAGTTTGGATACATCCACCTCGATAGGCAGTGCTCCAGCATCTTCCATTGTGTTAAAGAAGATTGGGGCGATTTTTCCACCGAGAACATAACCACCAGCACGTTTATTCGGAACGAACGGAATATCATCGCCCATAAACCAAAGTACCGAGTTAGTCGCAGACTTACGTGAAGAGCCAGTTCCGACGACATCTCCCACATAAACTAATTGATGCCCTTGTGCTTTTAATGCTTCAATTTGTTTGATAGGGCCTATTTTTCCCGCATCATCAGGTTCGATGCCTTCTCGCTCATTTTTAAGCATGGCTAAGGCATGGACAGGAATATCAGGCCGAGACCAAGCATCTGGCGCTGGCGATAAATCATCGGTGTTGGTTTCACCGGTCACTTTAAACACGGTTAAGGTGATTTTTTCTGCGAGTGCGGGTTTGGCGAGGAACCACTCAGCCTCAGCCCAGGATTGCATCACCTGTTTCGCAAACAGATTACCGTTTTGTGCTTTTTCTTCGACATCGTAGAAAGCATCAAACATCAGTAAGGTGTGAGAAAGGGCTGTTGCAGCAATCGGCGCAAGCTCATTATCATCAAGCAGCGAGACCAGCGGCTCAATATTATATCCACCCTGCATGGTGCCGAGTAGTTTAGCCGCTTTTTCACGACTGATTAGAGGGGAAGAAACTTCACCTTGGGTTATCGCGGTTAAAAAACCCGCTTTCACGTAAGCAGCTTCGTCAACACCGGGCGGGATGCGGTTTTCAAGCAGGTCAAGAATAAAAGCTTCCTCACCCTGCGGGGGATTTTTCAATAGCTCAACAAGTCCAGCAACTTGCTCTGCATCTAAAGGTTTGGGGACAACTCCTTCAGCAGCACGCTCTGCGACGTGTTTACGGTAGGCTTCAAGCACGACTTTTTCCTCTCATTGCGGTTCACCCAAATTATTATTAAAAGGTGAGTGAACATCCTTGGAAACTTGGCTCTCCGTTGCCCATGTTTTCATTCAAATTTGACTGAGAAACAGCGCCCTAGAGGCCAAACTGTGGACAATAGAATAGCAAATTTAACGATAAATTAAAATCTCATCATGTTGACCAACATAGCAAGTTAAGACGAAAGTTTATCCTCACTCCCGCCCTCTATGCCTTAAAAAGTGCTTCCTACAATCAGGTAGAACGCATCAAAATTTTGTTCTGTTCGGCCGTAACCAAACATGATCGGGCCTATCGGAGAATCAACCCCAGCGAAAATCGAACTCGCAACATACATAGGGGCATTATCAATATTGACTTTTGGCTCTGACCAAATCCCACCATACTCTAAAGAGGCCCCCAAATAGACCGGGGAAGTAAATAAACCGAAATCGTTATCAAACCAACGATAACGGTAAACCAAACTCGTATACGCTTTATTTTGTCCGATCAAACTATTACGAGGGATCCCTGAAAGATTTAAAAAGCCACCAATGGTTTTCGGCTCCACTGGGGTTATCGAGTTTTTGCTCCTCACTTCTCCGTAGTCTAAATTAGCAACCAACGTATGACGGCCAAAACTTTTTGCCGACATCAACTTGGCGGAAATATCATACACCGTATCAGAGCTGTTATTGGTTTGATCGATCAGATCATGCACATCATCGTGTGAGATAACATATTCAAGATCAATGTAGTTACCTTCACGTGGCATACTAAAATCATCTAGTGAATCAATGCGAAAATTGACAAATACTCCTTGGCGAGTAAAAGTGGCATGCCCATAATCAGGGATAGTTGAAGGCTCAGCCTTACCATCAATATAACGTGCACCCACTCTTAATTGACGCCACAAGGTTTGTTGATACCCCAATGCCACCTCACCGGTCAAGGTACGATAAGAGATAGGTATATAATTGCGCGTCGCAGAAAGTCCGGTATTTTCAAATAAATCATCATAGGGAACTTGGCGGTTATCATCGCGATAACGCCCAGTCACTGCAATAAAGGTTTTTTGACTCGAGAACAGCGGTGAGTAAAGTTCAGCCTCTAATTGTTTATCGGTTCCCAAATCGATATTAAGTGCCAACTCCGCCCCCTGAGAACCAAGATCGGTAAAATTCAAAGATGCACCTAAAGAGTATTGACTGGTGGTGCTAAAATCATCTTCTAAAAAAAAGCGAAAATTTAAGTAATTAGGGCCCCAACCTTTCTCGTAAACATCAATTAATAAGTTATTTTTTTCATCGGCTTGCTCATACTGATAACGAACAAGTTTAAATCGGTCTAACGCATAAAGTCGATCAATACTTGCTTCAATCTCTTCGGTACTGAGCGCCATATCTTGCGCTAAATTCAGTCTATTTTTTAACAGTAAGTCGCTGTAATGAGAGTGGTTACGAATCGCAATATTATCGACCGTTAACTGATCGCCGTATTGCAGCTTTCGGCGACGCTGTTCTTTAGCATCAATGTAATCTTGATACTGAGCGCTACTCAAAGCGAGCTTCTGTAATTGTTGCTGGTGCGCTGACGCCGTTTGATAACCTTCAATAAAGGCATCGGGCATTTTATGAAATTCGGTCGTTTCCATCAGCCCGACATTGGGCTTGAGTAAAATATCTTGCTCGCTCAAATAAGAATTTTGGCGCTCAGTGGTACGTCGCACAAGGTAATTAGATAGCTGGTTCGCGGCACTTAAAAAGCTACTAAATGACTCTTGCTGCTTATAATCGGAACTAATGTCGACCGCAATCACGACATCCGCGCCCATCGCTTTAGCCACATCCACAGGCATATTATTGGTCACCCCGCCGTCAACCAGCCAGCGACCATCAATATCGTAAGGCGGTAGCGCACCAGGAACCGACATGCTGGCCATCATTGCATCGACCAAGTAGCCTTTATCTAATACCACGGGCTGCATTTCAATAATATCGGTCGCGACCGCTCGATACGGGATAACCAAATCATCAAATGAGTCTAGTTTCGCGAGGTTACCTGAGGTTTCACGCAAAATACGCAGCATACTTTGCCCTTGAACCACGCCCCGAGGCGCACGAATACCATCCCAACCAAAACCTAAATCAGTGGTTAATTGATAACGGTCTTCATACTCTTTATCACGAACTCGTCGCTGACTACGGCTGACACGATCACGATACCCCAATTGCCAATCGACACTATAGATAACGCTTTCAATTTCTTCAGCATCCATTCCCGTAGCATAGAGCCCTGCAACATACGCTCCCATGCTAGTGCCAAGTACGATATCTACTGGTACTTTCATTTCTTCTAGCGCTTTAATCACGCCCATGTGAGCGGCACCTTTAGCTCCCCCACCAGCAAGAACAAGAGCGATAACCGGACGAGAATGACTTAATGCTATGGGTTGAATACGTTCATCCTGCGCCCAAGAAAAGCAAGATAAAGTGATGCTTATCATTCCTATAATCCCGAATCGCCCACCTCTCACATCGAATTCCTCTCGTCCTTTCCAATCAACTCACTATAAACGTGCCCAGCTACCATCGAAAGATGTTTTTCAACCATTCTTTGGGGCGATTCTCACACTGTTGTTTTAAATTGCCTGACTTATCCCAAACTGGCAAAGTAAAGTGACTATCGCAATCGAGTACAAATGCCCCAGACGGAGTGGCGCTGAAACCAAAAGTACTCATTCCCTGTGGCCAAGGGAGCAATAATTGTTCAGGAATCCGATGCTGTAAGTATTCAGCATACACTCGTAGCGCCCCACTCGATCCCGTTAATTGCGTTGGTTGATTATCATCTCGACCAAGCCAAATGGTGGTTACTTCTCGCCCATCAACACCAACAAACCAACTGTCACGACGATCACTACTGGTTCCCGTTTTTCCCGCTAAGGAAGCCCAAGCAAATTGCTGATTCAAGTAACGCCCTGTCCCTTGCTTTACCCCTTGTTTCATCGCGTAAGTCGTCAACCATGCCGCTTGCTGATCTACAACCTGAGAGGCTTTAGGAATCGATTGATAAAGCACATTGCCTTGAAGATCCAATACCGATCGAAGGGCAGACAGCGGGGCTTTTTTACCAGCATTGGTGATCGTCTGATACATCTGAGCGACTTGATAAGGTGTTAACGAAAACGATCCTAAAAACATAGATGGAACCGGACGAATTTCATGCCGATTAACCCCCAATTGCTGCAATGTATTAGACACCGCATCAATGCCTAATGACATTCCCAACTGCACGGTAGGAACATTCAATGATTGAGCGAGAGCTTGATATAACGGTACCTCACCTCGATATTGCCGATCAAAATTACGAGGAGTCCATACCGTGCCCCCACTGCCTTTTAAGCTGATCGGTTTATCGATTAAAGTGCTCGCAAGGTGATATTTATCTGGCTGGGCTAATGCGGTCAGGTAAACCGCAGGTTTAACCAGCGATCCGATTGGACGACTAGCATTTAAGGCTCGGTTAAAACCATCGTATCCGGTGCGTTTTCCACCGACCATGGCGCGAATTTCACCACTGGAACGATCCACGGCAATCGCCGCCGCTTCTAATTGGTGACCCGCTTTTGGCGCAAGTATTGAAACTTGGTGAGAAATAGCTTGTTCTAGTTTTTCCTGGGAAACGGGATCTAATGAGGTAAAGACTCGCAGCCCTTTGTCGGTTTCAAATCGTGTTCCTACTTTTTGTTTTAGCTCAATGGCGAGTTGTTGGAAATAAGCCGGTTGTCGACTGGCGATATGTGGATGTTTCTGAACATCCAATGGACGAGAAACAGCCTGTTCATACTGCTTAGCAGTTAGAATATTTTGTTCCAGCATTAATTTTAATACTAAATCACGTCGCTCTTTGGCTCGCTCAGGATAACGTGCCGGTTGGTAATAAGATGGCCCTTTCACCATTCCCACTAACAAAGCAAGCTGATCAATTCTTAGCTCTGGTAGCGGTTGGCCAAAATAGAGCCGAGAGGCGAGCCCAAAACCATGGATAGCCTCTTTGCCATTTTGACCAAGATAAACTTCGTTAAGGTAAGCTTCTAAAATACGATCTTTGCTATAGCGGTAATCAATAATTAAGGCGATATAGGCTTCGCGCAATTTACGCCATAACGTCCGTTCACTGGATAAAAAGATATTCTTCGCCAACTGCTGCGTCAGAGTACTTCCCCCTTGAACGGTGCGTCCCGCTTTTAGATTGGCCAACATCGCTCGTGCTATCGAAAAAGGAGAAATACCATCATGCTGGTAAAAGTAGCGATCTTCCGTGGCTAATAGGGCATCCACCATCACTTCTGGAAATTGTTCGCGCCGTAAAAAGAGCCGTTGTTCAATCACATCTTTTTCTAACATACCGAGCATTTTCGGGTCGAGACGTAGATAGCCGAGCTGGCCTCGTTGCTCAAGTGATTGAATGCGGAGTAATGAGTGTTGGTCAAAAGATAACATGACATGGCGATCCGGTTCAGGGCCATCAGAAAATTCAAATGGGCGACGGATCAACTCAATTTTGCTTGACGATGCCGAATACTCACCGGGGAAACGGGGCTGAGCCACTTTACGATAATTCAAGACATCGAGCTCATTACGAACTTCTGGCAAGGTAATTTTATCACCCGGCTGTAAGGTTAAAATTCGCGCATAAACCACAGTCGGCAAATCGAATAGCTGGCCATCAAAGCGTTGTTTCACAACACTATTTAAGTACAATCCACTCACAAGCAACACAGCCGAAAACGCTAATGATCCTTTCCAAAACACGCCCCATAAACGTAATCCCCATGAGGTTTTTTTAGGTTTTGAGGGGGCCTTTTTTCTACTGCTTGGCCGCTTGGTCGGTGTTTTTTTCTTGGTCATGATTTTAAGTGCCGTTTTGTTTTTGTTGTCGCACAGTGGCTGGCCGGATCATCGGGCCAAACATGTTTAGGATAGCGGCCTTTCATCTCTTTCTGCACATCACGATAGGCCCCTTGCCAGAAACTGGCTAAGTCCCGCGTCACCTGCAAAGGTCGTTGAGCAGGAGATAATAATTCCATCACCAACCCCACTCGTCCTTTCGCTATCAATGGTGAGTGTTGCTCACCAAATACCTCTTGCATTCGAACGGAAAGCACCGGATCACTCGCAGGCTGATAACGGATTTTCTTGCGATTTCCTGTCGGTAATTGATAATGCGTCGGTAACCATTCATCCAACTGCTGGTTGAGTGGCCAAGCCACATAAGCCACTAAAGCGTCTAAAACCGAGACTTGATGCAAATCTTTTACCGTGCGAAGACCGATTAAATAAGGGCCCAACCATTGTTCCAAGGCGCTTAACAATCCATCCTCACTCATATCAGGCCAGTTTTCCTCGGGTAACCATTCACTGGCACAACGAACTCTCGCTAACCACTCTTGACTCTCAGTATTCCAATTCAATACCGAAAGTCCATTACGTTGGACATAATTCAGCAAAGCTTGCGTCATTTTTTCTAAGCTGGGTTCAGCCAAAGCACGACGACGAACCATCAAATGCCCGATGCGCAGTTGACATTCCGCAACTAAGCGCCCTTGCTTCTCATCCCAATCGACCCACTCTTGCTCAGAAAAGAGCGATGGTATTTCGGTAGCTAGGGAGTCTATCTCAAGCGATAATGCTGAAAATATCTGACTTGATTGCTGTTGGCTACGCATTAAATCAACGGCCAATAAATAGCCTTGGCTGGCTAACGGATGGGTTTCATGCACAAAAGCACCATGTCCATTCGCCAGTAAATAATGCCCATACTGCCCTCGTTGCTGAGCAATTCGGTCAGAAAAAGCAAAGCAAGCTGCCACCGCCATACACTCACTGTCAACCTGATTGAGTGAAAATTGGCTGTGTAATGTGTGCGCCAATGCCTTGGCATGTTGCGCCATCAACTTGCTTTTATGATGTATCCCCTGCTGCCAACGATGTAAACTGTGCTGTAAATCCAAGACCTGATATTCTGGCTCTTCCATTAAGGCAGCCAATGCCAAGGCTGAATTTAAATATCTCGCCCCTTTTTCTTTGGCCCAAAGCAACATAGCAGCTATACGAGGTTCAATCCCTAAACAATGGGCAGCTTGTCCCTTTGCGGTTAACTGACCTCGTTCATCAATCAGTTGTAATGTGCGTAATAGATCACGCGCCTGTTCTAGAGCGGCGCGAGGCGGTACATTTAACCAGTTAAGCTCATCGGCTTGTTGTGTGCCCCATTGTGCTAATTCCAGCGCTAACGCAGTCAGATCACTATGTAAAATCTCAGGTTCCGGAACCCATGGCTGTTGATTAAATTGTGCTTCACTATATAGGCGAACACATAACCCGGCTTCCAATCGACCGGCTCGTCCCGCTCTTTGCTCGGCAGAAGATTGTGCGATGCGTACTTGCTCTAAACGAGTAATGCCGGTTTTAGGATCAAAACGGGCGCGACGCTCCCAACCACTGTCGACCACCAATCGAATCCCTTCAATAGTCAGTGACGTTTCAGCAATATTGGTGGCCAAAACCACTTTACGACGCCCAGAGGGAGATGGAGCAATTGCTTGTTGCTGGATAGAAAAAGGTAATTGACCATATAAAGGACACACATCAATCGCTTCAGGCAGATCGCTCAATCGCTCTTGCAATTGACGAATCGCTCCACTGCCCGGTAAAAAGGCCAATAGCGATCCAGCTTGTTGAGCCAATAAACTCCGGATCTGATGCTCGACGGCATAAACTAGGCCATGTGCATCTTGCATCGGTTGGTAGTGGATCGCGACCGGATAACTACGACCTAAAGATTCAATAGCGTGCGCTTGTGGTAACAGTGTCTGCAATGCTTGTTGATCTAACGTCGCAGACATCACTACAATGGTGAGAGTTTCCCGTAACGCCATCTGTATATCTAAGCTTAATGCGAGTGCCATATCGGCATGCAGATTTCGCTCATGAAACTCATCGAAGATCAAAATATCAATCCCAGTTAGCTCAGGATCGTGTTGAATCATCCGAGTCAAAATTCCTTCCGTGACGATCTCCAATCGCGTCTGAGCGCTCACTTTACTTTCCCCTCGAATCCGATAGCCGACACTTTCGCCAACCTTCTCACCCAATTGCTGGGCTAAATAACGAGCAATATTACGCACCGCTAATCGTCGAGGTTCCAGCATCACGATCTTCCCCTTCACATTCGAAGAACGAAGCAACGCTAACGGAAGTTGTGTTGATTTACCCGCTCCGGGAGGGGCTTTAAGAATCACTTGAGGTGAATGTTGTATCGCCATTAGTAACTCTGGGATCACAACATCAATAGGTAGATCTGACAACATGACATCCTTTCTAAACTGAGCGCCACATTGTACATAAGAAGTTTAGAGAATAAATAGCCTGTCGATCGCTTATCTCTGGGGACTTTTGACCTTTCGAGCCGATTTTCGCAGCCGTTTGTGGCTTCTTTATGCAAGGCAGAGGCTTTGAAATGTCATTACTCTACCTGAAAAGCCGCTCCCCGACGCGAGGCTTCTCTGAAATCACGGCTCAGAATATCCATGATCAAGAAGGTAACGTGACAGGCGTTTCAAAATGATCGGGTTTTAACGCTAATATCGAACAATGTAACTGGCTAATCAGCTCTTCAGAGGTATTACCAATTAACATGCCGCTGATCCCGGTTCGAGAAAGCGTTCCCATCACCACTAAATCGATCTCATGTGCAGCAATTAAAGGAGGAAGCACAGCCACCGGCTTTCCTTGCGGTAAATGAATCAGTGGCTGACTAAACCCTGCTGTCTGTGTCATGAATGGCTGAATAAGTTGCTCTATTTGTTGATAACGGTGTTGCTGCTCATCTTGCCACATTCGTGCTTCCGTCTGTTTATTGCCATCTCCCCAAATGCTAACAAATCCAGCGTAGGGGATATCCCATGCATTAGCGATGTGCAGCTGCGCAAATTCCCCTAATGCAAGCTGAACCGCCATTTGGCAGATTTTTTCATTCAAATGATTGTGCTGTTCAAACACTCCGAAATCGATCGTGGCAAGAATATTTTTATAGCCCGATAATGGAAAGTTGGGCTTGGTTAACAGCAAAGGGCATGGGCATTTTCTTAATAAATGAACATCATTACTGCCAAATAAACTCGCACTCCAATGCGGGTTTTCAGCTTCTTTAATGACTAAATCAACTGATTCTCTCAACACAGTGCGAATCACTTCTAAATAAACTTTTCCCGTGACTAAGTGCACTTGTACTGAACGTTCAAACGACAATGTTTGACAACATTGGGTAATTTTATCCCTTTGAAACGCTAAGATATTACGTTCAATTTCATCAACCTTCTCAAACTCGTGATTATCTTTTTCAAGCACATAAATAATCGACAGTTTCGCTTGAGAGTTCTTGGCCCAATGAACAGCATGAGCCAAAGCCTGTTGATCAGACGATTCAGTATAAACATATAACACATGGTTAAAAGGATACATCATGCCTCCCACTCCAGCCTATTCATCACTAGCAACCTTGGACTGTGTCATAAATTTTGTCCAGCCACTATCTTGAGGATTGTAGGACATTCCACGCTATTGTGATTAAATTTACTTTTCGTACGATGTTTGACAGGCCATACCATGCAATTTGATCCCCCATTGAAAAAAGCGACCTTAATCCGCCGCTATAAACGCTTTCTTGCCGATGTCACGCTGGATAACGGCGAGCAATGTACGATTCATTGCGCCAATACCGGAGCCATGACTGGCTGCGCCGAAGTAGGAAATACCGTCTGGTATTCCACCTCGCAAAACCCTAAACGGAAATACCCTCATAGCTGGGAACTGACAGAAAACCACATGGGTCAGCGTATTTGTGTCAACACGGCTCGAGCCAATGCCTTGGCCGTTGAGGCCATTCATGATGGGACTATAAAAGAATTGCAGGGATATCAACAACAACTGACGGAAGTAAAATACGGGCAAGAAAATAGCCGAATTGATATCTTGCTCACCACACCACAACGACCAAATTGCTATATAGAAGTAAAAAGTGTCACGTTACTGGATGAGTGCGCTTTCACCGGTGACGGCCAGAGGCCCTTGCTTGGTCAAGGTTATTTCCCTGATACTGTCACCACGCGTGGGCAAAAACATTTGCGCGAATTAGCCCAAATGGCCCAAAATGGGAGCAGAGCCGTACTTTTATTTACAGTTTTACATTCAGGGATTGAAAAAGTCTCCGTCGCTCACCATATAGATGCGAACTATTCACAATTATTAACAATGGCTCAAGAAGCTGGAGTTGAAGTACTGTGCTACAAAGCACAGCTTTCAGAACAAGAAATCCGATTAATTTCGCCAATAGAATTTGTACATTCATGATAAAAAATGATGTCGCCTTCACATTGACGATAACTTTACGATTCAGTGTTTGCCTCGCTCACTTCTTTTTGCTATAGATACCCGCCTTAAATTAACTGCTCTCGCAGTTGACTAGGTGTTAGTAGGAGATGCTGTATGACAGAATCCAAAAAGAAAACGCTAGGCATCCTAGCCATTGCAGGTGTTGAGCCGTATCAAGAAAAAGCCGGTGAAGAGTATATGTCACCGGATCAGATCGCTCACTTTACCAAAATCTTAGAAGCTTGGCGTAACCAGCTAAGGGAAGAGGTTAATCGCACAGTCAATCATATGCAGGATGAAGCGGCAAACTTTCCCGATCCGGTGGATCGCGCATCTCAGGAAGAAGAATTTAGCCTGGAACTGCGTAATCGAGATCGTGAACGTCGTCTCATCAAGAAAATTGAGAAGACTTTAGATAAGATCAAAGAAGACGACTTCGGATTCTGCGAATCTTGTGGCGTGGAAATTGGTGTTCGTCGCTTAGAGGCTCGCCCAACAGCCGACCTCTGTATCGATTGTAAAACACTGGCTGAGATTAAAGAAAAACAGATGATGGGTTAACCTGTTCTATCATCATAGTCAATCAACAAAAAGGGAGCAAACCGCTCCCTTTTTGCTTGTATTACAGGTTACAATCCCTGTGCTTTCGATGAGTTAGCCTTATTTTTTCATTGAATTTGATTGTGACAACTATGCATTATATTGGTCGTTTTGCTCCATCGCCTTCTGGCCCATTACATTTTGGCTCACTAATCGCAGCACTAGGCAGCTATTTTCAGGCTCGCAGTCAACAAGGCCAATGGGTTGTGCGCATTGAAGATCTCGATCCCCCCAGAGAAATTCCCGGCTCTGCACAATGGATTTTACAGGCACTAGAAGCTTATCAATTAACGTGGGATGGCGATGTTGTTTATCAGAGTCAACGTCATGAGCTATATCAAGCTCAAATAGAGACATGGCTACAATCTGGACAAGCTTACTATTGTCAGTGTACACGTAAGCAAGTAAAACAAACGGGGGGATACTATCTCGGTACTTGCCGCCATTTAGCATTGCATCAAACCTCAGGTTGTGCGATTCGTTTTCGGATGGATCATCCGATCTATTCGTTCATCGATCTGAAACAGGGAGAAATTACCATCCCCAAGGCCCTAGCAGAAGAAGATTTCATCATCAAAAGGCGAGATGGACTGTTTGCTTATAACCTTGCTGTGGTAATTGACGATATTCAACAAGGCGTGACACAAGTGGTTCGAGGAGCTGATTTAATTGAACCCACTGGGCGACAAATCAGCCTGTATCACTGCTTGCAGCAAAAGCCCGTTAGTTACTTACATTTGCCATTGGCGATGGATGGTAATGGAAATAAACTATCCAAACAAAACCATGCAAAGGCGATTAATATTGACCAGCCAAAACCAACATTAATTCGAGCGATGGCGTTTTTAGGCTTTGATATACCGAAAGATTTTATGGATGCCCGAGTCGAAGAAATGATCGCTTGGGGCATCAAGAACTGGCAGATAACACGATTGCCGCAAGAGATAGAGATCACACCGTGATTCTCAAAAGGCGCTGTGTACGCTATTATTAGCCGAAATTTCGGCCCATTTAAGCCAAAAAGGTGCACCACAACGCTTGAATAGCCAACACCAATCATTGTCAGATGCACATGAATAATAATGAACTAAAATCACGCAAACCTCATACTTATCCTGAGCTAGCGTTAAATATCATCACTCGCCAAGAGCATAAAATCTCACGGCAGTCGATCAGTGAAAACGCACTCAAAGTCCTTTATCGATTACACGGAGCGGGCTTTGAAGCGTATTTAGTGGGAGGTGGCGTCAGAGACTTACTGCTCGGCGCGACTCCAAAAGATTTTGATATCGCCACCAATGCAACCCCAGAGCAAGTGCGTCAACTCTTTCGTAATTGCCGGTTGATTGGACGACGCTTCCGTCTTGCCCATATAATGTTTGGCCGAGATATTGTTGAAGTCGCCACCTTCCGAGGCCATCATCAAGAAATCAACCAACAGATTGCCGCTCAATCAGAAGCGGGGATGTTATTGCGCGATAACGTGTACGGTACGATTGATGAAGATGCCGAGCGTCGTGATTTCACCATCAATGCGATGTATTACAACATCGCTGATTACAGTATTCATGACTACGCTGGTGGTATGGAAGATCTCGAAGATAAACTGGTTCGTCTTATTGGCGATCCGGAAACACGCTATCGAGAAGATCCTGTCCGCATGTTACGAGCGATTCGCTTCGCCGTTAAGCTTGATTTTGATATCGAAGAAGATACCGCCGCTCCTATTGAACAATTAGCGCCGCTATTACGAGACATTCCTTCCGCGCGTCTCTACGAAGAGTCGTTAAAAATGCTACAAACAGGTTATGGTTTAGAAACCTATCACCTGATGAGAGAATACAACCTATTTCAACAACTGTTTCCACAAGTGGCTGAGCATTTTACCGAAGATGACTCATCACTGACGGAACAAATGATCGACTTAGCTCTAGACTCGACCGATATTCGCATTGAAGAAGGCAAACGAATTAACCCAGCCTTTATGTTTGCCGCTTTCTTTTGGTATCCAATGATTAAGCTGGCCGAACAGATCATGGAGACGCATCAATATAATTTTTATGATGCGGTGATGGAAGCGAGCAATAAAACGCTCGACCAAGTGGTTAAATCGATTGCGATTCCACGCCGTCATACCACAACGATCCGCGAAATTTGGCAAATGCAACTTCGTTTGCCCCGTCGGACTGGCAAACGAGCTTTCCGCCTACTTGAATTAAATAAATTCCGAGCTGGATTCGACTTTCTGGAAATGCGGGGAGAAATTGAAGGTGGAGAAGTCAAACAGTTAGCGAATTGGTGGCAGACTTTCCAAAATGCTGGACGCAATATGCGCCAAGCCATGGTCGCTGACTTAGGTAACAGCGCAGAAAACAATAAATCAGGCCCGCGCCGTCGTAAGCCCTCAACTCGTAAACGCAAGCCGAAAGGTAAAAGTGCATGATTACGGCCTATATTGCTGTCGGGAGCAATCTTGGCGATCCGGTCAAGCAAGCAAAACAAGCGATTGAGGCTTTAAAAAAACTCCCTCAATCCCAATTTATTGCTGCATCATCATTGTATTCCAGTACGCCAATGGGGCCCCAAGATCAGCCTGATTATATCAATGCTGTTGTTGCTATTGATACGCAATTAAGCCCGCTTGAACTGCTCGATTGCACTCAAGCTATTGAACAGCAACAAGGGCGTGTACGTAAAACTGAGCGCTGGGGGCCAAGAACACTTGATTTAGACATCATACTCTACGGGCAACAAGTGATAGATAGTGAACGATTAACTGTACCGCATTATGGGATGAACGTGCGCGAATTTGTCCTTTATCCGCTGTATGAAATTGCCCCAAACTTACAGTTTCCCGATGGAACTAAGCTAAGTGATCAACTTAACCAAGTGGCACAGAATGGGCTTAGTATTTGGCCGTCACCCACGGCAAGTAAGGATATCGAATGAAAAAAATCACCATTAATGATCTGATGAAATGGAAACAGGAAGGTCGAAAATTTCCCACCTCGACCGCCTATGACGCCAGTTTTGCTCAATTGTTTGAAAGCCAAGAGATGCCGGTATTATTGGTGGGTGACTCATTGGGAATGGTTCTCCAAGGGCAGACCGATACGCTCCCCGTCACAGTCGAAGAGATGGCCTATCATACTCGCTGCGTACGTGCCGGTAGTCCTAACTGTCTCCTAATGGCTGATATGCCTTTTATGAGCTATGCAACGCCAGAGCAAGCCTGTGAAAATGCTGCCACCTTGATTAGAGCTGGAGCCAATATGGTGAAAATCGAGGGAGGAGATTGGCTGGTTGATACGGTAAAAATGCTGACCGAGCGAGCGGTTCCTGTTTGTGCTCACCTGGGTTTAACCCCACAATCGGTCAATATTTTTGGTGGCTATAAAATTCAAGGTCGTGAACAAGAGAAAGCCGATCGTATGGTGAAAGATGCCATCGCCTTACAAGATGCTGGGGCACAAATCATCTTATTAGAATGTGTACCCGCGAGCCTTGCTAATCGAATCACTGAGTTACTTGATGTCCCAGTGATTGGTATTGGTGCAGGCAATGGCACAGATGGACAAATTCTAGTGATGCACGATATGTTTGGTATTTCGGCCAACTACATGCCAAAATTCTCGAAAGATTTTCTCGCAGAAACTGGTGATATGCGCCAAGCTGTCGCCCAATATATGGCCGATGTTCGCAGCGGCGCATTCCCAGATGATGCACATACTATTGCCTAAAGGAGTACTCCATGCAGACTTTTGCTGATATTTCAGCTCTCCGTGAGCAGATCAAACAGTATAAGCGTGATGGTCGCCAAGTGGCTTTTGTTCCAACCATGGGCAATTTACACGAAGGTCATTTGACCTTAGTTCGTAAAGCACGCGAGCTGGCCGATATTGTTGTGGTCAGTATTTTTGTTAATCCAATGCAATTTGATCGCAGTGAGGATCTCAATAACTATCCGCGCACGCTGGATGAGGATCTAAGCAAATTAAACAGTGAAGGGGTTGATCTCGTCTTTACCCCAACGCCTGAAGTTATGTATCCAAATGGGTTGGATAAACAGACCTTTGTCGAAGTTCCTGGGCTTTCACATATGCTTGAAGGAGCCTCACGTCCGGGTCATTTCCGTGGTGTTACAACGATTGTTAGCAAGTTATTTCATATTGTGCAGCCGAATATTGCCTGCTTCGGAGAGAAAGATTTCCAACAATTAGCGGTTATTCGTCAGATGGTGAACGATCTGTGTTTGGATATTGACATTGTCGGTGTTGCGACGGTACGAGAAATGGATGGGTTGGCCATGAGCTCTCGCAACAGTTTACTGACTATCGATGAGCGCCAGCGAGCACCAGTGCTCGCTAGAACCATGCGCTGGATGAGCAGTGCCATCCGAGGTGGCCGAGACGACTACGCCTCGATTATTGAAGATGCGATCGATCAACTACGCGCTGCAGATATTGAGCCAGATGAAATCTTTATTCGTGATGCACAAACCTTGCAACCTATCAATACTGAAAGCAAGCAAGCCGTGATTTTAATTGCGGCTTATTTAGGTAAAGTTCGTTTAATTGATAACCAGGTACTTGATCTCTCTGGCGATAATAAAGAGAGTACTGAAGAGCAATAGTACAACGGCTTACGGTTAAGATAAAAAAGGCCATTCCCGCTCAGCGAAGAATGGCCTTTTTGTTTTTCAGAGGAGTCGTATTACTCTCATCTCAAACTCGGCTTAACTGCGTAGCCCCTTTCCTTTGCTAATCAAATAATGTGCAATGGCATAAAGCATAACAACAAAGATGCCCAATACACTAAATGACGTCACAATATCGACATCCGATACCCCTAAGAATCCATAGCGAAACGCATTCACCATATACACAATCGGGTTAATTTTCGAAACACCTTGCCAAAAATCTGGTAATAAACTGATCGAGTAAAACACCCCACCTAAATAGGTCAACGGCGTTAGAACAAAGGTTGGTATGATAGAAATATCATCAAATGTCCGAGCAAATATCGCATTGATTAAACCGCCTAACGCAAAAACAACTGAGGTTAAAAAAACGGTGGCACCAATTATCCCCCAATGATCCACCGTTAAATCAACAAATAACAGTGAAACGGTGGTCACTAATGCGCCGACCAATAATCCCCGAGTCACCCCGCCCATCACATATCCGGCAATAATGACATAATTCGGGACTGGAGCGACCAAGAGTTCTTCAATATTTTTCTGAAATTTAGCACTAAAAAAAGAAGACGCCACGTTAGAGTACGAGTTGGTGATCACCGACATCATAATCAAGCCGGGAACAATGTATTCCATATAGCTAAAACCATTCATCTGGCCGATACGAGAGCCAATCAAATTACCAAAAATGACAAAATATAAGCTCATGGTAATGACCGGTGGCACCAATGTTTGCACCCAAATCCGGGTGAAACGAGTGATTTCTTTACGTAACAAGCTGCCAAAAGCAGTCCAATATACCGCGTACATTACGCCTCCTCCTGACTCTGATCACGAACGATACTCACAAATAACTCTTCTAAACGGTTCGCTTTGTTACGCATAGAAAGCACCTGAATGCCTTGTTGAGTCAATTGACTAAACACCGCATTCAACCCTTGGCTTTTTTCTAACTCAATCTCTAATGATCCCTCAACGATCCGCTGAGAAATTACATCGCTTAGGGGCTGTAATCGGCTTTCGTCATCAATATCTAAAATAAAAGTTTCAACTCTTAACTGACTCAATAAGCCTTTCATTGTGGTATTTTCAATCAGCTCTCCGCGATTAATAATACCAATATGACGACACAGCATTTCCGCTTCTTCAAGATAATGAGTCGTGAGAATAATGGTGATGCCTTGTTGATTGATCTGCTTTAAAAATGCCCACATTGAGCGACGTAGCTCAATATCAACCCCAGCAGTAGGTTCATCGAGGATCAAAAGTTGAGGTTCATGCATTAAGGCTCGGGCAATCATCAAACGACGCTTCATCCCTCCTGACAGATTACGAGCTCGCTCTTTACGTTTGTCCCAGAGATCTAGCTGAGTCAGATACGTTTTGGCCCGCTCTTTTGCTAATGACTTGCCAACCCCATAATAACCCGCTTGTTGAATGACAATCTGCTCTACCGTTTCAAAAGGATTAAAGTTAAATTCTTGTGGCACTAAGCCAATATGTTGTTTCGCAATTTCCAGATCATCATCGATATTAAAGCCAAACACTTTAACCGTACCGGAGGTTTTATTAACCAGCGAGGAAATAATTCCAATTGTAGTGGATTTTCCCGCCCCATTGGGGCCAAGCAGTGCGTAAAAATCACCTTTTTCAACCTGTAAGCTCACGCCTTTCAGCGCTTCAAACCCGCCTGAGTAAGTTTTTCTTAATTGTTCTATTTCTAATGCATACATTCCAAGGTTCACTCTTTGTGATCGCCACTTGTTCAATGTGCTGCTGAAGATCCGGTTTTTCAACCCAACATTAGAAATTGATGAAATAAAAAACGCAGATCCAACGATCTGCGTTTTTACCCTTTATCATGATGCGGGGTTAACATGTTTAACCGCAGCGTTGAGCGCTTCATAGCGGAAGGAAAATGTTTTATCAGCCGACACCAATCGCAAAATATGAAACTTTTCTAATTGCTGTTTGGTATCAATATTAGGGCAAAGCAGATAGACCGTACAGTGAGCATCCAACGCATCGTTAATCGCATTTTCTAAAGCTAGACCAACCGTTACATCAATCATGGGGACATCGGTCAGATCTAAAATCATCGCTTCATAATCACCAATACGATGATGTTGACGAGCAATGGCTTTCGAAACACTAAAAATCATCGGCCCCGATAAATAAAAAAACAGCACCTTCCCATTCGCTTGATCCAGTAAAGCTCTTTCACTATCGGTTAATGGGACATCATTACCATCTGCATCACTGATGGCTTTTACTTGCCGTGCTTGCTCGCGACTCAAGCGTTCAATAATCAAAATATTTGAAATAAAAACTCCCAACCCTACCGCAACAATTAAATCAACAAATACGGTTAATAGCATCACGCCGTACATGATCGCCATCCCTTGCATACTGACTTTATGCGCACGTTGGATAAAACTCCAATCAAGAATATTAAAACCGACATACACCGCAATTCCAGCTAATACAGCCATTGGAATCGGTTCGGTTAATTCTCCCGCCACAAGGACGACCAAGGCCAGTATTAAGGCGCGTACCACGCCAGAGAGTGGAGAACGTGCACCGATTTGAATATTTGTTACCGTCCCCATCGTGGCACCAGCCCCAGGTAACGCACCAAATAAGCCAGCGATCATATTAGCAATGCCTTGTCCTCGCAGCTCTTTGTCTGAGTCATGCTCTTTGCGGGTCAGAGAATCACCAATCACCGCGGTGAGCAAAGTATCAATACTGCCGAGTGTACCAAGCACAAGTGCGTCGATGACCATATTCGTGAACATCTCACCATTCAATGTTGGGATAACAAAAGAAGGTAAACCAGCAGCAATAACCCCAATGCGACGAATCTCATCGCGATCAAATAACAATAGCGAAATCAGCGTGACAGCGACTAACGCGATCAACTGGACAGGCACTTGTTTGCGATATTGAGTGGGAAGAAAAAATAAAATGCCTAAGGTTAACATCCCCAAAAACAGCTCACTGATCTTCATCTGATTAATGATTTCAGGTAACGCGGTTAGCGTCCCCATCACTCCCCCAGCAGGCGTGGCTTGACCAAGTAGCGGTGACAACTGCAGGACAATTAAGATCACTCCAATGCCAGACATAAAACCTGAAATCACGCTATAAGGCATTAAGGTAATATATTTTCCAAGCTTTAGGGTGCCCAGTAAAATCTGAAACGCTCCCGCCATCATGACAACAGTAAAGCTAACAGCAAACCCAGTTTCAGGATAACGAGCCATCATGCTGGTTAAAATAGCGGTCATAATCACCGTCATTGGCCCAGTCGGTTCAGAAATCAAGGTGGATGAACCCCCGAATAGAGCGGCAAATAGCCCCACCAGTATAGCTCCCCAAAGCCCAGCTTCAGCACCCGCTCCAGACGCGACCCCAAATGCTAAAGCCAGAGGTAATGAAATAATCGCAGTGGTCACTCCCCCGAATAGGTCACCTTTTAGATCGATATCGGCAAAACGGCCTCTAAACACCATAATTTCCTTCATACTAAAAATAAATGTCTTAATTATAATAAATAACTGCTGCAAATATTCACCATTAATTCACATACAGCCAAAGCTTTATTGACATCATCACTCCTTGAATCATTGCAGTGTATGATTTTTTATCACTGAAACTCGTCAGATGAGTGGATATTTCGGCATTTTATCAGGGAAGGAATTTGTAACATTGTGTATAGTCAGTGCTATTCTTGCGTATTGCTATGGGCGCAATTGAGCTATTGTTAAATTTTAAGGGAAGTAAGATGCCAGAACTAAAACAGCTTTTTGAAAATAACTCACGTTGGTCTGAATCCATTAAGGCTGAACGTCCCGAATATTTTGCCAAGCTGGCTAAAGGGCAAAATCCTGATTTTTTATGGATTGGTTGCTCAGACAGCCGAGTGCCAGCTGAAAGGCTAACCGGACTTTATTCAGGAGAGTTATTTGTTCACCGTAATGTGGCTAACCAAGTGATCCATACCGATTTAAACTGCTTATCGGTCGTGCAATATGCGGTGGATGTACTTAAGGTCAAACATATTATTATTTGTGGTCACTATGGCTGTGGCGGTGTGACCGCAGCAATTGATAACCCTCAATTAGGCCTAATTAATAATTGGCTGTTGCATATTCGCGATCTCTACTTTAAACACCGTGCCTACTTAGAAGCAATGCCTGAGCAAGATCGCTCTGATAAGCTCGCAGAGCTTAATGTAGCAGAGCAAATGTACAACTTAGGTAACTCAACAATTATGCAAAATGCCTGGCAACGTGGGCAAGATGTTGAGCTTCATGGGGTCGTTTATGGGATTGAAGATGGGAAACTAGAGTATCTCGGCCTTCGTTGTCACTCGGGCGAGCTAGTCGATGAAAGCTATCTCAAAGCTTTAGAGAAGATTTTAAATCCACAACATCAACTATTATGTCGTTAATCAACTATTTGCCTTTAAATGGCGTATCGCTTGAATTTAACACTGGCTCAATTTAACGGTCTCTAAACAACGTACAGCGACCAGTAGACGACGATTCAGCAGCGGGTAGCAAAATGCCCACTCTTGTGGGCATATACTCTTATTACTTGAGGCTAGAGCGGTGTTAACCATGTTCGTTCACCCCAATCACACCGCCTGTCTATGCTCATGGGGATTCACCCACCTACCGACTACCTGCAACTGCAAGTTGTTTGAGTATCGTGAGCATTCATTTTTCAGTCGTAACTGATTATTCCTGCGGAATCACTTTACCAATAAACGGTAAATGGCGATATTTTTGTGCATAATCAATTCCGACCCCGACAACAAATTCATCCGGAATTTCAAAGCCAACCCACTGAACATCAACCTGAACTTCACGCCGAGAAGGTTTATCTAGTAACGTGCAGATATTAATTGATTTCGGTTCACGCAACGATAAGAAATCTTTGACTTTATTGAGCGTGTTGCCAGTATCAATAATATCCTCGACCAGTAAAACATCTTTACCTTTAATATCATCATCCAGATCTTTTAATATTCTGACATCTCGGGAGCTTTCCATACTGTTCCCATAACTAGAGGCGGTCATAAAATCCACTTGATGGGTCAATTCAATAGCCCGGGCTAAATCTGCCATAAAGACAAAAGATCCCCGTAAAAGACCGACGAGAACTAGATCCTCACTGCCTTGATAATGCTTAGTAATTTGTTGACCTAACTCACGAATTCTTTCCTGAACCTCTTGTTCAGAAATCATAACTTCAACTGTATGTTTCATACCTATCTCGTTGGTTAGAGCGATGTTTACCACACAAAAGTGGCACACCACCAAATTGTTCGGCGCGTATAATACCATTACACAAGATGGGTGTTAACCTTTGCTACCGCTCGATCCAAGTAAGCGACAACCACGCCGATTTAAGCCAAACCCAACCTATTGATTAATCTAAATTAGCAGTAACACATCTTTTATCGATAAAACATATTGATCTAAAAAACATTTTCTACATATGGCGATTATTTAGGCATAAAGCATTGACCTGATACATATGCACCATTACACTCATAGCGTTTCTAAAACAACTTATAAAAAAATCATTAGCGTGGCAAAACGCAATAAATCGTCAAATGGCAAGGAAAAATTAACTATGGACGCATCAATTGAGAAACGGCCAAGAACTCGGCTTTCTCCACAAAAACGTAAACAGCAACTGATGGAAATCGCGCTAGAAGTGTTTGCTAAGCGAGGAATTGGTCGTGGAGGGCATGCAGATATTGCTGATATTGCCCAAGTATCAGTCGCTACCGTGTTTAACTACTTCCCAACTCGTGAGGACTTAGTCGACGATGTACTCACCTTTGTGGTTCGGCAGTTCTCTAATTTTTTAACCGATCATATCGACCTTGAACTCAGTGCTAAAGAAAATATGCACACCATCTCCTCGGCGATGGTTCAACTTGCGATTGATGACTGCCACTGGCTCAAAGTATGGTTTGAGTGGAGCGCTTCAACACGAGATGAGGTTTGGCCTCTTTTTGTTTCAAGTAATAAGACCAATCAATTATTAGTTAAAAATATGTTTGTCAAAGCCATCGAACGTGGCGAGGTTTCTCCTCAGCTTGATGCTGAAAATCTGGCCATATTATTCCTTGGTATTTGTTACTCTCTCTTTGTGCAAGCCAATCGAGTTCCTGATGGACAAAAAATCCATAAATTAGCCAACAACTACTTAGCAATGTTGTGTATTTATAATCGAGAACCGTTATCTGTTGCCTCTTAGCGCTCAATCCGTAACACATTAACTATTTGTTGATATAAACATTAACTATTTGTTGATATAAAAAGTTGTTGATATAAAAAAGCCGCTGTTCAATCAGCGGCTTTTTATTATCAAGCTAAATTACTTTTTCTTTTTTGCTTTCGCATTGGGTAGATCAGTGATCGTTCCTTCAAACACTTCCGCAGCAAGCCCTACGGATTCATGCAATGTTGGGTGAGCGTGGATAGTTAACGCAATATCTTCAGCATCACAGCCCATCTCAATAGCCAGACCGATTTCGCCCAATAGTTCCCCACCATTGGTTCCAACGATTGCACCACCAATCACACGGTGAGTCTCTTTATCAAAGATAAGTTTCGTCATACCGTCTGCACAGTCAGATGCGATGGCTCGCCCTGAGGCTGCCCATGGGAATGTCGCCACTTCATAGTTAATGCCTTCAGATTTGGCTTCTTTTTCTGTTTTACCAACCCAAGCGACTTCTGGTTCAGTGTAAGCAATAGAAGGAATCACTTTTGGATCGAAGTAATGTTTCTTACCCGCGATCACTTCAGCAGCAACATGGCCTTCGTGTACGCCTTTATGCGCCAACATCGGCTGTCCGACAATATCCCCAATCGCAAAAATATGAGGAATATTGGTGCGCATTTGCTTATCAACATGAATAAAGCCACGTTCATCGACTTCTAAACCTGCTTTTTCTGCATCCATAAGTTTTCCGTTAGGAACACGGCCAATAGCAACTAATACAGCATCATAACGTTCCGCTTCTGCTGGTGCTTTTTTACCTTCCATGGACACATAGATGCCATCTTCTTTGGCTTCTACTGCGGTCACTTTGGTTTCAAGCATCAAATTAAATTTGTTTTGGATACGTTTGGTATAGACCTTAACGATGTCTTTATCGGCCGCAGGGATGACTTGATCAAACATTTCAACGACATCGATCTGAGATCCCAGAGCGTGATACACCGTTCCCATTTCTAGACCGATAATACCCCCTCCCATGATTAACAACTTTCCGGGGACTTGTTTCAGTTCCAGAGCATCGGTTGAGTCCCAAATACGCGGATCTTCATGGGGAATAAAAGGCAGTTTAATCGGACGGGATCCGGCGGCGATAATCGCGTTGTCGAAATTAACGACGGTTGTTCCTTCTTCACCTTCAACTTGAATGGTATTTGGACCAGTAAACTTACCAAAACCGTTCACCACATTAACTTTACGCATCTTAGCCATTCCGCCAAGACCTCCGGTTAACTGGTTAATCACTTTTTCTTTCCAAAGGCGGATTTTATCAATATCCGTTTGTGGCTCGCCAAAGACAATGCCGTGTTCCGCAAGCGCTTTGGCTTCTTCTATCACTTTCGCCACATGAAGTAGGGCTTTTGAAGGGATACACCCAACATTGAGACACACGCCGCCAAGCGTGTTGTAACGCTCGATAAGTACGGTATCCAGACCTAAATCGGCACAGCGAAAAGCCGCCGAATAACCAGCAGGACCGGCACCCAGTACAACAACTTGGGCTTTAATTTCTTTGCTCATTTCGACCTCTTATAGTCAATATCCCTAACAGGCTGAGTGGAGGGTTCTCTCATTTAGTTAAAGCCAGATTAAAAACAATATGGCTTTAAATCGATAACTTTTTAACCGTAACAGTTTACAGAGATGTTAATGGTATGAAAAGTAAATCCAGTTAGCCTGTGAGCTAGACAACAATTCAATGACCGAACATTCTTTATCATCAAATTGCAAGATTATACGTGAATCAAGGCGGCTAAATGCCGCCTTGCTGTTTATGTCATGCTTATAATACTAAGCGACGAATATCACTTAAGCAGCCATTTAAGTAGGTGATAAAACGTGCACCTTCCGCACCATCAATTACACGGTGATCGTAAGACAGTGACAACGGAAGCTGTAGACGTGGTGCAAACTCTTTACCATTCCACACCGGTTTCATTTCTGACTTAGAAACCCCTAAAATTGCCACTTCTGGTGCATTAACGATTGGCGTAAATGCCGTACCACCAATTCCACCGAGGCTAGAGATCGTAAAACAACCGCCTTGCATATCGGCCGCGGTCAGCTTACCAGCGCGCGCCTTTTTCGAGACTGCAGCAAGCTCGGCTGAAAGCTCATAGATGCCTTTTTTATTAACATCTTTAAAGACTGGAACTACTAGACCATTCGGTGTATCTACCGCGATCCCCACGTTAACGTACTTCTTGAGAATTAAGCTTTCGCCATCTTCTGACAACGAAGAGTTAAACGCTGGGAAGGCTTCTAGTGCTTTAGCCACCGCTTTCATGATGAACACCAATGGAGTGATCTTCATTCCGGTGTCTTTCTTCGCTTCGATGGCATTTTGTTCTTTACGGAAGTTTTCCAGCTCCGTGATATCCACGTTATCCCACTGAGTGACATGAGGGATCATCACCCAGTTACGGTGCAGGTTAGCACCTGAAATCTTCTTAATCCGGGAAAGTGGTTGAACTTCAGTGTCACCAAACTTGCTAAAGTCCACTTTAGGCCAAGGAAGTAGACCCAGTGCCGCGCCATCCCCTTTACCTGAAGCAGCTGCCGCAGAACCAGACTCAAGACGCTTAAGTGCTTCTTTCACATAGCTCTGAACGTCTTCTTTTAGAATACGGTTCTTACGACCCGAACCTTTTACTTTCGCTAGGTTCACGCCAAATTCACGTGCCAGACGGCGAACCACTGGCGAGGCATGAGCGTATTCATGATTCTCTTGGAAGTCTGCGGTCGCAGGAGCACTAACTTGTGCAACAGGCGCAGCCGCAGCAGCACTTGGTGCAGCAGCTTGTACAGGAGCAGCAACCGCCACTTGGGCTGGTGCTGCGCCGGCGACTTCAAACACCATGATCAATGAGCCAGTAGAAACTTTGTCACCCGTAGCGACTTTAATCGCTTTCACTTTCCCTGCAAACGGTGCCGGAACTTCCATTGAGGCTTTATCGCCTTCAACGGTGATCAATGATTGCTCTTCTTCCACCATGTCGCCAACCGCAACCATGATTTCGGTTACTTCAACTTCATCACCACCAATATCGGGCACTTGAACATCTTTCTCTGCTGCGGTAGTAGGAGCTTCAGCAGCGCTTGCTTGAGCCACAGACGCTGGAGCCGCAGAGCCTGAACCAACCACTTCAAAGACCATGATCAAAGAACCTGTGGTCACTTTGTCACCAGCAGCAATTTTGATTTCTTTGACCGTACCTGCAAACGGCGCAGGCACTTCCATCGAGGCTTTGTCGCCTTCCACGGTAATCAATGATTGCTCTTCGGTCACCGTATCACCGACCGCGACCATGATTTCAGTCACTTCGACTTCATCACCACCAATATCGGGCACTTGAACTTCTTTCAGTTCAGCAGGAGCAGCAGCCGCAGCAACAGGAGCCTCAGCCGCAGGAGCTGCTGCCGCGGCACCTTCAGCGTCAAACACCATGATCAAAGAACCAGTAGTGACTTTGTCACCGACAGCGATTTTGATCTCTTTTACGATCCCTGCTTGTGACGCAGGCACTTCCATTGAAGCTTTATCACCTTCAACCGTGATCAATGATTGTTCTTCTTCGACCTTGTCGCCAACGCTGACAAGGATCTCGGTAACTTCAACCTCATCCGCACCAATATCCGGTACATTAATTTCGATTGCCATTATTCTTTCCTACCTTCAATTAAGCGTATAACGGGTTTGTTTTTTCAGTGTCGATGTTAAATTTCTTAATCGCTTCAACCACTACTGATTTGTCCAATTCACCACGTTTAGCCAGTTCGCTCAGCGCGGCAACAACAACATAACTCGCATTGACTTCGAAGTGACGACGTAGGTTTTCACGGCTATCAGAACGGCCAAAACCATCTGTACCTAATACTTTATAAGACTCCGCTGGCACGTAAGCACGTACTTGCTCTGCGTAGTTCTTCATATAATCCGTCGCAGCGATTGCTGGTTCAGTTCCCATCACTTGGGTAATATAAGGGACTTTCGCTTCCGCCTCAGGATGCAACATCGCATCACGCTCACATGCTTGACCATCACGCGCCAATTCGTTGAACGACGTCACTGAATAAACATCAGAAGCCACACCAAACTCTTCACTTAGTATTTGCGCCGCTTTGCGCACTTCATTCATGATAGTCCCTGAACTCATTAATTGAACCTTGCCTTTTGAGCCAGTATAGGTTTCTAGTTTGTAGATACCTTTACGAATACCCTCTTCCGCACCTTCCGGCATGGCTGGCATTGGGTAGTTTTCATTCATGAGCGTCAAGTAGTAGTAGACATTTTCTTGTTCACCATACATACGACGAATCCCGTCTTGAATGATGACGGCAACTTCATAAGCAAAGGTTGGGTCATAAGAGACGCAGTTTGGTACTGTGCTGGCTAAAATATGTGAATGACCATCTTCATGCTGCAAACCTTCGCCATTTAGTGTGGTTCGGCCTGCTGTTGCGCCCAATAGGAAGCCACGCGCTTGCTGGTCACCGGCCATCCATGCCATATCACCGACACGTTGGAAACCAAACATCGAGTAATAGATGTAGAACGGAATCATAGGTAAATCATTGGTACTGTATGATGTCGCTGCAGCAACCCATGATGACATGGCCCCCAATTCGTTGATCCCTTCTTGCAAGACTTGACCAGAAGTCGCTTCTTTATAATAAGAAACGATGTCTCTATCTTGTGGGGTATAGTTTTGCCCATGCGGGTTATAAATACCAATTTGACGGAACAGCCCTTCCATACCAAAGGTACGAGCTTCATCTGCAATAATGGGTACGATATGTTGGCCGATATTTTTATCTTTCAGCAGAATATTTAAGGTACGAACAAAAGCCATGGTAGAAGAAATTTCACGTTTTTGCTCTTCAAGCAGTGGCTTGAACTCTGCTAGTTCTGGGGTAATAAATGTTTGAGTAAAATTAGGCAGGCGCTGTGGCGTATAGCCATGCAAAGCTTTGCGGCGAGCGTGTAGATATTCAAACTCTTTCGAGCCTTCTTCTAATTTCAGATAAGGTAAGTTTTTCACCTCTTCATCTGAAATTAAATCTTGCAGGCCAAGGCGGTTACGCATTGCAACCACATGAGTCATATCCATTTTCTTCACTTGGTGCGCAATGTTTTTGCCTTCTGCCGCATCACCCATACCATAACCTTTGACGGTTTTTGCGAGGATAACCGTTGGGCGGCCTTTCGTTTCTTGCGCATTCTTGAATGCAGCAAACAGTTTGGATGGCTCATGACCGCCACGTTTCAAGGCAAAAATCTCATCATCGGTCATATCGGCAACCAGTGCCGCTGTCTCTGGATATTTACCAAAGAAGTGTTCCCGAACGTAAGCACCGTCTTTCGCTTTAAACGTTTGGTAATCGCCATCAATGGTTTCGTTCATCAGCTGCAATAATTTACCTGAAGTATCTTTCGCTAATAGCGCATCCCAGTTATTGCCCCAAATCACTTTAACCACATTCCAGCCAGCGCCTTTAAATAGGCCTTCTAGCTCTTGAATGATCTTACCGTTCCCCATCACGGGGCCATCAAGACGCTGCAAGTTGCAGTTGATAAGGAAACATAGGTTATCCAACTTCTCACGTGCAGCAAACGAAATTGCACCACGTGATTCTGGCTCATCCATCTCACCATCACCCAGGAAGGCGTAAACCCGTTGTTGTGAAGTATCTTTTAGCCCTCGGCCCTCAAGATATTTCAAGAAACGCGCTTGATAAATTGAAGCGATAGGACCAAGCCCCATCGAAACGGTCGGGAATTGCCAGAATTCAGGCATCAATTTCGGGTGTGGGTAAGAAGGAATTCCTTTGCCATCGACTTCCTGACGGAAGTTGTCTAATTGTTCAGCAGTCAGGCGACCTTCAACGAAGGCACGAGCATAAATCCCCGGAGAAATGTGGCCTTGATAATAAACCAGATCACCACCATCCTTCTCATTCGGCGCACGGAAGAAATGGTTGAAGCAGGTTTCATAGAATGCGGCGGAAGATTGGAAAGAGGCCATATGCCCACCCAAATCTAAATCTTTCTTGGAAGCACGCAACACGATCATGATCGCGTTCCAACGAATGATGGAACGAATACGTTTCTCTATCGTGGTATCACCGGGATAAGCGGGCTCTTGGGCGGCCGGAATCGTGTTGATATAGTTTGTGTTGATACCAGTGGGCATATCAACGCCATCGAGACGGGCTTTCTCTAGAACTTCTTCTAATAAGAATTGCGCACGCTCTACGCCTTCTTCACGTACAACTGACTCAAGGGCGGAAAGCCACTCCTGAGTTTCCAGTGCATCTACGTCATGCTTCATGTCAGACATGGCGATCTATCCTTCTGTTGGTTGGACTTATTTAGAATCGCAATGAACCGCTATTGCGGCTCATTACCCTGTTGGATACGGCGCAGAGAACGTTCTCGACGAGACTCTTCTCGGGTCAAATCCAACAATGTTTCTTCAATATAAGCTAAGTGTGAATGAGACATCTCACGTGCCTTTTCTGGCTGGCCAGATACAATCGCATCCACGATATTAGCTCGGTGCTTACTTACTTTCTCGACCGCTTCGGGGCGGCGATGTAATAATTTAAAATTTTGCAGAATATTTTGCTCAAGCAATGGTGCGAGACTACGAACGATGTGCAATAACACGACATTGTGAGTCGCTTCGGTGATCGCAATCAGAAATTTCATTACGCTCACCGCTTCAGCTTCAACATCTTGTTTTTCTTGCATTTGTCCAATTCGCACCACACTGGCTTGAATACGAGCAAAATCTTCATCGGTACCACGCAATGCAGCGAAATAGGCAGAAATACCTTCTAACGCATGACGCGCTTCGAGTAGATCTAACTGAGTTTCTGAGTGGCTAGACAATAAATTTAGCAGAGGATCGGAGAAACTTTGCCAAATATGCTCACTAACAAATGTGCCACCGCCTTGACGGCGGGTTAAAAGGCGCTTGGCTTCTAAACGCTGTATGGCTTCACGAACAGAAGGTCGAGAAACATCGAACTGTTTTGCCAGCTCACGCTCTGGGGGCAGTTGCTGACCCGGCGTTAATGTTCCTTCCACAATCAGCCGTTCTAATTCTTGTTCTATCACATCAGAAAGTTTCGGCTGACGGATCCTTTGATAAGCCATAATTTATTGTTTTTTTTCTCTTTAATTTTACCGCTGGCAATTGGTAATACCAATTTCAAGTTGAGGTAGAAATTAACATAAATAAAACGTAATTGTCCAGTCGAAAGTTGATGTAAATCATAGAACAGGTCTAACCAAAACACTCTGATAACAATAGCAGACTAAAACAGCAATAGTATTGGTAAGACCAATTACAAAAAATACACAGATGGGGAAATGGCGGGCTAGATAGCGGTAATTTTATAAAAACCAAGCAATAACAGAGGGATAGACTTGAGCGTTCAACGAATTCACCACTCAAGTCATCACGATGACGGTTTATTTTGCTTCAATATGGTCAATCAATAGCTGTAAAGATTGGTTGCCACGAAACTCGTTAATGTCCAATTTATAAGCCAGGTGAACCGTTTTGACCGAAGCATCTGGCCAGCGGCGTAAATCGACATTAAATGCGATGCCATCGATCATGATATGAGTCGGGTGTCCTTTAAATAAAGGCTCTAACATAAGCTTAAGATGCTTTTCCCCCACCAGTTTTTGGTGAAGTACCTTAAACTCACCATCAAATAGCGGTTCAGGAAAGGCTTGCCCCCACGGCCCTCCAGCACGTAAGGTTTCCGCGGTATGCATAGAGAATTCTTCAGGCTTCAGCTCCCCATCACTGAGTACGATGCCTTTGAGGCTCGCGGCGTCTAGCTGTTCATTCACCACTTGTTCAAATAGCTGGCGAAAATGTTCTAATTGCCGCTCAGCGATAGTTAAGCCTGCTGCCATCGCATGTCCGCCGAATTTGATAATCAAGCCAGGATGTTGTGTATCAATCTTATCTAAGGTATCACGCATATGCAGACCGGGAATGGAGCGGCAAGAACCTTTTATGATTCCCTCACCGCCTTCAGCAAAAGCGATCACAGGACGATGGTATTTATCTTTAATACGCGAGGCAAGAATGCCGATAACCCCTTGATGCCAATCCCTTTGGAATAACACTAAACCAGCCGGTAGTGTGCCATGTTCACCAAATTGTAACCGTTCACAAAAAGCCAACGCCTCTTGTTTCATCCCCTCTTCAATCGCTTTACGCGTTTGATTCAGCGCATCCAATTCATTCGCCATTCGGCGAGCGGCATGAATATTGTTACTCAATAAAAGTTCGACCCCAAAGGACATATCATCTAAGCGCCCGGCAGCATTAATGCGAGGCCCGAGAGCAAATCCAAAATCGGTCGCCATCAATCGACGAGGGTCACGTTTTGCCACTTCAATCAATGCCTGAATCCCGGGACGAGCCTTACCCGCTCTGATGCGTTGTAGACCTTGATGAACTAAGATTCGGTTATTTTCATCCAATGGCACCACATCAGCAACCGTCCCCAGAGCAACCAGATCGATCAACTCCATTAATTTAGGTTCAGCGATACCTTGCTGCTTAAACCAACCTGACTGGCGCATATGTACACACAGTGCCATCATAAGATAAAAAGCAACACCAACCCCAGCCAACGCTTTGGAAGGAAACGTACACTGCTGTAGGTTTGGATTGACCATTGCATCAACCTCGGGCAATACCTGCCCCGGTAGGTGATGATCGGTGACCAAGACCGTCAGTCCATGCTGTTTGGCATAACGCACCCCCTCGATAGAAGAGACGCCATTATCCACCGTCATGATCATCTCCGCCCCAAGCGCTAAGGCTTGATCAACCACTTCTGGGCTTAATCCATAACCATCTTCAAAACGGTTAGGAACCAGATAGTCGACATTGTGGCAACCCAGCATGCGTAGCGCTAACACAGATAACGCACAACTGGTTGCGCCATCGGCATCAAAATCGCCAACTATAATAATGCGCCGTTGCTGTTGAATCGCGTTAAACAATAATTCAACCGCCAGCTCAATACCGTGCAGTTGTCGGTAGGAGTGTAAAGCTTTTGCAGCCTTTTCAAGCTGGTTAATGGTTGTGATGCCTCGATTTAAATAGATTCGCTTAAGCAAATCGGGAATGGAATCTGGCAACTGAGTCAGATCAGGATCAGGTCTTCTTTGAATCTCTATCATAAAAAATAATCAGGCTTGGATGAACCAAGCCTGCTTCCTAAGTGAGTCGATGGGGTAAAATACTTACTGCTGTTGCAGGCGTTTTTTTAGTTGAGCGGCAGGCAAATAGCCTCCGACCATTTCACCATTGGGTAGAAAAATAGCAGGGGTTCCAGAAATACCAAGCTCTCGACCTAACTGGTAATGCTGAGCAATCGTCTGCTGACACTGTTTAAGATCCCCTTTCGCTCGCGGTGATTGCCGTTCAATTTTAACATTGTGCATGGCGGCTTTAGGATCGTCAGCACACCAAATGGCTGCCATTTGCTCCGCCACTTGCCCAACAGGGCCTTGACGAGGATAAGCCAAGTAACGCACGGTAATGCCCAAATCGTTATACTCTTTCATTTGGCTATGTAAGCGAACACAATAACCGCAAGTGGTATCGGTAAAGACCGTCACCACATATTGCTCATTCGCTGCTTTATATTCAATCATACTCGATTTTAACTGCTCTATTTTCTGAGCATTAATCGGCGCTTGGCGCTTGGCCAGCACATCGACATAACTGCCATCATCATTTAGCGCATATAACGTCCCAGCAATAAAATGCTGGCCGTCTTCCGAAGCAAACACCACCCCGCCCGGTGTTTGCACTTCGACTAAACCGGTAATATCGGCGGGAGTGACAGAAAGCACTTCCAGCCCCAATGGTGCAAAGCGTTTGGCAAACACATTTTTATCAATACCTGTCGCCCCATCCTGCGCATAACAGGCCGTTGTAAAAATCGTTAGCAGCAGTAATGGTAAGCGGTATAAAACCTTCATAAAAAATCCTTTCTATCAAGCCCTTGGATGGTGCTCGCTGTGTATTTGTTTAAGTCGTTCAGTGGCGACATGAGTATAAATTTGTGTGGTAGATAAGTCACTATGCCCCAGCAACATCTGCACCACCCGTAAATCTGCCCCATAGTTCAATAAATGGGTGGCAAAAGCATGACGCAGTACATGGGGTGATAGCTTTTCTACATCAATACCAGCAATCACGGCGTAATATTTAAGACGATGCCAAAAGGTTTGCCGAGTCATTTGTTTGGCACGTTTACTGGGGAACACCACATCGGAAGTCTGTTGACCCAGCAAATGAGACCGCCCTTGAGTAAGAAAAGTTTCAATCCATTCTATGGCATTTTCCCCCATTGGAACTAAACGCTCCTTTCCCCCTTTGCCGGTGACTCTCACCACGCCTTGCCTTAAGCTGATATTTTCCATCGTTAAAGAGACCAGCTCTGTCACCCTTAGCCCCGTTGCATACAATAACTCAAGCATCGCTTTGTCACGTAGCTCAAGTGGATCATCGGGATTGGGCGCATTTAATAAGGCTTCAACTTGCCCTTCGCTGAGATCTTTCGGTAACCGCTGCGGTAGTTTAGGGCTGACCAGCAGAGCACTCGGGTCATCACTGCGAATTTTTTCTCGGTGCAAATATTGAAACAAACGGCGCATGGCTGAGATCATTCTTGCTCGCGAGGTTTGTTTGTAATTTTGATCCGTCAGCCAACTTTGATACTCAAGCAATCCAGCTAAGCTAATAAAATCTAACCGATAGTGATGCTGCTGCATCCAAAATAGCAATTTATTAAGATCATTCCGATACGAGCTTAGGGTGTTTTCTGCTAACCCTCGCTCCATCCACATCGCATCTAAAAACTGCTCAACCAGTCCTTGATCCACTGACAATTGCTCTGACACCGCGACTTCTCGTTATATGATGATAGAAATAGACCTCGACTTAATACCATAAATTCTTCGCCACTCATAGACGGTTGGCTCTGGCATCTTTCGCTCAGTTAGGTATAGAATTCCTCTCATGTAGCAAAAACAACATGAATTCTATGAAAATTGGTCTATTTTACGGCTCAACAACTTGTTACACCGAAATGGCAGCAGAAAAAATGCGCGCTATTATTGGTGAAGAATTACTTGATATCCACAATGTCAAAGAAACGCCGCTTTCTCGTATGCGCGACTATGACTTGTTGATTCTAGGCATTTCCACTTGGGACTTTGGTGAAATCCAAGAAGATTGGAGCGCGATATGGGATCACATCGATGGCGTACCGCTAAACGACAAGTTCGTCGCATTATTCGGCTTAGGCGATCAAGAAGGTTATGGCGAATGGTATCTGGATGCGATGGGGATGCTGCACGATGCCGTCAAGAAGAACGGAGCTAAACTGATCGGCTACTGGCCAACTCAGGGGTACCAGTTTGAAGCCTCCAAAGCACTTACCGCAGATGGTCGCCACTTTGTTGGCTTAGCGCTCGATGAAGATTCGCAATATGAACTGAGTGATGAACGAATTGCCACCTGGGTCGAGCAGATCCTCACCGAATATCAGCTATTCGCCTAGTTCGAATTCAGAGGAAACTTGCGCAAGAAAGTAACGCCAATCGAAGACTAACCCAGGGTCTGTTTTGCGCATTGGCGCAATATATTGATGCCCTGTGATTCGGGTGCGAGTCAACGCAGGATAACGCCTGATCAAATGTTTTGTCAGCTCAATTAATGCTTGATACTGTGCTTGGGTATAGGCAATAAAATCACTCCCTTCAAGTTCAATGCCGATAGAGTAATCATTACATCGTTCACGCCCAGCAAAAGCAGATTGCCCTGCATGCCAAGCTCGAGCTGAAAAAGGAACAAATTGCACCACCTCGCCGTCTCGTCGGATCAAACAGTGCGCCGAGACTTGCATTTTTTCAATTACCTTGAAAAAGGGATGCGATTGGCTCTCTAATGTGCCACAAAAAAACTGCTCAATATAAGGCCCACCAAATTGCCCCGGCGGCAAGCTAATGTTGTGTACTACCAGTAGTGAAATATCCTGCTCATCTGGCCTTTGATCATAAAACGGCGATTCAACTCGCCGCGCCCCTTGATACCAACCATATTGATCAATCATATCCGGATGTCTGTTTTTGCCATTTCCCGCTAGTATAACCGATAATCACGCCTCATCATGGCCTGTTGCACCATTTCCCTTAAGAGACACGTTTTCCATTTTGCTCCCCCCTTATAAGACCAGAATGGGAGATTAACAGCTGAATTTTGCAGCGACTGATCGTATCATGCCCTTTTCTTCCACAACCAAAGATGATTTGCGATGAAACATCCTCATAATAGTCAGCAACGCTTAGCTTATCTCAAACAGCAACTGCCGTTAGACATTGCCCGTTCGGTGGCTGATAGCTTAAAAGAAGATTTGGGTGGAACCCTTGATGCAGCGGCAGATATCACCGCCAGTTTGATCCCTGCTGATGTCCATAGCCGCGCCACATTGATAACCCGAGAAGCGGGAGTTTTTTGCGGGAAAATGTGGGCTGAAGAAGTATTTAAACAATTGGGTGGCCAAATCACCATTGAATGGCAAGTTGAAGACGGTGATATTCTGAGCGCCAATCAAACCCTCTGCACATTAAGTGGGCCTGCCCGTATTTTACTCACGGGGGAGCGGAATGCGATGAATTTCATTCAAACGCTGTCGGGTTGTGCTACCACCACCGCGCAGTATGTCAAGGCGTTACAAGGCACACAGTGTCGGCTACTCGATACTCGTAAAACCATTCCGGGCTTACGTAGCGCGTTAAAATATGCCGTGGCCTGTGGTGGCGGTTTTAACCATCGAATTGGTGTTTTTGATGCGTATTTAATCAAAGAAAATCACATCATTGCCTGTGGTGGTATCACCCAAGCGATTCACACCGCCAAACAGCTCAATCCCGGTAAACCCGTGGAAGTCGAAACCGAAAGTTTAGCTGAATTATCTGAGGCTATTGACGCTGGTGCGGATATTGTCATGCTTGATAACTTCTCATTTGAGATGATGCGAGAAGCAGTCAAAATTAATGCCGGACGCACGGCCTTAGAGAACTCTGGCAATATCACCTTAGCCACCATTCGCGATTATGCCGAAACGGGCATTGACTACATCTCAGTCGGCGCGCTCACCAAACACATCACCGCATTAGATTTGTCAATGCGTATTCAGCAATAAACAACCTTGTATTTCAAGGCTTAGGACAAACTCCTAAGCCTTTTTAACCCCCTCGCAAACTTTATGTAACCTTTTGCTTATTAACAGGCAAAAACGTCATCTGACTCGAAGCTCGTCAGTGAAGCCATTCTCTCGCTCTAGCACTGTGCTTATCCTTGGCTGGTCTTAACTACACCATGAGGATGACAGTGTAATGAAACAGAATCGAAACCATCAACAACAAGGCTTTACCTTAATTGAACTGATGATTGTGGTCGCAATTATTGGCGTTTTATCCGCGATTGCCGTTCCCGCCTATAAGGACTACGTAACGAAAAGTGAGTTGGCATCTGGGTTTGCTACCATAAAATCCGTTATCACTCCCGCTGAGCTTTATGTTCAGGAAAATGGCAAGCTCAGTGGTGGAGCAAATACAACCGATACACTCGGAGTAAAAAACGATGCCAACTCTTTGGGGGAACTCACCATTCCTAACGATAATACAATCCAATTTGAGCATAACAACGGCTCAGCAGAAGGCGCTAAGTTTACTTATACAAGAGAAGATGGTGGTTGGAAATGTGCTTATGATACACCAACCAACAATCCAAACGCTGAAGCGCCTAAAGGTTGCCAATAGTTAACCATGCTTACCAACCTTATTGCTATCTTACGTCAGGCTCAACTCATAAGCCCGACGCAAGAGCAAGCCGTGGTCGACCATATTCAAGCTTCCGGTGCCAGCGTACCGGAGGCTTTATTGGCGCTGGGTATATTCCACCCGCATGATTTAACTGAACAGCTCAGCCAAATCTTTGGTCTACCTGAAACCGATTTAACTCGCTTTGACTACCCGTCATTGTGTCAACAGCTCGGCTTACGCGAGCTGATCACCCAATATCAAGCCTTACCGCTACAACGCCATGGGCAAGTACTGACTTTAGCGGTATCTGACCCCACTCATCTACAAATTGAAGATGAATTTCGCTTTGCCACCGGACTGCAAGTAGAGTTAGTGCTGGCGGACTACAAGGCACTACAAGCCGCCATTCGTCGATTGTATGGCCGCACCATCGACCACGCCACCAGCCAAGGCAAGGAGATCAGCCAAGATGAGCTGGCCGATTTGGTGCAGATCTCGGATGATGAAAAGCAATCGGTGGAAGATCTCAGCCAAGATGGCTCCCCAGTCAGCCGTTTTATCAACCAAGTTTTATTAGATGCGGTGCGGAAAGGTGCTTCAGATATACACTTTGAACCTTACGAACAACAATACCGTATTCGGCTACGCTGTGACGGCATTTTAGTGCAAACTCAGCAACCAGCAAGCCACTTAGGGCGACGGCTCGCTGCACGGCTGAAAATTCTCGCTAAACTCGATATTGCCGAACGCCGACTCCCGCAAGATGGGCGAATAAAACTGCGCTTAAATACTGATACCGCGATCGATCTACGGGTTTCTACCTTGCCCACCCTGTGGGGAGAAAAAATCGTTCTGCGCTTGCTCGACAGCAGCAGTGCCAGCTTAGATATTGATAAATTAGGTTATAACGATACGCAAAAGCAACTTTATCTAAATGCGCTAAAACAGCCACAGGGGATGATTCTAATGACCGGGCCAACGGGCAGCGGTAAAACCGTTTCACTCTACACCGGTTTAAGCATACTCAATACCGAAGAGGTCAATATTTCAACCGCTGAAGATCCGGTGGAGATCAACCTCCCCGGCATTAATCAAGTGCAAGTGCAACCCAAAATAGGCTTTGGCTTTGCGCAAGCGCTACGCTCATTTTTGCGTCAAGACCCCGACATTGTCATGGTGGGTGAAATCCGCGATTTAGAAACCGCTGAAATCGCGGTTAAAGCCGCCCAGACCGGCCATTTAGTGCTATCGACCCTGCATACCAACTCTGCTGCAGAAACCGTCATTCGTTTAGCCAATATGGGCATAGAGCCGTTTAACCTAGCCTCTTCACTGAGCCTAATCATCGCTCAACGTCTCGCTCGACGATTATGCCCACATTGCAAACAAGCCGATCTGCCCACCCTGACTGAGCAACAACAATTTATGTTAGAGCCCGATCAAACCATTTACCGACCTCGTCCCAGTGGCTGTAACGAATGCACCAATGGCTACAGTGGGCGAGTTGGTATTTATGAAGTTATGGCCTTCGACCCGCAACTGGCTGAAGCCATTATGCAAAAAGCCTCAATCAGTCAGATTGAAGCCATCGCTCAAGCTCATGGTATGCAAACCTTACAGCAATCCGGTATCGAAAAACTCAAACTTGGCATCACCAGCATGCAAGAATTACAGCGTGTCCTTTATTTTTAATTGATGGGAATGGATCTGTTATGCATTCATCTAAAGCTTATGAACTGAAAAATTACCGTTGGAAAGGCATTAATAGCTCAGGAAAAAAAGTGGCCGGTCAATTACTGGCCCTTAGTGAATTAGAAGTGCGCGATAAACTTAAAGAGCAACACATTCAGATCAAAAAAATCAAAAAAGGGGGCGTTTCATTCCTGACTCGATTAACGCATCGAGTCAAAGGCAGAGACATCACCTTACTGACCCGCCAATTATCAACCATGTTGACCACCGGCGTACCAATTGTTCAAGCGTTGAGATTGGTCGGTGATAACCACCGCAAAGCGGAAATGAAGTCCATTTTGGCGCAAATAACCAAGAGCGTCGAAGCCGGAACACCCATTTCAAAAGCAATGCGTACCGCGAGTAGTTACTTTGACCCACTCTACGTCGATCTGATCCAAACGGGTGAACAATCGGGCAATTTAGCCGAAGTCTTTGATCGCCTCGCGACCTACCGAGAAAAAAGTGAACAATTGCGCGCTAAAGTCGTCAAAGCCTTGATCTATCCAAGTATGGTTATTTTGGTTGCCTTGGGCGTTTCCTATTTAATGTTAACCATGGTCATTCCTGAATTTGAAAGTATGTTCCAAGGCTTTGGTGCCGAGCTACCTTGGTTTACCCAACAAATCCTTAAACTCTCTCATGCGGTGCAGGCTTATAGCTTAGGCGGTTTGTTACTCTGCATTGGTTTATATCTGACCGTGAAAACCGCTCGGAAAAAATCGTTTCAAATCCGGCTGAAAACCAGCCGCCTAAGTTTGAAATCACCGATTATCGGTACGGTGTTAGCGAAAGCCGCCATCGCCAAATTTAGTCGCACTCTCGCCACCAGCTTTGCGGCGGGGATCCCTATCCTTGCCAGCTTAAAAACCACCGCCAAAACTGCGGGTAATGTGCATTTTGAAACGGCGATTGATCAAGTCCACCGTGATACCGCATCAGGAATGCCCATGTACATCGCCATGCGCAATACAGACGCCTTTCCTGAAATGGTGTTACAAATGGTGATGATTGGTGAGGAATCGGGAAAGTTGGATGATATGCTCAATAAAATCGCCACGATTTATGAATTTGAAGTGGATAATACCGTAGATAATTTAGGCAAAATTTTAGAACCATTGATCATTGTCTTTCTTGGCGTGGTGGTGGGCGGATTAGTCGTAGCGATGTACCTTCCTATCTTTAACTTAATGGGGGTATTGGGTTAGTATACTCTCTTCCCTCAATCCTGCGATTTAGAGCCTCTTAAATGGATATTTTTTATTTTTACCCTTGGTTATTTCCAATCTTCGCCACACTGTTTGGTTTAATCATCGGCAGTTTTCTTAATGTGGTGATCTATCGCTTACCCCAAATAATGGATAGGGAATGGCGGAAAGAGTGTGCCGACGCTTTTCCTGAATATGGCATTACACCGCCAGAAGGCACATTGACACTGAGCACACCTCGCTCCACTTGCCCTCACTGTCAAACCCAGCTGAGAATTCGCGATAACATTCCACTACTGAGTTGGTTGCGACTCAAAGGAAAATGCGCACACTGCCAAGCACCGATCAGCCCTCGCTATCCTTTCGTTGAACTGCTCTCCGCACTAAGTAGTTTCGTCGTTGCTATCCACTTTGGTTTTAGTGGTTATAGCCTTGCACTGCTCTTTTTTACCTATGTACTAATCGCCGCTACCTTTATTGATTTTGATTGCATGCTCCTGCCTGATCAACTGACATTACCCTTGATGTGGAGCGGGATCGGCTTAGCGTTACTTGGTATTAGCCCCTTGTCACTGACCGATGCGGTGCTTGGCGCGATGCTAGGTTATCTCTCGCTCTGGTCTATCTACTGGCTCTTTAAAGGGTTAACCGGCAAAGACGGTATGGGCTACGGCGATTTCAAACTGTTCGCTGCGCTAGGGGCATGGTTTGGCTGGCAATTGCTCCCGCTGATTATCCTGCTCTCCTCGTTTGTTGGCCTTATCTTTGGTATTGTTCAATTACGCCTGCAAAAACGAGGAATAGATAAAGCCTTTCCTTTTGGCCCTTACCTGGCTATGGCCGGATGGTTCGCCATGTTGTGGGGTAATCAATTGATTACTTGGTATTTACACTCATTAATAGGGTAACCGCTATGCCTTTGATCGTCGGCCTAACCGGAGGCATTGCGAGCGGGAAAACCACCGTTGCTAACTTATTTCAAACCCATTTCTCAATTGATATCGTTGATGCCGACATCATTGCTCGCGAGGTTGTCGCTCCAGGAAGCCAAGGCCTTGCTGCAATTATCGAGCATTTTGGCCCAAGTATCTTACACCAGGACGGAAGCTTAAACCGTGCCGCTTTACGCGAGCAAATTTTCGCCATACCCGCAGAGAAAAAGTGGCTCGATCAACGATTACATCCACTGATTAATCGAAGAATGCGTGAGGCACTACAAAAAGTAACCTCCCCTTATGCATTATTGGTCGTTCCGCTGCTGATAGAAAACCAGTTACAGTCGATGGTGGATCGAATTTTAGTGGTCGATGTCGATGAACAAACTCAAATTAAACGAACACAGGCGAGAGATAAAGTAAGTAAGGAACAAGTACTCGCCATATTATCCGCTCAGGCAAGCCGGGCTGAACGACTCGCTTTTGCTGATGATGTGATTAAAAATAGTGCACAAAACCAGAAACTTTTGCCACAAATCACGAAATTGCACCAAAAGTATCTGGCCATAAGCAGTACAAATCAGTCAGAATAGTTCTAAATACACCAAGGCTAGTTTCATGATCACACATAAGTTTGAACATCCGCTCAATGAAAAAACTCGCATATATTTGCGGGTAGAAGCGTTGCTCAATCAAATGGAGCAAGCCTGTCAATTAGCTGACCAACTCCAACATCAATTACTGTTTCGCGCTCTTTTTGATCTACTCGATATTTTCGATCAAATGCAACTGAAAAGTGAATTAGCCAAAGACATTGAAAAACAACGTCTCGCCTACCGCCAGTGGCAAGGTATTGAGGCTGTGGATCAAGATATGCTCACCGCTTTATTAGCCGACATCGATAAAGTACACCGTAATTTAATGGCGGGCGAACGCTTTGGCCAATCGTTGAAAGAAGACCGTTTTCTCAGCACTATTCGACAGCGATTTAACTTACCCGGTGGCTCTTGCTGCTTCGACCTCCCGGCCTTACATTACTGGCTTCACTTGACGGCTGAACAAAAAAATCAAGACGCCCAACAGTGGATTTTAGCCCTTCAACCACTGGCCGATGCCCTGAAATTATGGCTTAAATTAACCCGAGAAACCGGTCAATTTAAAGCGCATACTGCCCAATCCGGCTTTTATCAAAGTGATGCTGAAGGCGCGAATATTCTTCGTTTGTCTATTCCGTTAGCCTATGGCGTCTATCCGATGATCTCTGGCCATAAAAATCGTTTTGCGATTAAATTTATCGATTTTCACTCCGGCCAAGCGAGTAGCCAAAATGTGCCTTTTGAGCTTGCAATCTGTTGTTAATCAAGCAAAATATTCTTAAACAAGCAAAATGTTATTTTGATCAAGAGGAGAGGACCCATGTCAAAAAAACTGACCGTGGTAACATGCCCGCAATGCGGAGCGTCGGTAGAATGGGGAGAGCAGAGTCCTTACCGTCCATTTTGCAGTAAAAAGTGCCAAATGATCGATTTTGGCACTTGGGCCAATGAAGAAAATGCCATTCCCGGTGCCCCTGATATGTCGGACAGCGATGGCTGGTCAGAAGAGCATCATTAGCTCATTCCTGTTTATAATAATAAAGCCCCAAAATGGGGCTTTATTATTTGTTGCTACGGATTTATTCTTCACTCGACGCTTGGCTTGGATCCGCTTCAATATCGATACTGGTGACCCGTTGTAAACCTCGTGGAAGTAAACTTCCCCGACGACCACGTTCACCTCGGAAGTTATCCAGATCGGCCGATTTCAAACCTAACTTACGTTTTCCCGCATATAACGTAATAGAAACACCTGGCGGCAATACCATTAAGTGAGAAACCACCTCTTCTCGAGCCTTCGCTTTGGCACTTGGAATATTGATGATCTTATTCCCTTTACCTTTACTCAATTGCGGTAGATCTTTAATCGGGAAGAGCAGCATTCGTCCTTGGTTGGTGATCGCTAAGATCTCGTCATGATCCAAATCGTTCACCGCTTGCGGTGCTAAAATTTCTGCATTTTCCGGTAAATTGACTAAGGCTTTACCACTGCGATTTTTCGACAGTAAATCAGCTCCTTTACAGACAAAACCATACCCAGCATCAGAACCGACCAACCATAATTGCTCCTCTTCGCCCATGATCGCTTGGCGAATGGAACTGCCTTCGGTGATGTTAAGCCGTCCGGTAATCGGTTCACCTTGCCCTCGAGCAGATGGCAAAGTATGAGACTCAAGCGAGTAACTGCGCCCATCGCTACCGAGCAGCACTACAGGCAGGTTACTTTTACCGCAAGCATGGGCTAAGTAGTTATCTCCTGCCTTATAACTCAAACTCTGGCAATCGACATCATGCCCCTTAGCATGGCGGATCCAGCCTTTTTCAGACAAAACAACCGTAATCGCCTCGCTCGGCATTAAATCACGTTCGGTTAATGCTTTCGCTTCCGCTCGCTCCACAATAGGTGAACGGCGATCATCGCCATATTTCTCGGCATCCGCTTTGAGTTCTTTTTTCAGTAAGGTATTTAAGCGGCGTTCAGAACCCAGCAGTTCTTCTAACTGCTTGCGCTCTTTCTCTAGTTGCTCTTGTTCCGCACGGATTTTCACTTCTTCTAATTTAGCTAAGTGACGCAACTTGGTATCAAGAATTGCATCCGCTTGAATATCGCTAATTCCAAAACGTTGCATTAACACCGGTTTGGGTTCATCTTCTTGGCGAATAATGTCAATCACTTCATCAATATTGAGATAAGCGATTAATAAACCTTGTAAAATATGTAAGCGAGCTAAGACCTTATCCAGACGAAACTGCAAACGAGAACGCACCGTCGTACGACGATACTCAACCCACTCAGAAAGAATTTGGGTTAATCCTTTCACTTGAGGTCGGTTATCGAGGCCGATCATATTCAGGTTAACTCGATAACTTTTTTCAAGATCCGTCGAAGCAAATAAGTGGTTCATCAAGGTATCACAATCCACCCGATTGGAACGCGGTACAATCACGATACGCGTGGGATTTTCATGATCCGACTCGTCGCGCAAATCTTCCACCATCGGCAGTTTTTTCGCCCGCATCTGGTTGGCAATCTGTTCCAATAATTTTGCACCTGACACTTGGTGGGGTAAGGCGGAAATAACAATGTCGGAGCCTTCTTTATGCCATACCGCACGCATTTTTACACTGCCACGTCCGGTTTTGTACATTTTCTCTAGCTCAACCTGCGGGGTGATGATTTCCGCTTCAGTAGGAAAATCAGGCCCTTTGATGTACTGCATCAAGTCGGGTAAAGCGGCATTCGGATGCTCAATTAAATGGATCGTTGCCGCGACCACTTCCCGCACGTTATGTGGTGGGATGTCGGTAGCCATGCCCACCGCAATCCCAGTCACGCCATTGAGTAAGATGTGCGGCAAACGTGCGGGCAACATTTTCGGCTCTTTCATCGTGCCGTCAAAGTTTGCTTGCCACTCAACGGTTCCTTGCCCTAATTCACCGAGTAAGATTTCAGCAAATTTTGATAACTTCGCTTCGGTATAACGCATAGCCGCGAAAGATTTAGGATCATCCGGAGCCCCCCAGTTACCTTGGCCGTCCACCAGCGGATAACGATAGGAAAAGGGCTGGGCCATCAGCACCATTGCTTCATAGCAGGCGGAATCACCATGCGGGTGATATTTACCTAATACATCACCAACCGTACGCGCCGATTTCTTGTATTTGGCAGATGCGGAAAGCCCAAGCTCAGACATTGCATAAATAATACGTCGTTGAACCGGTTTTAGCCCATCCCCAATGTAGGGCAAGGCGCGGTCCATGATGACATACATGGAGTAATTTAAATAAGCGTCTTCGGTAAACTTACGCAGTGCTAGTTGCTCGACGCCGTCAAAATTAATTTCTGTCGACATTTATTGCACCTCTGCTATATCAGCCATATCACCATAACGCTGAAGCCAATTTCGACGGTCATCAGCACGCTTTTTCCCCAGCAACATATCCATCATTTCATCGGTTTCTTTATCATCATCAATGGTTAATTGCACCAAACGACGAGTGTTTGGATCCATGGTGGTTTCCCGTAATTGCAACGGGTTCATTTCGCCTAGCCCTTTGAATCGCTGGACGTTGATCTTGGCTTTTTTCTGGCTTAAGCGCTCAAGAATGGCGTCTTTTTCACCGTCGTCCAAGGCATAATGCACTTCTTTACCACAATCGATCCGATAAAGTGGCGGCATGGCGACATAGACATGACCAGCTCGAACTAAAGCGCGGAAATGACGCGTAAATAAAGCACAAAGCAGTGTGGCAATGTGTAGCCCATCGGAGTCTGCATCGGCTAAGATGCAAACTTTGCCATAGCGCAGTGAATCAAGATCATCACTATCAGGATCAATCCCCAAAGCAACTGAAATATCATGTACTTCTTGTGAAGCCAATACTTGATCAGCAGACACTTCCCATGTATTTAAGATCTTACCGCGCAAAGGCATAATGGCTTGGAATTCTCGGTTACGTGCTTGTTTGGCACTTCCGCCTGCAGAATCCCCTTCGACTAAGAAAAGTTCAGTACGGCTAAGATCTTGCTGAGAACAATCGGTTAATTTACCCGGTAACGCTGGGCCCGAGGCGACTTTTTTACGAACCACTTTTTTACTGGCTCGCATACGACGATGCGCATTGGCAATACATGTTTCTGCTAATAATTCAGCGAGTTGAGGCTTTTCATTGAGCCACAAACTAAACGCATCTTTTACCACGCTAGCGACAAACGAGGAGGTTTGACGAGAAGAGAGCCGCTCTTTCGTTTGTCCGGCAAATTGAGGGTCTTGCATTTTGATCGATAACACATAAGCACAACGATCAAAAACATCTTCACCGGTTAATTTGACCCCACGCGGTAGCAAATTACGAAACTCACAAAATTCACGCATCGCATCCAGCAAACCTTGGCGTAATCCGTTAACGTGCGTACCGCCCTGCGGGGTTGGGATCAAGTTAACATAACTTTCGGTAATTAAATCGCCCCCTTCAGGAAGCCAAATAACCGCCCAGTTTGCCGCTTCAATGTCTGTTTTTAACTCGCCAGTAAACGGTTCTTCTGGCAGTAAGGTATAACCTTTAACCCCTTCCGCTAAATAGTCTTTTAAACCATCTTCATAAAGCCAGCGGTACTCGTTATCATTCACCTTATCGGTAAAAGTGACTTCTAACCCTGGGCATAAAACCGCTTTAGCTCGTAAATTATTGATTAAACGTGAAACGGAGAAGTTAGCAGAATCAAAGTAACGCGCTTCAGGCCAAAAATGTACCGATGTTCCTCGATTTCGCCGCCCACAAGTACCGGTGACCGTAAGGTCAGAAACTTTGTCGCCATGTTCAAAGGCAATCTCATAGATCTGCCCATCACGGCGAACGGTGACTTCAATGCGTTTGGATAAGGCGTTCACCACCGAAATCCCTACCCCATGTAACCCACCAGAAAATTGATAGTTTTTATTAGAAAACTTACCACCGGCATGTAATTTACATAAGATCAGTTCCACCCCAGAGACGTTCTCTTCTGGGTGAATGTCTACTGGCATACCACGCCCATCATCAATAACTTCTAGTGATTGATCGGCATGAAGAATCACCTGAACCTTAGTAGCGTATCCGGCTAACGCTTCATCGACACTGTTGTCGATAACTTCTTGCCCTAAGTGGTTAGGGCGCGTGGTATCCGTATACATCCCAGGTCGGCGACGTACTGGTTCTAAGCCATTTAAAACTTCAATGGCTCCAGCATTATATTGTTCAGTCATCATACGGAATGCTTTTATCGAAAAATAATTAGGGTTACTTTACTATTCGTTTATGCTCTATCTACAAGAAAATTGTCACTAAAAATGCACAACACCCAATGATATAGAGCCATAAGCGAAGAAAGAACAAGAGAAACATACTCAGGAAGAGCCCTTGAGATGTCAAGTGACATCCGTTAGCAAGGGATAAATTTATGACTCTTCCCTCAATGACATCCTCAAAGATTTAAGAATTGAATAATTTGCTGAGGATAACGTTCAAAATCGACAAAACTATGATTACCGTTTGGCTCCACCGTTTGTCGAGCGTGCTGATATTTGGCTACCGCTTGGCGATAGTCTAACACTTCATCACCCATTTGTTGTAGTAACCAAAATTGATCGAGATTGTGAATCACTGGAATATCCAGCGCTTTTAGCTCTTTAATGTGCGAATGATCCAGCACATAGCGCTCACCAGTGTATGGATTTTGTTGTTCGCCAAGAAAATCGGCCAGTAATTCGTAAGGCCTAACCGCAGGGTTTACCAGCACCGCCGGGCAAGAAAATTGAGCATTCAACCAGGTTGCCAGATAGCCACCTAACGAACTCCCCACCAAACCAATACGATATTGCTTTTGGTATGCCGCAACCATCTGTAACAGTAAATCGGCTGCCTGTTGCGGGAAAGGGGGTAATTTGGGCACGACGACTTTTATATCTGGTCGATGCTCAGCACAATAGCGCAGCATCACCTGTGCCTTATGTGATTGAGGGGAACTGTTAAAGCCATGAATATAAAGTAATAAAGGAGGAACTACATGTACAGGCATACAATTAGTACCCACTCGAGGTAAAATCAGGCACAAACGCTCCTTTTCTTAATCGTTTCACTTGAGTCGAGACTTCTCCATCATGATGAAGTTCTAACTCTCGCCAACCCGGCGAACAAAGATCAAGTGCAAAATCATCAGAGTTAGGTTTAAATTGCACACAAGTGGAAGGGGTTGCCATGACTTTCACGCCTTGATATTCGCAATCCATGGCTTGATGGACATGACCGCACAATACCGCTCGAACATTCCGATGCTGACCAACCACATGCCAAAATGCATCGCTGTCTTTGAGTGTGTGCTGATCCAGCCAAGCACTACCAACCAATAAAGGATGATGGTGGAGTAATACCAGTGTAAACCGATCGGGATATTGGGTAAGCTTTTCATCCAATAAACCGAGTTGATAGTCACTAAGACGACCATGTGGAACCCCAACCACTTGAGAGTCTAACAGCACCATTTGCCAATGTTTGCCCAACAAAACATGTTCTAATGCCTGAATCTGCGCCGATGGCATAACACTCCCCATGTTCGGTTTATAATCATGATTACCTGGCAACCAGAAGCATGACTTTTGCAAATCACGAATTCCTGCGGCAAAACGCTGGTAAGATTCAGCGCTGTGATCTTGTGAAATATCACCCGTAGCAAGAATGGCATCAAAATGAATTTGTTGCTCAATAATGGCTTGAACAATGGCACGGAAGCTGTCTGCGGTATTAACACTAAGTAAACAGCCATCATCAGGCGCAAACAGATGCGTATCCGTAATTTGGACAAGTTTAATATGATCTGATGGGGATAAACTGGGCGACACGTTCAAAGCGATAAACCTAATGCTGTTAATGGTTGATATTCATGGGAGTTCGACTCATCCCTCTTTTTAAACAAAATGTTAGCCAATCACCTAAAAAACGATTCACTTGGGCTTTCTCATCTTTTTGTACCATTTTGTCGTTTGGATAATCATAGCGAGCATCGATTCGAGCAAGCGATTGACACGCACAAACTTCAGCAACCCGAGCATCGTGATATAGCCTGACAGACATTGTAGGCAATGGAAATATCGAAGTATCATCGCTTTGACAAATCTCCACCAAAGTTGTGTACTTTGTGACCTCTAGCACCTGAAGTTGGTAGATTAAGTGAGCAGCTTGATAACAACGCACATCTCCTACCTTCGGCTGATGAGGGATCAAAGCGTTCAGCTTGGCATAATTCGTTTCATAAGTTCGCATCAATTCAGCGAGATTGACATGATACGGCTTGATGGCCATGAGTAGCGACATACTAAACGCGACTCCGCCATTGCAGTTGCAACTGCTGGTGGTTTAATTCTAACCACTGTAAAGCAATAATAGAGGCACCGTTCTCAATGCGCCCTGCTTTAACCAATTGATAAGCATCCGATCGTTTCATAACATGAAGATTAATATCTTCACCTTCCTCAGCCAAACCATGTACACCAGATGCTTGTGTGCTATCGACCTCACCCACATAGACATCAAGTTTTTCAGAACATCCTCCTGAAGAAGGGTAATACGCGGTGATTTTTTCTAGCCGGTCAACCTTCAAACCAGCTTCTTCTTGTGCCTCTCGACGAACGACGTCCTCAGGCAGCTCACCCGGTTCAATAATGCCCGCGACGATCTCTAGCTGCCAAGGCTGTGCATCTTCTAGTGCACCAACCCGTATTTGTTCGATGATCACCACTTCATCGCGTAAAGGATCATAAGGTAATAACGCGGCAGCATGCCCTCGCTCAAACATTTCACGCTCAATCAACTCACTCCATCCGCCTTGAAATAGACGATGTCTGAAGCGGTACTTCACCATGCGGAAGAAGCCTTGAAATAGTGTCTGTTTTGAGACGATATCAATATCACCGCTGCTAAACGGGCTTTTCAATCGATCTGTCGGTTGCATTCGAACTCCTTGTGCGCAATCTTATAGTTTACTCAGGAACTTTTGCCTCTGCCAACGACATGGCTCAACTTTTTATACAAAATTTGTATTTATAGTTAAGTTATGATGCTGAACTAATAAAAAACAGCAAGCTCCCTCGCTTTTCGGGCTAATTTCTTCTTTTTATCCCTCGGTTGAGCAAATAATTATATTGCACAAGTGGACAATTAAGTGTAAAAAAGTGCAAACTTTCGCACGAAATACCAACAATTTGAGTTACACTCTGTCAAAGTAACTCATTTCATATACAGGCAGGAATAGGACCGATGAAAAAACTGCTTCCTTTACTCGTAAGTGCAACCCTCGCCAGCACCAGCGTCTGGGCAGACGATCTTGCACAAATTTATGACCAAGCAAAAGAAAATGATCCTCAGCTACTGAGCGCAGCCGCTCGTCGTGATGCTGCCTTTGAAGCTGTCACTTCCAGTCGTAGTTCTCTTTTACCACAAATTAATTTAACGGCTGGTTACAACCTAACTCGTAGTGATGAAGACGCTCGCGAAAGCGATCGTCTCAGTGCTGGAATCAAATTTTCACAATCACTATATAATCGCTCAAGCTGGATCACGTTAGATACCGCAGAAAAACAAGCCCGCCAAGCCGATGCCGAATATGCCGTCATTCAGCAGAATTTAATTTTGAGAGTGGCTCAAGCCTACTTTGAAGTGCTCAGCGCACAAGACAACCTAGAGTTTGTCCGAGCAGAAAAAGCGGCGGTCGCGCGTCAACTAGAACAGACCAAACAACGTTTTGAAGTTGGGTTATCTGCCATTACCGACGTACACGATGCCCAAGCACAATATGACGGTGTTTTAGCGCAAGAAGTATTAGCTGAAAATACATTAATTAATAGCTATGAGTCGTTACGTGAAATTACAGGACAAGAGTACGCAAATTTAAATATCCTAGATACGGATCGTTTCTCAGCAAGCCGTAGTACTGAGTCTGTTGAAGCGCTCATTGAACGGGCACAACAACAAAACTTATCTTTGCTTTCTTCCCGCATTGCACAAGACATCGCCAAAGATAATATCGCGTTAGCCAACTCTGGCCACTTACCTTCTCTCACCTTAGATGGCGGGTACAATTATGCTCGCGAATCCAATAGTAATAGTGGTTCATATAATTATAGCGGTCACGACTACAACGATGTTGCCATTGGGGTCAATTTGAGCGTGCCACTCTATACGGGTGGTAATGTCACATCGCAAACCAAACAAGCACAATACACCTATGTCGCCGCGAGCCAAGACTTAGAAGCTTCGTTTCGGACGGTGGTGAAGAGTGTTCGCGCTTACAACAATAATATTAATGCCTCGATTGGTGCTCTACGCGCTTATGAACAGACGGTTATTTCCGCTCGCTCTGCTTTAGAAGCGACTGAAGCTGGCTTTGAAGTAGGCACGCGTACGATTGTCGATGTGTTGGATGCCACTCGTCGTCTCTATGATGCGAACCGTAATTTATCTTCTGCTCGTTATGATTATATTCTTAATGTACTGCAGCTTCGCCAAGCGATTGGCGCATTGAACGAGCAAGATATTTTGGATATTAATTCAGGATTAAAAACGGCAAAAAAATAGCACCATAACGGAATCAAAATGGTAAAGGGCTCATCTGAGCCCTTTTTTATCGTGACAAATATTCAACTCGACAACCAAGGTTATCGGCAAACTCAGAGGATCGAGTATGACACTTGTTAGCAAAGCAGAAATAAAAACATTAACCTTTTCCACCGCGGATGGCCTGAATAATTTCTGTGGTTGAGCAACCCTCTTCAAAGTTGAGTACTTTCACCTCACCACCAGCCGCGATCACTTCCGCACCACCAGCGATATCTTCAGGTTTATAATCACCACCTTTGACTAATAAGCTCGGTAACACTTCAGCAATTAGACGTTGTGGCGTATCTTCTGAAAACGGTACCACCCAATCAACCGCACCTAATCCAGCAAGTACCGCCATACGTCGATCGGTCGGGTTAACTGGGCGTCCTGGGCCTTTTAAGCGCTTCACGGATTCATCGCTATTCACAGCAACAATCAGTCGATCACCTAGCTCGGCGGCGTGATTGAGATAAGAAACATGTCCAGCATGTAAAATATCAAAGCAACCATTGGTCATCACCACTTTCTCACCACGAGCTTTGGCTTTTTTGACCGCTTCAATCAAGGCGTGTTCACTGATGATCCCAAAATCAGATTCTTTGCTGCCATGAATGGCTTCTGCCAACTCTATCGTCGAAACCGTTGATGTGCCGAGTTTACCGACGACCACTCCGGCAGCAGCATTCGCTAACGCACACGCATCATCTAACGACTTTCCAGCAGCTACCGAGGCGGCTAATACCGAAATCACCGTATCACCAGCGCCTGTCACATCAAACACTTCTTTGGCTTGTGTCGGCAAATGAAACGGTTCCATACCACGACGTAATAATGTCATGCCATGTTCACTTCGAGTGATCAGCAAGGCCTCAAAATCAAATTGTTCGATCAGGGCTAAGCCTTTCTCAACCAGATCTTGTTCCGATTTTACTTTGCCGACGACCTGTTCAAACTCAGCCATGTTAGGAGTCAATAAGCTGGCTCCACGATAGCGTTCAAAATCAGCGCCTTTGGGATCAATAAAAACGGGTAGGTTCGCCGCACGAGCTTGTTGAATCAATGCTTGAACATGCTCTAAGGCCCCTTTCGCATAGTCAGATAAAATCACAGCATTCACATGGGGCAAGGCATCGGTCATCCGAGATAAAACTAGCTCAGCATCGTATTGCGCAAATTTTTCTTCAAAATCTAAACGAATTAACTGTTGGCCACGGCTTAATACTCGCAACTTGGTGATCGTGGGATAATTGGTTAATGCGATAAAATCACACTGTACATTCAATGAAGTGAGTTTTTCGGTTAAGACTTGTGCCGGTTCATCCATACCGGTTAAGCCGATAATGGTTGCCTGCCCCCCCAAAGAGGCGATATTCATGGCCACGTTCGCCGCCCCACCTGGACGCTCTTCATGATGCTCGACTTTCACAACGGGAACAGGAGCTTCTGGCGAAATACGTCCAGTTGGACCATGCCAGTAACGATCAAGCATGACATCACCGATGATCAAAACGCCTGCTTTGTTGTAGTCAGGTAGGATCGGTTTCATTATGGAATCTCCACTATTAATCTCGCCGCGCAGTGTAGCACAAGCCTTTGAGCCGCTAAAGATTTCACCTTAGCGTCTGTTAACCTTTTGCAGTTACATTTTATTCGAAAGGTCAACAGCCCCTAGCCAGTTATGCCAAATTAGCTTCACGACTTCCCGCTCAGCAATTAATTTTGCTTCATCGACATCGGCATCTAAATTAAGTAAGTTGCGATGATGGATTTGATCGCGCATACAAGTATATGCATGAGTTAATGCATTTGCGGATGATTCATCGAGTACACCAAGCTGAATCAGTGACTCAAAGATGCGCACATTGTCAGACCAACGAGTTAACTTAGGATATTGATGGCTGTACAACAACACCCAGTATTGCGCTAAAAACTCAATATCAGCAATGCCACCTTCATCGTGCTTTAGCATAAAACGCCCGACTTTTTTACTGCCTAAGTGTTGACGCATTTTTTGACGCATTTCAATCACTTGCTTTTGCAACGTAGCTTGATCTCGCGGTAGCGATAAAATGGTATGCCTAATGTCGCTAAAGTGGTGCTGTAAAGGAGCGTCACCATAAATCATCCTCGCCCGAACTAAAGCTTGATGCTCCCAAGTCCATGCTTCTTCTTGTTGGTAAAGCGCAAAAGCATCTAAAGGAGAAACTAATAAGCCGGATGCCCCCGAGGGACGTAATCGAGTGTCCACTTCATATAAAATGCCAGAAGCAGTACGTGTTGAGAACAAGTGGATCACCCGCTGGGCAAGACGGAGATAAAACTGCCGACCATCAATCGGTTTTTCGCCATCAGTGACTGAAGAGATCGGACAATCATGCACAAAGACAATATCTAAATCGGAGTTGTAGCCTAACTCCCAGCCTCCAACCTTACCGTAACCAATCACGGCAAAACCTTTGCCGTCGCGCTCGGCAAGGTGATTCGGCTCGCCATACTTAACGCTGACTTGTAACCATGCTTGATGAATGACCGCTTCCACAATCGCTTCGGCTAAATAAGTTAGATGATCACTGACCTTCATCACTGGCAGCACACCGGCAATATCTGCTGCAGCAATTTTTAAAATACAAATTTGCTTAAACTGACGTAGCGCTTCCATTTGTTGCTCCATATCCTCTTCAGGGATTCGAGCTAAGAAATCACGCAACTCTATTTTATAACGGTCTAAGGCGATGGGATGATAAAGCTGCTGCGGATCAATCAACTCATCTAACAAAATAGGATAACGCGCTAGTTGCTCTGAAATCATCGGGCTCGCGGTACATAAACGCACCAACTGGTTTAGCGCAGCGGGATATTCATCCAACAGTTCCAAATAAGTGGTTCGTGTGGCAATACGATTAAGTAAAGAGAGCACTCTGGCTAGACCAAACTGAGCTTCTGGATGAGAAAAAATCACCTGATAAATTTTGGGCATCAAACGGTTTAAAACATCTCGACCTCGTGGGCCAATGGTTTTTTTAGCCAAATCCTGCTTAAAGTGAATACAGGTGTTCGCCGCCGTTTCAGGCTCAAGTAATTTTAAATCATGCTCAAGGATATGGAGGATGACTTCTGGCTTATGAGCCATATCCCAAAGTTCATGAAAATAGGGAGCAATCAGGAGATCATCTTCATCTTCTTCACCGATAAGTGCAATAAAGATTTGATGAACCTGTGCCATCTCAAACTGTATGCGCTCAAGCAGTGATGACCACGAATCATAACCCATGGCGTAAATTAGCCGCCATTGATCATCGGTTTTATCGGGTAGCGTTTGCGTTTGTTTATCCTCTATCGCTTGCAGTAAGTTTTCTAATCGACGTAAAAAGCGGTAAGCCGCCATCAACTGCTCGATTTGATCGACAGACAGTAATTCTAATTCTCCAATCGCTTGCAGCGTTTCGAGCAAGCCTCGGTGACGCAAGCTGGGTTCTCGTCCGCCGCGGATCAATTGGAAAACTTGGGCGATAAACTCAATTTCTCGAATGCCGCCTGCCCCTAACTTGATATTATTACTCAACCCTCGCCGACGGACTTCACTACGAATCATCGCTTTCATCCGGCGTAAGGACTGAATAGCGCTAAAGTCGATATAACGACGAAACACAAAAGGACGTAGCATTTGACGTAGCTCTTGATAGCATTGATACATTTCACTGCCCATCACTCGAGCTTTGATCATGGCATAGCGCTCCCAATCACGGCCTTGCTCCTGGTAATAATCCTCAAGAGCGGCATAACTCATCACCAAAGGACCACTTTCACCGAAGGGACGCAAACGCATATCGACTCGATAACAAAAACCATCTGGTGTTTGCTGATCGAGCATTTTAATGATCCGCTGGCCTAAGCGAGTAAAAAATTGGGCATTATCAATCGAACGACGTACACCTTGAGTGTGACCGTTTTCCGGATAAGTAAAAATTAAATCAATATCAGAGGAGAAATTTAACTCGCCGCCGCCTAATTTTCCCATCCCAATGATTAACATCGGCTGCGCTTGCCCCTCTGCGTTACAAGGCGTTCCCCATTCTTGACAGCACTGTGCGTATTGCCATTGATAGGTTTCAAACACAATTGCTTCGGCCAACTCAGACAAATGATTCAAGCTCTCTTCCAACGGCCAATCTGAGAGGAAGTCACGCCAAGCAATATAAACCATTTCTCGGTTACGAAACTGACGCAAAATGTGTTGCCCCTCAGTTTCATTCTCACAGGATGCAAGTAATCGATTTAATTGTGGACGATAGAGTGATGTACGCTGTTTTTCTCGCAGCAACAAGGGAAGCTCCTGACATAAAACCTCGTCACGCAATAACGTTTCAGCAATAAAAGGGCTTAAACCGAGTAACGTGTGTAACTGGCTAAGTAATGCCTGAGGCCAGCTAGCAATAACGACATGCTGGGTAACAAGTTGCTGATAATATCGTTCAGCCTGCGTCTCTAATGATTGAGGGAGTGACATGCTTCATCCTTGTCTGCTTACTGAGAAAACCCAAGGTGAACACTTTAGCTCAGACAAATAAAAATAAAAACGCCCACTTTCATTATGTGGGCGTGTTACTGAGCCGGAAAAATTCGCGTTATACCTTAAACACAGTAATTTTATTATCCAACTCTTCTGCATTATTTTGCATAATTTCAGACGTTTCCAATAGTTCACTGACCACGGTAACCGAAGCTTCGACCAACTCTCGCACATTGGTTAAGTTTTGATTCATTTCATCAGCAACACTACTTTGTTGTTCAGCCGCAGTAGCAATTTGGAAATTCATATCATTGATTTGTTGGACTTGCACCACGATACCATCTAACTCACTGCCAGCATTGGTAACCAGCTCGACCCCATCTGCCGCTTCTACGACACTTTTTTCCATTAAATCAACCGCCGAGTTTGCACTACTTTGCAGCTGAGAAATCATTTCTTGAATTTCAACTGTCGCAGATTGAGTACGCTGTGCCAGATTACGGACTTCATCAGCAACGACAGCAAAACCACGCCCGGCTTCACCAGCGCGAGCGGCTTCAATCGCTGCGTTTAATGCTAATAAGTTGGTTTGCTCTGAAATACTTTGAATGGTTCCTACTACGCTACCAATCGCGATCACACGTTCTTCGACTTGATTCACAGCAGCTGCAGATGCTGCGATATCTTTAGAGAGTTGATCAATCTTACTGATGGTTCTTTGTACAAACTGCTGGCCAGTTTTAGCTTGTTGAGAGGTATTTTCTGTTAATGACGAAGCATTTTGCGCATGTTCCGCAACGGTTTGGACTGTAGAAGACATCTCACTCATTGCGGTTGCGAGCTGATCAATCTCGTTAAACTCTTCTTGCGCTGACTCTTTGGTTTCAGACATGCTGATGGTCATCACTTCCGTCAAAGCCGTGAGTTCTTGAGATGTGCTGATCTGCATTTTGATCAATTCTTGTAATTGATGTCGAGTAATCTCAAGCTCTCGAGCGACATCACCGTATTCATCTTTACATTCCATCACAATGGGCTCAGATAAATCTCGCTGAGCCATTTGTTTGATAGATTCATTCAAAAATTGAGTCTGGCGCAGCATCACCCGAGCGGCAAACAAAAGTAGCGCCACAAACACAACAATCATTAGCCCCGTTTGCCACACGACCTGAACGAGGTATGCATCATAATGTTGTTGAGCCACCTCAATATTTTGGGTTGCAGCCAATAGGGAATCATAGAACAAGCTGGCATCCCATAACTGTTTAGCAATAACCAGTAAGGTGCTGAAGATCATCAGCATGACCATCTTGGGTATCAGACGTACATCTGTGATAACCCGTTCCCACGGTTTAAACGCTATCCTCGCCATTGTCTGTTCTCCACTCAGTTCAATTATCTATTTTTAATGTTTTTTACCAAATATTCTCTCGAAAACACGAATTATTTCGAGCACCGTATGAAACCCATAGTACCAAAAACCCACTCGTATCAATGAGTGGAATATCGCTAATTCAAGGATCGATAACCTAATTTGTGATCTCAAACGGATTATCAGCCAATGGCAAATATAAGCTAAAAATAGACACAAAATTATCGTTGATCACTTTCTTCCCTATCGACTGAGTATGGAAATACTCAAGCAACTTGTCCATTCAACACCACTGATTGTGATCTAAGTCGATATTTGATACCGATAAATCGCGCCAATGCTGAAGGCTAAAACATAAAAGGGATGCAATTGCGCATCCCTTTTATGTGTTAAGTGACTTAATCACGCTAGCTTAATCGCGCCAATAAGGCGGAATTTCAACCCCAATCATTCGCGTTTGCTCCATCGCATGAAGGATCGAATGTTCTTGACGAATCAACCAACGATTCACTTGTTCTTGCTCTTCCGCTTCCAGTGTATCAAGTAAGGTGGCTAAGGTTTTTAATGTTAAAAGATCATCAATACCATGCAACAAATCAGCCCATGGCATGCGAAATGCGAGTCGTTTTTCCGCATCATATAAGCGAGCAAAACCGATCCCCGTATAGAGAGTACGCATCAAGCGGTATTGTTGATCAATATATTCTTGGCTGGATAATGTTTGCTCGGGAGGAAAGACGTCCATAAGCTCAGCCCACGCTCGCTCAAGCTGCTTTATAGAAAAACCACGAATATTTCTTGCCATTCGCTCGCGAGCTTTTTCATCCAAAAATGGTTGCCATCCCCGGGTTAAAATCCAGCGACTAAGATCCAGTAATAAGCCTGTATAACGAGCAGAATGAAGTAATTTAAGAGACTCATCCCGTTGTGGTAGTTCTTCTTGGCGCTGCTTGAGTTCCGTAACTAAAAATTTTCGCGCTTCTAACTTACGCAGCGCGTAGCCTTTATCTTTCAGTAAGTCATCCAAATAATCGTAATGCTTTAACCAGGCTAATTCACCTTCAAGCCATTTTAGTTCTTGACGCAAAATCGCACTGGCACGACGAGGAACGATTCCACCATAAACCGTCAATAGCTGACGAATAAAGCTAATCGCATGACTAATTTCATGCAGCGCTGCTATAGAATCTTGCTCAATATAAATTTGTTCGTGATAGTGCCAATGTGACAACGCATGCTCCAAAGAACGGATAAAGCAAGACTCAACACTATCATCACTTTGAGTATTGACTAAGCTCAACGGCTGAACCTCATCACCAGAATAATCGGCAGCTAAACGATAACCACGCGCCGCTTTACTCAAGTTACCCAAACGCATGCCACCTTGATCACTTAAGTGACGCGCTAAGACAAACAATGCATCCGTTTGACCAGATTTTAGCTCAAGTTCTACTTCACAAATTGGCGCTTGATTTACTCCAGCTTGCACCACACCTTGATCAAATGCGACTTCAATCTGGCTACCATCGGCCATACCCACGAGCCACTGCTCACGAGTGAAGTTAGTCGCAAATAAAGGTAATAACTGGGTTTGTAACTCAGCCAGTTCGCGTCCTTCTGGCCAAATATCCACAGGATGAAGAGAGAGGTCAGGCTCGTTACTGCTATGCTCTGCATTATATTCAGGCCGTTGATGTAGCCCTGCGACGACTCGCCCCGCCGTTTTGACTGTTTGCACATATACTTCATCAAAACGACGAATGCGTAGCCCAATATCATGTTGACGTAACCAGTTATCGGCAGAATCAAAATAGGTATTTCCTAACTCTCGACAACTGTGCTGAAGTACTTTGGTTTCAGAAATTTTACTACGTAAAACCTCTGAAAAATCTGGAGAAACAAAAAACTTCAGTTCTATTTCGGTTTCCATACTTATACCTTTCGCAGCAGATAGCCACAGGATATTGCCTAAAAGGCGACGGGGCAAGAGAGAAATATCGACCAATTGATGATCTAAAACAGTTTTAATACGTCAATTAATGGGTTAACATGCGCGCCTTTATAGCCAACGCTCAACATTTCGCCATAATATGGCATCTGTTCTTTTTAGGTTATAGCTATTAGGTTGAATGACCATGCCAGTAAATACCATTATGGGGTTATTTGCAAAGTCCCCAATTAAACCTTTGCAACGACACGTTGTGTGTGTCAATGAATGCTGCTCTCACTTGATCAACTTCTTTGAAGTTTGTGCTCAAGGTGATTGGGAAAAAGCAGAAGAGATACGCGCACAAATTTCTCATCTAGAGAAAGAAGCTGACGTGTTGAAACGTGAAATCCGTCTCAAACTCCCTCGAGGGCTGTTTATGCCGGTTGATCGTACTGACATGCTTGAGCTTCTCACTCAACAAGATAAACTGGCCAATCTTGCCAAAGATATTGCGGGTCGTGTTTATGGTCGTCAGCTTATTATCCCTGAACCTCTCCAAGAAAACTTCATCGCTTACGTTAGCCGCTGTCTTGACGCAGCCAAGCAAGCGCAGAAAGTGATCAATGAACTCGATGAGTTATTAGAAACTGGATTTAAAGGTCGTGAAGTCACGCTGGTGGCTGAAATGATCAATCAACTGGATGTGATCGAGGATGACACCGATACGATGCAAATTCGACTCCGCCAACAATTAATGGCGATAGAGTCGAAAATGAATCCGATTGATGTCGTATTCTTATACAAAATTTTTGAATGGGTAGGCGGTATTGCCGATCAAGCTCAGCGCGTTGGTGCTCGGCTTGAAGTCATGCTGTCGCGCTCTTAAATCATAAAGTTAACCAAATAACTAAGAGTATTAATCGTACCATCACAGTTTAGGCGTTGATTATTGTTCTCGCTGATGGGATTTTTCGTGCCGAAAAAGTACTACGATTTTACTCCGCTTGTTATCAACAACTAGGTATTACGATGGATATCCTTGCGAACTACGGCACAGTCCTGATTCTTGTTGCAGCGATCTTCGGTTTATTGATGGCCATTGGTATTGGGGCAAATGATGTTGCCAATGCAATGGGCACATCTGTGGGCTCAAAAGCCCTGACTGTAAAACAAGCCATCATCATTGCGATGATTTTCGAATTTGCTGGTGCTTACCTGGCGGGAGGTGAAGTTACCGACACTATTCGTAAAGGTGTCATTGAACCGGCACTCTTTGCTGACCAACCCGAACTGCTTGTCTATGGCATGATGTCTTCTTTACTGGCTGCGGGAACATGGTTATTGCTGGCCTCTTACATGGGGTGGCCGGTTTCCACAACGCACTCAATCATCGGTGCTATCATCGGTTTTGCCTCTGTCTCTGTCGGCACTGATGCGGTCGATTGGAGCTCAGTACAAGGCATCGTCGGAAGTTGGATCATTACTCCGTTTATCTCTGGATTGCTAGCCTACGCCATTTTTGTCAGTGCCCAGCGGCTTATTTTTGATACAGAAACGCCGCTGCTCAATGCCAAACGATTTGTGCCAATCTATATGTTTATTACCACCATGGTGATCGCTTTGGTAACCATCAAAAAAGGGTTAAAGCATATTGGATTGCACCTAACCAGCACTGAAGCTTGGCTCTGCTCGATCGCTTTTTCTGCCTTCATTATGTTGTTAGGTTATATATATATCTACAAACGCTTTTCAAATACCGAAGAGAATCCTGGTTTTTCCAGCGTAGAACGTATTTTCTCTGTATTAATGGTAATTACCGCCTGTGCCATGGCCTTTGCTCATGGCTCCAATGATGTGGCTAATGCCATCGGTCCTTTGGCCGCTGTCGTCTCAACCGTTGAACATCTTGGCCAAGTAACTGGGCAAAGTGCCATTGCTTGGTGGATTTTACCCCTAGGGGGCATCGGGATTGTCGTTGGCCTTGCGACATTAGGGCATAAGGTCATGGCGACGGTAGGGACAGGAATTACCGAACTGACGCCTAGCCGCGGCTTCGCCGCTCAGCTAGCAACCGCCTCAACCGTGGTGCTCGCATCCGGAACCGGCTTGCCTATTTCAACCACCCAAACCTTAGTCGGCGCGGTGTTAGGCGTTGGATTTGCTCGCGGTATTGCGGCACTAAATTTAGGTGTCGTTCGCAATATTGTCGCCTCATGGATAGTAACGTTACCCGCTGGCGCACTACTTGCGGTGATCTTCTTCTATACTATCCGAGCTGTTTTTGGCTAATCAGTCATATCAAGAATCTGTCAATGGTTTGTCATTATTGACTCAAACGCACAGAAAGGGAGGCTTGGCCTCCCTTCTTTGTTGCACCAAGTCCATAAAGTTTTTACTATCAGCCAAACAACCTTAAAAGCGCGACCAAATTCTCATAAAACACTCAATTGCGTGTTTACTCTCTAGGTGAGAAAATTTGTCCATCGCAACATTGACCATAACTAAGGGATAAACCGTGAAAAAACTCGTCTGCATGGTGCTATTTTCTCTCTTGACCGCACCAACGCTTGCACAAGACCGCTATATCGCAGATAAATTGTTTACTTATATGCATTCAGGTCCAAGTAATCAATATCGAATTATTGGTTCGATTGATGCGGGAGAAAAAATAAAACTGCTCAATACCAATAAAGAAACCGGCTATAGCCAAGTGGTCGATAGTCGAGGCCGTGATGGCTGGGTGGAAAGCCGCTTTGTCACGCGAGATATCAGCATGGCAGTACGTCTTCCTCTGCTGGAAAAGGAGTTGAAAGAAGTAAAAAGCCAATTGGCCAACGCTCGGCAGAATGCTGATAGTGAAAAAGCCGGCTTAATCGATTCATTAGACGCTCGCAATAAACAAATTGCCGATTTAGAAAAAAGCTACGGCGAGATTAGCCAACAGCTCACTGCATCACAAGCAGAAGTTCGTGAACTTCGTGCAAAACTAGATACCCAGAAAGAAGATTTACTGCTGAAATACTTTATGTATGGCGGCGGCGTCGCAGGTGGAGGCTTACTGTTTGGCTTACTCTTGCCGCACATTATTCCAAGACGTAAGCGTAACCCAGCAGGATGGGCATAGCGACGATTGTTCTTTATCACGGCCACCTTAGGTGGCCGTTTTTATCTAACGACTACAAGGAATGCAAGTGCAAATTTACCTAGTTGGCGGAGCCGTCCGCGATCAATTACTTAACCTTCCTGTTTATGATAAAGATTGGGTGGTCGTCGGCAGTAGCCCAGAGCAGATGCTGCGAGAAGGTTATCAAGCGGTTGGAAAAGATTTTCCCGTCTTCTTGCACCCCAAAACAAAGCAAGAATATGCCTTAGCGCGCACCGAACGTAAAACCGGTGCAGGTTATACAGGCTTTGCCTGTTATTACGCTCAAGATGTGACACTTGAGGAAGATTTGGCTCGACGTGATTTAACCATTAATGCCATAGCTCAAAACAGCCAAGGTGAATTGATTGATCCCTATGGTGGAAAAAAAGATATTGAGCAGCGTATCTTACGCCATGTATCAAAAGCGTTTGTTGAAGATCCACTGCGAGTTTTACGTGTCGCACGCTTTGCTGCCAAGCTGGCCCATCTTGGTTTTACGATTGCTAAAGAGACCCAGCAATTGATGCAGCAAATCAGTCAATCTGGTGAACTCAGCCACTTAACGCCCGAACGGATTTGGCAAGAGTGGCATAAATCACTGGCAACACCAAGCCCCGAGGTTTTCCTTGCGGTACTGCATGAATGTGGTGCACTCGCGGTGGTACTTCCTGAACTGGAGCGTCTTTTTGGTGTGCCACAGCCTGAACAATGGCATCCAGAAATCGACACCGGTATTCATACATTATTGGTTGCCAAACAAGCCGCTCAACTGTCATCTTCTTTAACCGTACGCTTTGCGGCCCAAGTTCATGACCTTGGCAAAGGGGTAACCCCCAAAGCACAATGGCCGAGCCATAAAATGCACTGCCAGACTGGCATCGGCATTATCAAGCGGTTATGTGAGCGTGTGCGGATTCCTAATGAGTTTAAAGAATTAGCCTTATTAGTCTGCGAGCAGCACTCAAACATTCATAGAGCAGCGGAATTAAAAGCCAGCACCAAACTCAAAATACTCGACAAATTAGACGTATGGCGTAAACCAGCGCGTTTAAATGAGGTATTACTTTGCTGCCAAGCCGATCATGCAGGCCGCTTAGGATGTGAAGAGACACCTTACCCACAGAGTGTACTCTTTAACCAAGCTTATCAGGCAGCATTAACTGTTGATGTTCAGCAGATTATTACAGAGGGTTTTCAAGGGAAGGCCATTAGAGAGCAATTAACTCAACGCCGAATTCAAGCGATTGCCGCTTTAGATCGGCACTAATAACGCTCAATCCAATCAACCAAGATAAATAGCTAGATGGCTTGTGCTACAAAAACGCCCTACATTTCAGTAGGGCGTTTTACTATAACAAAGCTAAGCGATTTCGCGAGAAATTATGCTTGGCCTTTAACTTCTTTAAGACCGTTGAAAGGAGCACGAGCACCTAGCGCTTCTTCGATACGGATCAATTGGTTGTACTTAGCAACACGGTCAGAACGGCTCATAGAACCTGTTTTGATTTGACCTGCAGCAGTACCTACCGCTAGATCAGCGATAGTTGCGTCTTCAGTTTCGCCACTGCGGTGAGAGATAACAGCAGTGTAACCTGCATCTTTAGCCATCTTAATTGCAGCAAGAGTTTCGGTTAGAGAACCGATTTGGTTGAACTTGATCAAGATAGAGTTAGCAACGCCTTTCTCAATACCTTCAGCAAGGATCTTAGTATTTGTAACAAATAGATCGTCACCAACCAATTGGATCTTATTGCCTAGCAGTTGAGTTTGGTGTGCAAAACCAGTCCAGTCAGACTCATCTAGACCATCTTCGATAGATACGATTGGGAACTTCTCAACCAACTCAGCTAGGTAATGGTTGAACTCTTCAGAAGTGAAGGTTTTACCTTCGCCTTTCATGTTGTAGATGCCAGCGTCTTTGTCAAAGAACTCAGAGGCTGCACAGTCCATCGCTAGAGTAACGTCTTTGCCTAGCTCATAGCCAGCAGCAGCAACTGCTTCTGCAATAACTTCTAGCGCTTCAGCGTTAGATTTAAGGTTAGGAGCGAAACCACCTTCGTCACCAACCGCTGTATTATAACCTTTAGACTTAAGCACTTTAGCTAGGTTATGGAATACTTCAGAACCGATACGTACAGCTTCTTTTAGCGTTTTTGCGCCAACTGGTTGGATCATGAACTCTTGGATGTCAACGTTGTTATCGGCGTGCTCACCACCGTTGATGATATTCATCATTGGTAATGGCATAGAGAACTGACCTGCAGTGCCATTTAGCTCAGCAATGTGCTCATAAAGAGGCATGCCTTTCGCTGCTGCTGCTGCTTTAGCGTTTGCTAAAGAAACAGCTAGGATAGCGTTGGCACCAAATTTAGATTTGTTTTCCGTACCATCTAAGTCAATCATGATTTGGTCGATTGCAGCTTGATCTTTGGCATCTTTACCGATTAATGCTTCCGCGATCGGACCATTAACAGCCGCCACAGCTTTAAGAACACCTTTACCTAGGAAACGAGCTTTGTCGCCATCGCGCAACTCAAGTGCTTCACGAGAACCAGTTGATGCACCAGATGGAGCAGCCGCCATACCAACGAAACCGCCTTCTAGGTGAACTTCCGCTTCAACAGTTGGGTTACCACGTGAGTCGATAATTTCACGACCTAGAACTTTAACGATCTTAGACATTAATGTTTCCTCTCATTGAATTTAAATGTCAAAACTAAAAGGATAGCGGCACAACTTAAGCCGCTACCCATATCCTTTTACTTTAATTCACCGCGTTGGAACTGACCCGCTGCTTTGACGAAACCAGCAAATAGTGGATGCCCATCACGCGGAGTCGATGTAAATTCTGGGTGGAATTGAGCCGCAATAAACCATGGATGCGCTGGATTTTCAATCACCTCAACCAGTTTTTTATCTGCGGATAACCCAGAAACCTTCAAGCCGGCTTTTTCAATTTGTGGACGAAGGTTGTTGTTTACTTCATAACGATGACGATGACGTTCATGAATTGTGGCACTTCCGTACAATTCATACGCTTTTGTCCCTTTCGTTAGGTGGCAAAGTTGAGAACCTAAACGCATCGTACCGCCTAAATCTGAACTTTCGGTACGTTCTTCAACCTTACCTTCACTGTCAACCCATTCTGTGATTAAGCCTACCACAGGATACGGGCTTTCTTTGTTAAATTCTGTTGAATGTGCACCAGTCATACCCGCGACATTTCTTGCATACTCAATCAGTGCAACCTGCATACCTAAGCAGATACCAAGATAAGGGACACCGTTTTCACGAGCATATTGGGCGGCAAGAATCTTACCTTCAATGCCTCGGTCACCAAAACCACCCGGAACCAAAATAGCATCCACACCTTGTAAGATATCAACCCCTTTGGTTTCAACATCTTGTGAATCGATATACTTAATGGTCACGCTAAGGCGATTCTTCAGCCCTGCATGTTTTAGGGCTTCATTGACCGATTTATACGCATCTGGCAATTCAATATATTTGCCTACCATACCAATGGTGACTTCACCCGTTGGGTTGGCTTCTTCATAAATAACTCGTTCCCACTCAGAAAGATCCGCCTCTGGTGCGGTAATACCAAAACGCGCACAGACTAAATCATCTAAACCTTGAGATTTAATTAATTGTGGGATTTTATAAATAGAATCAACATCTTTCATCGAAATAACGGCTTTTTCTGGCACGTTACAGAATAAAGCGATTTTTTTACGCTCGTTAGCAGGGATCACACGATCACTACGACAAACCAAAATATCTGGTTGAATTCCGATAGAAAGCAACTCTTTAACTGAGTGTTGGGTCGGTTTGGTTTTCACTTCACCGGCTGCCGCGAGATATGGCACCAAGGTTAAATGCATAAACATCGCATTCTCGCGACCAACTTCAATGGCAAGCTGACGAATGGCTTCCATAAATGGCAGTGATTCAATATCACCGACGGTACCACCGACTTCAACGATAGCAACATCATGGCCTTCAGAGCCAGCAAGCACGCGATCTTTTATCGCATTAGTAATATGAGGAATGACCTGAATTGTAGCTCCAAGGTAGTCACCACGGCGCTCTTTACGCAAGACATCGGCATAAACACGACCAGCAGTAAAGTTATTGCGCTTGGTCATTTTAGTACGAATGAAACGTTCGTAATGGCCAAGGTCAAGGTCAGTTTCAGCGCCATCTTCCGTGACAAACACTTCACCATGTTGAGTTGGGCTCATTGTGCCGGGATCAACGTTGATGTAAGGGTCAAGCTTCATCATGGTCACTTTTAAACCACGAGCTTCTAAAATCGCCGCAAGCGATGCTGCTGCAATACCTTTACCTAGAGAGGATACGACCCCGCCAGTAACAAAAATATAATTTGTCGTCATGTTTAACCTGAAATTGGTTGAATGAGGGAAATGGATTTCTTCTGGACGGGATGAAACTATACCAGAACCCATTTATCGCCACAACGTGAAATCTATCACACTCAGTTTTTTATTTTTTGCTTCAAATCAAACAGATTGAACTCGGTTTATTTTCTCTGCTCAATCGTGCTTTTTATTGCTATTTTTACTTAAAAAAGGCTCAACTTTCTCTTTTTCTCTCTGTTTAACTTGTTCCCACATCGCATCAAGTTCAGCTAACGAAAAATGGGTTAAGGGCTGATGATGCGCCTGCGCCAATTGCTCCACCCCTTGGAAACGACGCACAAATTTTTGATTGGCTTTCATTAACGCTATTTCTGGATCTTTACCTAAATGGCGAACCAAATTGACCGTGGCAAACAGCAGATCGCCAAGTTCTTCTTCTACTTTTTGCTCATCAACCTCGACTTGAAGTGCTTCTTCCATCACTTCAGCCAATTCTTCCTGTACTTTCTCGGCCACCGGGCCAAGGGTGTCCCAGTCAAAGCCATATTTCGCGCATTTTTGTTGAATTTTATTGGCGCGCATTAAGGCTGGTAACGCTTGTGGTATTGAGTCTAGAATACTTTGTTCTGTTTTGCCTGCTTGGTGTTTTTCTTTGGCTTTTTCAGCCTCCCAGTTAGCGGCCAACTGAGCTGAATCGGTAAACTGAAGATTAGAAAAAACATGAGGATGGCGGCGAATTAATTTTTCATTCACCGTTTCAACGACCGCTGAAAAATCGAATAAACCCTGTTCTTTTGCCAATTGGCTATAAAAGATCACCTGAAAAAGGAGATCCCCAAGCTCTTCTCGTAGGTTTGGCCAATCTTGTTTGTCGATTGCCTCCACCACTTCATAAGTTTCTTCAATGGTATGAGGCACAATGCTGGCAAAACTTTGCTTGCGATCCCATGGACAACCATGCTCAGGATCTCGTAACTGATTCATAATTTGTTCAAGCTGTAAAATAGGATGGGCCATGTTACCTCTCAATAAAAAAACGAGGCAGAACTGGCGCGCTAACCTCGTTATAAATGCTGCTCAATTAACCTAATCGCTTAACCAACATCACATCTTTAATATGCTCAATGCGTTTCGAGATACGTTGTAGAACCTCGATATTATTGAGTTCAAGTTCAAAATCCATAATGGAGAGCTGACGCTTATAGTCACTACGACTTTTCATGCTGATCACTTTGATTTTCTCATTGGCCAGCAAGGTCGTGATGTCTTTCAGTAGCCCTCCTCGCTCCATGGCTTCAACTCGTAATGTTAAACGATAACTCCCGACAAAACCTCTCCCCCAAACGGTATTAATAATTCGCTCAGGCGCATGGTGGCTCAGCTCTTCTAATTGTTCGCAATCACTTCGATGCACTGAAATACCACGTCCTTGGGTAATATAACCACGAATATCATCACCAGGGATCGGTTGGCAACAACGCGCCAAATGCGTCATCAAATTATCGACCCCCTCCACCACAACCGCATCTTTATGCGTTTGGCTACCGACGATCGGCTTGGTTTCTCCAACCAGTTTTTCAAGAGCCAGTTTATCTTCTTCTTCAGCCGTTGGTTTATTGACCAATGCATTGATATGATTGACAATTTGGTTAATCCGTAAATCACCACTACCAACGCCAACATACATTTCATCTGCACTGTTTACGTTAAAACGTTTCAGCGCATAGAGTTCTGCATCTTTTAAGGTCGCACCGATTTTGGCTAATTCGTTTTCAAGGATCTCTCGTCCTGCTTCTAAGTTTTTCTCTCGGCTTTGTTTACGGAACCAAGCATTGATTTTTGCTCGTGCCCGCCCTGAATGAACAAAACCGAGTGACGGATTTAACCAGTCACGAGAAGGGTTGGGTTCTTTAGCGGTGATGATTTCTACTTGATCGCCCATGTGCAGTTTATGGGTAAACGGCACAATGCGCCCCCCGACTTTGGCACCGATACAGCGATGTCCAACCTCTGAGTGGATATGATAGGCGAAATCAAGCGGGGTCGCTCCCATGGGTAAATCGACCACATCGCCACGCGGGGTAAAGGCGTAGACGCGATCATCAAACACTTGACTACGCAGTTCATCCAACATTTCGCCAGAATCAGACATTTCTTCTTGCCAATCCAACAACTTACGTAGCCAAGTGATTTTTTCATCGTACCCGCTGCGTCCAGCACTACTGCCTTCTTTATATTTCCAGTGCGCCGCAACGCCTAATTCTGAGTCCTCATGCATCTGTTTGGTACGAATCTGAATTTCTATCGTTTTTCCTTCTGGGCCAAGAATCACCGTATGGATGGATTGATAACCATTCGGCTTCGGATTAGCCACATAATCATCAAATTCATTAGGCAAATGCTTATATTTGGTATGCACAATCCCCAATGCGGCGTAGCAATCTTGTAGTTTATCGGCGATGATTCGAACCGCGCGCACGTCGAATAGCTCGTCAAATGCCAGATTTTTCTTCTGCATTTTTCGCCAGATGCTGTAAATGTGTTTGGGGCGGCCACTTACCTCCGCATTAATGCTAGACGCTTGCATCTCTTGGCGAAGATCATCGACAAAATCTCGAATGTACTGCTCGCGCACGATTCGGCGTTCAGAAAGTTGTTTGGCGATCTGCTTATATGTGTCGGGTTGTTGGTAACGAAATGCGTAATCTTCAATTTCCCATTTGAGTTGACCAATACCAAGCCGGTTGGCTAATGGCGCATAAATATTGGCACACTCTTTTGCGGCAGCGCGACGCACCTCGTCTGGTTGATCTTTAACTTCACGTAGATTGCAAATTCGTTCAGCCAGCTTGATCACCACACAGCGAAAATCATCGACCATAGCCAATAACATTCGCCGCACATTGTCTACTTGGGCTGAAGCTTCACTGCCTCGCAGTGTGACATTGAGTTGACCAATCGCAGCCATCTCTTCCACACCGTGAATCAGTTTGACGGTCTCCTTACCATAGCCAGCTTCCAGTTCTTCAGCATCCAATGCTCCGCTGATTGCAATAGGGAACAGCAGAGCGGCCACGAGTGTCGCTCTATCCATCGATAAGGTGATCAATATTTCGATCATCTCCCGCCCTCGCCACAGTAATAATGAGCTTTGAGGGTGTCCTTCAAGTAACTGCTCGCATTGACGATAGACTTCGCTCAGCTTCGCCGCCGTTTTTGCTTCTTGCCCTAAACCAGCAATCCATTTTTCTAGCTCAAACTGTTCATCTGGGTTTAAGTGTGCGCTACGTACCGCAACCATAGAGGTGTCCTAATTATTATAATTCATGCTTTCGACCTACTTTCACGCTTGAAAGTTCGGTCATTTACCGAGTTTTTACAAACAGAGCCATCGATTCCAAGTGGCTGGTATGGGGAAACATATCAAGCATAGTCAATTTAGCCAACTGATATCCCTGATTCAATAAACTGTGACTATCACGCGCCAGCGTGGCTGGGTTACACGATACGTACACCACGCGTTCAGCACCAAGCCGTGCAAGGTGTTCGATAACGCCCGCTGCACCAGCTCGAGCTGGATCAAGTAAGATTTTATCAAACTTATCTGCCGCCCATGCTTGTCGGGTCATCTCTTGTTCCAAATTTGCTTGGTAAAAGGTGGCCGTCTTGATCTGGTTTAACTCAGCATTGTGTTGTGCCCATTTAACCATCGCATCCACGCCTTCAACACCGACAACCGACTGAGCTAATTTGGCGATAGGTAAGCTAAAATTGCCCAAGCCACAGAATAAATCTAGCACTCGATCATCGCTTTGAACATCCAACCAGGTGATAGCTTGCTCAACCATCTGATGATTGACCGATTGATTGACCTGAATAAAATGGTTCGGAAGAAAAGAAATAGATGCCTCCACCTCTCGGTAGTAAGGCACCTCACCACACTGATGTTCAATCTGCTCGGGCGTTGGCTGTAAATATAATGCCAGTTGATGTTCTGAGGCGAAAGAGAGTAATCGCTCTTGATCCACTTGACTGAGCGGAGCAAGATGACGAAGCATCAGTGCGATGGTGTTGTCACCTTTGACCAATTCCACATGCCCGAGTTGATGAGGTTGGCTCAGCGTGCTTAGCCGTGCTTGAAGGGCGGGTAATAACTGGTTGAGACTTGGTTCAAGTACTGGGCAATGGGTGATCGTGACAATCTGTTTACTTTGCTTACGACGAAAACCAAATTGAAGTTGCTGAGTTTTTTTATCCCATAATAGGCTCAGACGAGTTCGGCGACGGTAGCCTTTTTCCTTCCCACAAATCGGCTCTGACAAGTCTAGCTGCTGGTTAGCAAACTTACTCATTAACTGAGAAAGCGTCTGTTGTTTATGGGCTATTTGCGCTGCATGCTCAAGATGTTGTAAATCACAGCCACCGCACTGCTGATAATAAGCACAAAACGGTGTAACCCGTTCAGGGCTGGTCTGTAAAACTTTAATCAGTTTCGCTCTGGCAAATTTACTCTTACTTTCTGTTAATTGAATAACGACCTCTTCACCAGGCAAAGCCCCATCAATAAAAATCGCTTTACCTTTCTGATACGCAATACCAGCTCCGAGATGATCGAGTTTACTGACACTCACCGACTGATGTTTCGATGAGGGGGAAGGGTTCTTCTTCGGTTGAAAAAAACGTGCCATGCTCTGCCTAACTGTGATTGATAAAAGGTTTTTGGCCCGAGCATCACTATTCTGCACGGGGAAGATTGTCGAAAGCTGGGTGATTGCATTAAGCTATTGTCTCCTTGAATAGCTTGGCAACACTCAATGCGGGTTATTTTCCCATATCCACACCACGATGTTTAGACAATAATGACCAAATATGGCTTACGTGCGCGCGTTATTACTCTTACTTTAGCTCCAACCTTAATCATTGGGTTATTGCTTAGCGCCTTATTTTCCTTTAATCGCTATCACGATTTAGAAGTTCAAGTCATCAACTCTGGGGCAAGTATTATCGAACCGCTGGCCATTGCCAGTGAAGAAGGCTTAAAAAATCAAAGTCGCGAATCGGTTCGCCGCATTATTAGTTATGCCCACCGTAAACATTCAAAGTTTGTACGCAGTATCGCTGTTTTCGATTCACAGCACGAGTTATTCGTCACCTCAAACTTTCACCCTAATTTTGAAGCATTAATGTATCCGAAAGATCAAGCAATTCCAGTCTTAGGTAGCTCACAACTTTATAATAATACGTTAATTTTACGTACGCCTATTTTATCTGAAACACGCTTGATAGAAGAGAATATCAGTGCTACCTCAAGTCCGGCATTAGGGTATATCGCGATAGAGTTAGATCTCTCTTCTTTACGTTTACAGCAATACCAAGAAATTTTTTCAGCTTGTCTGGTGTTAATCATGGGCTTGACCCTTTCCGGCGTTTTTGCTTTCCGATTGATGCACGACGTGACTCGCCCCATCACACATATGAAAAATATGGTCGATCGTATTCGTCGTGGGCATTTAGATGTGCGAATTGAAGAGAAAATGCACGGTGAATTAGATGATCTCAAAAATGGCATTAATGCGATGGCGGTTTCACTCTCTGAATACCATGTCGAAATGCAACATAGTATTGATCAAGCGACTTCGGATCTACGTGAAACACTTGAGCAATTGGAAATCCAAAACATTGAGTTAGATATTGCTAAAAAACGCGCTCAAGAAGCCGCTAGAGTGAAATCTGAGTTTTTAGCTAATATGTCACATGAGCTACGCACACCACTCAATGGGGTGATCGGATTTACCCGCCAAATGCTCAAAACCCAGTTAACTAACAGCCAAGCTGACTACCTTCAAACCATTGAGAAATCAGCAAATAACTTATTAACCATCATCAATGATATCCTTGATTTCTCTAAACTAGAAGCGGGGAAACTGGCCCTAGAAAACATTCCATTTGAATTTCAAGAAACCCTTGAAGAAGTGGTCAATCTGCAAGCGACCAGTGCCCATGAAAAAGGTCTAGAAATCACCCTCAAAATTGACTCAAAAATCCCGGTAGGTCTAGTAGGCGATCCGCTACGTATTCAGCAGGTATTAACCAACTTAGTCGGTAATTCCATCAAATTTACCGAACGAGGCAATATTGATGTGAGTGTGGAAATGAGAGCGCAAAGGGATGACACCGTAGAACTGCAATTTATGGTCCGAGACACCGGGATAGGCATTTCTGAGCGTCAACAAGCTCAGCTATTCCAAGCCTTTAGTCAAGCTGATGCCAGTATTTCGCGCCGTTATGGAGGAACAGGATTAGGGTTAGTCATTACCCAAAAACTGGTCAGTCAAATGGGCGGAGAAATCAGTTTAACCAGTCGTCTTCATCAAGGTTCCACCTTTTGGTTTACCCTACGCTTACATGCGACCGATCTGCCGATTAGTGATAGTGTTGATCCCCAAGTCCTGAATCAAAAACATTTATTATTGATCGAACCGAATATCCAAGCGGCTTCGATTGTTCAACAACAATTGATTCAAGCAGGCCTAGTCGTCACCTATCATTCAACAATACCAGAAGAATCAGGCCATTATGATTATATCTTACTGAATTTATCTCCCAATAAAGAAACGAATACCGCTCACGTTAAACAGTGGGTAGAGCAAGCCATCACACTAGCTCCACATATCATTGTTGGCATCCCCAGCACCGAACTCGCACTGGCGGATCAGCTCATGAAAACTTATCCAATTCAGTGCCTGACCAAGCCTCTCTCTCGTAAAAAATTACTGCAAATTTTAATTGATCATCAGCCTCAAGCCGTAGAAATGCCTGAACCTGTCACTCATCAAGACAAGTTGCCGTTGACGGTTATGGCGGTGGATGATAACCCAGCCAACCTGAAGTTAATCACGGCATTATTACAGGAACGTGTCGATCAAGTGATCGCTTGTACTGATGGCGTTTCGGCAGTAGAGCAAGCAAAACAACAGTCATTTGATATTATTCTGATGGATATTCAGATGCCCCATATGGATGGAGTGGCTGCTTGTAAGGCGATCAAACAATTACCGCTCAATGCCCAAACCCCAATTATCGCGGTAACAGCTCATGCTATGCTTGGCGAGCGAGATAGATTACTAAAGGCAGGAATGGATGATTATCTCACCAAGCCAATTGAAGAACAGGTTTTACAACAAGTTCTCTTACACTGGAGTCCGAGAAGAACGGTCGATACATTCGTCCCCCTCCCCTTGTCGGGAACAGCGCTAGCACCAGCAACAACCGCACCATCAATGGCGATCAAACCCGTTATCGACTGGGATCTCGCTTTAAAGCAAGCGGCAGGGAAAAGTGCACTCGCACAAGAAATGCTCTCTCTTTTGCTTGATTATATTCCAGAAGTTGCCCAAGTCATCGAGCAAGCATTAGCAGAAGCCTCATACCCAATTGACGACTTACTACACCACATTCATAAACTGCATGGTAGCTGTTCATACAGTGGTGTACCATCACTTAAAACCGTGTGTGCATCACTAGAACAAATGCTACGTTCAGGCAGTATTATTAGCGATATAGAGCCAGAACTATTTGAGTTACAAGATGAGATGGAGAAGGTATTAGCCCAAGCCAAAAACTACATTCCATCACCAACATAACCTTAAGCATTGGACTCAAAAATAACCGTCGCCAAAGCGTAGTGGCGCTCATCAGACAGAGAAAGGTGGATTGAAGTAACCTGAGCGGCCGAGGCAAATTCAGCCGCTTTACCGCTCAGAATCAACAAAGGTTTTCCATTCACATCATTATTGATGTGGAAATCTTGAAAACTAACGCCATGAGCGATACCCGTTCCTAAAGCTTTAGAGGCAGCTTCTTTGGCGGCAAAACGTTTGGCTAAGTAACGGGCTTTTTGTTTTAACGCATCAAATACCATCAATTCATCTGGCGTTAAAATACGCGCAGCAAAGGCATCACCACTACGTGATAATGCCTTTTCGATACGAACGATCTCCGTTATATCTGTTCCAAGTCCGACGATCGCCATAATGTCATTTAACCTATTTACGGGCAGATTGCATTATGCATCTCATCTCGGCGACCGCTTTGTCTAAGCCATCAAAGAGTGCGCGACCAATAATGGAATGGCCAATATTCAATTCGTAGATTTCGGGAATAGCGGCTATCGCAGAAACATTATGATAAGTCAGCCCATGCCCCGCATTGACGGTAATGCCTTGATCATCAGCATAGGCCGCAGCGGCGGCGATTTTTTTCAGTTCACTTTGCTGTTCATCATCACAAATGGCATCCGCATAATGCCCGGTATGTAGCTCAATAAAAGGTGCGCCGCACGCTTTAGCTGCATCGATCTGCTCTTTATCTGCATCAATAAAGAGGGAAACTTTAATTCCCGCTGCGGTCAATTTTTCGGTCGCTGCTTTGATCTTAGCCAGTTGGCCGACAACGTCTAACCCGCCTTCGGTTGTCAATTCCTCACGCTTTTCTGGAACTAAACAAACAAATTCAGGTTTGGTTTGCAAGGCGATTTCAACCATCTCATCCGTGACCGCCATTTCTAAATTCATACGCGTTTGGATCGTTTCACGTAAAATACGCACATCTCGATCTTGAATATGGCGACGATCTTCTCGCAGGTGAACCGTGATGCCATCAGCACCCGCTCGTTCTGCTATTTCAGCCGCATGAACGGGATCGGGATAACGAGTGCCACGCGCATTGCGTAGTGTGGCAACATGGTCGATATTAACACCTAAAAGAATTGAGCTCATGTTCCTATACTCCGTGCTCTAGATAGCGTTGTTTGCCGGAATAACTCCCGACTTTTTAACGGTTTCCCGCCAAGGTATGGCTTTAACGCTATGCGTGTAAAGCGCTTGGCAGCTTGTAATTGTGCTTTCGTGGTAAAACGGCGTTCGCTAATGGCGATCAATTCATCGCCATAAAAAGTTAAATGATCGCGCCGAACCGATGCAATGAATCCCTTTTGTTCTCGATATCGATAAGTCATGTTGGGATCAACAGGTTCTCCCGTTCCCGCACAATGAAGAAAATCAATCCCATAACCCATTGATGATAATAAGGCTAATTCAAAACGGCGTAATGCCGGTTCTGGATTGTTATTTTGCGCCAGTTCTGTCAGAGCAAAAAGATAATCATGGAATAACCCAGGGCTTGGCACTTCAGGCACAAGAATGCGCCCAATTAACTCATTAACATACATTGCAGAATAGAGATGAATGCCATTGAGGGGAAGCCCTAAACTGATCGGCTCAGCTTGGCGCAGGGTTTTCATTGCACTTTTACCTGACCATTTCAAAAGCAGTGGCGTGAAAGGTTGTAGTGCACCTTTCAAGTTTGATCGTTTCCCTCTCGCGCCTTTTGCCATTACGGATAAACGACCAAACTCTTCACTAAAGATGTCTAAAATCAAGCTCGATTCACTATAGGGGCGACGATGTAAAACAAAGCAACGCTGAAAACCATCAAGCATAGCGCCCCCAACCATCGTGACTCACCTATGAGTGAATAATCAAATATTATCGTTAAAGATCATCAATATAACCAAGTGAACGCAAAGCACGCTCATCATCAGCCCAACCAGATTTAACTTTAACCCAGGTTTCTAAATAAACCTTACGGCCAAATAATTCTTCCATATCTAACCGAGCTTCACGACCGATGGTTTTAATTTTCTCACCCTTTTTACCGATCACCATTTTCTTTTGCCCAATACGTTCAACTAAGATCAGTGCATTGATATGAAAACCATCCGTTTCAGGGTTGTAATCAAACCGTTCAATTTCTACCGTCACAGAATAAGGCAGTTCTTCACCGGTAAAACGCATCAGTTTTTCACGAATAATTTCTGATGCCATAAAACGTTGAGAACGATCCGTGACATACTCTTCAGGAAAGTGATGAACGGCTTTAGGAAGATGGCTACGCACGTGCTTATGTAGCACATCGATATTTTTGCCATGCTTTGCTGAAATCGGCACCACATCAACGAAGTCCATTAATTTAGACAGCGATTGCATGTGCAGCATCACTTCATTACGATCTTTTACGTTATCGACTTTATTAACGCAAAGCACGACAGGGAAATTGGCTTGTTGTAATTTATGCAAAACCATTTCATCGTCAGCCGTCCAATGCGTTCCATCCACGACAAATAACACCAAGTTAACATCACTTAACGAGCTACTTGCCGCGCGGTTCATCAAGCGGTTGATCGCTCGTTTTTCCTCAATGTGCAGTCCAGGAGTATCAACATAAATCGCTTGGTAGTCACCACGCGTATCGACCCCCATAATTCGATGGCGTGTTGTTTGAGGTTTGCGCGATGTAATCGAGATCTTCTGCCCTAAAATATTATTCAGTAATGTCGACTTACCTACATTAGGGCGGCCCACAATCGCGATAAATCCGCAGTGTTGATTGTCCGGCAAAGAAGAAGATGAGGCATCTTCACCGTGAGACGCAAAATACGCGTCGAGATCGAATTCTTTATCAGCCATGAGTTAATTGCTCCAAAGCGATTTCTGCGGCGGCTTGCTCCGCTTTACGACGGCTAGTTCCTTTCCCGATCACCGGCTTAGCAATACCGGCCACTGTACACGATACCGTAAACTGTTGATTATGTGCTTCACCTTTAATATGAGTCACATTATACAGCGGTAGTGGGCTTCTTCTTCCTTGCAAGAATTCTTGCAAGCGTGTTTTTGGATCTTTTTGTGATACACCGGGTTCAATTGCCTCTAATCGGCTTTGATACCAACCCAAGATAATGGTGCGAACCATCTCGATATCACTATCTAAATATATTGCGCCTATAATAGCTTCTACTGCGTCAGCCAAAATCGAATCACGACGGAAACCACCGCTCTTCAACTCACCTGGACCTAATTTTAAGTAATCTCCTAAGCCAAACTCTCGGCCTAATTCCGCTAATGTATTACCACGTACTAGCGTTGCACGCATACGGCTCATATCGCCTTCATTAATCTTAGGAAAACGATGATATAGCTCATCAGCAATGACAAAACTTAAAATTGAATCGCCCAGAAACTCAAGACGTTCATTATGTTTTCCGTTGGCACTGCGATGGGTCAGTGCCAACTCAATCAGCGTCGCATCATTAAATTGATAACAAAGCTTTGTTTCTAATCTATTAATTGGAGAATTCATGCTCTCTCGATGTGTTACGGGCCAGTATAACTGCCTAATTAATGCCACCGATGCGGCTAAAGCGCACGCCGGTTGGAATCCAAGTTGGTAACAAACTGTCTGGACTGCGATCAAACTCAAAGCTGATCCAAATCGCAACGGCTTTACCGACTAAGTTTTCTTCTGGAACAAAGCCCCAAAAACGGCTATCAGCACTGTTGTCACGGTTATCACCCATGACAAAATAGTGTCCTTGTGGAACCACCCACTCATTCACTCCCGCACGAGGGTGGTAATCTTGTACATTATCAATCCGCAACGGATTAATTAAGATATTATGAGCTTTTTCACCCAATTGTTCATCCATTTGAATCAGTGGAATGCGGCTTTGCATAAACTCACTTTCCACCACATTAGATAATTTAACTGGCTGGCAATCAGTTGTATTCGGTGATTGGATACAAATTTCTTTTTCTGTACTGTAGCGCACGATATCACCCGGCATGCCGACCACTCGTTTTATATAGTCAACACTAGGATTGGGTGGGTATTTAAAGACCACAACATCACCACGTTCTGGCTTGCCCGTTTCCACAAGTTGCGTACGCCAAACCGGATCTTTTAATCCATAAGCATACTTTTCAACTAGAATAAAATCGCCTACTAATAAGGTTGGCATCATCGATCCCGAAGGGATCTGGAAAGGTTCAAAAATAAATGAACGGAGAATCAGTACAAAGGCGATAACAGGGAAGATAGAGACTGAATTTTCAACCCACCAAGGTTGCGTAGCTTGTTTTAGCTCACTGGCTTGAGCATCAACTTTAAGCTCAGCAAAGCGCTGCTGGCGCTTTTTCTTCCACAGCCATTTCTCAAGTGCCCAGATAATCCCAGTGACAAGAGTCACGATCACCAGCATGAGTGAAAATGTATTCGCCATTACCTTCCCTTATCTAAAAATACGAAAGTGAAAGAGCCAAGACCCTTTCACTTGAGAGTTGCTACTGGATCGCTCTATCGCATCAAAATAGCTAGTCTTTACCAACATGTAAAATGGCTAAAAACGCTTCTTGTGGTAATTCAACATTACCAATTTGCTTCATGCGTTTTTTACCTTCTTTTTGTTTTTTCAATAATTTTTTCTTACGGCTCACATCACCGCCATAACATTTGGCCAAGACGTTTTTACGCAACTGCTTAACGGTTGAACGAGCAATAATATGATTACCAATAGCCGCTTGGATCGCAATATCAAACATTTGGCGAGGAATGAATTCTTTCATTTTCTCCACCAACTGACGGCCACGTGTTTGTGCCTGGTCTTTATGAGTAATAATAGCTAGTGCATCGACTTTATCACCATTAAGCAATACATCGACTCTAACCATATCGGACGCTTGGAAACGTTGGAAGCCATAATCTAATGACGCATAACCGCGCGAGGTTGACTTCAAACGATCAAAGAAATCAAGCACAACTTCGGCCATTGGAATATCATAAGTCAACGCCACTTGGTTGCCATGGTAGACCATATCGACTTGTGTGCCACGTTTTTCGACACATAAGGTAATCACACTGCCAAGATAGTCGGAAGGCACAAGAATATTACAACGAGCAATCGGCTCACGAATTTCTTCGATATCATTGATAGCAGGTAACTTAGCCGGACTATCCACATAAAGCATTTCGTGATCGGTTTTGAGAACTTCATACACCACCGTTGGTGCCGTGGTGATCAAATCAAGATCATATTCTCGTTCTAAACGCTCTTGAATGATCTCCATATGTAGCATACCTAAGAAGCCACAGCGGAAACCAAAACCTAGTGCTGCCGATGTCTCTGGTTCATAGAACAACGAGGCATCATTGAGGCTGAGTTTTCCTAATGCATCACGGAAGTTTTCATAATCGTCTGAAGAGACGGGGAACAACCCAGCATAGACTTGGGGTTTAACCTTTTTAAACCCAGGTAGTGGTTTTTCACAACCATTTTTAGCCAGCGTTAAGGTATCCCCCACGGGTGCGCCAAGGATGTCTTTAATACCACAAACGACCCAACCAACTTCTCCAGTATTCAGCCCAGAAGTATCAACCTGTTTTGGCGTGAAAATACCAATACGATCAACCCCCCAGATTTGCCCAGTACTCATCACTTTGATTTTATCGTTTTTCTTCAGGCTACCGTTTTTAATCCGCACTAAAGAAACAACCCCTAAATAATTATCAAACCAGGAGTCAATAATAAGCGCTTGTAACGGAGCATCAGGATCGCCTTCGGGTGCGGGAATGGCGGAAACAATTTTCTCTAGCACTTCGTCAACACCGAGCCCAGTTTTAGCTGAACAACGAACAGCATCAACAGCGTCGATACCAACAATATCTTCGATTTCCTCTGCCACTCGTTCAGGCTCTGCTGCCGGTAAATCAATTTTATTGAGGATAGGCACCACCTCAAGATCCATTTCGATCGCGGTATAGCAATTAGCCAGTGTCTGAGCTTCCACTCCCTGACCGGCATCAACCACCAAAAGCGCGCCTTCACAAGCAGCTAGAGAACGAGAGACCTCATAAGAGAAATCCACATGCCCTGGCGTATCGATAAAGTTTAGTTGATAAGTTTCGCCGTCGTTAGCTTGGTAGTCGAGAGTCACACTCTGCGCTTTAATGGTGATACCACGCTCACGTTCAAGATCCATTGAATCAAGAACTTGTTCTGCCATTTCACGATCGCTCAACCCACCACATACTTGGATTAAACGGTCGGATAAGGTCGATTTACCATGATCAATGTGGGCGATAATCGAAAAATTACGAATGTGCTTCATAGGTTTGGGATGACTAAACTCTTTGCTGATTAGGGAATAAAAAACACCACCGAGGTGGTATTTCAATTAAGTTGGCCGATTCTACCGAATTTCGCTAGGCTTCGCACCATAATTTAAAGAATAGGCTGTCCTAGTACTCGCAATAGTATCACTTGTTGAACGGAATTTTTTGATAAACGGGTTGAATAATATCTCGCCAGCATCACGCCAAATATCATAGCAAGCAAAGCACAGCCGATCACGACACCTTCCCCCATACTTAGCCAAGGAGCAAGCCAAATTTCAGCGATCAGTGCACCGACGATCATCATAAATAGCGGCACAAGGTAAACCAAAGCCGCCGATTGCAATAAGCTTTTTTCTGGAAAGCCAATTTCTACCACTTGCCCTGTTGACACTGGCTTTTCACTGTCTAAGCGCCAAGCTAATGCTTTATTGCCTAGCGCTTTAGAAACCATCCCCGTACCACAACTCTTAGACGACTGACAATGGCTACAACTCGTTTGTTGCTCACAACTCAGATCGACCCAATAACCTAGTGCATGACGCTCCACCGCTGTCACGGTTGCCAGTGCAGTCATCATTGATTTTTTACTCCGGCATGTTCAAAAATCACCGATTGGGCAATACGCTGTGCGGTTGCGGGAGGAATATCACCCACCACCGACACTTCGTTCTCTCCACTGACAAAACTATGCACCGTGCGACGCCCTTGACGGACTAACTGCCCTTTTAGTGAATGATTATCACGACTCGATACATAGACAGAAAAATTAAACAGCCCATCGGAAAACATCTGGCTTTCCACCAAACGCTCGGTCATTGCCATACGATAACGATTCAGCTCAAGTGGTTGAAAACCTTCTGGCTTCCACCCGACAGTCCAGAATGTTTCTTGGATATTACCTTTAGGTAAAGATAATACCTCTGGCAGTTGAACATTATTTAATCCGGCCATCAAAGAGGCCAATTTATCGTTAATCGAATACGAAATAGTACGGTACTGCTCTAATACTTCACCATCACGATCGACTAAGTCGGCACGCAGAGGTAGTGCACTGTGTTCATCGATCCACAAAACATAAGAGTAACGGAGGCCATCTTTGGGCACAATACGTAGAACCTGACAAGCTGTTCCAGCTTCACGCGCGCGGCCCATTTTTACAAAATCATAATATTGGCTAAGTTGTGCGACATCACTATTGAGCATAGGAATCGTCGGAGCCACCATGTTACCGGATTCAATCGTAAAAGGCTCAACACCCGGTTCAACATAACTGACTTCATTACCGCGACGAATCACTTCGCGTACTGGGCCACTCAAATAAATAAGATGAGCGAACTGTTGGCTCTCTTGATGAGCATGGCGGTAAAGCAAAGGTTCTATGCTATTTTTCTTAATCAGAATATAAGACAACTCATAATTAAGCTGTTGACTGGCTTCGTTCATCTGATGCAACAAAGCCTCTGCAGAAGGCGTTTCTGCAAAGGCCGGCGTTACATTCAGACTGAACAGTGTCAACGCACTGATCAGAAATTTTTTCATTCAATTACCGTTTCAACTGGGTCAGGGTGAGAGGTCAAATTCTCACTATTGAGTCTCAACTGTAGTTCATAGTCTTGCAATAATGCATTGATACGACGACGTTGTTCTTGCATATTCGCTTCGCTGCTACCATGCCTTGCGACTGAATCTCGGGTCAAACTGACCGGTTCGGCACTACCCGCAAATGGCACCGTCTGTAGCACAGGTAGCTGCGCTTCTTGTGCGCTGGTAGCTTCATTGCCACCATATTGTTGCACACCAATGATGACAGCAAGTGACACACTCGCAGCAATCGCCACTTGCCCGAGTTGGCTAAACCAAGTAGGCAACTGGCGACGAGCTTGACTAACCTTAGGCTGAGCCTCTAGTTTCGCCAAGTGCAGATCAGTGATACGCTCAGAGCTGGTGAACGAGCGATGTACTGGTTCATGTTCTAATGCCAGAGCGACACTTTCAGCGATATTCCATTCAGATTGAGGTGTATCCCCACGCATAACATCACCAATAAGATGGTAATTTTTCCACGTGCCGAGGCTCTCTGAGTCGTGCTCTAATTCTTGTATCAGCACATTATCAACCAATTCGCCATCCATGAATGCTGAAAGTTTTTCTTTGTCAGCCATTATTTTCACCATTTTTGTTGCTCACTATGCGGCGTTATAAAAACGATTTAATTCGCTTTTCAACCGCTTCACGAGCACGGAAGATACGAGAACGCACCGTACCAACGGGGCAATCCATGACTTCTGCGATATCTTCGTAACTTAAGCCTTCCAGCTCTCGCAACGTCATCGCGGTTTTTAAATCCTCAGGCAATGCTTCTATTGCGCTAAATATCACCTGCTTTAATTCCTTGGACAACGTAATGTTTTCAGGGTTCGATATTTCTTTGAGTGCATTACCACCTTCGTAAAATTCAGCTTCTTCAGCATCAACATCGTTGGCCGGCGGCCGGCGGCTTTGCGCAACGATATGATTTTTCGCGGTATTAACAGCAATGCGATACAGCCAAGTATAAAACGCACTCTCGCCACGAAATGTTGGGATGGCACGATAAGCTTTGATAAAGGCTTCTTGTGCAACATCCGCCACATCTCCAGAATTGCTCACATACCTAGAAATAAGATTGCAAACCTTGTTTTGATATCTCAATACCAACAGATTGAATGCTTGCTTATCCCCGTTCTGAACTCGCTCAATCAACACTTGATCGGTCAGTTGATCGTTCATTCGAGCGGTTACTCCTATTGTTATCTCCCTTACCTTCTCAGATATGGACTCTAATTATGCAGAATGTTGTCTTGACACCACTGCCTACATGAGCACTATTGTGACTCAATAAACGAGAAAAAGTTCAAGTATAAGGTAAAATATTTCGCCTTAATACCGCAGTCTTATGCAGTAACCCGCTTAACTCTCGTATGGAAATTCGTTTTGCTTGTATGGCATTCGTCTAAATTAATTATCGACACCCGCACATAGTGGGGATAGCCTTTAGAAAAGACAATAGCATTTATAACATATTGTCTTTACCTGCAAGTTAGCTTGCTTGGCGTTATTGTCACGAGCGACATGCTAGACAACCAAGCCGACTGCACGGCAGGTAATGCGAATGAGATCTCAAGCGACATAAAGGATTCACCGAGCTTGATCCACTCGCGAGTTGACCGAATAAAACCACTAATAACCCGAATACCATTCGTGTTTTATTTTAATCTAGAGTAGGAACACTCTACTTTGAGTTCAGGAAGTTAACCATCTTATGGACGTAAATCGAGAACATCAATGCGATGTATTAGTTATCGGCAGCGGTGCCGCAGGATTATCCTTAGCGCTGCAAGTTGCCGAGCAGTGCAATGTCATCGTATTGAGCAAAGGACCTCGTAGTGAAGGGGCAACCTATTATGCACAAGGCGGTATCGCTGCCGTCTTTGATGAATCTGACAGTATCGAATCTCATGTTCAAGATACTTTAATTGCCGGTGCCGGAATCTGTAATCAAGAGACCGTCCAATTCATTGCTGAGCATGCCAAAGCCTGTGTTCAGTGGTTGATTGATGGTGGCGTTCCTTTTGACAGAGAAGAGAATGATGACGATGCACATCCTCGTTATCATTTAACTCGTGAAGGAGGCCATAGCCACCGACGAATACTGCACGCTGCGGATGCCACAGGAATGGCGATGCAGACCTCTTTGCAAGATAACGTGCATAACCACCCTAACATTCGACTATTCGAACGTTACAATGCACTCGATTTAATTACTGAAGACAAGATTGGCGGCAAAGCAAATAAAGTCATAGGGGCCTATGTTTGGAATCGTAACGTCGAGCATGTTGAAACCATTCGAGCCAAATTTGTGGTACTTGCGACAGGTGGCGCATCTAAAGTTTATCAATACACCTCAAACCCCGATGTTTCTTCTGGTGATGGTATTGCTATGGCTTGGCGTGCAGGTTGCCGAGTCGCTAACCTTGAATTCAACCAATTCCATCCAACATGCTTATATCACCCAGAAGCTCGAAACTTCTTACTTACTGAAGCCTTACGTGGCGAGGGAGCGTACCTTCGCCGCCCTGATGGTTCCCGCTTCATGCCTGATTTCGATAAGCGCGCTGAACTGGCACCTAGAGATATTGTTGCTCGTGCCATCGACTATGAAATGAAACGCTTAGGTGCAGACTGCATGTATTTAGACATCAGCCATAAACCAGCCGACTTTATCGAAAAGCATTTTCCTACCATTTACACCCGCTTGATGGATCTTGGCATTGATATGACCAAAGAACCGATACCGATTGTTCCTGCCGCTCACTACACCTGCGGAGGCGTAATGATCAACCAACAAGGACAAACCGATCTTGCTCAACTGTATGCCATTGGTGAAGTGAGTTATACCGGTTTACACGGAGCAAACCGTATGGCTTCTAATTCATTATTAGAATGTGTGGTTTATGCTTGGTCTGCTGCACAAGATATTCTTCGTCGTCACCCTTGTGCACAAATGCCGCCTTCATTACCAAACTGGGACGAAAGCAAAGTCACTTGCTCGGATGAAGAAGTGGTTATTCAGCACAACTGGCACGAACTGCGCCTATTTATGTGGGACTACATGGGCATTGTTCGAACCGATAAACGTTTACAGCGTGCACTGCGTCGCATTCAACTGCTACAGCAAGAAACGCATGAGTACTACAGCAACTTCAGAGTGTCGAATAACTTGTTGGAATTACGTAACTTGCTGCAAGTGGCAGAACTGATGGTACGCTGTGCGATGCTACGTAAAGAGAGCCGAGGCCTGCACTATACGTTAGATTATCCCGATCAACTAGAAAATAGCGGGCCAACTATTTTGACACCAACCAAATAATATTAATGGGAGCGATACTGCTCCCGTTTTAATTTCACCAATAGCTGTCGGTAGTCAGATTCATCACAGCTATCGCGCCACAATAACCAACGCGCCCCTTGACCTCGAATAATCAAGAAAAGATGTCGATAGAGAAAATCGACCTGATGAAAAACAAAATCATCGTCACCCACACGTAACTCTCCTGAAAAATTGATTTCAATCTCATCTTGTAAAGATGTGGGGAGCCAACTCAATACTGGATAGGAGAAAAGCAAAGCAATCATCGCCATGCTGGCAACAAGTGGAATAGAGGAAGCTAAGATCGCCCACACCAGAGCCGCCAACAGAGAAAAGGCGATGATATGAGCGAGAAAAGAAGGCTTTAAATAAAGCTTAACGGACCTTGCTAAGATTATGTGCGACAATTTTGTCTACCATCGCTGCATGACCCAAATTTTCTGAGCGGCCATGTCCCATGATCCAAGTAAAAAGGTCAGGATCATCACATTCAAGTAACGAAACAAAATCTTGCTGTTCTGTCTTACTTAATGATTCAAAACACTCTTCAAAGAACGGCATGATAACTACATCAAGTTCAAGCATTCCACGTCGGCATGCCCATTTGATGCGCGCTTTTTCTTCCGTAGTGTACATTGGCTTTCCTCACCTTAATATTTAATTTCGCCAAGTGTAACAACCAATGTTAAATTCAACTAGTAGCTTAGTCACAGTCCCTGTTCAAGCTGACAAAAAAGTTGATCCAGATTAACATAACGGAAAGAGTCTTACTCAGGTAAAAAATATGAATTGGAAAAATACATTTACCACACTCGCTATCACCAACAGTACACCACTCCCAGAGCTAATGATTAGTCACTTAACCCATTGGGGCGTGATTGAGTTATCTGGCGACGATAAAAAAAATTACCTGCAAGGGCAAGTGACCTGTAATGTGGTCAGCCTAGAAACAGGACAATCTTGCTGGGGGGCACATTGTGATGCGAAAGGAAAAGTATGGTCTGCTTTTCGTCTCTTTCATCATCATGATCGCTACGCCATGTTCCAACCTCAATCGGCCATTGAAGCAGAGCTACATGAACTAAAAAAATACGCCATTTTCTCTAAAGTTGAAATCAGAGAAAGCACCGATATCGCTTTGGGTATTATGGGGGTAGGAGCAGAGGCATGGATCAATCGTTTCACTTCAAGTCGGGAAGATGTTCGCCCATTACCAAACGGTACCGCAGTAAAAATCGATGCTTTACGCTGGCTATTACTGATAGAAGAATCAACGGCTGAAGCGTGGCTCAATCAAAGTGATGCCAACAAAGTGGATCCTGCCATCTGGACCTATTTTGATATTCAACACGCCTATCCCATCATTCATCACACACAACAAAATGAACACATCCCACAAGCATTAAACTTACAGTCGCTTGGTGGTATTAGTTTTACAAAAGGTTGCTACACAGGGCAAGAAACCGTAGCCAGAGCCAAGTATCGCGGTATCAATAAACGAGCGATGTATATCGTACAAGGTAATACTCAGCAACCACTCGCTTCCGAACAAGCCTATTCATTAGAACGTGCGGTCGGTGAAAACTGGCGTCATGCTGGCGAACTCATGGCGCATTACAGCTTTACCGACCAAACGGCGATAGGGTTAATTGTCCTGCCCAATAACCTTGAGCCGGAAACAAAATTGAGACTCACTGAACAACCTGAAACTCACTGGACTATCTGCCCACTGCCGTATACGTTAGATGATGAATAAGCCGTTTTCTACTGCCATTACCCAGTATCTAGACAGCCATCAGGTTAGCTACCAGCTACTACCTCATCAAACCGCGACCATTACGATTGAAGAAACCGCGCGTCAGCGTGGTATTCTTGCTAGTCAAATGGTCAAAACTCTCCTCCTACGAGATATGGGAAATCGTCTGGCATTAGCCTGCATACCGGGTAATGCTGCAGTTGACCCCAAAAAAGTTCGTCAAGTATTAGAGTGGCGGAGAATGACCTGTGTCGATCGCTCGCAAGTCGAATCAATTACCGGATATCCGGTTGGCACAGTCACGCCACTGTGCCTTAAAACATCAATGCCTATTTTATTTGATCATGCCATTTTACAGCATTCAATTGTCACCATTAGCAGTGGCTCTTCTTTAGCAGGCATTGCTCTATCAGTACAAGATTTGATTCAGCTCTGTCAACCAAGGTTTGCTGATATTCAACGAACCGTATCCGTTGAAAAGACCATGATAAATTGCCGCCAATGAAACAAACTAGCGAGAGCGAATATCGCTTGTAGCGCCAGGTAATCATGTCGCGCGTCATACCTCGCCCATGCATTTTGCCCACGGATCCCCGTGGGATTTTTTACACACAATTAACACCATCATTACTCATTGACTTATAATTCAACTATTCTTAAAACTGTCACATTGGTTTGGCTTAATAATCAAAGCATCACACTATTTCTCTCTTATGGCCTGGATGGAGAAGAGTCAAGCGAGGATTGTACTAAGAAAGGGTTTAATTTAGAGAATGAACCAATTTTGCTAATAACAGCACAAATCACTGAAAAAACTAACTGTAACTTTGGATATATCCGGCGAAATCACAGTATCGCCTACCGATTTAACTTACACTGAGCTAAACAAATAAAAAAGGATCGAAGTATGAGACTGTTTAAGCGCTATACACCGAGTATGATAGCTAAACACGTAAGTCGTCTTTTTAAAGGAAGAATTTATATCTATGGTGTCGGTAAATTTGAGTTTGATAATGGGAAGTTGATTCTTCCAGAACGTGCTGAACAGCGACATTATCAAACCGTCAATGAAGTCAACCAAGAGATTCGACGCTTACGCTGCGCTTATGCTTGATCAACATTAAAAAAACTAGGGTTGGCAAATGCCAACCCTAGTTTTTTATTGTTAAATGATTACTCATAATCATCAGCAGACGATTACCTTTTGGCTAACTCAGGTAATTCACCTTTTAACCCCAAAGCATGTAGCATTATTTCTTGTTTTACTCCTGGGATTTGCCCTGCAAGACGCATCCCAACCCCTCGAATCAATTTCTTCGCAGGATAGCTTCCCGCGAATAAATCTTTAAATCCTTGCATTGCCGTTATCATTTTCGCGGCCTCGGCTTTTCGCCAACGTTCATAACGGCGTAAATTTCGCCGCTGGCCGATATCTAAGCCTTGCTGCCAAGCCGATAACACCTCTTGCGCTAGGCTCGCTGCATCTAGCAAACCGAGGTTAACCCCTTGCCCCGCAAGTGGATGAATCGTGTGGGCCGCATCTCCAACCAACGCCAGACGCTCAGCGACAAAATCACGAGCGTAACGTGCGGTGAGTGGCACCGTGTACCGCTGACCGACAAGTTGACATAAGCCAAGTCGACCATCAAATTCGACCGTAAGTGCTTTATTAAAAACCGACGCCTCCATCGCGGCTAAACGCTCGGCTCGGCTCGGCTCTGTTGACCACACAATAGAACTCATGTGTGGCTCAGACATAGGAAGAAAAGCTAAGGGGCCTTGTGGAGTAAAGATCTGTCTTGCTACGCCTTGATGCGGTTCATGCGTTCGAATATTCGCCACGAGTGCGCTATGGCCATAATCCCAATAGGTGAGCGGAATATCCATTTGGCGACGAACCCACGAATTGGCCCCATCTGCTCCAACAACTAACTTGGCGGTGAGCGATTGTCCATTACTTAAACTCAACCATGCTTCACTTTCACCAATTGCTAAACTTTGACACTGCGCGGGCATAAACAGTGTTAGATTGGCTTGTTGTTTCACTTGATCCAATAACGCTAGTTGTACCACTCTGTTTTCAACAATATGACCGAGATTAGGCTGAATTAATTGCTGAGCACAAAACTCAATTCGAGCAAAGCTGTCTTGTTCCCATACCTCCATCGCTTGATAGGGCGAAGCTCGACGCTTTATGATTCCGTCCCAAGCATTGACGTTTTTTAACACCATTTCACTCGCACGATTCAATGCAGATACGCGAACATCAGGTAGCGGATCTAATTCAGCTTGAGGAAGCTGGCTTTCAATCATCGCTATTCTTAAGTCTGAATCTTTAAAAGCAGCCGCAAGCGCAAGGCCGACCATTCCTCCGCCCACAATGGCAATATCTACACTTTGCATCATAAATTTGTACCTTTTATCGATTGACCACACCAAGTGTGCGTTGAAGCAAGGGGATACTTAAAAATGAGAAACTATCCATTGCCATTAAGCCAAGATTACGTCCAATACGAAAGCTCATCCAATCATTCGAAAAAAGATGAACCAAGGTTGAGGTCAATTGAATAGTGGCCAGACGATCCGCTGTTCGACGCTGCTGAAAACGGCTCAATGATGAATAATCACCAATCTGATCACTCTTGATGATCTCTTCTGCTAGGCTAGCCACATCACGAATAGCAAGATTAAAGCCTTGCCCAGCAATCGGGTGAAGAGTTTGTGCTGCATTGCCGATCATCGCAAAACGGTGAGAAACTATATTGTGACGATAACGAAGCGCTAATGGGTAACAACTACGCTTGCCTGCTTGGATGAAGCGTCCGATACGCCAGCCAAAATCTCGCTGTAACTGTTCCAGAAAGCAAGAATCATCCATCTGCATGATTTGCTCTGCCACCAAGGCAGAAACACACCAAACTAATGATAACCGATTATCATCCATCGGGAGTAAGGCCAATGGGCCAGAAGTGGTAAAACGTTCAAACGCTCGTCCTTGATGAGGTTGATTCGTTTGTACATTCGCAATTACCGCCACCTGATGAAAATCTAGCTCTTGTTGTGGAATGCCTAATTTTTCGCAACAGGTTGATCTCGTACCGTCTGCTGCAACCAAGAGTTTACCAACCAGATGTGAGTTATCCGATAAAGTGACCGAAACCGAGTCTAATGAACGAGAAATATGGGACACGCTAGTCGGACAATATTGGGCAATATTCACACATTGTGCCATTTTTTCAGCATATAAAGCGCCCACTCGAGCTAACTCAACCACGTACCCTAAAGCATCCAACGCAAGAGATTGAGCATGAATCTCTGTCATACCAGCATGAGAACGATCCGAAACATGGATATCCGTAATGGCAGTGGCGAAAGGACGCATAGCATCCCATAGCTGCCACTGCTCCAGCAGAGCCACCGTACCATGAGAAAGAGCGATCGCTCGATCATCAAAACCGGGATGAGCATGATGATCGACTTGAAAAGCTTCAATCACAGCAATAGACAGCTTTCCTCGGCTCAAGGCATTCAATGCCAGGGCCAGTGTCGCTCCAGCCATTGCCCCCCCCGCGATGATGACATCAAAACATTTCTCGTCACTCACCCTAACCTCACTTAGTGAATCATCGGCTTAACTGCTGGTTCAGATTTGCAGAACTCAATATACAGCGTAAAAACACACGCCTTGATGTGTTCAATGATTTGCTCTAATAATTGAGCTTGTTGCTGTAGATCATCTTCTTCATCAATGGCTAATTTGGCAATTTCTTCTAAATCTTGTAACGCCTCTTTGGCGTCTGACGACGCGCGGGTTAGATCTATCGCCGCTAAACCCAGCCCAGAAATAAAATGGTTCACCCAATCAACCACGCCATCAGCAAACTGATACAGCGCTTCATCATCATGATTCACTGGAACTAATAGCGTTAATTTAAAATCACGGCTTGCCAATTCACTATGCGTTGCTAAAAACAGTTGCTTCACCTGTGTTAATGCTTGTTGCGGCCAACCTAAGCCATCATTGGTATAATCAAAGATGAGCGCTTGCCAACTGGCGTCATCGACAGTTACTCCTCCCGCTAACATTCCAGCTAATAAGCCATGCAGTTCAGCAGGATTTATCGCCAATGAGGCCGATTGCAGATCACTGGCTAATTGGTTATAACTGGGAAAGGTCGCTTCACTCATAATCACTTCATCTAGGTAAATAAACGCCATCCTACCACTTCAACGATTAACCGAAAACGCCCATATGACTAGCTTTTATTCAAATTGCCCAATAAGTAGTTTTTTAGCTATCAATTTAGACTTATCGGCGTGAAAAGCTTGAATCTTGATAGCGCTTTACCTATAGTTTGCCCCTCGATGGTTTGGCAATTGCACCCATCTTTAGTTGCGCGAATAGAGTTCACTTATCATGAGTAATCAAGCCGTTGAGGTTGAAATATTAGGCAAAATAACCCGAGTTAATTGCCCCAAAGGGCAGGAAAGCTCTCTGGTTCGTGCCGCACAAGATCTTGATCAACGATTGAAAGATATGGCCGAACGTACTAAAGTTACTAATGAAGTTAAGTTATTGACTATCGCAGCATTGAATATTTGCTACGAATTACAAACAGAGCGGCAAAAACAAGATGATCTACACTCGCAATTGAATAGACGGGTTGATGAACTCGCAAACTCATTGCAAGCCGCGCTCAATAAAGTACAGCAGCAAGGCCACTAAAGCCTGCTTAAAGTTTTACCCTGGAGTGTTCGTCAGCGGATGTAAGTCCCTGAGCCGATAAGCAACACCAAAGGGTTGGTATTCGATTGCTATTGAGCAAGCTCGGCTCGTACCGAGAAGCCTACGGCAACCATTGCTAATCCGCCTTGAACCAGCTGGTTCAAGGGCCTCAATCCTCAACGGCACTCTGGGGTTTCCTAATATGTCATCGACTCGTCAATATTTTCGTCAATCCATTCGACAAAGACGCCATCAACTGTCTCGTGAAGCTCAACGGCAAGCAGGGTTAGATTTGGTGGATATCTTTGCAAAACAGCCAGAATTAACGTGCTGCCAACATATCGCGTTGTACCTTTCAACCGATGGTGAACTCAACACCACGCCACTCATTCACTGGTTATGGGCCCAAGGAAAATCTGTCTATCTTCCCGTATTGCACCCGTTTTCTAAAGGGCACCTGCTCTTTTTACATTACCAACTTGATACACCGATGGCTTATAACAAATATGGCATTATGGAGCCTAAACTCAATAAGTGGCTAGTAAAACCAGCCCAAGAATTAGATCTTATCTGTACGCCATTAGTGGCTTTTGATGCACAAGGTCATCGGCTTGGTATGGGGGGAGGTTACTATGATCGAACGCTTTCAACCTGGTTTAAAACGGGTCAAGGAGCCAAACCGATTGGACTGGCTCATGATTGCCAATACGTCAAAACCTTACCGATTGAAAGCTGGGATATTCCCCTCCCCCAAGTTGTCACCCCTACACGCTCTTGGCAATGGAACGTATATTCGCGCTTCTCTCAATCTAAATGAATTGTCCGCTTCTCCAGTACATCTGTGTGTCTTTTGAGTATATAATCGCGCCGCACACGCATTAACTCATAAACCATGATAGGAGACAGGCATGACTCAAGATGAGATGAAAAAAGCCGCCGGTTGGGCTGCTCTAAAATACGTAAAAAAAGGCAGTATTGTTGGCGTAGGGACGGGATCAACGGTCAATCACTTCATCGATGCACTGGGTTCTATCAAAGATGACCTTCAAGGTGCCGTATCCAGCTCTATCGCTTCTACTGAAAAACTTCAAGCACTCGGTATCAAAGTTTACGACTGTAATGATATTGATCAGTTAGATATTTATGTGGATGGGGCGGATGAAATTAATCCTCAGCGAGCCATGATCAAAGGCGGAGGAGCTGCACTGACCCGTGAGAAAATTGTCGCAGCCATTGCTGATCAATTTATTTGTATTGTTGATGGCACCAAAGCCGTTGATATTTTAGGTAAATTCCCGCTTCCTGTTGAAGTCATCCCGATGGCTCGCTCCTATGTCACAAGAGAGCTAACAAAATTAGGTGGAACCCCTATTTATCGTGAAGGGGTTATCACTGACAACGGTAATGTGATTCTTGATGTCCATGATCTACAAATTCGTGATCCTAAAACGCTCGAAAGCCAAATAAATGCTATCACCGGAGTGGTGACCAATGGTTTATTTGCCCACCGTGGAGCCGATGTAGTCATTACCGGAACAGCACAAGGTGCTAAAATCGAAGAATAAGATTGATAAAAACTACACTTTTTTGTTATTTGATTACAAACGGCACACTAAGTGCCGTTTTTTTCGGTTTTTCTATAAGAAAATTATTTCTTATTACGTAATTTCCTTACCCAAATGACAAAATATTTGTTAGTTTAATGGGGTGTAGCAACACAGGGAAAACGTTTGCGTTGAATAAAAAAAGTTAAATAATCTACGTTTTACTTGGCGTTTGCTTGATTAGCCCACCATCCCATATTTAAGGACGAGAATAATGGCCAAAGTTTCACTGGAAAAAGACAAAATCAAAATCCTACTCCTTGAAGGACTTCATCCATCATCAGTAGAAGTTTTGCAAGCTGCTGGCTATAGCAATATTGAATACCATAAAGGATCTTTGGAAGAATCAGAACTGATTGAAGCGATCCAAGATGTACATTTTATTGGCATTCGTTCGCGCACCAATTTGACAGAAAAAGTGATCAATGCGGCCAATAAATTGGTTGCGATTGGCTGCTTCTGTATTGGAACCAACCAAGTCAACCTTAATGCTGCCGCTAAACGAGGTATTCCGGTATTTAATGCTCCATTCTCCAATACCCGAAGTGTCGCAGAACTAGTATTAGGAGAAATTCTGCTCCTGCTACGTGGTATCCCTGAAAAAAATGCCCTGGCTCACCGCGGAATCTGGAAAAAAAGTGCCGATCATTCATACGAAGCTCGTGGCAAATGTTTAGGTATTGTCGGCTATGGGCATATTGGCACACAGCTCGGCATCATCGCAGAAAATTTAGGCATGCGAGTCTATTTTTATGACATAGAAAGTAAACTTTCTTTAGGAAATGCAACACAAGTTCATACCATGAGTGAATTGCTCAATAAGTGTGATGTTATTTCCCTTCATGTACCCGAAACACCTGAAACCAAAAACATGATGGGTAAAGACGAATTTGCTCGCATGAAGCCAGGTTCTATCTTTATTAACGCCGCTCGTGGAACGGTAGTTGATATTCCAGCCTTGTGTGATGCACTGGCATCTGGTCATATTGCTGGGGCCGCTATTGACGTATTTCCGACAGAACCAGGTTCAAATAAAGAAGCATTTGAGTCACCTTTAATTGAGTTTGATAATGTCCTGCTGACTCCTCATGTCGGAGGCTCAACCCAAGAAGCACAAGAAAACATTGGAATTGAAGTTGCAGGAAAACTGGCTAAATACTCCGATAATGGTTCAACGCTCTCTAGTGTTAACTTTCCTGAGGTATCTCTACCACAACATCGTGATTGTTCGCGCCTATTGCATATTCATGAAAATCGCCCGGGTATTCTGACTCAGATCAACACCATTTTTGCACAAGACGGGATTAACGTTGCAGCACAATATTTGCAAACCAATGCAACCATTGGTTATGTGGTGATTGAAGTTGAAACGGCCCGCTCAGCAGAGGCCTTAGCTAAATTGAAGAGCATTGATGGTACGATTCGTGCCCGTATTTTGCACTGATCGTGTAACGGCAAGATAGACAATAAAAAAACCAGCCCAAGTCGGCTGGTTTTTTATTGATATGCAATGGAGGCGGAAAAGACTAGCCTCGTAATGCTCGTTCTCCACGAGTCATCCCAACCACACCACTTCTGGCGACTTCAATCACATCTGTAACTTCGACAATCGCGTCAATAAATGCATCTAATTTATCACTGGTTCCGGTTAACTGAACGGTATATTGCGCGGCAGTCACATCAACAATTTGCCCTCGGAATATGTCAGCCGTTCGTTTTACTTCTGCACGAGCAAACCCACTCGCCTTCACTTTTACCAGCATCAATTCACGCTCAATATGCTCAAACTCCGAAACTTCCTGTACTTTTAATACATCAATTAACTTATGCAGTTGCTTTTGAATCTGCTCGAGTTGCATTTCATCGGATGTCGTGGTGATCGTCAGGCGCGATAATGTTTCATCATCCGTTGGAGACACGTTGAGCGTTTCAATGTTATAGCCACGCTGAGAGAACAATCCAACCACCCGTGATAACGCTCCCGGCTGGTTTTCTAGTAATAATGAAATAATGTATCTCATATTAAGTTCTCTCCGTTTTGCTTAACCACATTTTATCCATTCCTTCGCCTTTAATCTGCATCGGATAAACATGCTCGGTTTCATCAACATGAATATCCACAAACACCAAGCGATCTTTCATGTCTAACGCTCGCTGTAGCTGGGGTTCTAATTCACTTGGATTAGTAATTCGAACCCCTACATGACCATAAGCTTCGGCAATAGCAGCAAAATCAGGAACAGAACTCATATAAGAGTTAGAATAACGCCCCTGATAAATAATATCCTGCCATTGCTTTACCATACCTAAGAAGCGGTTATTTAAGTTAATGATCTTAACCGGAATGCCATATTGCAGAGCGGTTGAGAGTTCTTGGATATTCATTTGAATACTACCATCTCCTGTCACTACCACGACTTCCTCATCAGGTAAGGCAAATTTCACTCCCATGCCGGCAGGCAAACCAAAGCCCATGGTGCCAAGGCCTCCAGAGTTAATCCATTGGCGAGGTTTATCAAAAGGATAATAGAGCGCCACAAACATTTGATGTTGCCCCACATCCGAGGCGATATACGCCTTGCCCTTGGTTAGCTTAAATAATGTTTCAATCACTTGCTGAGGCTTGATTCGATCGACAGATGGCTCATAACTTAAACATTGCCGATCACGCCAACTTTGAATATCAAGCCACCATTGATCTATCGCTTGACTATCGTTTCCTTCCGCTTGTTCTTCGAGCAATGTCAGCATGTTTGCTAAAACTTTATCCGCAGAACCCACGATAGGTAAATCAACTTTCACGTTCTTCGAGATCGAAGAAGGATCGATATCAATTTGCATGACTTTGGCATTCGGGCAATATTTTTCCAGATTATTCGTCGTTCGATCATCAAACCGTACGCCAATCCCAAAAATCAAATCAGCGTGATGCATCGCCATATTGGCTTCATACACACCATGCATACCAAGCATACCGAGGAAGTTTTTATGTGTCCCTGGGAAAGCTCCCAGCCCCATCAATGTACTCACAACGGGTAAGTTTAACGCTTGCGCAAGTTGACGAATTTGCTTATCTGCTTGTGAAATAATCGCGCCACCACCAATATATAGTACCGGTTTTTTTGCAGCTAATAGTGCTTTTAACCCTTTCTTAATTTGCCCTTTATGCCCAGACGTTGTCGGATTATACGAACGCATTTGTATGGTTTGTGGATACTGATACGGAAATTTGATCAGCGGATTCATTACATCTTTAGGAAGATCAATCACAACCGGGCCAGGGCGGCCCGTTGAGGCAATAAAAAAAGCTTTTTTAATCGTTTCAGGAATATCCTGCGCGTCTTTCACCAAAAAACTGTGTTTTACGATAGGGCGAGACACTCCCACAATATCGCACTCCTGAAAAGCATCATTACCGATTAAGTTGGTCGCAACGTTACCAGAAATCACAATCATAGGAATGGAGTCCATATAAGCGGTGGCAATACCAGTAACGGTATTCGTGGCTCCAGGTCCTGAGCAAACCAATACTACGCCCGGTTTCCCTGTCGCTCGAGCATAGCCATCTGCCATATGAGTTGCCGCTTGCTCATGACGAACAAGAACATGTTTAATCTTATCGGTTTTTTCGTGCAAAGCGTCGTAGATATCAAGTACCGAGCCGCCTGGATAACCAAAAATCTGTTCTACACCTTCTTCGATGAGAGATTGAACCACCATCTCTGCACCAGATAACATTGCAGTACTGGGTAACATTGTCATTTTTCTCCTTACCTTTTTCTCATCACAAGGTCCGTGAATGAGATAGGTTTTACATAGTTTAGGGCTTATTCGTAGCCTAATTCGAAAACACTCCGCTTTCGGCTATGTCCTGCACAGGTCATAACCTGTGCTAGGTAACATCACAACTTTACCCCTTTATTTTTATTCGGTCTAACTGCTCAATCGGGACATTTTTAGCAATATAGGGGAAAAAACCGATAATTAGGATTCAATGTGGGATAAACGTTTAAAACTAGAGATAAAAATGATTAACTTGTTAAAAAAAAGAGAAAAATTTTATAGCGGAACGCATCAAAAGGGAGGAAAAAGGCCGTTTAGGAGCAAAATCATCGACCTATCTAAAAAACAGCATAATAGGTCGATGGAATAAAACGTGGTTAATCTTTTGGCTTATCGTGATACATCTCTTCGATTTCCTGTTGATACCGATCATTAATCACTTTACGGCGCAGCTTTTGCGTCGGTGTAAGCTCGCCTTGATCCATAGAAAAGGCTTTTGGCAGCAATTTGAATTTCTTTACTTGTTCAAATTTTGCCAATCCTTGCTGCAGATCGTTCACGCGTTTTTCAAATAACTCAACAATTTGGCTGTGCTTAAGTAATTCTATCCGATCATGATATTTGATGTTCAACTCTTTAGCATATGATTCAAGCGTATCAAAACAAGGAACGATCAAGGCGGATACAAATTTACGAGTATCAGCAATGACCGCAATCTGCTCGATAAAGTGATCTTTACCAATCGCCCCTTCTACAACTTGCGGTGCTATATATTTTCCACCAGAGGTTTTCATTAATTCTTTAATACGATCGGTGATAAAAAGGTGACCATACTCATCAATATGACCAGCATCACCTGTTTTTAAAAAGCCTTGTTCATCAAAAGTTTGCTGGGTTTCTTCCGGCATTTTATAGTAGCCACGCATGACCATCGGCCCACGAACTAAAATTTCGTTGTTCTCGCCAATTTTAATTTCAACGCCCGGCATGGATAATCCAATCGAATCAGGATTAAACACATCGTCATCCCAGCAGGAGATCGTCGCCGTGGTTTCTGTCATACCGTAGCCAAGCTTCACATTAATGCCAATAGCATGAAAAAAACGCCCGATCGTTTCATCTAATTTCGCCCCACCACAAGGCATAAAGTGAATTCGTCCACCGAGTAATTCGCGTAATTTCGATAGTACTAATGTATTCGCCCAGTCATAGCTATAGCGTAAGAAAACTGATGGCTGACGTTTTTCCTGTTTGCATAGCGCCATCTTCGCCCCCATGTTGACAGCCCAAGTAAATAAGGCTTTACGATGAAAGGGAGCTTTTGCTACTTTTTCATGTATAGCAGAGAAGATTTTTTCGTAAAAACGTGGTACTGCACACATGACTGTGGGGCGGATTTCAGACAATGCCTCACGAACCAGCCTTACGTCTTGCAAATAGCAGTTGGTCGCGCCTTTATAAAGAACATAACAAGTCCAAGCACGTTCAAAAACATGGGAAAGGGGCAAAAAACACAAAGATACGTCATCACTCGATAAGCTTAACCGCTGATCATGCCCTTCTAGCTGAGCTCCAATATTTCGATAATCAATCATGACACCTTTAGGTTGTCCAGTGGTGCCTGAGGTATAGATCAATGTGTAAAGATCATCGTAGGTTGCAGCCGCTAAACGCTCTGCTAACTCGACCTCTTGGACAGATGAACCCTGAGCGATAAAATCATCCCAAGAAAAAGCATGCACAAATCCTTTTAGATCGACTTGTTCATTCATAGCAACAATCAGCTGCAATTGTTCACATTGTTCAAAAATCGATAGGGCGGCATCATATTGTGCTTGATCTCCTACGAAGAGGATTTTCACATCAGCATTTTGTAGGACATAAGCCGACTGCTCAGGTGTATTGGTAGGATAAATGGGTACCGTCACCAGCCTTGCTTGCAGGGCAGCAAAATCAGCAATAGTCCATTTCGGCATATTAGGAGCATAAATACCTATTTTATCTTGCACACTTAAGCCAAAAGATAATAAAGCTAAAGAGACCTGATCAATTTGCTGGCCAAATTCCTTCCAGCTAATCCCTTGCCACTCTTTACCGACTTTATGCCGTAACGCGATACGATTTCCGCCAAGAGAAACTTGTTCTTTAATGCATTTAACAATATGAAAATCTAAATTGGCCATTTCTCTTACCTTTAGCTTACACCTGTAAGCTCTATTTTGAGCGCACAAGTGTACATTCAACCAGTAAAAAGACAACTGACCCGTATCAAAATTTTACAAAATATCAAGGCAACTAAAATAAAAAAACCTCAGGTCAGAACTTTCGCCCACCTAAGGTTAAAATAAAACAACAATTAGCATTACTTCCGTGCAACAACTTCGCCACAGATCACCATAAGTTGATCTCGTAGCCAAATGTGCCCTTTGTCTTTCTCACTCGACTCATGCCAACTTAAATAACCGCTGATACTAGCATTGTCAAATGGGAAAGCCAGTATTTGTAACTGCGATTTATTCGCTGCGTGCTCCACCATCCAACGAGGGGCGATTGTCACCAATTCCGATTGCCCTACCACATAAAGCACATTACTCAGGCTGGTTCCTTCATAACTCGGGTGACAATCGAGATCTCGATAGGCCTGTTCAGAAAAACTGCGTTGCCCATGTACTTTAGAAAGCTTGGCATGTTGCTCCATGGCTAAACCTTCTCGAGTCACACTACCTTGGATCCGTGGGTGAGATTTTGCAGTCACAACAACAAGTTCGTCTTGAAATATTTCTGTACTAGAAAAGCCTTGTGCGTCAAAACAAGCATAATCAATCACGAAATCAATTTCTTGATAACGCATCCGTTCTGCTAGTTTTCGATCAAACTCAGCATCTAAATGTAACTGAACATGAGGGGCTTGTTGATGGATACTCGTCATAATTTTTGGTGCAAAGCGGATATCACAAGGGCTGCAAATAGCCAATTTAAACAAACGCGTTGAGGTTTCTGGAGCAAACACAGAGCTCGGTAGTTCATTACGAATTAATTGCAGTGCTTGACGAATCGGGCCAAACAGTTGTCGTGCACGCTGAGTCGGCTGAATACCACGTCCTTGGCGCATGAATAACTCATCATTAAACATAACTTTGAGTCGGGCGACTGCATTACTGACCGCAGGTTGTGACATACCCAAATTATGAGCTGCACGTGTAATATTTTGCTCTTGCATTACCGCATCAAAAACCGTGAGCAGATTTAAATCCACACTACGTAACGTGCTTTCCATACGATAGCTAGCAATCGCGCTTACGGGATCTTTTTTATTAAGCATGAAGTACGCCTCTTGTTATTATTCAATTCGTCACAGGTGACCAATTCAAATCAGATTGGCGAATAGAAAATTAGATTATTGGGTGTCCAGATAACTTCTGGTTGAGTTGTACTATCAACCATTCATTTGTTGAATAGCAACACGATTGATAAAAAGTCAGTAAATTTTACCCGATTAGAAAAAAAGTCAATATTTTTCAAAATATTAACTTTTCATAAAAAAAGATAAAAATATTTTAGTGATGGTTTTTTACAAAGCATTGATGAGACAAATAAATATAAGGATGGAAAATTTTAACATTCACCATAAAGATAAGATAAGAAAGATCATATAACTCATAGCGAATTAATCGCAGCATAGTCAGGAAAATCGACCTGTTTCCATAGCGTATCACATAACGCTGAGTGATCGTTCCATGCGCCATTTATCACCCAATCGGCTACCGCATTAGCAACATCCGGATAATTGACCCGTTCAGCTTGCTTCTCATTCAGCCACCGGCCAATAACAGAAGCATCTAAAAAATCCATCGTACTCGCTAAGCCTAGTAGATCCAATGTTGCCACATTACTTTGCTGTTCAAACTGACCGGAAAGCGGCTTTAATAGTAGTTTTTTACCCAGAGATAACGCTTCAGAAGGTAACTCAAATCCACCATTGGCAATAACGCCATTACAACGGTGTAAATGCTCATGAAAAGCACGATGACATAAAGGTTTTAATTCAATATTTTCCACAATAGCGTGATCCAAGACGGTTGGATGGTAACAAATAAACCGATGATGAGAAAAACGGCTCAATAATTCACACACTTGATGTATTTCCTCAAAAGGTAAATACACTAAAATAAAGTGCTCATTGCCGCCACCTGATGATAAGTGGGTATTTACAATCGGAGGAAGAATCGCTTGATTAAAGTGATACCAATAAAGAGCTAAATGGTGATCAGCCGGAGCAAAATACTGCAAAATTATATGATCAAGCCAAGTTATGCCTTTAAGTGGAACCGAATAACGAAAAGCATTTTGATGACTCAAACTAATACAAGGAACCGCTTGACGCTTTGCTGCCCATGCACTGACGGGTTCAAAATCATTAATGACTAAATCATAACCATCCAGATCTAACTGATCCACTTCCTGTAAAAAAGCCCACAGATTGGTTCGCATCGCAGTTTTTAAGTAGCTGACTTTCCCTCGTACCGTGATAAAACTCAGCCCTCGCCGAGTATAAAAATCACCAAAACATTCCATGGAAAAATAATCCGCTTTTTCTCTTCCTGAAAATAAGAAATCAATCGATACTTTGTGTTTTGTAAAAGCTTGACTCATCGCTCTCGCTCGACTGATATGGCCATTTCCTGTCCCTTGCACACCGTATAAAATTCTCACATCCAGCCCTCCATAAGCGAAAGTGATAGCATGGCGCAGCTGGTGCCAAGCATCGCACCAATGATAACGTCAGTGAGAAAATGTACGCCTAATAAGATACGAGCAGAGCCAATCACGCCTGCCCATAATAAAGCACCCAAAAACAACGAAGGATAAAAATGACCAATTAAGATCGCCATAAGAAAAGCCGCGGCGGTATGCCCTGACGGTAAACTATACCGATCGGAAGGGGTGATAAAAGCCGTTAACAATGGTGAGAATTCTTCCGGTCGACGGCGTTGGACACTATTTTTAAGTGCCCAATACACAGGTAATTCTATGGCAAATGCAATAAGCCCAGTCGTTAAAAAATTCATCCCATTTGAGCCATCCGTTGTCCAAGCGAGCAACCCAAAAATAAGGTATAGATGCCCATCTCCGGTATGAGAGATCGCTTTGCTAAATCGAGCCACCGGCTGATTAAACTTGTGATGTAGACAAATAATAGAAAAGGCCAAATCTAATTTAGCAATCGGTTCGAGGGTACGCATGCCTCACCTCCTTGATTGAGTTCTACCCTTTCAACATAGGTAAGAGAGATGACAGATCCGTGACTGTTTTTTGGTGAATCGATGAATTTACTTCATTTATAGTCGATATATATTTCTGAGAAAATGATCCGATATGAATAAAAAATCAACTTAATGGTTGACGTGTCAGGTTGAGTGCGGTACTAATTTGTTAACTTAATTGTGTGGAATGTTACTGATGACATCACGTTTTTCTCTCCTGCTGGGCCTACTCCTTATCGTGAACCATTCGCGCGGGTAGATTGTGGAAGAAAAATAGCACACAAGATTACATAAAACCCGCATCGAGATGCGGGTTTTTTTATAAGTATATTCAGGAAGTAAACGATTAACTGTCGAGATCAGGGAGCCTATATGAGCGATCAAGTTATTATATTCGATACCACATTACGTGATGGTGAACAGGCATTGTCTGCCAGCCTTACAGTAAGAGAAAAACTACAAATCGCCTATGCTCTTGAACGACTAGGAATCGATGTCATTGAGGCCGGTTTTCCTGTTTCCTCTCCCGGGGATTTTGAATCCGTTCAAACGATCGCCAAACATATTAAAAACAGCCGAATTTGTGCTCTTTCTCGAGCGGTAGAGAAAGACATCGATGCCGCTGCACAAGCATTAAAAGTGGCTGAGGCTTTTCGTATTCACACCTTTATCTCAACCTCTACCATCCACGTGCAAGACAAGCTACGTCGCAGCTATGACGATGTTGTAGAGATGGCCGTTCACGCGGTTAAGCATGCTCGTCACTATACTGATGATGTTGAGTTTTCTTGTGAAGATGCAGGAAGAACCCCGATTGATAATCTATGTCGGATGGTGGAAGCGGCTATTAATGCCGGTGCATCAACCATCAATATTCCTGATACCGTAGGGTATACCGTTCCAAGTGCATTTGGTGGCATTATCCAAACCCTGTTTAACCGCGTACCTAACATTGATAAAGCGGTGATTTCTGTTCACTGTCACGATGATTTAGGCATGTCTGTGGCTAACTCTATTGCCGCCGTTCAAGCTGGAGCCCGCCAAATTGAAGGTACGATTAATGGTATTGGTGAGCGTGCGGGCAACTGTGCTCTAGAAGAAGTAGCCATGATCTTAAAAACTCGCCAAGATCTTTTGCAGGTTCGCACCAACATTCGACACCAAGAAATTAGTCGAACCAGTAAATTGGTCAGTCAGCTATGCAATATGCCAATACAAAGTAACAAAGCCATTGTTGGAGCAAATGCTTTTAGCCATTCTTCGGGCATTCACCAAGATGGGGTATTAAAAAATAAGAACACCTATGAAATCATCACACCTGAATCGATCGGGCTAAAAAATCAGGTGCTGAACTTAACCAGCCGCAGTGGTCGCGCGGCTGTTAAAAGCCATATGGATTCAATGGGTTATAAAGAAAGCGAATACAACCTAGATGCATTATATGAAGACTTCTTAAAACTGGCGGATCGTAAAGGCCAAGTGTTCGATTATGATCTAGAAGCGCTAATGCACTTCTCAAATCTGCGCGAAGAGGATGATTTTTATAAGTTAAACTACCTCAGCGTACAATCAGGTAGTGTCATGGCCACTACAACGATTAAACTGCAATGCGGTAGTGAAGAGAAATGTGAAGCAGCGGTCGGGAATGGCCCTGTCGATGCTCTCTACCAATGTATTTATCGTGTTACTGGTTATGAAATCGTCTTAGATAAGTTCGACCTCACTGCAAAAGGGGAAGGTGAAGATGGATTAGGCCAAGCCGATATTATCGCAAATTACAAAGGCCGAAAATATCATGGTACGGGTGTTTCGACTGATATTGTTGAGGCATCAGGACAAGCCTTGCTTCATGTCATCAATAGCATTCATCGAGCGGATCAAATTGCCGAGATAAAGCAGAATAAAAAAATCGCTACCGTATAAAATTTAGCGCTAGCAAACACAATTGAAATAAGAAATTAGAGAAGGACGACTATGACAAGTAAAAATTACCGGATCGCCGTTTTACCCGGTGATGGCATTGGCCCAGAAGTCATGCAGCAAGCTCATAAAGTGCTGGATGCGATTGAACAGAAATATGCATTAACCTTTACACGTGAAGAACATGATGTCGGCGGTATCGCCATTGATAATCATGGATGTCCACTACCAGAGAGCACCCTCAAAGCGTGTGAAGAAGCCGATGCGGTTTTATTTGGTTCTGTCGGTGGACCAAAATGGGAACATTTACCACCGAATGATCAACCTGAGCGTGGCGCTCTGCTGCCATTACGTAAACATTTCCAACTATTTTGTAATTTGCGCCCTGCAAAAATTCATCGTGGATTAGAAGCTTTTTCACCACTACGTGCCGATATTTCCGCTCAAGGTTTTGATATTGTCGTTGTACGCGAATTAACTGGGGGAATTTATTTCGGCCAACCCAAAGGGCGCGAAGGAGAAGGGGCGAATGAAAAAGCCTTTGATACTGAAGTGTATCACCGCTTTGAAATCGAACGAATCGCTCGTATCGCCTTTGAATCAGCTCGCTTACGTCGCCAAAAAGTCTGCTCTATCGATAAAGCTAACGTATTGCAAAGTTCGATTTTATGGCGCGAGGTCGTAACAGAAATAAGCAAGGAATATCCAGATATCGAGCTATCACATATGTATATCGATAATGCAACGATGCAATTAATCAAAGATCCAGCTCAATTTGATGTCATGCTTTGTTCCAATATCTTCGGTGATATTCTCTCCGATGAATGCGCGATGATCACCGGTTCAATGGGCATGTTACCTTCTGCTAGCATCAACGAAAGCAAATTTGGATTATATGAACCAGCAGGTGGCAGTGCCCCCGACATAGCAGGAAAAAACATCGCCAATCCTATCGCACAAATTCTCTCGGCAGCGCTTATGCTCCGTTATAGTTTAGGCGAAGAGCAAGCTGCACAATCAATTGAAGCAGCGGTTAGCCAAGCGCTTGCAGAAGGACAACTAACTGGCGATCTTGCTAGCGGGAAACCCGCTCTATCAACGTCAGAAATGGGCGATGTTATCGCACAATATATTCTAAACGCATAGTATTCAAAGTCGGCAATGATCGGCTCTCATTGGCTCAAAGAGCTCAAGGAAGAAGCAATGTCAAAAGCAAAAACCTTATACGAAAAAATTTATGATGCCCATGTGGTGGTTGCCGCTGCGGGAGAAACGCCGATTTTGTACATCGACCGCCATCTAGTCCATGAAGTGACCTCTCCACAAGCCTTTGATGGGCTACGTGAAAAAGGACGTTCGGTACGTCAAGTCAGCAAAACCTTCGCCACCATGGATCACAACGTCTCTACCACCACCAAAGACATTAATGCGTCGGGGGAAATGGCTCGGATTCAAATGCAAACCCTTGCTAAAAACTGCGCAGAATTTGGTGTGACCTTATATGATATTAACCATAAATATCAAGGTATTGTGCATGTCATGGGGCCAGAACTTGGCATCACGCTACCAGGCATGACGATTGTTTGCGGTGATTCACACACCGCAACACATGGTGCGTTTGGCTCACTCGCATTTGGTATCGGCACTTCAGAAGTCGAGCATGTCCTCGCGACCCAGACTTTAAAACAAGGCCGTGCCAAAACGATGAAAATCGAAGTGCGGGGTAAAGTGGCTCCCGGCATCACGGCTAAAGATATTGTGCTAGCCATCATTGGCAAAACTACCGCTGCGGGTGGCACTGGTTATGTGGTTGAGTTCTGTGGGCAAGCCATTCAAGACCTTTCCATGGAAGGTCGAATGACTGTCTGCAATATGGCGATTGAACTCGGCGCAAAAGCTGGCTTAATTGCCCCTGATGAAACGACCTTTAATTACATTAAAGGTCGCAAGTTTGCGCCACAAGGTCGTGATTGGGATGACGCTATAAAATACTGGCAAACACTAAAAACCGATCCAGATGCGCAATTTGATGCGGAAGTGATCCTTGATGCCAGTGAAATCAAACCACAAGTTACTTGGGGAACCAACCCCGGACAAGTGATTGCTATCGATCAACCGATTCCATCACCAAACGACTTTACCGATCCCGTTGAGCGTAACTCCGCAGAAAAAGCATTAGCTTATATGGGGTTAGACGCTGGGAAAATGCTCTCTGATTACAAGGTGGATAAAGTGTTCGTTGGTTCGTGTACCAATTCGCGTATTGAAGATATACGTGCCGCAGCGTTAGTCGCACAAGGTAAAAAAGTGGCTCCCCATGTTCAAGCCTTAATTGTGCCGGGTTCCGAGCAAGTCAAAGCACAAGCGGAAGCAGAAGGCTTAGATAAGATTTTTATTGAAGCTGGATTTGAATGGCGATTACCCGGTTGTTCAATGTGTTTAGCCATGAATAACGATCGCTTAGCACCGGGAGAACGCTGCGCTTCAACTTCAAACCGTAACTTTGAAGGGCGTCAAGGCCGTGATGGCCGAACTCATTTAGTCAGCCCTGCGATGGCCGCCGCCGCCGCCATTAGTGGGCACTTTGTCGATATTCGTCAACTTTAATTCAAGGAGAACACCATGTCAGGATTTCAGCAACATACCGGATTAGCCGTTCCTCTTGATGCCGCCAACGTGGATACCGATGCGATTATCCCAAAACAGTTTTTACAAAAGGTCAATCGCACTGGGTTTGGTAAGCACCTGTTTCATGACTGGCGTTTTTTAGACGATGCAGGTGAAAAAACTAACCCGAAATTTGTCATGAATCAGCCTCGCTATCAAGGAGCGAGTATCTTGCTTGCCCGTGAAAACTTTGGTTGTGGCTCGTCTCGAGAGCACGCGCCATGGGCATTGGCCGATTACGGTATCAAAGTGATCATCGCCCCAAGTTTTGCCGACATTTTTTATGGCAACTCGATTAATAATCAGATGATTCCGGTACAACTGACTGATCAAGAAGTCGATGAGCTGTTTAGCTATGTTCAGCATACCGAAGGAGCAACCATTAATGTTGACCTACAAAGCCTAACTGTTTCGGCTAACGGCAAAACCTACCATTTTAAAATTGACGATTTTCGACGTCACTGTTTATTAAATGGTTTAGACAATATAGGCCTCACCCTACAACATGAGACAAAAATCGCTGAATATGAAGCGAAAATACCACGTTTTTTAGCTTAGATAACTCAACGACTATTAGAAAAAGGGCTGCCTAGGCAGCCCTTACTTTTTAATCTTCTCATTTGAACTACACTGTCTGCTGGCTGCATTCTGCTTTTTTTCATTAAGGAATCTATGAAATACTTACTGTCGCTTTTAACCTTATGCTGGTCATTATCGATCACCGCCGCACCTAAATCTGAATTGTGGAATTACTGGGATCAACATGACCAATCCAATCTACAAGAGGTCTCTCATCAAACTTGGCAACAACTGCTCGATAGCTACCTATCTCAACAAGGCATGCATACCGTTTTCGATTATGCCAATCTACAAGCCTCGGACCGAGAAAAATTACAAGCTTATATTGACACCCTGACAAGGCTAGATCCGAGAACGCTAAATAAGCAACAGCAGTACGCTTACTGGATCAACTTATATAACGCACTCACTGTCAAAGTAGTCATTGACCATTATCCTGTATCATCGATTACCAAGATTGGTGGCTGGTTTCGCTTTGGACCTTGGGATCTACCATTAATAGAAATCGCTAATCAAAAGCTGACTCTTAATGATATTGAGCATCGAATTTTGCGGCCTATCTGGCAAGACGCAAGAATTCATTATGTGGTCAATTGTGCCAGCCTTGGTTGTCCCAATCTCCAACCTGAAGCATTTACTGCAGATAATACTGAGCATTTACTGGAACAGGCTGCTTATGAATTCATTAACAGCGATAAAGGCGTTAAGAGTAACCATCGACATTTGATTCTATCTTCTATTTATCAATGGTATGCTGAGGATTTTGGTTCACAAGATGAATTATTGGATCACCTTATTCGCTATCGTCCAAAGCTAGCTAATGATGAAAGAATAAAGCGAAGTTTTCGCTATGAATACGATTGGCAATTAAATCGTAAATAGCAAAAGGCCTCTGTATTACTACAGAGGCTTTTCAAATGAGTACCTGGCGATGTTCTACTCTCACATGGGGAGACCCCACACTACCATCGACGCTGTTTCGTTTCACTTCTGAGTTCGGCATGGAATCAGGTGGGTCCAAAACGCTATGGTCGCCAAGTGAATTTTTATAGCTGAAGCTATTGAATCACTGGTGCTGATACCCAGAATCGAACTGGGGACCTCATCCTTACCAAGGATGCGCTCTACCGCCTGAGCTATATCAGCAGATCTATTTTTAAACTGCTAGTTCGCTTATTATCAGCGCTAGAGTCACTTCTCAACATTATGGTTAAGAAGTTTAAATTGGTGCCTGGCGATGTTCTACTCTCACATGGGGAGACCCCACACTACCATCGACGCTGTTTCGTTTCACTTCTGAGTTCGGCATGGAATCAGGTGGGTCCAAAACGCTATGGTCGCCAAGCAAATTTGTTTCTCTAATCTCTAGAGAATAATCTGGAAAGCTGTTTTTTGTTCTCTACACATTCAATGCACTCAATTGAGCCCATCAAAACCTCTTCGGTGTTGTATGGTTAAGCCTCACGGGCTATTAGTACAGGTTAGCTCAACGCCTCACAACGCTTACACACCCTG
>NZ_VHSP01000004.1:0-251633 GCF_013048485.1 Vibrio sp. 1-1(7) | reverse complement strand
CTATTGGATTGAGCTCTGGTGAATAGGGCGGCAATTTGATGATACTGACATTGTCAAACTGCGCAGCAATATCATCGGTATGCCAGCTTGCACCATCCATGATCACAACGGCATGGCGTCCTTTTATTGTCGCTTTAGAGATTTGAGCGAGGTGATTTATCATGATCTCTTTGTTGACCCAAGGCACTATGATAGCTTCACCTACCCCTCTTGCGGGGCAGACTGAGCCAAACAAATAAGCGTATGACAAATTTGGCAATTTGTGTTCGAGATTGTCCATCTTTGAAATGAGCAAGAGCCAGTAATCTCATTTTCATCTGAATGGATTTTTGCTGACTGGCGAGCTTTTTAAAGTTGATACTATTAAGACTATTCATGATGAATGACGGTAGTAGTTAAATAGCCTTAATTATACCAATCTGGAAAATTAACTGGTCAGCTCAATCCAATCTCTTTTACACATTCTTTGTACCCTATCGGTGCATTCCAAAAATCGATTCCATGCGTGACATACCTTTTCGACAATATCGTTGTAGTTGGTGAAACTTTGGTTCGCCAAGAAATGTTGTCGTAACCAACTCCATACCTGTTCTATTGGATTGAGCTCTGGTGAATAGGGCGGCAATTTGATGATACTGACATTGTCAAACTGCGCAGCAATATCATCGGTATGCCAGCTTGCACCATCCATGATCACAACGGCATGGCGTCCTTTTATCGTCGCTTTAGAGATTTGAGCGAGGTGATTTATCATGATCTCTTTGTTGACCCAAGGCACCATGATAGCTTCACCTATCCCTCTTGCGGGGCAGACTGAGCCAAACAAATAAGCGTATTCAAATTGCTGCTGTTTGATTGCTCTCGGACGAGTCCCACGCGGTGCCCAAAGACGAGTCGTTGTATTCTGCTGACCGAATCTGGCTTCGTCTTGGAACCAGACATCAACCGACTCAAGGCTTATGTGGCCTGGGATCTTCAGGATCGTTTCGATTTTGAATTTTTTTAAAATCGTCTTGGACTTGCTGTGATTGTTTAGGGTGCTTTGAACGAGAGGTTATCCAAGAAAAGCCCATATGATTAAGTAAATAATAAATGGAGTCAGGATGATAATGTTTGCCAAATTCGTTGACGATATAGGCATGAATATCGTTGCCCGTTAAGCGTCCACCAGAAGAGTCAGACGCGTGCGCTTTAATAAACTGACTTAACTGCTCACGTTGCTCAGGGGTAAGAAAGGCGGGTCGCCCAGTCCTTGGTTTTTCTTGAAGACCTTCGAGCCCGTGCTCTAAAAAGGTTTGAACCCATTTGTTTACGCTAGTGCGGCTCACTTTTAGGTATTTGGCAATTTGTGTTCGAGATTGTCCATCTTTGAAATGAGCAAGAGCCAGTAATCTCATTTTCATCTGAATGGATTTTTGCTGACTGGCGAGCTTTTTAAAGTCGATATTATTAAGGCTATTCATGACGAATGACGGTAGTAGTTAAATAGCCTTAATTAGATCATATTTTTATTTAGATTGGTATTAGATCATATTTTTATTTAGATTGATATTACTCTATCGATACATTGAGTTAATGTCAGCCCTTATTGAAGTGGTGACTGACATTAGTATGGTTATGCTCAAGGGAGCATTAAGCTCGTTGAGAGGCTTTCATTTTAAGATGATGCTTTTCTTTGTCAGAAAGAAAAGCCATTTCTAATCCATTCATTTGTGCCTGATGAATTTGGGACGGAGTTAACCCTGCCTTATAAGCTGCAATATTATATTCATAGGGGAGCTCGATGCCTTCAACAGCAGGATCATCGGTGTTTAGACACGCTAAAATATCGTGCTCTAAAAATGATTTAATGGGATGTTGAATTAAACTGTCAACAGTACTCGTTTGTATATTGGATGTTAGACATGACTCAATACCTATTTTCTGTTTAGCGAGATAATCCATTAAGCTAGGGTCATGAATCGCTTTTACGCCATGTCCAATACGTGTTGCACCTAGTTCTCGTATAGCTTGCCACATACTTTCTGGCCCCGCAGCTTCTCCAGCATGTACTGTGACATGTAAATTGGCATCTCGGACTTGTTTAAAGTGTGTAACAAAGAGTTCGCCAGGTTGCCCTAATTCATCTCCAGCTAGATCGACTGCAACGAAGTGTTCTTTATGGCTGAGAATCGCATTAAGTTCTTGTTGACAAGCTTCTGTACCAAAAGTTCGGCTCATGATGCCGATAAGATTAACTGAAACGTCAAAATCCCGAATTCCAGCTTTTACTCCGTCGATAACGGCTTCTACAACCCCTTGGGGGGGAAGGTTATGTTTCATCGCCATATAGTAAGGGGAAAAGCGTAGTTCCGCATAGTCTATTTGTGCATTCACTAAGTCTTCCACATTTTCATAAGCGATGCGTCGGCAAGCGTTAAGATCACCTAACACAGCTACTCCCCAATCGAGTTTAGCAAGAAAAGCGACCAATGATGGTTCGGCTTCTACTATTTGTACGTGCGGCGTTAGCGCTTCGATGTTATCAGCAGGGAGGGCGATATTGAATTGTTTGCCTAAGTCTAGAATGGTTTGAGTACGAATATTACCGTCTAGATGGCGATGCAGATCAGTCAATGGGATATTTTTCGTTATCATTATCTTCTTCCAAGTCGAAATCTGTATTAAGTATAAAAATCAAAATTGACCCTGTCAGTATGAGTTATCGATAAATAGGCTAATTTGACGGATCTCTTTCTATTCATTACGGATTATGTTGATGAATATAACCTCAACATAGTTCTTTCAGCTTACGAGTCAGCGTATTACGGCCCCAACCTAAAACTTTTGCAGCTTCTTGTTTGTGGCCATTGGTATGATGTAAGGCGACTTCTAATAGAATTCGCTCAAATTCCGGTTGTGCGAGTGTAAGAAGTTCAGTTTGTCCCGCTGAGAGTGCTGCTTTGGCCCAATTTTCTAATTGCTTTTGCCAGCTATCCGTACCTTCTTGTTCGAAGGAGGGCTTTTCCGCTAGTAATTCAGGAGGAAAATCATTCGGTAGTACTTCTGTTCCGCTGGCCATCACTGTCAACCAGCGACACATATTTTCTAATTGTCTTACATTTCCAGGCCATTCTAGACGGTTAAGTATCTCAATACTTTTAGGATGTAGCGTTTTCATCTCTACACCTAGTTCTGTTGCCGCAAGTGCAAGGAAGTGTTTTGTTAACTTTTCAATATCTTGACGACGTTCTCTCAGTGCTGGAATCTGAATACGTATGACATTCAGTCGATGAAAGAGATCTTCACGAAACTTGCCTTGGTGTACGAGTTTTTCAAGATGTTGGTGTGTAGCGGCAACAATTCGTACATCGACTTTGATCGCTGAATGGCCGCCAACGCGATAAAACTGACCATCGGCTAAAACACGCAAGAGACGAGTTTGTATATCAAGAGGCATATCACCGATTTCATCTAAGAAAAGTGTACCGCCATTAGCTTGTTCAAATCGACCTTGTCGTACATGGTTAGCACCTGTAAAAGCCCCCTTTTCATGCCCAAATAATTCAGATTCAATTAAATCTTTTGGAATGGCGGCCATATTTAAAGCGATGAATGGTTTTTGGGCTCTAGGACTATGTCGGTGTAACGCATGGGCGACTAACTCTTTGCCTGTTCCTGATTCTCCATTAATTAATACTGATATTGAAGAGCGGGAAAGACGTCCGATAGCACGAAAAACTTCTTGCATTGCAGGAGCTTCACCGATGATTTCAGGGGCATGGTAGGGGATGTTTTGCTGTTTTGAGTGTTCTTTACGTTGTTCATAACTATGAGCAATTGCACGCTCAGCTAAAGTAACAGCTTCGTCAACATCAAAGGGCTTCGCCAAGTATTCAAAAGCACCTTTTTGATAGGCATTTACGGCTGCATCAAGGTCTGAATGAGCGGTCATGATGATGACAGGAAGTTCAGGTGTACGAGAGTGAATTTGATTGAGCAGTTCAATACCATCAATACCAGGCATGCGAATATCTGAAATCAATACATCGGGAGTTTCCCGTTCTAATGCCATGAGAACACTTTCTGCATCAGTAAACGTCTCACATTTTATATTGGCCGATGATAGGGTTTTTTCCATCACCCAGCGTATAGCGCTGTCATCATCGACAACCCAGACATATCCTTTACTCATGACTTTCTCCCCGAACAGCCGCTTATTATTAGTGATAATTTAAATAGGCAAATAAATAGTGAATGTGGTTCTTCCAGGCCAACTTTCGACTTCAATTTTCCCATTGTGTTGATCGATAAGGTTTTGTGAAATGGATAACCCAAGCCCGGTTCCTCCTTCTCGGCCACTCACCATGGGATAAAAAAGCGTATCTTGTAGTTCTAATGGAATACCTGGCCCATTATCAATAATCTCAATTCTGGCAACCAGTTTATGTCGTTGGCCATGAATATTCGCTTGGTGAACCGTTCGGGTACGTAGCGTAATATGACCATTGGGTTGTTGGGATAAAATTTGTGCGGCATTACTGACGATATTGAGTAGTGCTTGTTCAATTTGGTCGGTATCCATTAATAATTCAGGTAGACTTGGATCGTAGTCACGTTCAATCGTTAATGTGTTTTTAGTATCGAGCGTTACCAGCTGGCGAACTTTTTCTAGGATGAGGTGTAAATTTTCGAGTTTTTTCTTCCCCGGTTTTTGTGGGCCAAGTAAGCGATCGACTAATGTTCTTAAACGGTCAGCTTGCTCAATAATAATGTGTGTGTATTCTACTAAACTTGGGTCTGGTAGCATTCGCTCCAGTAGTTGAGCCGCTCCGCGTAATCCTCCTAGTGGGTTTTTTATTTCATGGGCGAGGCTTCGAACCAACAGCTTGGCGGCCTGTTGCTGGGCGTGTTGGTTAAGTTCTTGGGTCAGTCGTCGTTGCTGGCCGATTTTCCTCATTTCAACCAATAACATTAGCTCTTTTTTCCAAGTTAATGGACTCACCGTTACTTCTAGCATCAACGGTTTTCCATCCACCACAAAAGTGACATCACTGTCGGTAATGCTCTGCCCACTTTGCAGTGGTTGCGATAATAATGCCAAGTCCATCGAGGCATGTTGAACAAGCTTGGATAAGGGTTGGTTGATGATGCGCTTCGCACTTTGGGCAAACAGTTGTTCTGCGGCAGGGTTGGCGCAACGGACGCACAAGGTTTCATCCAGCATCAATGTGGCGGTTACAATGTGATTTAATATTGTTGCACTTAATTCTGCACTCACAAGTCACCCTGTTTTATCTGTCTTTGCACCGATTTGGTGCATTAGCTTAACCAGTATGGCGCAACGAAACATAAAAACAAAGTGTGATGCTCAACGCTGGAAGAAATTTCTTCTTTAACTCACTAATTAACTGAGGCGCGATGTAAATGTACCGTTACAACTTTTGATGATGCAATAATCTTGCCGTTTGTTAGTGCTTGGATCATAAAAAGATGAGTTCCTCGATCGATGTTTTTTAGTTCCCATCGAGGTTGCGTGGTTGGTGCACCGTAAGGCTTATTGTTCATCAGTAATTGTAAGTGCTCGCTTACTTTTAACATTCTATTTAATTTTATCTCGATATTTATTTCTCCCTTATTGCTGCGAATGGTTTGTTCTTGAGTTGGATGGATGATGTCGATCGTTAATTCAGGTAGCGGGATTGGTTTTTTTTCTATGACAGATTCTTCTGTTGGCGGATTGATGGGAACCGGCTCTTCAAATTTTGGATCGGGAGCTGCAGCGTCATAATCTGGAAGAGAGATCGTTTGAGCCGTTGAATCTTGTGGAAAATCGCTGAAGTGCACTACGCCATGTTCATCCTCCCAAACATATGCGTTTCCGGCATAAACATTTAGAGTAAATAAAAGGATAAACAGTAAATAAACTCTGGAAGACCATTTCATAACTCACCTCAATATGAGCGCGTTAAGTAAGGGAAGCGTAAGACGTAAGAGTGTCCTAGTATGTAACCATCATGTTAAATCGAAGCGAGTTAAACCCCAATAGAGAAAAGGCCCGCCTGCGAGGCGAGCCTAAATTTATTGTGCAAAAAGAATGGTTTTCCACAAAATGAGATTTATACCGAATAGTAAAGTTCAAACTCGAGTGGATGAACGGCCATGTTAATACGTTCAACATCTTTTGATTTCAGATGGATATAAGAGTTGATGAAATCATCGGAGAAAACACCCCCAGCAGTAAGAAATTCTCGATCTTCATCTAGATTCTGTAATGCCTGCTGTAATGATTCTGCAACCGTTGGAATTTCTGCTGCTTCTTCTGCAGGAAGGTCGTATAAGTCTTTATCCATGGCATCGCCTGGGTGGATCTTATTTTTGATGCCATCAAGACCCGCCATAAGTAATGCAGCAAAAGCAAGGTATGGGTTTGCTGCAGGATCGGGGAAACGGACTTCTACGCGACGAGCTTTTGCGCTTGGTACAATAGGAATACGGATAGAAGCACTACGGTTACGCGCAGAGTAGGCCAGCATGACTGGAGCTTCAAAGCCAGGAACTAAACGCTTATAAGAGTTGGTGGATGGGTTGGTGAACGCATTCAGTGCACGAGCATGTTTGATGATACCACCAATGTAGTACAGTGCCGTTTCAGACAGACCGCCATATTTATCACCAGCAAAGAGGTTGACACCGTCTTTTGCCAGTGATTGGTGAACATGCATACCGCTGCCGTTATCACCGACTAAGGGTTTAGGCATGAAGGTTGCTGTTTTACCGAATGCATGAGCAACGTTATGAACCACGTACTTATAGATTTGGATTTCATCTGCTTTTGTGGTTAATGTATTGAAACGAGTAGCGATTTCATTTTGGCCTGCCGTGGCGACTTCGTGGTGGTGTGCTTCAACCACTAGCCCCATCTCTTCCATGATCAAACACATTGCACTACGAATGTCTTGCGATGAGTCAACTGGAGCGACTGGAAAATAACCGCCTTTCACGCCTGGACGGTGGCCCTTGTTACCGTCTTCGTAGTCAGATCCGGTATTCCATGCGGCTTCGACGTCATCAATTTTAAAGAAAGAACCTGACATATTGGTTGCAAATTTGACATCATCAAACAGGAAGAATTCTGGTTCAGGCCCAACAAGAACCGTATCGGCAATTCCTGTTGAACGCATATAATCTTCCGCACGTTTAGCAATTGAGCGAGGATCGCGATCATAGCCTTGCATTGTTGCTGGCTCTAGAATGTCACAACGAATATTGACGGTGGCATCGTCTGTAAATGGATCAAGTACGGCAGATGAGGCGTCTGGCATCATGACCATGTCTGATTCATTGATACCTTTCCAGCCAGCAACGGATGAACCATCGAACATTTTTCCTTCTTCGAAGAAGTCTGCGTCGATTTGGTGAGCAGGAATTGAGATGTGTTGCTCTTTACCTTTCGTGTCGGTGAAGCGTAGGTCAACAAACTTAACTTCGTTTTCTTGGATCAGCGATAGAACGTTTTCTACTGACATCTTGGATAACCTCCAGTGTTAATAAAGCGGTTTGGGCTCGAATCAAAATGAAATCTGCATAGATTAATGCTTTTATTATGACTTAATCGATGCGATTTAATTACAGCGATAATCGTGCCAACTTATTAATGTCCATAAAATCAATTGATTGTGTGATTTTGTCTTATCTTGGTGCATACCAATGCACCGCTATGATCCACCAATGCACCAATTTGGTGCTTTTATGTCGTTGGTATGCACCAGTTTCTCGCAAAGACACTTCATTCAGCCGACTATTTGTGGTCTTGTCAATCTGGATTTGTCGTGTTTGATGAAGGTTTGTATTAAATGAAATTGGCGACTAATCTTTAACAAGATAAAATTGGCTGAGATAGATCACATTTTTCTAGGTTTTTTGCCAGAATCTGGTACATTATTGACCATTTTTTTAACCGAAATTTAGGCTACGTTTTTGCACTCCCGTAAAAATGAGCTCTTTGTGTAATAAGTGAAGCAAAACTCCATGGCTACTCCACAGATTGAAAAACTAAGAAATATCGCGATTATCGCGCACGTTGACCACGGCAAAACGACCTTGGTAGATAAACTACTCCAGCAGTCGGGTACGTTAGAGTCTCGTGGTGACATCGAAGAGCGAGTCATGGACTCGAACGATATCGAAAAAGAACGTGGTATCACCATCTTGGCAAAAAATACCGCAATTAACTGGAACGGTTATAGGATTAACATCGTTGATACTCCTGGACACGCTGACTTCGGTGGTGAAGTTGAGCGTATTATGTCTATGGTAGATTGCGTTTGCTTAATCGTTGATGCCGTTGATGGCCCAATGCCACAAACTCGTTTTGTGACACAAAAAGCCTTTGCTCATGGCTTAAAGCCGATTGTCGTTATCAATAAAATTGACCGTCCTGGCGCGCGTCCTGATTGGGTTATGGATCAAGTGTTTGATCTCTTTGATAACCTAGGAGCAAGTGATGAGCAACTGGATTTCCAAGTGGTTTATGCTTCAGCATTAAATGGCTGGGCGACCTTGGAAGAAGGCGAAACTGGCGAAAATATGGAGCCCTTGTTCCAAGCGATTGTGGATAATGTTGAGCCTCCACAAGTTGATCTTGATGGCCCATTACAAATGCAGATCTCTCAGCTCGATTACAGCTCATATGTTGGCGTTATCGGTGTGGGGCGTGTTACGCGTGGTACAGTTAAAGCCAATCAACAAGTCACCATTGTTTCTGCTGATGGTAAAAAACGGAATGGTAAAGTTGGTACGGTATTGGGTTATCTTGGTTTGCAACGTTCAGAAACCGAACAAGCGACAGCGGGTGATATCGTTGCGATTACGGGGCTGGGTGAACTAAAAATTTCTGATACGATCTGTGATGTGAATGCAGTGGAAGCGCTAAAACCATTGAGTGTTGATGAGCCGACTGTGACTATGACCTTCCAAGTCAACACCTCACCATTTGCCGGTAAAGAAGGCAAATTTGTGACTTCACGTAATATTCTAGAACGTTTGGAAAAAGAATTGGTGCACAACGTAGCACTGCGTGTAGAGCAAACCGATGATCCAGATAAATTCCGTGTTTCTGGCCGTGGTGAATTGCATCTTTCGATTTTAATCGAGAATATGCGTCGTGAAGGCTTTGAATTGGCTGTTTCTCGTCCGGAAGTTATTTTGAAAGAAGAGAATGGTCAACTGATGGAACCGTTTGAAACGGTGACGATTGATGTCATGGAAGAGCATCAAGGCGGTATCATGGAGAAAATTGGCTTACGTAAAGGTGAGCTAAAAGATATGTCTCCAGATGGTAAAGGCCGAGTTCGTCTAGATTTTATCATGCCTTCACGTGGTTTGATTGGTTTCCAAACCGAGTTTATGACCCTCACTTCAGGTTCTGGTTTGCTTTATCATACTTTTGATCACTATGGCCCACATAAAGGTGGTGATATTGGTCAGCGTATGAATGGTGTTTTGATCTCAAATGCGACAGGTAAAGCGTTAACCTACGCTTTGTTTAATCTACAAGAGCGTGGCCGTCTATTTACTGAGCATGCGGATGAAGTGTATGAAGGTCAGATCGTGGGAATTCATAACCGTTCAAACGATTTAACCGTTAACTGTCTGAAAGGTAAGCAACTGACTAACGTTCGTGCATCAGGAACTGATGAAGCTCAAGTGTTGACTCCAGCGATTAAATACACGCTTGAACAAGCTTTAGAGTTTATTGATGACGACGAGTTGGTTGAAGTTACACCGAAAAGTATCCGTATTCGTAAGAAACACCTGACTGAAAACGATCGTAAACGTGCGGCGCGTGACAATAAATAATCACTATACCCAAACAACTTGAAGTGGCAGGTAGGCGGTAAGTGAGTGAACTCCCGTGAGCATAGACAGGCGATGTGATTGGGGTGAACGAACATAGCCACCCCCTGTAGCTTCAAGTAGGAAAGGTATAAATGGGATTATTTAGCCCTTGGCTGTAATGGTTAAGGGCTTTTTTATTTTTTAAGGTAAGCTAGCTTATCTAGATGAGGTGTTTTCACGGTTTTTTAGTAGAATCTTCGGACGAATGAGGGATGGATAAAGGGATAAATATGCAATTAAAGCCCGTTGTTAAGCATGGCCTGCACTTTGGTCGCTACGTACTTAACCGAATGGATCACGATCGAATCAACGTCAGTGCCGGATATTTAGCTTATATTACTTTGCTATCTATTGTGCCGATGTTGACCGTTCTTCTCTCCGTACTTTCCTCATTTACGATTTTTGATAATGTGGGTGATATCATTCAGGACTTTGTGATCACTCACTTTGTTCCTGCTGCTGGTGATGCCGTCAGTCAAGCATTGCTCGAATTTGTCAGTAATACCGGGAAAATGACGGCGGTGGGTGGTGCTTTTTTATTTATCGCAGCGCTAATGCTTATCTCCAATATTGATAAAAATTTGAATTATATTTGGCGAGTCCGTAATAAACGGCGGCCGATCTTTTCTTTTTCTATCTATTGGATGATTTTAACCTTAGGCCCAATATTGGTTGGTACGAGTATTGCTGTCACCTCTTATATTACGTCATTAAAGCTACTCGACAGTGAAGCGCTTAGTGGTGCGTTTAATTTTTTCTTACGACGGTTGCCTTTTTTGCTTTCCCTATTTGCTTTTATTGGGCTTTATGTATTAGTACCCAATAAAAAGGTTCGTTTTGCTCATGCTTTATCAGGGGCGTTTGTTGCGGCCATTTTATTTGAGTTAAGTAAAAAAGCCTTTGCGGTTTATATCACGCAATTTCCCTCTTATCAGTTGATCTATGGCGCATTGGCGGCTATCCCCATTTTATTTGTTTGGGTGTATTTATGTTGGTTGATCGTACTCGTGGGGGCGGAAGTCACGGCTGCTCTTGGTGAAAGCGAGCGATGGAGACAAACGACGAACATGGTAGACTCTTCAGCCCGATTAGAAAAGAAACCAGGAGAAGTGGATAGTGATCGCATTGATTCAACGAGTGAGTGAGGCGTCCGTGAAGGTCGATGGAGAAATTGTTGGTCAGATTGGACAAGGCTTATTGGTACTATTAGGGGTTGAACGGGATGATTGTGAGGCGAAAGCTAAACGTCTTGTTGAGCGGGTAACTCGCTATCGAGTCTTTGAAGATGAGGCCGGGAAAATGAACTTAAGCGTTCAGGATGTGGCGGGAAGTCTCTTAGTCGTTTCTCAATTTACTCTACCAGCCGATACCAAAAAAGGGACACGCGCTGGTTTTTCTCGTGGTGCTGCCCCCGAGCAAGCGGAGCATCTGTATAATTATTTTTCGGATTTATGTGTCACGATGCTACCGACACAACGTGGACGCTTTGCACAAGATATGAAAGTATCACTGATTAATGATGGCCCCGTAACCTTTTGGTTACAGGTTTAGCCGACGCGTATTTTTACGCGCTTTGGAAGGGAATCTATGTTTAAACTTATTACGCCAAAAACAGAGAATCAGCTCAACAAGTATTACTATTTTCGTTGGCAGATGCTGCGTGAGCCTTGGCGAATGCCGATAGGATCGGAACGCGATGAATATGACGTGATGAGCCACCATCGAATGATTGTTGATGGGCGAGGCCGACCGATGGCGATTGGCCGTTTATATATTACTCCAGATTGTGAAGGGCAAATTCGGTATATGGCGGTTAAGTCGAGTCGTCGTAATAAAGGCATGGGCTCATTACTATTGATTGCGCTTGAGTCGCTTGCTCAACAAGAGGGAGCCAAACGGCTAGTCTGTAATGCTCGCGAAGATGCCATTGCCTTTTATACCAAAAATGGTTTTGAGCGGCGAGGTGCATTGACCGATGAACGTGGCCCGGTACGTCATCAGCAAATGGTAAAAACGCTCGATCCCATGGCCAATGTCATTCGCACACCAGAATGGTGCAGTGAGTTACAAGAACGTTGGGCGGAACATATCCCGATCAGTGAAAAAATGGGGATTAAAGTACAGCAATATACCGGATATCAATTTCAGTGTAGTGCTCAGCTTAACCCTAATTTAAATCCGCATAATACCTTATTTGCAGGGTCTGCGTTTACATTAGCCACGTTGACCGGGTGGGGAATGGCTTGGTTGTTGATGCGAGAGCGGGATTTACATGGTGATATTGTGCTTGTCGATAGCCGAATTCGTTATCATTATCCAATCGTGCATAATCCAGTGGCTTCAACCTCTCTTGATGAAATAAGCGGTGATTTGGATCGTCTAGCTTCTGGCCGTAAAGCGCGTATTGTGGTGAAAGTGTATATTCGTAGCGGCAATACTGAAGCGGTTGAATTTACCGGGACTTATATGTTGATTCCCGATTACCTTAGTATCATTGAACAGGCTCGTCAGAATGGATAGCCGAGCAGTTTGGAACTGACTGACTGTGTTGTTGACGACGTAATAGATCAAAACGGATAAGCTGACATTTTTGCTCTAAAGTTAGCTCAAATTTCCCTTGTTGTGGGGCTAGCAAATCCAGTTCTCCAGAGAGTTTGGCCGATAAGGCTGGGCCAAGCAATGTTGATTCAGCTAAGACAATTCTACCTCGATCTGCTTGTAAGTGAAGGTTATCGAGTTGAAATGGCTGAATCGTGAGCGTGTTCTGTTGCTGAAATGAGAGGAGCCCTGAGCGTAAGCTGGCTTGTATCTCGCCATCTAAAGAGTGACTTAACATGGCATAATCACCAGATAATCCATGAAGTTGCAAATCAATATCCGCGAAAGCATCCAGTTTAAAAGGCAACATGTTCCAAGTATTGAGCAGCGTTAAGGGAATACTGTCAGTATGCAGTTCGATAGACCACGGTGCGCTAGGTTGCGTAAAATGCCAACTGCCAACCAAATCAATGTATCCTTGTGTTAAGGGGAAAAAAGCACGCTTGATTTGCCAATCGCCCTGCTGGCTTTGCATTTCTATGATTGCTTGTGTCGCAATAAGGTCGGCGACGCTGGCGCTGTTGGCGCTGAGAGTCAGTTGGCCATTCCATAGTCCCCACTGATGTTGTTTCATCACTTCTAGGTTGTTGCCTTCAATATTAAGCCCTGATAACTGCCAAATGGGCTGGGTTGCTAGTTGAATAATCTGTAGATTACTCCCACTTAGTTGCTCTAGGGTGATGTGTTCGATCTGAGCCAAGGCTGTCGGCCATTTTGGGATAGCAATCGCTTCATCAAGCCACTTGATGCCATTGAGTGTTAAGCGCTCCATGTTCAAATGGGTCGGAGAGAGTTGCCCAGTAAATTGTACATAGCCTTGCAATAGCTGTGAGCTGAATTCTTTAATATCGATACGTTGCGGGCTAAGTGTAAGCTGAAAGGCTGGCTCAATCCATTCGAGTTGTTGCCATTCAATCTTATCGGCATTTAGTGACAGATAAGCCGCTTCTTGCTGCCAAACTGAATGTGGTAAAACGATATTCTCAAGGGATAAGTTGAAATTTTCTATCTCGATATCTTGGAAAGCAAGATGGCTCTGTAAGATATCTAGGCTATTAATATGGTGCAGATAGCGCGTGATCGCTGGCCAGTAAGATTGTAAAGCATTAATCGTATTACCCGTTAGGTTGAGTTGGTTGATCGTGGTGTTTATCAGTGACCACCCCGTTGGGTACTGTTCTGCTTGGCCAGATACTTGGGATCCATTCCATTCAAATGAAGCCCCATAAATGGTGCTATCCTGCGGTCGATAGTTAGCATCAACCAGTAGTGTTTTTATGGTTTCGCCTTGCCAATCAAGCTGCTTGGCGGTGAGTTGCAGTGCTCCATAGGGAAGCCATTGATCTCTTGCTAGCCACTGGGGGTGTTTGATTTGTAAGTTGACACCTTGTGCGATGAACTCATGCCCAGCTACCTCAATATTTTGTAGCGCTAAATGGGCGATTGTCCAATGAGTGAGAGGGAAGTTAACGGGGCGTTCAGAGGTAAAGTTTCCTCCTTGAATTAGCAGACTGTCCACCTGCCATTTACCATTTTCCATAATTTGAGGATTGAGCCAAATATCAAGTTGCTCAAGGGAGAGGCTGTGTTCCTCAAGAGTAATTGTCGGATGAGATAAACGAAAGTGCAGTGGATAGTGGTATTCAACACGGCTAAAGGTCAGGCGTCCCGGCCATAACTGGGAGGTTAACCACTGAACGCTGGGAGTCAAATAGTGGGTATACAACAGGGCAAAGATAAGTGAAATAACTATCAACACTAGTGTGAAACATCCGATTCCTAATGCGACTATTTTTTTCATTTGTCCCTAATTTATATTTCACCTTCAACCGAGATAAGCTTGGAGCAAATCTTGTTTTGCTTCAACTAAAAAAGCCCCTCATTAAGGGGCTTTGCTAGTGAGTTATCACAATTAATCTAATTGTGGCCCTGCAGAAACCAGAGCTTTACCTTCGGCGTTGTCGGTATATTTCTCAAAGTTATTGATGAAACGAGAGGCAAGATCTTTCGCTTTGCTTTCCCATTGTAGTGGGTCAACATAAGTATCACGAGGATCCAGAATCGCAGGATCAACCCCCGGTAATGAGGTTGGAACTTCCAAATTAAAGATTGGAATTTGCTTGGTTTCTGATTTTTCGATAGAACCATCAAGGATCGCATCAATAATGCCGCGTGTATCTTTAATCGAGATGCGTTTACCAGAACCATTCCAGCCGGTATTGACCAAGTAAGCTTCTGCGCCAGCCGCTTCCATTCGTTTCACCAGCACTTCAGCATATTTGGTTGGATGCAAGGTTAAAAATGCAGCTCCAAAGCAGGCTGAGAATGTTGGTGTTGGCTCAGTAATTCCGCGTTCAGTACCCGCTAGTTTTGCTGTAAAACCAGATAAGAAATGGTACTTGGTTTGTTCGGGCGTTAATTTAGAGACCGGTGGTAACACACCAAAGGCATCTGCTGAAAGGAAGATAACTTTATTGGCATGGCCACCTTTTGATACGGGTTTAACGATGTTTTCGATATGGTAAATGGGGTAAGAAACACGGGTGTTTTCTGTTTTCGAACCGTCATCAAAGTCAATCGAACCATCGCCACGTACCGTCACGTTTTCTAAGAGTGCATCACGGCGAATCGCATTATAAATATCAGGCTCGGCTTCTTTAGAGAGTTTGATGGTTTTTGCGTAACATCCCCCCTCGAAGTTAAAGACCCCATCATCATCCCAACCATGTTCATCATCACCAATTAAGGCGCGTTTAGGGTCAGTTGAAAGCGTTGTTTTACCTGTACCAGAGAGGCCGAAGAAAATCGCCACATCACCGTCTTTGCCCATATTGGCAGAGCAGTGCATTGAAGCAACCCCTTGTAGTGGCAGGAAGTAGTTCATCATGGCGAATATACCTTTTTTCATTTCGCCACCGTACCAAGTGCCTCCAATCAGCTGCATTTTCTCAGTCAGGTTAAAAACTGTGAAGTTTTCAGAGTTTAATCCATGCTCTTGCCATTTATCATTCGTGCACTTGGCACCGTTCATCACCACAAAGTCTGGGGTAAAGTTGGCTAATTCATCATCCGATGGACGGATGAACATGTTTTTGACAAAGTGAGCTTGCCAAGCCACTTCGGTAATGAAGCGCACACACAAACGAGTGTCGGCATTAGCACCACAATAGCCATCTAGGACAAATAAGCGTTTATTTGATAATTGTTTGGAAACTAAAGATTTTAGTTCGTTCCAAACAGTTTGATTAATGGGTTTGTTATCGTTTTTGGCTTGTTCAGAGGTCCACCAAAGCGTGTCACGAGTCGTGTCGTCTTTGACAATGAACTTGTCTTTCGGTGAGCGGCCAGTAAAGACGCCCGTATCAACAGCCACGGCTCCCAGTTCGGTGACCACGCCTTTTTCGTAGCCTTCCAAATCTGCGCGAGTTTCCTCGTTGTATAACTGGTCATAGCTCGGGTTGCGAATAACTTCAACCGCATCGATTATGCCATACTGGGTAAGATCTAATTGTGCAGCCTTGTTTTGTTCCATCACAGTCATAGGTGCTCCTTAATTAGGATTTTGTAGGGATTTTGTAAAAAAATGTAATTGTTATCTGTCCACCATGCTAGCAACGGGGTAGGTAAAAAACAGGGAGCTAGCTCAAAGATTGTCCATGCTTTACTCGAGGTTTTATGTAACCCGTCACAGATATAGGCTTTCGTTATTCTATCTTGTGCACAAAGCGTTGTGCTAGAGCAAAAAATTAATATTCATTAGAAAGTAAGTATGGTGTACGGTGGCGGTAATTATTGATTTTTCTCGTTTTTCAAACATAAAACAGCCAGCAATAAGCTGGCTGTAGGTGGTTTTTTACGTGCTTGTTAAGCGCAGGAAATTAATGGAGGGTGGGCTTTTCTGATGTTTGCTCTAGCCATAATTTGCTGACTTGGGCGTGATCAAAGGAGTAAGTTGTTCCACAGTAATCACAGTGCAGAGCAATCGCGCCTTCTTCCGCTAAAATGGTGTTAATTTGCTCTTTTTCGATCGTCATAATCGCGGCTGCACTACGTTCCCGTGAACAGCCACATTTGAAGGTAACCGCTTGAGCGGTGAATAACTGAACCTTTTCTTGATTATAAAGACGATATAACAGCTCATTGGCTGGTAAAGCAAAGAGTTCTTCAGCTTTGATGGTATTGGTGAGCTGCTCTAGGTGCTCAAAATCATCTGCGGTTCCTGTTCCGTCAGGCATCACTTGCAATAACATCCCTGCAGCATGTGGCTTGCCATCATATTCACCGGTACGAATCCATAAGCGAGTTTTTAACTGTTCCGATCGCAAGAAATACCCTTCTAGAACTTCGGATAGATTATCACCTTCTAAACCGACGACACCTTGATAACGTTCACCTTGTTTTGGTTCTATAGTGATCACTAAATGTCCTTTTCCCATCAATTGATGTAAGTTCGCCTCGGGTGGAATATCTCCTTGCCAGCGTGCAACCCCACGTACGTTTTGCTGGTTATCACCATTAATCACCGCGAGAGACACCGGGCCATCGCCATGCAGTTGTAGGGTAATCGAGCCTTCAAACTTTAACGTTGCGGTCAATAAGGTGGTGGCAACCAGTAGCTCTCCAAGCAGTGTCTGCACGGGTTGTGGATACTCTTGGCTGGCGATGATGTGTTGAAATACGTCATCCAGTTGGACCAATTCGCCTCGTACCGACAAGTCTTCAAATAGATAACGGTGTAATTGATTATTGGCCATTGTTTGTGTAGTCATAAGAGTGATCCGGCTAATGTTTATTGATGTTTGAATTTGAGAAGATCGCGGCGTTGTTTTTTATCTGGCCGACGATCAGGACTCGGATTATGAGCATTCAGTTTATGCATCAGTGCTTGGCGTTCACGTTTCACGATACTTTCACTGGTTTCTGTATAAAGGGCCTGTGCTTCAGGGGCCCCTCGTCTTTGCTCAGACAGTTGCTCAACGACGATGGTTTTTTCTTCACTACCTTGACGTAAGGTAATGGTTGCTCCAATTTCAACGAGTTTGCTGGGCTTACTTCGTTGCCCATTATAGTGGACTTTTCCACCGTCAACCATATTTCGTGCTATCGAGCGAGTTTTATAAAATCTTGCGGCCCATAGCCATTTATCCAGCCTAATTGCTGGTGCAGGGGAACTCATATTGAATAATTACCTCTATGTAAATGGTTTAGACTCTTTTGGATACGTTGATTATCTTGAATGAGAATGAGCCTAGCAAATTCGCTGTTGATGAGTGAAGCGTTAGAATCACGATATTTATTCAAAATAATGGTGATCAAATTATCATTTTTCAAGTGAAAGCCAACGCTTATCACAAGAAAAGTAAGGCACTTGTCGCACCTATTATTTGGCTCATGTATACTGAACCATTACCTTAACCGTGATACTCCGACGTCATTTATCGATATTAAAACCTCATTAGGGATACCGTGTGAAACGAATGGACTTAACCCAATGGCGCTTAAATGGAAGTTGGCCCTTATTTTTACGTTGCCAGTCACCATTGAGTCAGATATTCACGATCTTAGCGGTTGCGTTATCCGCTTGGGTGGTCGGGCAGAGCTTCTGGTTCATTTTTCAGCCTAAGCCGACTGTTGCCCAATGGGTGGCAGCCGCTCCTGTTGCCGCATCTGCACCGGCTCGTCTCAATATCCAGTCGTTAAGAAAGAGTGATTTATTTGGCCCTTATTTGGTGCAAATTGCATCTCCGGTCACAAGCACAGTAAAAGTAGATGCCCCACCGACTCGTCTTAACTTAACATTAGTGGGTGTGGTGGCAAGTACAGAGCAGCAGCGTAGTCTTGCGGTGATTGCTAATCGAGGCCAACAGAATACTTATGGATTACATGAGGAAATAGAAGGCACGCAAGCAGTATTAAAAGCGGTGTTTGCTGATCGAGTCATCATTGATAATTCCGGTCGGGATGAAACGTTAATGTTAGAAGGGCGAGAGTATCAGACTGCCGTCATTCAACAAGCCGTTCATTCATCCTCTCATGCCTCTATCGACGCATCCGTGGAAGATAAGTTGGCTGCAATTCGTGATGAGATCAGGCGTAACCCTCAAGAAATCTTTAAATACGTGGCTTTGTCTCAAATTAAGCAGGATGACAACATCATCGGTTATCGAGTCAGTCCGGGGAAAGATTCTGCATTATTTCAAGCGGTGGGGCTACAAGCGGGCGATATCGCAATACAACTAAATGGGTTAGATTTAACCGATCCGAGTGTGATGACTCAAGTATTTCAATCTATGTCGGATTTAACCGAGCTTAACCTTACGGTCGAGCGTGATGGGCAACCACATGATATTTATATTCAATTTTAATAGCCAAGTGGCAGTAATTAATCAGGGAGCGTTGTGTGAAGCATTGGCTTAAGAAAAGTGTATGGCTGCTAGCTGGAAGTTTACTTGCTTCACCCCTAGCATTGGCGAACGAAGCATTCAGTGCCAGTTTTAAAGGCACCGATATTCAAGAGTTTATCAATATTGTGGGGCGAAACCTGGAAAAAACCATCATTGTTGATCCCTCGGTACGAGGCAAAATAGATGTTCGCAGTTACGATACCTTGAATAGTGAACAGTATTACAGTTTCTTTTTAAATGTGTTGGAAGTTTACGGGTTTGCGGTCGTTGAAATGGATAACGGGGTACTAAAAGTTATTCGCGCGAAAGATGCAAAAACGTCGGCCATTCCTGTTCTCGGTGATGATGACCGAGCCGATGGTGATAATGTCATTACCCAAGTTGTTGCGGTTAAAAATGTCTCGGTGCGAGAATTATCGCCGCTCTTGCGTCAATTGATCGACAATGCTGGTGCCGGCAATGTGGTGCACTATGATCCAGCCAATATTATTTTAATTACAGGACGGGCCGCGGTGGTTAACCGTTTGGCTGACATCATTCATCGTGTCGATCAGGCAGGTGATAAAGATATCGAGCTGGTTGAGCTAAAAAATGCCTCTGCATCAGAAATGGTCAGAATTGTTGAAGCACTTAGCAAAGCGAATGACACCAAAAATACGCCCGAATTTTTACAACCTAAATTTGTCGCTGATGATAGAACCAACGCCATTTTGATCTCTGGCGATCCAAAAGTTAGAGATCGAATGAGGCGTCTAATTCGTCAGCTTGATGTTGAAATGGCCACGCGTGGTAACAACCGAGTGGTCTATTTAAAGTACGCGAAAGCTGAAAATTTAGTCAGCGTGTTGCAAGGGGTATCAGAAAACCTACAGGCTGAAAAACACATAGGGCAAAAATCAGGTGCATCGCAGGGCGGAAAAGTGATGATCGCCGCTCATGCGGATACGAACTCGATTGTGATTACCGCACCGCAAGACATTATGAATGCGTTACTGGATGTGATTGCACAATTGGATATTCGCCGAGCTCAAGTCTTAATTGAAGCCTTAATTGTTGAAATGGCTGAAGGTGATGGGATTAATCTCGGTGTGCAATGGGGCTCTTTAAAAGAGGGCGCGGTGATTCAATACGGCAATACTGGCGCTCAAGTGGGCCAGGTTATGGTCGGTTTAGAAGAAGCGAAAGATAAAACCATTACAGATAGCCGTTGGAACTCAGATACACAAAAATATGAACCATATAGCCGTACCCAAGCGGGTGATTACTCCACGCTTGCCTCGGCCTTATCAGGGGTGAATGGTGCTGCACTTGGGGTCATGATGGGCGATTGGACCGCATTGATCAGCGCGGTATCGAGTACCTCCAGCACCAATATTCTCTCCTCTCCAAGTATTACGGTGATGGATAATGGCGAAGCGTCATTTATTGTCGGTGAAGAGGTGCCTGTGCTAACAGGGTCTACCGCTGGTTCCAACAATGACAATCCTTTCCAAACGGTTGAGCGAAAAGAAGTGGGGATTAAGCTTAAAGTGGTTCCCCAAGTCAATGAGGGCGATTCAGTTCAGTTATCCATCGAGCAAGAAGTGTCGAATGTTTTGGGTGCCAATGGTGCAGTTGATGTTCGTTTTGCCAAGCGTCAGTTGAATACCTCTGTCATGGTACAAGATGGACAGATGTTAGTATTGGGTGGCTTAATTGATGAACGTACAGCAGAAAGTGAGTCTAAAGTACCGCTATTAGGCGATATTCCCTTTTTAGGGCAATTGTTCCGCTCAACCAATACCACGGTAGAAAAGAAAAATCTGATGGTGTTTATTAAGCCAACCATCATTCGTGATGGTATGACTGCGGACGGTATCACTCAGCGCAAGTACAACTACATCCGTGCCGAGCAGTTGTTTAAAGCCGATCAGGGGCTGAAGTTGATGGATAATAACCATATTCCCGTGCTGCCAAAGTTTGGTGAAGAACGTCGTCATGCGGCAGAAATTCAAGCATTTCTTGATCAAATGGATGCTCAGCAATGAGGCTTGAAGTACAAGATAAACCGCGGATTCGTCGCTTGCCGTTTAGTTTTGCGAATCGGCATAAGCTCGTGCTGGAATGGGATGAGCAACAAGAAAATGCCACTCTTTATTATGTCGCGCCTATCGCTTTATTGGCTTTGGTTGAGGTAAAGCGAGTGTTACAGCATCCGTTTGCCTTAACTGCATTGAGCGCAGACGTGTTTGAAGCCAAATTAACTGAAGTGTATCAACGAGACTCGTCAGAAGCGCGTCAGCTTATGGAAGATATTGGGGCAGATAGCGATGATTTCTTTTCACTCGCTGAAGAGTTGCCACACAGCGAAGATCTACTGGAATCGGAAGATGATGCCCCCATCATTAAGTTGATCAATGCCATGCTTGGTGAAGCGATTAAAGAAGGCGCTTCTGATATTCATATCGAAACCTTTGAAAAGACGCTCTCGATTCGTTTTCGAGTGGATGGCGTACTGCGAGAAGTGTTATCGCCCAGTCGTAAGCTCTCTCCCCTATTGGTGTCTCGGGTGAAAGTGATGGCTAAGTTAGACATTGCCGAAAAGCGGGTGCCACAAGATGGCCGCATCTCCTTGCGCATTGGTGGCCGTTCGGTAGATGTCCGAGTCTCTACCATGCCAGCGTCTCACGGTGAACGAGTGGTGATGCGTTTACTCGATAAGAATGCCACTCGGCTTGATCTGCACAGCTTAGGCATGACCGAGCAAAACCAACATAATTTCTGCCATTTAATTGCACGTCCGCACGGTATTTTATTGGTCACCGGTCCAACAGGATCAGGGAAATCAACCACGCTATATGCCGGTCTGCAAGAGCTCAATAGTAGTGAGCGTAATATTCTTACGGTAGAAGACCCTATCGAATTTGATATTGATGGTATCGGCCAGACTCAGGTTAATCCGAAAGTCGATATGACTTTTGCCCGCGGCTTGAGAGCCATTCTACGGCAAGATCCAGACGTTGTGATGGTCGGTGAAATTCGCGATCTAGAAACGGCTCAAATCGCGGTGCAAGCGTCATTAACCGGCCACTTGGTCATGTCAACCTTGCATACTAACACTGCAATTGGTGCGATTACCCGTTTACGTGATATGGGAATCGAACCTTTTCTTATCTCTTCCTCTTTACTTGGGGTTCTGGCTCAACGTCTCGTGCGGACGTTATGTCCTGATTGCAAAGAGCCTTATGAGGCCAACAAAGAGCAAAAAAAATGGTTTGGCTTGGGCAAAAAAGAGTCATTGACCCTGTATCGAGCCCATGGGTGTGAAAAATGTAATTTTAAAGGATATCGCGGGCGAACCGGTATCCACGAGCTGATGTTGGTGGATGATGACGTTCAGACATTAATTCACCGCGAAGCTGGCGAGCAAGCGATTGAACAAGCGATCCGCAGTAAAACCCCTAGTATACGGGATGATGGACTAGATAAAGTTCGCCAAGGCATCACTTCGTTAGAAGAGGTGATGCGAGTGACCAAGGAGTCGTAATGGCGGCATTTGAATACAAAGCACTGGATGCAGCAGGACGACGCAAGAAAGGTATCATCGAAGGTGATCATGCGCGTCAGGTGCGTCAGCGGTTAAAAGAGCAAGGGATGATCCCTATCGAAGTGGTCGAGACGCAGGCTAAAGCTGCCAAAGCGCGCCAAACCAGTTGGACTAAACCGAGAGGGATCAGTACACCCGATTTAGCTTTGCTCACCCGTCAGCTTTCGACCTTAGTTCAGTCTGGGATGCCACTTGAAGAGTGTTTAAAAGCGGTCTCTGAGCAATCCGAAAAACCAAGAATACGTAACATGCTGGCGGCGGTTAGAGCAAAAGTGACGGAAGGGTACACCTTGGCTGACAGTTTGGCAGATTATCCCCATATTTTTGATGATCTCTTTCGCTCCATGGTTGCTGCGGGAGAAAAGTCAGGGCATCTCGATGCGATTTTACAACGACTGGCCGATTATGCTGAGAATCGGCAAAAAATGCGCTCAAAATTACTGCAAGCCTTATTGTATCCGATTGTTTTGGTGATCTTTGCCGTTGGTATTGTCGCCTTTTTGCTTGCGGCGGTCGTGCCTAAAATCATAGGCCAATTTGTACAAATGGGGCAGGCTTTACCTACTTCGACGCAGTTTTTGTTGTCGGCCAGTGATTTTATTCAGCAATGGGGTATCCCGTTGTTGTTATTGATGTTGACACTAAGCTATTTCGCCAAGTGGTTGCTGAAAAAGCCGAGTATTCGGCTCTATTGGCATCAAAAACTGTTGTATTTACCCATGATAGGTAAAATTGCCCGGGGGCTAAATACATCGCGTTTTGCGCGAACTTTATCGATTTGTACCTCAAGTGCGATCCCCATTCTTGATGGCATGCGCGTTGCCGTTGATGTGATGACAAATCAGTACGTTAAACAGCAAGTATTATTGGCGGTGGATAACGTTCGTGAAGGCTCTAGCTTGCGCCAAGCGTTGACTCAAACCAAGCTATTTCCCCCAATGATGCTACATATGATAGCGAGTGGTGAACAAAGTGGTGAACTGGAAAGTATGCTGACACGAGCGGCAGATAACCAAGACACCAGTTTTGAATCTACGGTTAATATTGCATTAGGTATCTTTACCCCAGTGCTGATTGCATTGATGGCGGGATTAGTCCTGTTTATTGTAATGGCCACCTTAATGCCAATTTTAGAGATGAATAATTTAATGAGCCGCTAATGGGCGAATGATAAGCGCAAGATGGAGTGATTATGAATAAAAAACTAACGAAACAGTCAGGCTTTACTCTATTGGAAGTCATGGTGGTTGTGGTGATCCTAGGCATTCTTGCCAGCGTGGTGGTACCGAATTTGTTGGGCAATAAAGATAAGGCCGATCAACAAAAAGCGATCACCGATATTGTTGCACTCGAGAACGCATTAGACATGTATCGATTAGATAACAGTGTTTACCCAACTACCGATCAAGGGTTAGACGCTTTGGTGAGCAAACCATCCAATCCAGAACCAAGAAATTATCGCAACGATGGTTACATTCGTCGCTTACCGAAAGACCCTTGGGGCAATGACTATCAATACTTAAGCCCCGGTGAACATGGTCGTGTTGATGTCTTTACCTTAGGCGCGGACGGTCAGGAAGGGGGCGAAGGGGCCAATGCCGATATTGGTAACTGGAATCTACAAGATTTCCAATAAAGGTTTCGATAAACAATAAAGGTTTCGATAAACACGGCGAATGAGCACGTTGATCTTGGTGGTTATGGTATTGGGTGATGTTGGATGAGATGGCAGCGCGGTTTTACGCTTCTCGAAATAATGTTGGTGTTAGTGTTACTTTCACTCAGCGCTGTTGCTGTGATTGCGACCTTACCTGCCAAACACAATGATGAAATTGAAAAAAGTGCTCAAAGTCTGTTTCAGCGTTTGCAATTGTTGAATGAAGAAGCCTTGTTAAGTGGTTTAGATTTTGGACTGCGAGTTGATGAACAAAAACAACGCATGACATTTTTGCAATTGAGTGAGAAAGGTTGGCAGCGGATTGATAAAACCGGCTTTGCGGCACAGCTATTGTTAGATGATAAACTCAGTGTGCAATTTTCGGTCGGTGGGGGGGCTTGGCAAGACAAAGATAGATTATTTATTCCCAGCACCTTATTCGACGAACAAATGTTTGCCGAATCCGAAACACAGCTAGTACAGCCCGCCCCTCAAGTGTTTATTTTATCCAGTGGAGAGATCACTCCGTTTCATCTTACTATTTATGCCACTCAGCAAAGTATCGACACTGGTTGGCAGATCGTGGTGAAAGAGAATGGACAGATTCGTCTACTTGCTCCCGGAGAGTCAGATGATACACCATAGACGAGGGTTTACTTTATTAGAAGTCTTGGTGGCGTTAGCCATTTTTGCCACCGCCGCCATGAGTGTGATGCGCACAGTGACTCAACACGTCAATACCATCAGTTATTTGGAAGAGAAGGCATTTGCTGCCATGGTCGCTGATAACCAGATGGCAAAAGTGCACTTGAATGCAAAGTCATTAGCTGAACGTGAAGGACGAGAAGAACTCGCTGGCAGAACCTGGTATTGGCGCATCACTCCAGTGAAAACTTCGAACGCTATTTTAGCCGCTTTTGATGTGAGTGTGGCCACGGAGGCCAAAGCCTCTCCGGTTATTACGGTAAGAAGCTATGTGGCCAAATAAAAGCACAGCGCGGGGAAATAGAAGCACAGCGCACGGGTTTACACTCATTGAAGTGCTGGTTGCGATGGCGATTTTTGCCAGCTTGAGTGTGGCAGCTTATCAAGTGTTGTATCAAGTTCAGCAAAGTAATCAAGTTTCGGCTCAGCGCGAAGCAAGGTTGAGTGAGTTACAGCGAGCGATGGTCATTATGGATGCAGATTTCCGCCAGATGGCGTTGCGTCCCTTTCGTCACGAGGGTGAATCGGCGTCAGCACAACTTGTACAATGGCAGGATTACTTACTCGACTCTGACACGAAAGGCTTGCTGTTCACTCGTCTTGGTTGGCACAATCCTCAACAACAATTTCCACGCGGGGAAGTGTTGAAAGTCGGCTATCGAATCAAAGAGCAAGTGCTCGAAAGAGTCTGGTGGCGTTATCCCGATACACCGACCGGGCAAGAGCCGATCATTGCCCCTTTATTGAATGATGTCGAAGCTTGGTCGGTTCGCTTCTATCTTAATGGGCAATGGTCTAATCAATGGGAAACCCAACAAGTGCTACCACAAGCTATCGCGATCGGTTTGACATTAAAAGATTATGGTGAGATTGAACGTATTTATTTATTAACCGGTGGCTCGGTGGGAGAGACGAATGACTCGTCATCATAACCAGCGAGGCGTGGCACTGATCATTGTATTATTGCTCTTAGCAATCATGGTCTCGATTGCTGCGACCATGTCTCAACGGATGTTTAGCCAATTTCAGCGAGCTAATCATCAGGTTGGTTATCAGCAGGCGTATTGGTATTCGATTGGCGTGGAATCATTAGCGAAAGTCGCGATTGAACAAAGCTATAAAGACAACGACACCATCAACCTCAATCAACCTTGGGCGCAAAGCAACCGTACCTACCCACTTGATTATGGGCAGGTCACTGGAAGTATTATCGATAAACAGGCCTGCTTTAATGTCAATGTGTTCTCAGGGTTGGCAGCCAACAGTAATAATACACCACCTTATGTTTACCGAGTGTGGCGAGCGTTACTGGATGAATTAGAGGTCGAGAATTATCAAGCAGAAACCATCGCCGATGCAACGTGGGATTTTATTGACAATGATGACCGTGTAAACCGAGCCAATGGTGCGGAAGATGCACTGTATGAATCAATGACGCCAGCTTATTTACCCCCTAATGGGCGATTAGCCGATAGCAGTGAGCTTCGAGCGGTTTATCAAATGGGAGGGAAGGTAATGCATTTACTCACCCCCTATGTGTGTGCCCTTCCAGACCAAGATTGGCGTTTAAACATCAATACTCTTGCGCCAGAACAAGCGAAATTATTGGTGGCCATGTTCAGCCCATATTTAAGTGAATCGAACGCCAAAAGCGTGTTAGAGTCTCGCTCTTTTGATGGTTGGGACAGTGTGGCAAGTTTTTTAGCTGAACCACAGATTGCAGCGGTAGAACAAGCTCGTCGTGAAGAAGCTCGTGCTTATTTAAGCGTTGATAGCCACTATTTTGAATTAGATGCACAGGTGAAAGTGGATACGTCTCAAGTACGGATTCGCAGCCTGTTTTATAGTCGTAATAAAAAGGATGCAACGGTGATACGCCGTCGCTATGGAGGAGTCGGTGAGCGAGAGCTTAATCGTTCGGCTGAGTAGTCAACAAAATGCGCCCATTCTTTGGTTTGTCTGGTCTTCCACTCAACAGGAAGTGCTTGACCATGGAACGCTGGAGGGGTGGCAACAGCTGGATCAGTTAGCCCCACATGCGCTTCAGCGCTCAACCATTGTCTTGTTAGCCAGCAGTGATCTGTTATTAACGCAAGTGACGATCCCGTCCGGAGCCAGCCGCCAGTTCTCCTCTATTTTACCGTATTTATTGGAAGATGAACTCGCTCAGGATGTTGATGAGTTGCATTTCTCCGTGGTGGATAGGCAAGGTGAACAGGCTTTTGTCGCCGTGATCGAGCGAGCTTGGTTGCAGTCGATCCTAGATCAGCTGGCATCATTCGGGATTGTCGTTAAGCGTGTGGTACCAGATGTGTTGACGCTGCCGGTCAACCACGACGGGCTGAGTGCATTGCAGCTGGGATCTGACTGGTTGATCCGTAAAGGAAACTATCACGGTATTAGCATAGAGCAAGATTGGCTATCTTGGTTTTGTGCGACAGAATGGGTGAATGGGGCGGATCAACCGCTGCCTCTTATTGCTTATACGCCCTTGCCTGACTTACCGTTAGCGGCAGATCAGGTGTGGGAGAACGCTCTTGAACGGCCTTGGATGCCATTGATCGCTGAGCAGCTTTTTAGCCATAAAATCAACCTATTGACCGGAAGCTTCAAACCCAAATCATCTTGGCTTAAACATTGGCTTATCTGGCGAAAGACGGCCATCTCTGCGGTGTTCTTATTGGTGGTGCTCTTGGTCAGCCAAGGGTTACACCTTCATCAAGCTCGCTTAACGGCACAAGCCTATCGGGCTGAAAGTGAACGCATTTTCAGAACGATTTTTCCTGATAAGCAACGTATTCCCACGGTGAGTTATTTAAAACGACAAATGAGTGACGAGTTAACGGCTCTGTCTGGTGGTTCGCAAGCTGAAGTGCTACTCAACTGGCTGAATTTACTCCCCGAAAGCATTGGACAGATGGAAAGGATGGAAATTCAAAGCTTACGTTTTGATGCCAATCGAGCCGAGCTCCATCTTGACGTGAGCGGGCCTGATTTTCAGAGCTTTGAGCAGGCGAGAGTAAAATTAGCCCAATATTTTGTGGTAGAGCAGGGGCAATTAAATAAGAATGCTGAGCGGGTATTCGGTTCCTTTGTACTGAAAGCAATGGCAGGGCGTGACGAATGAAACAGAAATTAACCGCACTTGGACTGTGGTGGCAGATCATTAGCCAGCGTGAGCAGCGATTATTGCTGATTGGTGGTGCTGCAGCATTACTCGGGCTATTTTATTGGGGAATCCTAGTCCCTCTGCAGCAGCAGAGTGCCGCCGTAAATGTGCGTCTGAACACGGAAAAGCAATTACTTCAGTGGGTAGAAAAGCGCGCTGATCAAATTGTTAGCTTGCGTCAGCAGAGCGGTGTGGTTCGCTCAACTCAGCCATTGAATCAGGTGATTGCTTCTTCAACTGGACAATTTAAAGTTGAGCTGGTGAGAGTCCAGCCGCGTGGTGACAGAATGCAGGTTTGGATTCAACCCGTCCCTTTTTCTCAATTAGTTGATTGGCTGGCTTATTTAAAAGAACGGCAAGGCATTGATGTTGAGTATATGGATTTGGAGCGAGGAAAAACCTCGGGTGTGGTTGAGGTAAAACGTTTGCAGTTCAAACGGGTAGGGTGAGATGAAACCGATAGTGCGTTATAGCTGTTTATTTGTGTTGGTCATGGTGGTGAGTGCAATTGCACATTTACCCGCTCAGGTTGTTTTCACTCATCTTCCACTACCTACCGGTTTGGTGATCCAAGGTGTTGATGGCACCGTATGGCATGGCAGTGCTAAGCAAGTGCGTTGGCAGCAGCAAAACTGGGGACAGGTACAGTGGCAATGGGACTGGTCTGCCTTATTTACCGCGAAAGCCCAGCTTAACGTTCGTTTTGGTCGAGGAAGCGATAAGCAGGTGCAAGGTAAAGGCGTCGTGGGCTATGATTTTTCTGGCCCATTTGCTGAGCATATGGTGCTTTCTTTGCCTGCCGAGCAGGTGCAGCCTTACTTAAGGTTGCCAGTTCCGGTGAGCTTACAAGGGCAAATTGAATTGACGCTGCGGCATTATCGTTACCAAGCGCCGTGGTGTGCTCAGGCGGAGGGCGTACTGGCTTGGACGCAAAGTGAAATTGGAACCCCTCTCGGTAAATTGGAGCTTGGCCCAATAATGGCTGATCTTTCTTGCCAGCAAAGTGTATTGACGGTGCATGGTAGCCAGCAAAACAAGCAAATGAGCAGTGAATTTTCAGCGGAAGTGCAGGCCGATCGCCGTTTTAGTGCGCAAGCATGGTTCAAACCTGGGGCAGATTTTCCTACTCGTTTAGCTGAGCAGTTAAACTATTTGCCGACTCCGGATGGGTTAGGCCGTTATTCGTTTAATCAGCAAGGGCGTTTCTAGTCGGGCAGGGCATTACGCCCTGCTTTAGCATTGGTGTTGGATGATTAATATATCCTGCCAAGGTAAGTCGGCATCCCCTAATACAATGAAGTTAGGGTTTTCTAATGTATCCCGCTCATTATAAGATAGAGGGTCGAGTTCAGTATCAAGGATTCGTCCACCTGCTTCTTCAACAATACATTGTGTTGCCGCAGTATCCCACTCTCCGGTAGGGCCTAATCTTAGATAACAGTCAACCGCCCCTTCTGCTACCAGACAGGCTTTCAGAGCTGCTGAGCCTAGGGGAACTAAATCATAATTCCATTGCGCACTCAAATGCCGTGTAATGCGATTAATATCTTGTCGACGACTAATGGCGATAGCAATCGGTTGACCAGGTAACTGATGTTTATGGCTCTGAATTCGCAGGCTTTCTGCCATATCGGGGATTTTCCATGCTCCTTTACCTTTATAGGCGTAATAAGTGACCCCAGAAACCGGCCCATACACCACGCCCATAACTGGCTGATGATCTTCAACCAAAGCAATCACTGTCGCAAAATCACCGCTACGGGCAATAAACTCCTGAGTACCATCTAATGGGTCAACCAGCCAGTAGCGTCGCCAAGTTTCTCGTGTCGTTAAACTGATATCCGCTGCTTCTTCCGATAACACTGGAATGTCGGGAGTCAGTGCACTTAACCGTTCTGTAATTAGCTTATGTGCGGCAAGATCAGCACTCGTGACAGGTGTGTCATCCTGCTTAGTGAACGCTTGGTACGATTTATTTTCATAAATATCGAGAATAAGCTGCCCGGCAGAACGCGCAATGCTGATCACTTCCGGCAATAAATGGGCAAGATCGTTAACCGTTGGCATACTCGCTCCTATCGCTGAATGGGAGAGGCTGATAAACAACGAAGAGTAAGCAGCAGAGCACTAATGCTGCGCGCTTCACTAAAATCGAGATGCGTGATCAACTCTTCTGCTTGAGCTAAAGGCCAGCGTACCACTTCAAGGGGTTCAGGCTCGTCGCCCTCTAGCTGTTCTGAGTATAGCCCTTGAGCAATGAAAAGGGTCATGCGACTAGAAAAATAGGAGGGGGCCAACACCACCTCCTTTAATGGGGTTAGTTGCGTTGCTCCCATGCCAATTTCTTCTTTTAACTCACGAATAGCCGCCTGCTCTGGTGACTCTCCGGGGTCGATTAACCCTTTCGGAAAACCAAGTTCATACCGCTCTGTGCCTACAGCATATTCGCGAACTAATAAAATATCGCCCTGTTGAGTAATCGGAACCATCATTACCGCATGACGCCCACTGGGTCTCATCCGTTCATAAGTTCGTTCTGCCCCGTTCGAGAAGCGCAGATCAAGTGCCTCGATTGCAAAAAGCTTAGATTGCGCAACCGTATGTTGCGTCAAAATCTCGGGTAAGGTTTTAGAGGGCATTGGCGAACTCCTTCATAGACAACGCTTTCTTAATATATGAGAAAAAAGGGTCTGTGAGAATAAAAAAGCTGATGTTTGGCATCAGCTGATCGGCAAAACCGGTATTTTACTCTTGGTTGAGAGGCCTTTTGCTTAGTATGACTAGGCCACAAACCTCTCGCTACGATGAAAACGCTTTTATCTCGAGCAAAATTTAACCGCGCAAGGTCAGCAGACCTTAGTAGTACGAGTGTTCACCACGATCATGTTCGGTGGAGTCGCGCACGGCGGTCAATTCCCCTTCAAATTGAGCGAGCAGTTCTTTCTCAATGCCATCTTTTAATGTGACATCGACCATTGAACAACCGTTGCAACCGCCTCCAAATTGAACTAACGCCACTCCCTCATCAGTAATATCGATTAAGCTAACATGGCCGCCATGTCCAGCCAGTTGTGGGTTAACTTGAGTTTGGATGGCGTATTCAACCCGAGCCATGAGTGGCGCATCATCCGCTACTTTACGCATTTTGGCATTAGGCGCTTTGAGTGTGAGTTGTGAGCCCATTTTATCGGTCACAAAGTCAATCTCTGCATCATCAAGAAAAGGAAGACTTAACTCATCAATGTAGGCGGAAAAACCAGTAAATGAGATTTCAGTATCCGTGGCTTCAACGGCCTCTGGCGGGCAATAAGAGACACCACATTCAGCATTCTGTGTTCCGGGATTAACCACAAACACCCGAATATTGGTACCTTCAGGTTGCTGAGCCAAGAGTTTAGCGAAGTGGGACTGAGCAGATTCTGTAATAATAATAGGATTTGACACGACGAATACCTGAGTAGTTTTGTAGGTTACTGTTGACCATTCTACTCCTGTGACAGAGAGGATCCAGCCCTTTTTATACTCAAGGGGTTAAGAGATCACTCGGCTCAGGAGTACGGCATAGACAGTAAATATCAATCCTTTCGATACCGACTTCAAGTAGTAAATGGCATAATTGTCGCATTGTACTGCCCGTGGTGACCACATCATCAACAATCGCAATATGTGAGTGAGTCGGGCGCTGATTAAGCTCAAATGCGCCAGTTAAATTACGTTCTCGTTGTTGTTTGGTCAACGACTGTTGTGCTGGTGTTGCTCGTCGACGAGTAAATAGCGTTGGTGAAAACTGACTGCCGAGCTGTTGAGCCAATGCTTGCGCCAGTAACTCACTTTGATTAAACCCTCTGTACCATTGGCGTCGCCAGTGAAGAGGCACAGCGGTGAGCAGTGGCGCGGGCTGTTTGATCGTGTCAGCAAGACGGGCGGCTAAGTCACGGGCTTGCCAGAATTGGCGCTGGTATTTGAACTGGTGAATCATGTGACTAAGCGGAAATTGATAATCGCCGATACAAAATAGCCGTTGCCAAGGCGGGGGCGAGTGTAAACATTGACCACATGCGTCGGTTACGGTTAAGCAGGGCAAACCACAGCGAGGACAGCGAACAGTGGCAGCAAACCAAGCCTGACAAGCAGAACAGAGACCATATTGTGCCTGATTATCCAGTGGCAGACGGCATAATGCGCAGGCTGGTGCTAACCAAGTGGGTATTTTTTTGAAAGTGTCGATCACTCCGAGTGACATATTTTAGCCTTGAATAAGGTATCCGTTTATATTGTGCAGCTTGAGCGGGAAAATAAGGCTGATTTTGGTAGGAGGAAAAGTGAAGATGGCAACAGATTTGTATTGGCAAGTTCAAGGGAAAGGCCCTGATCTGGTACTGGTGCATGGTTGGGGGATGAATGGGGCCGTGTGGCAGCAAGCGTGTGAACAGTTACAGGCCAACTTTCGCGTCCATGTTGTCGATCTTCCTGGTTATGGCCATAGTGCTGGGTGTCATGCAGAAAATTTAGCCCAGATAGCGCAAGCATTAGTGAGGCAAGCACCACGTCAAGCGATTTGGTTAGGGTGGTCATTAGGGGGATTAGTCGCCACCTATATGGCAATTAATTATCCAGATTATGTTGTACAGTTGATTACCGTTGCCTCTTCGCCCAAATTTGCCGCGGCAAAACCGAACGAGCCGGCATGGCGGGGGATTAAACCTGATGTGTTGACGGCTTTTACGCAGCAATTATTAGTTGACTTTCATCCGACTGTGGAACGTTTTCTGGCTCTACAAGCGATGGGAAGCCCTTCAGCACGGCAAGATATTAAGCAATTAAAGCAAGCCATTTTGTCGCGACCTGCGCCGAATCCTGAGGCGTTACGGGCTGGGTTAAACATTTTAGCGAATACAGATTTACGGGCTCCACTGACGGAGCTTTCTATTCCTATCCTGCGCCTTTATGGACGATTAGATGGCTTGGTGCCGGTTTATATTGCACAGTCATTAAACGCGTTAATGCCAACGAGTGCGGTACATATTTTTCAATGTTCAGCCCATGCCCCTTTTTTGACCGAGCTGGATGAGTTCTGTCAGCGAATTATTCGTTTTGCAAATCAGGTGTAAATTTTGTTTCAAATCGGTAAATTAGCGCTCAATCTTTTCTGCCATTGGTCGATAATTAAGCTAACCCGAAAGCGTTAAGGTGCTTGAGGGACGGGCGATGCTGAGGAGGTTTCAGCGATGATCGTGTCACCAACGCATGTTAGTGTGCCACTTATTGCCCCATCAGTGAATATTCAGACAGAGCAAGCGTCACGAGATAATCGGAGCCGCGCGCCTGTTACGGCAACCGTAGAGCTGACCAAATCTCAGGCTGAGCGTAAAATCAAGGAGGATGATAAGCGGCGTAAACATTCGGCTTGGGATCCAGCAGAGCATCCTGGTTATGAGAAGGAGAGCGAGCGCGATACCGCCGCATTATTACGTGAAGAGTCACGTAATGAGTTAGATCGCTTGTTTGATTTATTAGCCTTAGCTTCTTACAGTGAAGAGCAAGGTAAGGGTTATGCGATGCGCTTTCGATTGCCAAAGCGAATCATTGATGCAGCGATAGCTGAGGGCCAAATGGCTCGCCGGCGTACCGTGATAAAATTCTATTACGGGCACGCGGTTGCGCCCAATACGCCCTCGGATGTGATAGCCATCTTGTAGTCGTCATCACAAGGTGGATGATAAAAGAGCAAAATCCCCATCGGCAATGAGTCGATGGGGATTTTTTCTGGCTCAAGCGAGCCCGTGGCTACTTTTTGGCTTTAGCAAATGCGGCCGCAAAGGCACCACTCATGGCACCAGCGTTGGCTTTTTCATTGTGTCGAGTCGGTTTTATCTGACGAGGCGAAGCTTCTGAACGAGATGAAGCGCGAGTTGCCCGCGCTGAATGTTGCCCGGGCTCATCATTTAAACGCATAGACAGAGCGATTCGCTTACGCTGCGTATCAACTTCCATCACTTTTACTTTGACAATATCGCCCGCTTTAACCACTTCTCTCGGGTCAGAGACAAAGCGATCGGTGAGTGCTGAAATATGCACTAAGCCATCTTGATGGACGCCAATATCGACAAAAGCACCAAAATTAGCCACATTCGACACCACCCCTTCGAGCACCATGCCAATTTCTAAGTCTGCAACACGATTAACGCCTTCCGCAAAGGTCGCGGTTTTGAACTCAGGACGGGGATCTCGCCCCGGTTTATCCAGTTCTTTAATAATATCGGTGACCGTTGGAACACCAAAGAGATCGTTGGTGTAATCAACCGCATGGAGTGAACGAAGGAAGTCACTATGTCCAATCAGTGACTTGAGCGCTTTATGATTTTTTTCCGCAATCATTTTTACCACTGGATAAGCTTCGGGGTGAACCGCGGAAGCATCCAGAGGATTTTTTCCATCCATAATGCGCAAAAAGCCCGCGCACTGTTCAAAGGCTTTAGGCCCAAGGCGAGGGACTTTCTTCAAGGTGTTGCGGCTATCAAATCGGCCATTCTCATCGCGATAGTGAACAATATTTTGCGCTAGAGTGGCTGATAACCCAGCGACACGTGTTAGCAGGGCGGCTGATGCGGTATTAACATCGACCCCGACGGCGTTAACACAATCTTCTACCACTGCATCAAGGCGTTTTGCCAGTAAAGTCTGGCTCACATCATGTTGATATTGACCGACACCAATCGACTTCGGATCAATTTTGACCAACTCGGCCAATGGATCTTGCAAACGACGAGCGATGGAAACTGCGCCTCGTAGTGAAACATCCATATCTGGAAATTCTTTTGCGGCCAGCTCGGAGGCTGAGTACACGGAAGCTCCCGCCTCACTGACCATTATTTTTTGCACTTTTAACTGCTCACGTTTAATTAAATCGGCGACCAAGCTGTCTGTCTCTCGTGAGGCGGTTCCATTGCCAATTGCAATCAAATCAACATGATGTTTTTTGACCAAAGTGGCGAGCGTTTGCAACGCGCGATCATATTGATTCTGGGGTTGGTGAGGATAAATGGTTTCGGTGGCAAGCACTTTACCTGTTGCATCCACCACCGCAACTTTACATCCGGTACGCAAACCGGGATCGAGACCGAGTGTTGCTCTTGGGCCGGCAGGCGCGGCCATCAATAAATCTTTAAGATTGGTGGCAAATACATCAATGGCTTCGAGTTCCGCTCGCTCTTTCATCGCCCCCATTAATTCTGTTTCCATATGCATCGACACTTTAATTCGCCATGCCCAACTGACCACCTGTTTACGCCAAGAATCTGCCGGTGCTTGGCTCAGCGCCAAACCGTAATGTTCTGCAATCAGGGTTTCACAATAGGAGTGGCGAAGCGTCTCTTCTTGTTCTGGGTCTGCATTCACGCTTAAAGTTAAAAAACCTTCATTACGACCACGCAGCATAGCTAAAGCTCGGTGCGACGGCACTTTGCTGATTGGCTCGCGGTGGGCAAAATAATCTTTAAATTTTTCACCTTCTTGCTCTTTACCACTGACAACTAACGACACAATCTCAGCATGGCGTTGGAGGTACTGACGAATTTTTCCGAGTAAGTCGGCATCTTCCGCAATACGTTCCATAATAATAGCTCGAGCACCATCAAGGGCCGCTTTGGCATCGGTAATACCTTGGTTGGGGTTTAAGTAGCGGTTGGCTTCTTGTTCTGGGTCAACATCGGCGTGTTGCCATAAGCGTTCCGCCAGAGGTTCAAGCCCAGCCTCAATGGCAATTTGTCCTTTCGTGCGTCGCTTAGGTTTGTAAGGCAGGTAGAGATCTTCTAAGCGAGTTTTATTCTCGGCGCTGAGAATTGCTTGCTCTAATTGAGGTGTTAACTTACCTTGCTCTTGAATCGATTTGAGAATCGATTGGCGACGATCTTCCATCTCTCGCAGATAAGCTAGGCGGCTATCTAAGTGGCGCAGTTGCGTATCGTCTAAACCGCCCGTCACCTCTTTACGGTAGCGGGCAATAAAAGGGACGGTGTTACCGTCATCAATTAGGGTTACAGCGGCGATTACTTGTTCGGAGCGAACATTTAGCTCCTCGGCAATCTGTTGGCAGATAGCTTGGCTCATCCGTCGTCTCTTTGTCTATCAATGATGTACAGATTGTACGTAGCCAGGCATCGGCTGCAACGTCTTTTCTGTGATTGGATGATTTTTAACGTAATTTAGACAAGCGGAATAAAAAATAAAACTATAGCCTAGCAGTTCTAGCCCTTCTTGTAGGGCATTTTTGAAGCCATGTACATAGGCATCACCCATGATACTCATCCAAAATAGGCTACCGCTACCAAATACTCGACTAAAAATAAGCAAAATTAATAAACCAATAAGTAAAAAAGGGTAGGCTTTGGTGTGAGTAAAATTAGCCATGGGTTGTAACACGGAGCCTTGGCAGCGAAAGACAGCATAACCAATAGCAACAACAGCGCATAAGATTGCAGGAATAAGCCAGAAACCATGCCAAAGGAGATCAAAAAACTGATCAAGTTCGCGAATAACAACGCAGAAGAAAAATCCAGCTACAAGAGTATAGAAGCCGCGTTGTTGTGGTAATTTGTAGGCTAGTTTTGTAAATAATAGTGCACTGATTAAGGCAAAGAGTTCTTGGGTAATTTCGGTAGCTCCAATTTCTGGTACACCGTGTTGGAAAATGTTGAGATCCACATAGACCATGATGGGAGCCAGTAAGGTTAAGAAAGTCAGTAATAGAGCTTCTAGAATGTGTCGCTGAACCGTTTGCCTGGCGGTGAGTTGTTTCATTGGCGGATCCTAGTTGTGGAGAAAGCGTAGTCGATTATTATATGAACGCTGTTTTTAATTTCAATACTTTTCGTGAGGTTTATCACGAAAATGAATTATTTTAATTTCTGTAATCACCTTGTCCTGGGAGTCAATAGTGAAAACCAAACTCATCACTCGCGCGGGTTATAATCAGCTTAAACAAGAGCACGATCATCTATGGCATGAGAAGCGTCCGGAAATTACTAAGATCGTGACGTGGGCAGCCAGCCTTGGTGACCGCTCAGAAAATGCCGATTACACCTTCAATAAACGCTTACTCCGGCAAATTGATCGTCGTGTTCGTTATTTGCGTAAGTTATTACCAGAGTTAACCATTGTCGATTACTCCCCTCAGCAAGAAGGGCGAGTCTTTTTTGGTGCTTGGGTAGAAATAGAGAATGAAATGGGCGAGAAAAAAACCTTACGCATCGTTGGGCCAGAAGAAATTTATGGTGAGGCGAAAGGTTATATCTCGATTGATTCTCCAATGGCACGAGCCTTGTTAAAAAAACAAGTGGATGACGAAGTCACGGTAAAAACGCCAACTGGTGATAAACTCTGGTTTATTAATGCTATTCGTTATGAGAAAGAGTCCACCAACCGATAAGATAGGTTGGGGCTAGGAACCGTATGCAAAAGAAAACAAGACCCACTTTGCAAGATATTGCCGATCAGGTTGGTATGACCAAAATGACGGTTTCACGCTATTTGCGTGACCCCAGTTCAGTGGCAGAAAAAACGCAAAAAAAAATATCTCAAGTAATTGAAAGTATAGGTTATATTCATAACCGCGTGCCCTCTATTATGTCTAAATCCTCTAGTCGGGCGATTGGGATTATATTACCGTCACTATCGAATCAAGTGTTTGCTCACCTAGTACAAGGTATTGAAGAGGTCACTCAAGCGGCGGGGTACGATACCTTAATTGCCCATACCGGTTATAACGTGCAGGTCGAAGAAAACAAAATTGCCGCTTTTCTCTCTTATCGGGTCGATGCGCTGATTTTAACCGAAACCAACCATACCGAACGCGCGTTACAAATGCTTAAATCCGCCGGTATTCCGGTCGTGGAAACGATGGAGATCCCCTCTCAGCCGATTGATATGGCGGTCGGGTTGAATCATGAACAGATCTCTTATGAAGTGATACAGCAATTGATCGCCAGAGGTCGAAAAAAAATCATCTATTTAGCGGCTCGGTTGGATACTCGAACAAAACTGCGGATGCAAGGCTATCAGCGTGCGATGGAGGAAGCGGGGCTTTTGCCCATCCAAGTCTCTACCGGAGAGCATTCTAGTTTTACCTTGGGCGGCGAGTTATTACAGCAGGCGCTCGAGCAATATCCAGATATGGATGCGATTTTCTGTACCAATGATGACCTAGCCATTGGTGCCATGATGTATTGTTCTCATCATGGTATTGCGGTGCCTCAACAAATTGCTGTGGTGGGCTATAATGCGCTCGACATTGGTCAGGCCATTATTCCTAAATTAACCAGTGTTGAGACTCCGCGTTTTGCGATTGGTAAAAAAAGTGCCGAGCTATTGCTGACGGCACTGTCGGGTCAATCGGTTGAGCCTAAAGTGTATGATTTAGGTTATCGCTTAACCCCGGGTGCAAGTTGGTAATCATGGCTCAAGTGGAGCAAAGAGAAAGCTAGCCCCTTGATCGGCAGGCGTGACGTGTTGACGCGCGATCGTGAACAGTTCACGCCCCCAGCTCTGCTGCTCTTGTTCGGTGAACAGAAGGGGAGGCTGGCGGTCTGCTAACGAGACTAAGCAAGTTAATTCGCCATTTTTCGCATCCAACCGTAAGCGATCACCATCACGAAGTAACCCGATTGCTCCTCCGCGTAATGCCTCTGGTGAAACATGTATTGCGGCTGGAATTTTACCTGATGCACCAGATAAACGGCCGTCGGTTACTAATGCCACTTGGTAACCTGCTTTTTGCACATTCCCCAGAATGGGCATCAGCTTGTGTAATTCCGGCATGCCATTGGCTGCTGGCCCACTATAGCGAACCACGACAATACAATCTTGATTCAGCTCTCCAGCTTGATATGCCGCTTCGACATCATGTTGTGAGTCAAACACCTTGGCCGGAGCTTCAATGCAGTGATGCTCAGGTTTTACCGCAGAAATTTTAATCACCGCTTGCCCGAGGTTGCCTTTTAATACCTTAATCCCCCCGCTTGTTTGAAATTGTTGATTTTTAGTTGCGATCACTTGTGGATCGTGGCTTTCTTGGCAGGCTTGCCAATGCAGTTGCCCATCAATGAGCGTTGGACGAGTTAACTGGTCGCTAAATTGGCCAAAAGCAGGCGTGACATCACAATGCAACAAATGCCGCTCGTGTAAACGCGTCATCAACATGGGAACGCCCCCCGCTTGCTCGAAGGCATTGATATCGGCCGTTCCATTTGGGTAAACATTGGTCAACAAAGGCACGACTTGAGATAAATCGCTCATATCTTGCCAAGTGAGAATCAAGCCAGCTGCTCGAGCCAACGCCACCAAGTGAATGGTATGGTTGGTGCTTCCGCCTGAAGCCAAAAGAGCGATTAAGCCATTAACCAGGCTTTTTTCTGTCACCACGTGGCAAAGCGGACGATAATTCGGTGTGCCCGGTGCCATTGCGGCAATGGCCTGAGCAGCATATTCAGTTAATGCGTGACGAAGAGGGGTGTTGGGGGCTACAAACGCCGAACCAGGAAGCATTAAGCCCATTGCCTCAAAGACTAATTGATTGGTGTTTGCGGTACCGTAAAAGGTGCAGGTGCCCGGTGAGTGGTAGGAGCTACACTCCATTTCAAGCAATGCATCTCGGCCCACTTGCCCAGCACTATATTTTTGCCGAATATCGACTTTTTCTTCATTACTGATCCCGGTTGACATTGGGCCAGCGGGAATAAATGCCGTAGGGAGATGAGCATAACTGAGTGCTCCCATTAATTGTCCCGGTGCAATTTTATCGCAAATGCCAAGTAACAGTGTGCCGTCAAACATGTTGTGGCTGAGTGACATAGCCGTCGCTTGCGCAATCAGATCACGGGAAAATAGCGACATATCCATCCCTGGTTGACCTTGAGTGACACCATCGCACATTGCAGGAACCCCACCGGCCACCTGTGCCGTATGGCCGCAAGTTTTGAGTGCAGCTTTAATTCGTGCAGGGTAATCTTGATAAACTTGATGTGCACTGAGCATGTCATTATAGGCTGTAATGATCGCCAAATTGGCTTTGGTTAAATCCAGAATCTGGGATTTTTCATTCTGACAAGAGGCGGCAATAGCGTGCGCTAAGTTGCCACAGGATAAGCTTGCCTTTCCTTTCCCTTTGGCCCGTTGTTGCTCTGTCCGGTCTAAAAATTCTTGACGCAAAGCTTGGCTTCGGGCCGCGATACGTTCTGTGACAGCGAATACCGTTTTATCTAACATGATTGCGTTATCTAACATGATTGCGTCTCCCGTTGTTGTAGCGCGGCGATGGCCTGTTCGACGACACCATCAATATCTCGAGCAATATTGATGGTAAGCACATCTTTTTCTTCTGCGCTTGGCCGTTGTAAAGTCGCAAACTGGCTGTCTAACATGTCGCTTTTCATAAAATGCCCTTGACGTGCACGCATTCGCTCGATAATGAGCGATTTATCGCCATCAAGAAATAGGAAAGTTACATGTTGGTTGCCTTCTCGAATCTGATCGCGATACGCTTTTTTCAATGCTGAACAGACGATAATGCCTTGTTCACTTTTATTTTCTAAGCTGAAAGCGGCATCGCGGATGCGCTCTAGCCAAGGTGCTCGGTCATGATCATTGAGGGGTTCACCACGGCGCATTTTTTCAATATTTGCCCGAGGATGAAGATCATCGCCATCAATAAATTTTGCGCCAAGGCGTTGGGCGATCAATGCGCCAATTGTACTTTTTCCGCAACCACTGACGCCCATCACAATAATGCTATTACCCGTCATAGCGACTCCTTATTGCGAGATCTGAGCCAGATCTCAATTTTGAACTTTGCCGTAAAAATTGACTTTATCTTAGTGTTGTTATCGGTAACATGTTACCCGTAACTTTTAGATTTGTGAACTAAGACACAAACATCCTATCCTTGATAAAGGTGAACAACATGGAACAACTTGCACATAGCCCTACCTATCTATTACTGATAGCTGCCTGCGCCATCCTTGCGTTGTTGGTGCTGATAATGAAGTTAAAAGTACACGCTTTTGCGTCGCTCACTTTAGTGAGCTTTGGTACCGCGCTTGCGACCGGAATTCCTGCTGAAAAAGTCGTCCCCAGCATGATGTCCGGCTTTGGTGGTACCTTAGCCTCCGTAGCACTACTGGTTGGCCTTGGTGCCATGATCGGCAAAATTTTAGAAGTGACCGGCGGCGCAAAAGTGCTCGCCGATACATTAATCGGTCGATTTGGTGAACAACGCGCCCCATTAGCTCTCGGGGTCGCATCCCTGATGTTTGGTTTTCCGATCTTTTTTGATGCTGGCTTAATCGTCATGATGCCGATTCTGTTTAGTGTGGCGAAACGATTCGGAGGCTCTCCGCTGAAGTATGCGTTACCTGCCGCAGGGGCATTTGCGGTTATGCATGCTTTTGTACCGCCTCATCCAGGCCCAGTCGCGGCAGCCGAACTGCTTGGTGCCGACATCGGTTTACTGCTGGTTGTCGGATTACTGGTGGCTATTCCTACTTGGTATTTAGGGGCTTATCTCTTTGGTTTATATTGTGGTGAGAAATTTAACATTCCACTCTCTAAAGCGTTTTTAAACACCGAAGTGATGTTTAAAGATCCCTCCGATCTACCAAAATTTTCGACCGTACTATTAATTTTGGTGTTACCCGTGTTACTCATTTTCATGGACACCGGGCTCAATACCTTAGCGGTAGCAGGGATGATTGATGGTCAAAATCCTCTGGTCGGTTTTTTACGCATGTTGGGTAAAACACCGATAGCGCTGCTCATCACCTTATTAGTTTGCCTGACAACCTTTGCCGGTAAATACGGTATGAGTAAACTAGAAAAACTGTGTACCGATGCATTGGCTCCGATTTGTGCGGTGATTTTGGTTACCGGTGCGGGAGGGATGTTTGGTGGTGTTCTGCGTGCCAGCGGTATTGGTCAAGCGTTGGCCGACGTACTAGCACACACCGGAATGCCGGTGATTGTTGCTGCCTTTGTTATTTCAACTTGTTTGCGGGTTGCACAAGGCTCAGCAACGGTTGCCTTAACGACTACCGCCGCGCTGATGGCCCCGATTGTCTCGCAAACGACTGGTTTGTCTGAACTGGATTTATGCTTTATCGTGATCGCCATCGCGGGTGGGGCAACGGTATTGTCACACTTTAATGATTCAGGGTTCTGGTTAGTCTCTCGCTTACTTGAGATGGATGAGAAAACCACACTCAAAACTTGGACAGTAATGGAAACTCTGCTTGGTAGTATCGCGTTTATTATTGTCGCGACCCTAAGCTTTATTTTGTAAGGTGGATCTATGATTACTCTTGAACAACGATTAGCTGAGATAAAAGTTGTCCCAGTTATTGCGATTAACGATGCCAAACAGGCGGTTCCATTAGCTAAAGTCTTGGTGGAGAACGGCCTACCCTGTGCCGAAGTCACGTTTCGCACTGAAGCGGCAGAAGCGTCAATTCGGTTGATGCGTGAAGCGTATCCAGAGATGTTAATTGGTGCAGGCACCGTATTGACAACAGAACAAGTGGATAAAGCACAGCAAGCCGGTGCTGATTTTATTGTCAGCCCAGGGCTAAACCCAACCACAGTGAAATATTGCCAGCAGCGACGCATTGCGATTGTCCCTGGGGTCAATAATCCAAGCTTAGTTGAACAAGCAATGGAAATGGGGTTAACCACATTAAAGTTTTTCCCTGCTGAACCTTCTGGTGGCATTGCGATGCTTAAATCACTGGCGGCTGTTTATCCGGTGCGGTTTATGCCAACCGGTGGTATCAACCCCGGTAACGTGCAAGATTACCTTGCTTTAAGCTCCGTTGTGGCGTGTGGTGGAACATGGATGGTGCCGACTGAACTGATCGACCGCGGTGACTGGGATGCGTTAGCGCAACTGATACGCGAACGATAATCGAGCAAGCCAACCGTAAGGTTGGCTTTTTCTCTAATGTCAATAGACCCTAGCGACGTCGATGTCGCTTTTTTTGTCAACCATCTACGCTATGATATTGATAAGTAATAAATGCTAACAATTCTTTGAGTGGCTCGCCGACAAACAGTGTTACATTTTGAGTGATAAACCCGTTTGGGTGGCCTCTCTTTTTCGTGGGATCTGTGAACATGCAAGAAAATTATAAAATCTTAGTGGTTGATGATGATGCGCGATTACGTGCACTGTTAGAGCGCTACCTATCTGAACAAGGCTTTCAAGTCCGGAGTGTGGCAAACAGTGAGCAGATGGATCGTTTACTCAAGCGGGAAACCTTTCATCTAATGGTGTTAGATCTGATGCTACCGGGAGAAGATGGCCTCTCGATTTGTCGCCGCTTGAGAAATGCCAATAACACCATTCCCATTTTAATGCTTACCGCAAAAGGGGATGAAATTGATCGCATCGTTGGGCTTGAAGTGGGTGCCGATGACTATCTACCCAAACCCTTTAACCCGCGAGAGTTACTGGCACGTATTAAAGCGGTTTTACGTCGTCAAGTCATTGAAGCACCGGGCGCACCGAGTGCCGATGATACCATTGTCGAATTTGGCGAATTTCGGCTCAATTTGGGCACACGAGAAATGTTTCGTGGTGATGAACCCATGCCGTTAACTTCAGGAGAATTCGCCGTACTCAAAGCGCTGGTCACCCACGCTCGTGAGCCGATGTCGAGAGACAAATTAATGAATATGGCACGAGGACGAGAATATTCTGCAATGGAGCGCTCAATTGATGTGCAGATTTCACGTTTAAGACGGATGCTAGAAGTGGATCCCAGTAAGCCGCGTTACATTCAAACCGTATGGGGCTTAGGCTATGTCTTTGTTCCTGATGGAAAATCAGCCAGTTGATTGAACGATAAGCCAGTGGTGTGACTGGCTTTTCCAGCATAGAGGATTGGACCGATGCGGCATCTGCCGTGGTACTCCTTTTCCCCCCATTGATTGTAGGTGCCTTATGCGCATTCGCAGCTCTTTTACCCAAACGTTATTACTCTTTTTTACTTTGTTGATTGCTAGCCAAGCCTACTCTTACTATGCATTAATCAACTACGCCATTATCCCCAGTTTGCAGCAGTTTAATAAAATTCTTAGCCATGAAATCAGCCTGATGTTGGATGACTCGTTTAGCGAGGTCGACCATGAATTGGATGCCTCAATGCGTTTACGAGTGCTGGAAAAACTGGGCGTTGAATTATTCCATGCTGACAGCTCGGCAGGAGAGCAATTTCAGCGGGCGATCAGCATTGACTTAATGAGTGAAGAGATGAGTAAAGAGCTGGGATCATTCACGCAAGTCCGTATGGGAGTAGGCAAAGAAAGCTATATTTTATGGATGAAGATCGAAGCACTACCAGACAAAATATTACGGATTCCTCTTTCTGAGCTGAGAGAAGAGGATTTTGCCCCATTATTTCGTAATAGCATCGTGGTGGCGATTTTCATTCTAGTCGGAGGTTGGTTATTCATTCGCTTACAGAATCGCCCATTGAGCCTGTTAGAAAAAGCCGCCATCTCGGTGGGACGCGGTGAAATTCCGCCACCTATTGCCGAAAAAGGGGCCAGCGAAATCCGTGCGGTCACTCGGGCTTTTAATCAAATGTCTCAAGGCATTCAAGCATTAGAAGAGGATCGGGCACTACTGATGGCCGGGATCAGCCATGATTTAAGAACGCCATTAACACGTATTCGCTTAGCCACCGAGATGATGTCACCAGAAGATAGCTACTTAGCGGAAGGGATCATTAGCGATACTGAAGAGTGCAATGAAATCATCAGCCAGTTTATGGACTATTTAAAACCGGTCGATAAGCAGACGTTTCAATCGGTCGATTTAAATGACATTGCCAGTGATGTCGCGTGTTCTGAAGGTGGATATGAAGTGCAGATCGATGCGCAATTATCACAAGACATTGAGCCAGTGTTTGGCAACCCGATTGCGATTAAGCGGGCGGTCAGTAATTTAGTGGTTAATGCCCTGCGCTATGGCAATGGCTGGGTGCAAGTGAGCACTGGGATCACCGCAGATAAAAAAATGGCTTGGGTGTGTGTGCAAGACAATGGCCCAGGGATTGAGCCCAGCCAAGTCAATAAAGTGTTTGAACCCTTTATTCGTGGCGATACCGCTCGAGGAAGTGAAGGCACCGGACTTGGGCTGGCGATTGTAAAACGGATTGTAAGCCAGCACCATGGTGCGGTGGTGCTCAATAACCGTGCCGAAGGCGGCTTAAAAATTCAACTCAGTTTCCCAACCCAATCTCGTTAGATTATTGAAGCGGTTGCCCAGAACAACCGGCTTGGGGGAAGGTGCGAGATGTTCTAATTGGGTTTAAATATTAAGCGTCATCAAGTTTATTGACTATCATGTGAAGAAAGTACAGTTATCCTCGGTGACGCGAGCGCGGTAAGCATTGCGGGCATTTTATTCTTGCTCTAGGGCTTGCTCGGTTATGGTTGCTTTAGCGCGAGCGTTATGCTCGGGTAACAGCAAGTTAAGCACAATGGCGGTAATGCCACCTGCGGCGACGCCAGATGAGAAAATACTCTTAATAAACTCGGGCATAAATTGCAGAATTTCTGGTTTTTGTGCAATACCTAAGCCCATTGAAAACGACAGAGCCATAATCAAAATCGCACGTCGGTCGAGGTCAACGCGAGAAATAATTCGTACCCCGGCTGCGGCAATGGTGCCGAACATCACAATGGTGGCTCCCCCGAGTACCGGCTCTGGGATCAGTTGTACAAAACTTGCCACTCCGGGAAATAAACCCAGTAAAACCAACATTGCGGCAATAAAGTATCCGACATAACGGCTGGCGACACCGGTGAGCAAAATTACCCCATTGTTTTGGCTAAACGTGGAATTAGGAAAACTATTAAAGACAGCCGCTAGGGCCGAGTTCAGGCCATCGGCCAAGACGCCGCCCTTAATCCGTTTCATATAAATTGGGCCTTTGACCGGCTCGCCAGACACTTCCGATGTGGCGGTAATGTCTCCAATTGCCTCTAACGCGGTGATCAAGAAAATAAGAACTAAAGGAATAAATAACGACCAATCAAAACTGAGCCCGTACTGCATTGGGATCGGCAGCGCCATCAAGCTACTTTGTGGCTTTTGGCTGGTATCCACCATGCCCATCAAGTAAGCCATGATATACCCCACCACCATGGCAATCACAATCGAAGCGACTCGGACATAAGGGTTTCGGGCGCGATTTAAGATCACAATCAAGGCCAATACGGTGCCCGCTAACGCTAGCTTATCTAAACTGCCGAACGTGCCATCACTTAATGCGGCATAACCACCGCCGATAGAGACAAGGCCAACTTGCACCAAGGTTAAGCCGATCAAGGTTACCACAATACCGGACACTAATGGGGTGATGATACGTTGGGCAAACTGCAAAATGCGCGAGAGCAAAATTTCCGCAAAAGAGGCGACTAAAATGGTACCAAAGATGGCCGCCATCATGCTGGAGATATCGGCACCACCAGCTTTTAACGCTAAACCTGCGCCAATAATTGGGCCTAAAAAGTTAAAGCTGGTGCCTTGAATAGAGAGCAAACCGGAGCCAATCGGGCCGAAGGTGCGAATCTGAATAAAGGATGATAAGCCAGACGCAAACAGCGACATGCTAATGATGGTGTTGGTTTGATCCGCAGGAACCCCTAGTGATTGACAAATAATCAAGGACGGTGTGATGACCGCAACAAACATGGCAAGCAAGTGTTGCAGTGCCGCAAATAGGGTTTGTGGTAGAGGTGGACGATCATTTAATTGATAGATCAAGTCCGATTGGCGTGAAGCGTGTGGCTGACTCATGGTGTTATTCCTATCGTGTCTGGCTGAGTGCGCTGAATGGGCAGTCACCGTCGAGTTGAGTGTTTACCTGTGATTGCTGTTAATCAGGCTCAACTCTGAGTGTTAATAACCATCAGGTTATTTTGGGCGGCGATTATAGAGGTTTTTATCAAAAAAGCAAACGATTGCTTTTGGGCGTTGATCCCTTGCTCTGTTATGGTGGGTAAAAGTACGCCACCGCAATTAGGCTTTGGCGTAAACGTCTCGTTCTGCTAACCAACGCTCAATAATCGCTTTCGCATTGGTGGGATAGTGATCGTGAATATGACGCGCAAGGCGTTGTACTTCAGGAATCAGCGATTGATCGCGAATTAAATCGGCAATTTTAAAATCGGCTAGGCCGGTCTGCTTGGTGCCCAAGAGTTCGCCCGGGCCTCGAATCTCTAAATCGCGCTGCGCGATAACAAAACCATCATTGCTTTCGCGTAATACGCCAAGGCGTTTTTGAGCGGTTTTTGAGAGTGGGGCGTGGTAAAGCAAGACGCAATGGCTGGCGACAGAGCCTCGTCCGACTCGGCCACGTAATTGGTGCAGTTGTGCTAATCCTAAGCGCTCTGGGTTTTCAATGATCATTAAACTGGCATTTGGGACATCGACCCCAACTTCGATAACGGTCGTCGCGACCAGTAGATGCAGTTGGTTGTCCTTGAAGGCTTGCATAACTTGCTGTTTTTCAGCTGCTTTCATTCGCCCATGAACTAAACCAATATTGAGTTCGGCTAATTGTTGCTGCAGTTCTTGTGCGGTATCGGCAGCCGCTTGTGCCTCCAAGACTTCTGATTCATCAATTAAAGTACAAACCCAATACGCTTGTTTATGTTCGTTAAGGCAAGCGTGTCGAACCCGTTCAATGATGTCTGCGCGTTTGGTGTCTGGAATCGCCACGGTCTGAATCGGTGTTCGACCGGGAGGCAGTTCGTCAATCACTGAGGTTTCTAAATCGGCGTAAGCAGTCATGGCTAAGGTGCGAGGAATGGGTGTGGCGGTCATAATTAACTGATGTGGATACGCTCCTTGTTTAGCGCCTTTCTCACGCAGCTCAAGACGTTGATGGACACCAAAGCGGTGTTGCTCATCAATAATCACTAACGCGAGTTGATGAAACGCCACTTGCTCTTGAAAGAGCGCATGTGTGCCCACCACCATTTGCGCCTCACCACTGGCAATGCGAGCAAGTTCAGTTTGTTTGGCTTTACCTTTCAATTTACCCGCTAACCAGCCGACAGCAATACCCATCGGTTCAAGCCATTGGCTAAAATTAATCGCGTGCTGTTCTGCCAGCAGTTCGGTCGGAGCCATCAGTGCGACTTGATAACCGTGTTCGATAGCTCGAACTGCGGCTAGGGCGGCAACAAGGGTTTTTCCTGAACCCACATCACCTTGAACTAAACGCATCATTGGGTGCGGTTTAGCAAGGTCGGCTTCGATTTCACGCACCACGCGAGCTTGGGCTTGGGTTGGGCTAAAAGGCAATTGAGCTAACAATTGATGTTTTAATTGCTGGCATTCTGGCAACGGAAGGGCCGTATCTTGCTGGCCTTGACTGCGCACCGCTAGCATGGATAAGTTTTGGGCCAATAATTCTTCCATGATCAAGCGAAGTTGAGCGGGATGACGCCCTTGATCAAAGAGGGTGAGGTCGAGGCCTGCCGGAGGACGATGAATGGTGTGCAGTGCTTGAGCGAGAGTCAGTTGATCAGGATATAACCCACTGGGTAATAGATCATCCACCGCCGCTTTATCGAGTAAACTTAACGCTTGCTCAGTGAGGTTACGCAAGGTGGTTTGCCGTAACCCTTCAGTGGTGGGATACACGGGGGTTAAGTGGGTTTCGGTGACGCTCTCTTGCGTGGCGGTAAAAAACTGGTAGTCAGGATGAATGATTTCTAACCCCTGATGACCACGCTTGATTTCACCGTAAGCGTAGATGGGTTTTCCCTCGGCAAAATTATTTTTCATCGCCGCAGTAAAGTTGAAGAAGCGTAAGGTGAGGGTGCCATTGCCATCACTGATTTTGACCGTGAGCATTTTTTTACGACCAAAATGGGTGTCCACCGTCATGACCTTACCTTGTACTGCTGCCCATAACCCAGGGTGGAGTTTGATGATGGGATAAATTCGAGTACGGTCTTCGTAGCGCAGCGGTAAATGGAAAAGTAGATCTTGTACGCTGTGTAAGCCAACTTTAGCCAATTTTTCAGCGACTTTAGCGCCGACACCAGAGAGTGACGTTAACGGGATAGCTGAAAGAAGTTGCGACATAGGATCAACCCACTGAGTTAGGCTCAATGGGCTTTATTCAACCATTGAGCTGTGTATTTGTACAGGGAAATTATCCGCGTTGCATCGCGTTCCACCAATTTGGGTCGGCAATAATCTCGCCTTTTTCATTTAATGATGGGTAAGGCAGCCCTTTGCGTTTAGCGACCTTGGCTAAGACCGGATGGCCTCTTTCAAACAAAATGCGTTGAATGGTCTGCTCGGATAGCGGACTTTGTTCTCGTTGATACATGCCCGCTTGTTGCCGTTGCCGTTGAGCCTCGTAGAGAATCAGCGCGCAGGCGACCGAGACATTAAGCGATTGCACCATCCCAACCATGGGGATGACAATATCTTGATCAGCTAACGCTAAGGCGTGGTGAGAAATACCCGTTTTTTCACTGCCAACGACGATGGCGGTTGGTTGGGTATAATCAATGGCCCGAAAATCCACCGCATGCTCAGATAAGTTGGTCACCAGTATTTGCATACCTTGCGCTTTCAGATGGGTGATGGCCTCTTGGGTACTATCGTGAGTTTCGACCTCTACCCAGTTACGAGCACCAGCAGAAGTGTGGCTCAGCGTTCGCATGGGTTCACTCGGCCAGACGGCATGGATTTGGTGCAGTCCTACCGCATCTGCAGTCCGAATGACAGCAGAAACATTATTCGGTTTATGTACCTCCTCCAAGCAAACGGTTAAGTCTGGCTGGCGTGCTTTGAGCACCTCTTGAATACGTAAGTAGCGTTCTAAATTCATAACATGGGTATCAGTTTTTGTGTCTACGCTGCGCAAGTGTGATCAGCAGCCGTGACATCTTGATCAATAAAAAGCCCTTGTTGTGATGCAAGGGCTCAATTCGTCGGGGGCGCTTAGTACCGTCTGCGCCGAACTTTAAGCGTATTAGGCATAACGCGGATTTTACGCATGATATTGGCTAAATGGACACGATCTTTGGTGGTGAGTAATACCATCACCGTATACAGCCGACCATCACGCTCTTCGGTTGAAAGCCCGTGAATATTGGAACCTGTATTGGAGATCACATTGGTGAGATCGGCCAAGGCACCTTGCCGGTTGTGCATATCTACCCGTAATTCGGTAATGAACTCTTGATCGTAATCTTTTGTCCATTCGACGGCCATATACTTATCGGGTTCTTTTTGATAACCGCGCACGTTAGGGCAGGTTTCTCTATGTACCACAAGGCCGCGTCCCGGAGAGACATGAGCAATAATCGAATCATCAGGAATCGGATGACAACAGTTGGCGAAGGTTAATAAAATGCCTTCTGCGCCACGAATCGGGAGTTTTTTCTTCGGCGTGCCATCTTTATGGATGCTCTCTGTCAATTCATCAGCGTCACCTAATAAACGGCGGGCAATGACAATGCTCATCAGTTCACCGAGGCCGATGGCAGCGAGTAGATCGTCCTCTGTTGCCAGTTTAAGCCCAGTCAAAACATGCTTGATGTTGTCTTGGCTGATATCGCTGAGTGAGAAATCGCCGAGTGCATGATTGAGTAAGCGACGACCTAAGGTGATCGACTCTTCTCTGCGCATGGTTTTTAATACTTGGCGAATTTTGGTTCTGGCCCTTGAGGTGACTACATAGTTGAGCCAAGCGGCATTCGGCCTTGCGCCTGGCGCGCTGATGATTTCAACCGTTTGGCCATTTTTTAGCGCTTTACTTAGAGGATAAGGCGTACGATCAACTCGCGCGCCAACGCAGGTGTTGCCGACATCGGTATGCACAGCATAGGCAAAATCGACTGCGGTGGCTCCCGCCGGTAGTTCGACAATCCGTCCTTTCGGGGTGAAAACGTAAATCTCATCAGGGAAGAGATCAGATTTAACATTTTCAATAAACTCAAACGAGTTGCCCGCACTTTGTTGTAACTCGAGCAAGCTTTGCATCCAACGCTGCGCTTTAACTTGGGCGGTCGTGCCACCGCGCTCTCCATTGGTTTTATATGACCAATGGGCCGCGACCCCTTTGTCGGCCATTTGATCCATATCTTCGGTACGAATCTGAACCTCAACAGGCACGCCATGTGGCCCAACCATCGAGGTATGCAGAGACTGATAACCATTGGCTTTCGGTACCGCAATGTAATCTTTGACACGACCCGGACGTGGTTTATACAGGCTATGCACTTGGCCCAATACGCGATAACAGGTATCGGCGCTATCGACAATGACTCGAAATGCATAAATATCCATAATGGTATGGAAGCGTTGCTCTTTGGTTTTCATCTTGTTGTAGATGGAATAAAGATTTTTTTCGCGTCCAACCACTCGTGCAGGCAAATGAACGTCATGTAATCGACCTTCAATTTCACTGTGGATGCGTTGAATCATCTCTTTACGGTTGCCCCGTGCCGCTTTTACGACTTCTTTTAGCACTCGATAGCGGTTGGGATATAGGGCTTCAAAACCGAGTTCTTCTAGCTCTGTTTTGATATTGTGGATGCCGAGCCGGTGTGCAAGCGGGGCGTAGATCTCTAAGGTTTCACGAGCAATACGGCGTTTTTTATCCGGTCGTAATGCACCTAAAGTACGCATGTTATGTGTACGATCCGAGAGTTTGATTAAAATCACGCGGATGTCTTGCACCATAGCAAGCACCATTTTACGAAAATTTTCCGCTTGCGCTTCTTTACGGTCTCGGAACTTAAGTTTGTCTAGTTTGGAAACTCCATCGACCAGTTCAGCAACGGCGGTACCAAATTGGTTTTCCAGTTCTTCTTTGGTTGCAGGCGTATCTTCAATGACATCGTGGAGTAGGGCTGCTTGGAGCGTTTCTAGATCCAAGCGCATTTCTGCCAGAATTCGAGCGACGGCAACCGGATGAATAATATAAGGTTCCCCGCTGGAACGGGTTTGCCCCTCATGCGCATCTCTTGCCACGATATAAGATTGGCGCAGAGCCTCTATTTGAGGCTCTGTGAGATATTCTTGGGCAACATCTTTGAGGCTGTCGAATAGATACAAATTTCAGGCCCGAATGTTGAGTGATTCCTGAGACAGAATCAGCGGTTGTGCACGATGCTGCTAACCGCGGCTAGTTCTGCTGCTTCTTGCTCTTGTTGCTCTTGGCGCTCACGAGCATCCAGTACGTCTTTTGTGATAAGACCTTCTTCGATTTCGCGTAAAGCGATAACCGTGGTTTTATCGTTCTCTTCTGGCACTAGAGCGTCTTTACCACCAGTTTGAATTTGACGAGCGCGGCGAGCCGCAATCAGAACTAAGTCGAAACGGTTGCCAACTTTTTCAACAGCGTCTTGAACAGTTACGCGTGCCATGAGAACTCCAAATAGTTAACTAAAATATGATTGACGAGAAAGTATACAGCCTAACGTTAATAGATACTAGCGGCAGGCGGTGACCAATTTATTGTTACGGAATTAGTCCGCTAAAAGTGCGGAAAGCATGCTGCTATATTTAGCCGCTTGCTTATCTTGCTTCAATCTTTCCGCGCGCAAGATGGCTTTAAAATCGACTAACGCGGCATCGAAATCGTCATTGATGATGACGTAATCGTATTCACGGTAGTGAGAAATTTCTGAACGTGCTTCACTCATACGTTTTGCGATAACGCTTTCGCTATCTTGGCCGCGAGTGTTTAACCTGCGCGCTAACTCTTCTTTTGAAGGCGGAAGAATAAATACACTTCTTGCGTGTGGCATCTGTTCGCGGATTTGACGAGCGCCTTGCCAGTCGATATCTAAGAACACATCAATGCCTTTGCTCAGCATTTCTTCAATCCATACCCGAGAGGTTCCATAATAGTTACCGAATACCTCGGCATATTCAAGAAATTCGCCTTTTTCAATTAAGGTTTCAAAATGGGTTTTTTCGACAAAGTGGTAGTGTACACCGTCTTGTTCACCGGGGCGCATATCGCGAGTGGTGTGCGAGATCGACACTTTCATCGCGTAAGTTGGATTTTGTTCCAATAATGCCGCGATCAGGCTCGATTTTCCTGCGCCACTTGGGGCTGAGACAATGTAAAGAGTACCGTTACCCATTTGTTTGATTCCACTTTTGGTTGGGAGACAAGTGAAAAACGAAGCTTTCACTATGCTAAAGCTAGCACTGACCGAGTTATTTTGACACAGAAAGTGGTTATTTTGGTCAGAAAAATGGAGGCGAAGATTAGCATGATCGGAAGGATCTTCTCAAGTAAAAGCTGAGTTGATGCCTGTCTATTGATAAAATAAAGGTCAAACGTTTGCTTGAGATTAGGGGCTTGCAGGGGCGAGTGGTTAAGGTATAATCGCCGCCCTTAATGGGAAATGCGACTGCTTTCCTGAGTAATAACGATATGACAGCTTCGGCTGCGATTTGGGTTCCCTCACCCCCAAACCAAACGAAAAAGGTTCAATATGAGTCATTTTACCCCCGCGCAACAGCGCAAAGCGTTAACTTACTTGGTGCTATTCCATTTAGTGATTATCGCTTCTAGCAATTATTTAGTGCAAATCCCGTTTACGATTTTCGGTTTTCATACCACTTGGGGTGCGTTTACTTTTCCATTTATTTTTTTAGCGACCGATTTAACGGTACGTATTTTTGGTGCTGGACTGGCTCGGAAAATTATTTTTTGGGTGATGTTACCCGCCTTGCTGGTCTCTTACCTGCTGTCTGTGGTTTTTTATGAGGGGCAGTTTCAAGGCTTTGCCCCTTTGGGTGATTTTAACCTGTTTGTCGCTCGTATCGCAGCGGCCAGCTTTATGGCTTATTTGTTAGGTCAGATTATGGATGTGCATGTCTTTAATCGGTTACGCCAAATGAAGCAGTGGTGGGTGGCACCGACAGCCTCAACTTTGTTTGGTAATGCGTTGGATACGGTAGCTTTTTTTGCGATTGCATTCTATCAAAGCCCCGACCCTTTCATGGCACAGCACTGGACAGAGATTGCTCTCGTGGATTACAGTTTTAAATTGATCATCAGTTTAGGCTTATTTGTACCCATGTATGGGGTGCTGCTAAATTACTTGATTGGTAAACTGACCTTAGTGAACCCAGCATTATCATCACAGCAAGTGCCCAGTAACTAAATCATCGCATTACGAAGAAATAATTAAAAAGCCCAGAAAACGCTGGGCTTTGATCATGCTTGTTTCTATTGGCTAGTGGTTATGAGCTTCACCAGCCCCTTTAGGATAACGAATCGACTCGACCATCTCCTGTACATCGTCTGGTACTTGTGCGGTAAATTTATTGACCACCATGGCGACAACGAAGTTGAGGCACATACCGAGCGTCCCAATCCCTTCTGGGCTGATCCCGAACCACCAGTTATCCGGCGTACTCGCGGTTGGGTTGATGAATTTAAAGTAGATAATATAAGCAGCGGTAAAAATGACGCCAACGATCATGCCACTGATGGCCCCTTCTTTATTCATCTTTTTATAGAAAATACCTAAGATAATGGCAGGGAAGAAGGAGGCGGCGGCTAATCCAAAGGCGAAAGCGACGACTTCAGCAACAAAGCCCGGAGGGTTAATCCCCAAATAACCGGCACCGATAATCGCTACTGCTGACGCTAGCCGCGCGGCTAAAAGCTCTTGTTTATCGCTCATGTTGGGTTTAAAGCCTTTTTTGAGTAGATCATGTGAAATGGCGGTTGATATTACAAGTAATAATCCGGCCGCCGTTGAAAGGGCCGCCGCTAGGCCACCGGCAGCAAGCAGAGCAACAACCCAGTTGGGGAGTTGTGCGAGTTCTGGTGAGGCAAGCACAATGATATCTCGGTTTATTTGCATTTCATTTCGCTCATCTCCTGAGTAGAACATTTTGCCATCGCCATTTTTATCTTCCCATTTGACTAATCCTGTACTCTCCCAGTTTTGATACCAGCTTGGCGCTTCAGCTGCGGTCACCCCTTGCATGTCTGGGCCATTGATGGTGTCTATCATATTTACTCGCGCAAAGGCGGCGACAGCGGGAGCCGTGGTGTATAAAAAAGAGATAAATAGTAGAGCCCAACCGGCAGAAATGCGTGCATCGGAAACTTTAGGGACGGTAAAAAAGCGAATAATAACGTGAGGAAGTCCGGCGGTTCCGACCATTAATGCGGCACAAATAAAGAACACATCGACCATACTCTTGGTTCCGTCGGTATAAGCATTGAAGCCTAACTCCTGAGTTAAACCATCTAATCGAGTGAGGAGGTATTCATCACTGCCCGAAAGTGTTGATCCAAAACCAACTTGTGGAATAGGGCTACCTGTCATCATCAGTGAGGTGAAGATAGCAGGCACCATAAAGGCAAAAATCAAGACGCAGTATTGAGCCACTTGGGTATAAGTAATTCCTTTCATGCCACCCATCACGGCATAGAAGAACACAATCGCCATACCGATGATAATCCCTAGGTTAATATCCACTTCTAGGAAGCGGGCAAAGACGACCCCGACACCGCGCATTTGTCCGGCAACGTAGGTGAATGAGACAAAAATGGCGCAAAATACCGCAACCATTCGCGCAGTACGAGAATAGTAACGATCGCCGATAAAATCGGGCACGGTAAATTTACCAAATTTACGCAGGTAAGGCGCGAGGCATAGGGCGAGTAAAACATACCCTCCTGTCCAGCCGAGCAAGTAAACGGTACCATCGTAACCGACAAAAGAGATGATACCTGCCATTGAAATAAAAGAAGCCGCTGACATCCAGTCAGCAGCCGTTGCCATGCCATTGGCCACAGGATGGACGCCGCCGCCAGCGACATAAAATTCACTGGTTGAGCCCGCTCGAGCCCAGACTGCAATCCCGATGTAGAGGGCAAAGGTGATGCCGACCAAAATAAAGGTCCAAGTTTGAATATCCATATGATCCACCTTTTAGTCTTCCTGAACTTGGTATTTTTTATCAAGCGCGTTCATACGCCAGACATAGACAAAGATTAAGGCGACAAAGGTGTAGATGGCACCTTGTTGTGCAAACCAAAATCCTAATTTAAAGCCGCCGAATTGAATGTTATTTAGGGGTTCGACGAATAAAATGCCTGCCCCATAAGAGACGGCAAACCAGATGGCGAGTAGTGAGCCCATGATGGTTAAGTTTTCTTTCCAGTAGGCTTGTGCGTGTTGGGTTGATTCGAACGCCATAACCTTCTCCTTTGCGATAGTAATGGGTGTTAAAATTTTGTTAACACCTGTAGGTTAGCAGTCTTTCGGTAAGGGATCTGTGCAACTTTAGTCTGGCGTTTTTTTTATTTTATTTTTTTATATTCAGTTGGTTATGTTTATTTTTTGATTTTATTTGCTGAGGTTGGTTGATGAATGTAGCCAAAAGTATAATAAGCCAGCTGAATGGCTGACTAAACAGAGCGGTGTGGTGGTATCAACGTTTTGTGAAGAAGAGAAAGGGTGTGCCTGACATTATTTACGTAAAGTTTTCGTTAAGAGGTTATGAATTCGTGCACAATACTGAGTGAAATTAGATTAACATAGTGATGCGTAGGGCTAGGGTATGATGGATACAATTGGGAGGATAAGTGGACGCAATAACAATTAATGGCTTTTTTCTGGTGGGTGCCTTACTGATTGCATTAAGTGTATTGCTAAGCCCTGTCTCTTCTAAGTTAGGAATCCCCATTCTGTTAGTGTTCTTAGTTGTCGGTATGCTTGCTGGAGAAGATGGCGTCGGGGGGATTGTTTTTGATAATTACTCGCTTGCTTATTTGGTGAGTAATCTCGCTCTGGCCATTATTTTACTTGATGGGGGAATGCGCACACGTGTCAGCAGCTTTCGTGTCGCATTTTGGCCTTCTGTTTCGTTGGCAACCTTTGGTGTAGCAGCAACGACCTTGTTAACAGGGTTGATGGCGACTTGGCTATTTGATCTGACCTTGTTGCAAGGTGTGTTGGTTGGCGCGATCGTTGGCTCGACCGATGCGGCGGCCGTTTTCTCTTTGCTGAAAGGGAGAAGTTTAAATGAACGGGTAGGTGCCACGCTGGAAATTGAGTCAGGCACTAACGATCCGATGGCGGTATTTTTAACCGTGACGCTGATTACGGTGCTTGGTCATCAAGGAGTGGAATTAAGCGCTGGGTTTTTGGCGTTAAGCTTTGTGCAGCAATTTGGGATAGGCGCAGTGCTCGGTTTAGTGGGTGGGTGGTTGCTCTGGAAACTGATTAACAAAACGCAATTACCAGAAGGACTTTATTCCATCCTGACGGTCAGCGGTGGACTGATTATTTTTGCCCTTTCTAATGCGTTAGGGGGCAGTGGAATTTTGTCTATCTATTTGGTGGGGCTCTTGCTTGGTAACCGCCCAACGCGTAGTCGTCATTCAATACTCAATGTGCTTGATGGCATGACCTGGCTCGCTCAAATCGGTATGTTCTTGGTGTTAGGCTTATTGGTGACGCCGTCTAATCTGATGGCTATTATGTTGCCCGGGTTGGCGTTGGCGTTCGGGATGATTTTCTTTGCTCGACCGCTCTCGGTTTGGATTGGATTGTTGCCGTTTAAGAGCTTTACTGCGCGTGAAAAATGGTTTGTCTCTTGGGTTGGTTTAAGAGGGGCGGTGCCTATTATTTTAGCGGTTTTTCCAATGATGGCTGGATTACCAGAGGCGCAACTCTACTTCAATTTAGCGTTTTTCGTGGTCATGGTCTCCTTGGTTGTGCAGGGCGGTACATTGACTAAGGCGATGAGTTTGGCGAAAGTTGAGTTGCCTCCGAAACCAGAACCGATTTATCGGACCGGTGTCGAGGCTTTTCCTACGAGTGAATGGGAGCTTTTTGTTTACACGCTAAAGCAAGATAAATGGTGCATCGGTGAACCGCTGCGTAACTTATTTATGCCGGAAGGAACTCGGATCGCTGCAGTATTTCGTCAACAGCAACTGTTACACCCTTCCGGCAGTACTCAGTTGCAAGAAGGCGACATTCTGTGTGTGTTAGGGCAAGAAAAAGATCTTCAAGCATTGAGTCAACTATTTAGCGAAGCACCGGAAAAAGCCTCTTTATCACGTTTCTTTGGGGATTTTTTCTTAGATATTGACGCTAAGTTGGTCGATGTTGCGCTACTGTATGGGTTGGATCTTGGTCAGCTCGATCATCAAATGACGCTGCGAGAATTGGTGACTGAGCATTTGGGTACCACTCCTGTCTTAGGCGACCAGTTTGAGTGGTATGGCTTACACTGGATCGTGGCGGATGTGGTGGATTGGCAGGTTACCAAGGTGGGTTTGCGGTTGCCTTTATCTTCTGAAGTGGCTGAAGGAAGCTTAGACCATTAATTATTCATGCACCTGCTTTAATAAAATAACGGCCTGTGTCCGATTCTTCACGCCAAGTTTGCGGAAAATGGCCGTCATATGCGCCTTAATGGTTGCCTCAGAAACATTCAGTTCATAGGCGATCTGCTTATTGAGCAGCCCATCAGATAACATGCCTAACACTTTGTATTGTTGTGGCGTTAATGCGGCAAGCTTTTCGGTCAAATCGTCACAAGCGGCGTGATTGGTAATCAACCCTTCTGGAAAATAGGGATCACCATTGAGGACTTGATTAAGCGCATTGATCAAAGTTCGCATATCACTCGACTTAGGGATAAAGCCGAAAGCACCGTGGGTTTTTACTTGTGACACGATGGTCGGTTCTTCATTGGCAGACACGACCACAATCGGTAGCTCCGGGTATTCGGATCGCAATTGAATTAATCCTGACATGCCATTGGCTCCGGGCATTTTTAAATCCAGCAACAGTAAATCAGGGTCTGCTTGTTTGTCTAATAGACTCAGGAGAGCCGTTAGTGAGTCAGCTTCCAGAAGGTTGGCTCCGCTGACAGCCATATGTACGGATTGGAAGAGCGCATTACGAAATAGCGGATGGTCATCTGCAATAATGATGGTGTAGCTTGAGTCCATGATGTTAATTACTTTTGACTATTTGGTTATCGAAATTATTACCTTGTTTGACTTGAGGGACAATCGCGAGACATAAAAACTCTGAACTGTATCCCTCTTTTTGCTGATTCACGGCCAAATTATTCATAGCCAAACCATTCACGGCTAAACCATAGCGCCAAACGAGTGATGGCCCAGTGTAGCGATGAAGATGGTTATAGGTTGAACTTATCCAGATGAGCGAGAAAAGGTTCTTCAGGCATAAATCCGCTGATTCGGGCTTGAGGAAGCCGTTGTCCTTGAACATCCCAGAAAACAATGGTGGGTAAGCCTAATACTTCAAGGTATTTCAATAACTCAATGTCTTGCGGTTGGTTCTTTGTGACATCGGCTTGCAGTAAGATAAACGGTTGCAGCTTGCTTTCAACCGATGGCCGGTGGAAGGTGTATTTTTCAAACTCTTTACACGCCACGCACCAGTCGGCATAAAAATCTAACATGACCGGCTTCCCTGCGGTTTTGGCTAATGCCAGTTGCGCTTCTAGCTCTGCAACGTTATCAATGCGTTGAAACATGGGGGCGGTTTGCTTAACTTGATAGCCGGCCGGATTGAACCAGTGGTTAAGTAGCGGCTGAGCAGATGCTAATAAGCCTAGAATGGCAATAATCCCAAGTAAACTCTGTTTCCATCCGGCAAAAGGCAGGCTATTTTTGATGTGATACAACCAGCCAAACGCCGTTAAGCCGAGGAACGACCACAGTATGGTTGACCAAAAAGAGGGTAAGATTCGTTCGAGTAAGAAAATCGGTGCAGCAAGTAATACGAAGCCAAATAACACTTTGACTCGGTTCATCCATTCTCCTGCTTTAGGCAGCAATTTATTACCAAATACGGCCACGAGAATCAACGGAATTCCCATGCCTAGTGCTAAGGCATAAAGAGCAAGCGCTCCGGTCAGCAGATCGCCACTTTGGGCAACGTATAGCAAAGCCCCTGACAGCGGCGCTGTGGTACAAGGTGAACAGACTAAACCAGAAATGATGCCCATGATAAAGACACCCCCGAGTCGGCCGCCTTGTTGCTGTTGGCTCAATTGGTTAAGTTTGGTTTGTAGTGAACTGGGAAGTTGTAAGCTGTATAAGCCAAACATCGAGAGGGCGAGGCTAATAAACAGCAGGCTTAACCCGATTAAGACATAAGGGTGTTGCAGTGCCGCCTGAAATTGTAAGCCAGCCGATGCGACGACTAAACCAAGCAAAGTGTATGTAACGGCCATCCCTTGCACATAAATAAAGCTTAATAACAAGGCGCGGCGATGAGACAGCGAGCCTCCACCGAGTACAATACTGGTGAGGATGGGGTACATAGGTAAAACACAAGGGGTAAATGCAAGCCCAATTCCGAGTAGTAAAAAGAGCAGCGGTGTCCAGCGGCTTTGGGCCAGTTGTTCAGTCAGTGAGCTTGCGGATGTCGTCGATACGGCGCTCGGCGTTAAGGACGGATTATTGTCTTGGTTGAGGGGGGTCGGTTGAGCCTTGAAAGGCGCGATCTGAATGATGCGTGTTTCTGGGGGATAGCAAAATCCTGCCTTGGCACAGCCTTGATATTCGACAATTAATTGCGCACCGGGTTGATAGCTATTTAAGGGTAACACCAGCGAGAGTGGCGCATCATAAATAGTCACCTTGCCAAAAAATTCATCTTGATAAGGTAAGCCGTCAGGTAACGTGTATTCGCCGAGTTGTGCTTTTTCGACGTGAATAGACAATTTATCTTGGTAGAGGTAATAACCTTCCTTGACTTGCCAATCGAGAAATAATTGATCATTTTGCTGGAAAAAGGCGAATGGAAAGGCGCTATCAACGGAAACAAACCGGTTTTGCGGGTTAAAATCGAAGCCACTTTTCGTCTCAAATGCAGCGAATAGCGGCGAACTAGTGACGGACGTTAAGAGTAATAAGAGAGCAAGAAACAGGCGCATTATCACAACATATGAGTTAATCGAAAACGCTACTATATACGAGCTCTTGTTGAAGATACAGTAAGTGAATTATCTTAATATTTTCTTACAAATAATTTAGACAATACAAGATTGTCAGATACACTATTTGCTTTGCGATTGACGCAGTCGCTGTCTTTGAACTTGATAACAAAAGGTTAGGAACGATGCAAGGTATCCTTACTATCCAGTCACACGTCTCTTTTGGCCATGCGGGTAACAGCAGTGCTGTTTTTCCTATGCAACGGATGGGATTTGAAGTGTGGCCCATTCATACGGTCCAATTTTCTAACCATACTCAATACCCTCAAGGTTGGACTGGACGAGCTTTTGCCGCAGAGGATATTCGAGAGCTGGTACGCGGGTTAGCCAACATTGGAGCGTTAGAAAAATGCCAAGCTGTTCTGACGGGTTATCAAGGCAGTGCCGAACAGTGTTTGGCGGTTGAAGAAACGGTCAACAAGGTGAAGCAAGCCAATGCCGAAGCGCTATACATCTGCGACCCGGTGATGTCTGCTCCAGACAAAGGCTGCATTGTGGCTCCGGGTATCAGTGACTATCTGTTAACTCGTTTGATGCCGTTGGCTGATGTTATCGTGCCGAATCAATTTGAATTAAGCCAGTTTGCTGAGATGGAGATTCAAACATTAGATGATGCGCTACTGGCTTGCCAAAAAGCCCTCAGTAAAGGGCCGAAAATGGTATTGGTGAAGCATTTATACTGTTTATCTAACACCGAGTTCCATATGTTGTTAGCGACTCAAGACGGGGTCTATTTAGCCCAACGGCCTCAATTTGAATTTGACCGAGCGCCCGTTGGGGTTGGGGATTTAATCTCCGCGCTGTTCACCGCTGGTTTAGTTAAAGGCTGGGGAGCAAAACAAGCATTTCAGCACTGCCATGATGCTTGCTACGGCGTTTTGGCGGCCACCTATCAAGCGAAAGAATGGGAGTTGCAAACCATTGCCGCGCAGCAAGAATTTGTTCAACCCAGTTTGCATTTACCGTTGCAAGTGATCACACAAGCTAACGCAGCTTAATGGTTTAATCCATTTCTGTCAGACATCAAAAAGCCGCGAGGGTAACCCTCGCGGCTTTTTGATTCGTTACACGCTGATTAGAGCAAAATATTGGCTAGAAGTAGACCAAAACCAATACTAAATACCATGCTCAATAAGCCCGGTAACATAAAGCTGTGGTTAAAGATGTACTTACCAATCCGTGTTGTTCCCGTGCGGTCGAAGTCAATCGACGCAATGATGGGGCCGTAGTTTGGAATAAAGAAGTAACCATTAACTGCCACAAATACCGCAATGATGATCGCTGGTGGTAGGCCAAGAGTAATCGCTACCGGCACCAATACTGCCGTTGTTGCGCCTTGACTGTTTACCATCACAGAAAGCGCAAATAGGGCGAAGGCAAACGTCCATGGTGCGACTTCAACCAAGCCTGAAACGGCTTCTTTCACCATATCACTGTGACCAGCAATAAAGGTGTCCCCCAACCAAGCAATACCGAAGATAGCGACAATGGCACGCATCCCGGCATGGAACACAGAACCTTGGCTAATCGCATTGCCATCAGGCTTACAGGTTAAGATGATCAGTGCCGCAATCGATAGCATGACGATTTCGATTGTATGGGCCATCCCCATTGGTGAACCATCAAAATGGGGACGTAAGCTTGGGATTGCGCCCATGAGTACGACGATAATGGCACCAAATAAGAAGAGAGAGACAGATTTTTTCGCTTGAGGCGTAATGACAATATCTTCGACTTCAACCTCTTGCTCCATTTCTGCGCGGAATTCAGGATCTTGTAGACGACGTTGATACTCAGGATCATCTTTCAGTTCTTTACCAATTTTATTGACAAAGATACAAGCGCAAGCCAAACCAAGAAAAGTACTTGGAATGGTGACCATCAGTACATCACCTAGAGTGATACCTTGTGGTTCTAAAAATGCCACGAGAGCAACCACCGCGGCAGCAATCGGGCTAGCCACAATGGCAAACTGAGAGGCGATAACCGCCATACCCAATGGGCGTTCTGGACGAATGCCACTACGACGGCTGACTTCAGCAATCACAGGGAGTACTGAGTATGCCACATGCCCAGTACCAGCCATCATCGTAAAGAAGTAGGTGACTAAAGGTGCGATAAACGTGATTTGGCGAGGGTTTTTGCGCAAAATATTGCTGGCGATTTTGATTAAGTAGTCAAGACCACCGGCCGCTTGCATAGAAGCAGCTGCGGCAACAACGGCCATAATCATTAACATAACATCGATAGGGGGGCTGGTTGGATGCATGCCAAAGCCGAAGCTCAGTATCGCAAGGCCGATCCCCCCCATCACACCAAGTCCAATACCACCAATCCTTGCACCAATTAGGATACATCCTAATACGATAAGGAACTCAATTATAAACATCTTATACTCCTAAAGATTATTAATCATTCCTAACTCCCTTTTGCTGTCGGTCAAATGAGCGAACTCATCACATTAGCTAAGGGAAACTCATTAACGACAGAAAATAAAAAAATGATTATGCCATGACATAGAATAAGTTTTTTCCATTTTTTGACCGTCAGAAAGTAAGAAGGCTCTGTTAATCAGAGCCTTCATCAATACGTTGCTACTATTCGTAGCGTTTTGCCTTATATTGAGGATGCATTAAATTCTCAACGGAGAAAATATCATCCAACTCTTCAGCACTGAGCAGACCGCGTTCAAGTACCACTTCTCGAACGCTTTTTCCTGTTTCGGCGCAGATTTTACCGACAATATCACCTTCATGGTGACCAATATAAGGGTTTAGATAAGTGACAATCCCGATAGAGTTAAAGACGTAATTCTCACAGATCTCTTTATTGACCGTAATACCATCGATACACTTATCGCGTAAGTTAACGCAAGCATTAGAAAGCAGAGAAATCGATTCAAACATCGCTTGTGCGATAACCGGTTCCATAACGTTAAGTTGTAACTGGCCCGCTTCAGCTGCATAGGTGATGGTATTGTCGTTACCAAATACTTTAAAGCACACTTGGTTAACCACTTCAGGAATCACGGGGTTTACTTTCGCTGGCATAATAGAAGAGCCGGCTTGCAATTCAGGCAGGTTAATTTCATTTAAGCCCGCACGAGGGCCAGAAGAAAGTAGTCGTAAGTCGTTACAGATCTTAGACAGTTTCATCGCCAAGCGTTTCAGTGCGCCATGGGTCATGACATACGCACCGCAGTCAGAGGTTGCTTCGATCAAGTCTTCTGCAGCAACCACTTCAAGGCCAGTCACTTCCGCTAAGTGCTTAACTGCGGCTGCTTGATAACCTGGAGCGGTGTTTAACCCAGTACCAATGGCTGTGGCACCTAAGTTAATTTCAAGCAACAGTTTTGAGGTATATTGTAGGGCGCGAATTTCTTCGTTGAGCGTCACTGCCCAAGCGTGGAATTCTTGACCCACGGTCATGGGAACCGCATCTTGCAATTGGGTGCGGCCCATTTTGAGTATCTCTTTGTACTCTTCGGCTTTGAGTTCAAAAGCCCCTTTAATATATTCAACTGATTCAATCAGTTTAAGTACGCTGTTATACACAGCAATGCGGAAGCCGGTTGGGTAAGCACAGTTGGTGGACTGACTTTTATTCACGTGATCATTTGGGTTAATGAATTCGTATTGACCTTTTTCTTTCCCCATTAGCTCGAGTGCGACGTTGGCAATTACTTCGTTAGTATTCATATTGACAGAAGTGCCTGCGCCACCTTGGAATACGTCGGATGGGAATTGATCCATGCATTTACCGGTCTCTAAAATTAGATCACAAGCTTGGATGATGTAGTTCGCTACCTCTTTCGGAATGACGCCTAACTCTTTGTTCGCCAGCGCGGCTGCTTTTTTAGTCATAATCATGCCGCGAACAAATTCAGGGACATCAGAAATGGTAACATTAGAGATATTGAAGTTTTCAATCGCACGTAATGTGTGAATACCGTAATAAGCATCAGCGGGAACATGGCGCTGACCGAGTAAATCTTCTTCGATTCGGGTTGCTTTCGGGGTGTTGATAGGGGCATCGGATAGGGTAGCCATAACAGGATCCTTAAGATAATAATTCTAACTTTAGATTGATAATGCTTAGCCACATCTGCCTTAAGAATCCATTCATCAGAATTTGGGGCTGAAAAATCTGTCCTGACTTCTTCGGGCATAATACTTGAGTGATATATAAAAAACAGGAAGTGGATCACCTTTTTTACCAATGATATGAAAAGATTTACCGGATATCACACGGCGATCTCAATCTGGGTAGAAAAAGAAGTAAACGTCTACGAATTGGCGGGAAATAGGAATGATTCTCCTTAAGCAGAATTCGTTTTTTGGCCCTAAATGTCTAACTAAAATGTGAGAAATAAGGCGGAGAAGTTGCAGTCTTTTTTTCATCACGTTACCGTGAGTGAGAATTATAAGACCAACGGTTAGCTATGGTTTATCTGTTACGTGAAGCGCTCGTTGTTAGGGTCTGTTGAGCGATAAGCTGTGTAAGTTAAGGAGCGAGTGTGTTTGCTATTTTTTTGGTTGCCTTTATAACGGTGCCGATTATCGAAATCGCTGTATTTATTCAGTTGGGGAGCTTTATCGGGCTATGGCCGACAATAGCATTTGTGGTATTAACGGCGATCGTTGGCGCATCATTGGTTCGTAGTCAGGGGATATTAACGTTGGCAGCGGTGCAGAGACGAATGCAGCAGGGTGAGTTGCCTGCTCTGCAGATCATGGAAGGGGTTATGTTGGCCGTGGCCGGTATATTATTACTCACGCCGGGCTTTGTGACCGATTTTCTTGGGTTACTTTTGTTGCTACCCGTTCCGCGCGCTTACTTGGCAAATTATTTAATGGGTAAGGTGGTGGTTCACTCCATGGACGGTGCAACGTTTTATAGCAGCAGTTCAACGTTTGACGGTCATAGCACGTCACACGGCGATACTTTTGATGGGGAGTTTGAACGTAAAAATGACGATGATGATCACGATGCGCCGCCTCGACTTAACTAGTCACCTCGACTTAACTAGTTAATAGCGTGTCGCTTGCCTCTGCGTTAGCTCTGGCCTCTGCGTTAGCTAAAGTATGGAGAATTATTTTTCAGTTTTGGAATAAAACGATTGCTTATTATCGAATAAAACCCTATAGTGTCCTGGCTCTAGAGTTAAGAGTTATTAATGAAATCAAAAGTAAAAGTAAATTCTTAGTATCCCATCGTAAAAGTTGTTGTCCTAATATTTCCCTTACCTGATTCGTTACATTAAATAATTCATGCTAAAGCGAATTGGCGCATCAGCGCATCATTCAATGAATTTTATAAATTAAGGGACAAATTATGTCTAATCAAGCAACTGGTACAGTAAAATGGTTTAACGAAACTAAAGGTTTTGGTTTCCTATCTCAAGACAACGGTGGCGCAGATGTATTCGTACATTTCAATGCTATCGCTTCTGAAGGCTTTAAAACGCTTATCGAAGGTCAAAAAGTATCGTTTATCGTTGAAAACGGTCAAAAAGGTTTACAAGCTGCTCAAGTTGTAACTCTATAATAGACTGATACTTATCAGAATATATAAAAGGTCGCTTAGGCGACCTTTTTGCTTTTCGTTAGTTTTTGTTTTGGTCTGTTTTAACGGGCGTTTAATGGTGAGTGAGAGTCATCTAAGCGCTGCGTTATTGAGCACCGTTAAATCCCATTTGTCGCCAAGCTTCAAAAGCAATGATAGCGACCGCATTAGACAAGTTAAGGCTACGAGCTTCTGGCATCATCGGAATGCGGATGCGCTGAGCCATAGGCAAACTTTCAATCAGATCGGCTGGTAGTCCTCGTGTTTCTGGGCCAAATAGCAATACATCGCCAGCTTGAAATTGTGCATCAACATGATGGCCAGTGGTCTTGGTGGTACAAGCAAAAATACGATAATGGCCACGAGTGGCTAAATAATCGAGAAAAGCTTGATAATTTTTATGACGCGTGACTCGCGCTAAATCATGATAGTCCAACCCAGCACGGCGAACTTTTTTCTCTTCTAAATCAAAGCCTAATGGCTCAATTAGATGCAAGTTTGCCCCACAGTTCGCCGATAAACGGATGATGTTCCCAGTATTGGGGGCAATTTCTGGTTCATAAAGAGCAATGTCAAACATAGTGAGCTACTTTTTTCAATGGAGTCGCTGAGTATACCTGACTCAAGGCTGGATCGGTAACGTGACTTGTACTTTTAGCCCGCCTAATGAGCTACGGCTGGCGATCACTTGGCCACTGTGTTGGCGAATCGCACTTTCTGTAATCGCTAGCCCTAATCCGGTTCCCCCACTGTGTCGGTCACGAGCGGTTGAAACGCGATAGAACGGTCGGAAAATATCATTTAATTCATGCTCGGGAACGCCGGAGCCATTATCTTCGACGGTGATAGTGAGTTGATGAGGCTCGGCGATAAAGCGTACTTCAATATGATCAGTACCATAAGTAATTGCATTTCGAACCACGTTATCCAAAGCGCTCATTAAGAGTTTGGGATTACCTGAAATGTACCGTTCTGGAATCGGATCACGAATCAGCGTTTTGTGCATTTGTTCCGCTTCAAACTGTGCATCCTCTAGGATCGCCTCCCATAAACTGCTTAATGGTTGAATCTCTCGACTAAGATGGCTATTGGTTTGCATGCGTGAGAGCGTGAGTAGCTCACCAATCATACGCTCTAACCGCTGAGCTTCGGTATCGATTCGTTCTAATTCACTACTTTGTCCTTGCTTTCGAGTGGCTAAGGCATTGGCCATGCGCAGGCGAGTGAGTGGTGAACGCAATTCGTGGGAGATATCTGACAATAAACGTTGTTGGCCAGAAATCATCAGATTGACGGCTTCAACCATCTGATTAAAACTACGCCCTGCTTGACGAAATTCTGTGGTGCCTCTTTCTAGATTAGGGTCAACCACAAATTCTCCCCTTGCGACTCGCTGTGCCGCCGAGGCAAGCCGTTGGGCTGGTTGACTGAGTGCCCAAGCGAGCCAGAGTAATAATGGCGTACTGACTAGCATGACCGACAGTAAAAGATGCAAGGGTTTGTCAAATAAGCGTAATAAGAAGGGCGGTGGCTCATCCCAGCGTAAACCGATATACAGTAATAAATCTTGTTGAGCGAGATGAATGGGCACCGGGCCTGAGATCATATAGCGTCCATATAAACGTTGTTGAGGTTTGTCAATGGATTCGATACTGGTGGTGAAATTTCTGAGTGCTTTGAGTTTAAAATCTTCATGCCGTTTAGTGGTGAGTATATTTCCCTCTTGATCGGCGATAAAAAAACGAGGGCGGGTGTCATTATGCATATTTCCCATTGCTTCCAACTGAGCAATGATACTGGATAATTGAGTTTGCTTACTAAATCGATCTTCAATATTGCGTTTATAATCGAGCATGCGTTGGTGGCTATTTGCGGGCAAATCTCGGGATTTTCTCGGATCGAGATGTGGGAGAGACAGCACTGCGATAATCACCAATAACATGGTTAGCCAGAAAATAGCAAAAATACGTCCGTATAAGTTATTGATTTTAGGAAGACGCATTAATCCTCCTGAACCATTAAGTAGCCACGACCCCGTAAGGTTTTGATCCGTGGTTTGTTATCGGATCGAGCCGGTAATTTTTTTCGTAAATTAGAAACATGCATATCAATGGCTCGATCAAAGGCGGCGAGTCGTTTACCTAATACATCGAGGCTAAGTGCTTCTTTGGTCAATGTTTCTCCTGGGTTTTGCACAAAATGAGCCAGCAAAGCAAATTCGGTACTGGTTAAGTCTAACAGTTGGCCTTGGCAGTAGGCTTCTTGTTTACCGGGATAGAGTTGGATGTCTTGGCATTCGATAACATCAAGCGATTTATTCGCTAAATGGCTTTGTGTGCGACGTAAAATCGCACGGATACGAGCGAGAAGTTCTCGATCACTAAAAGGCTTAGGCAGGTAATCGTCGGCACCAAGTTCTAAACCGATCACTCGATCGATCTCCTCTCCCTTTGCTGTCAGCATCAAAACTGGTGTTTGCCATTGCTCCCTGAGTTTTTTCAGCGTTTCCATGCCATTTAATTTGGGCATCATGACATCCAGTAAAATCAGGTCAACATGCTCATTTAGAGCTTCAAGCCCAGATAACCCATCATTGGCCTCTGAGACTTCAAACCCTTCATAACTCAGCACTTCTTTGAGCAAGCTGGTCAGTTCTGTATCATCATCAATCAGAAGAATATGTGCCATAAATGCCTCTTCATTCACATCAGGTTAGTGATAGTTTACTGTGAAAGTAAACAAAGCAGCAGCAGAGAGTTTACTCTTTACGATTCTTTACTCACGCTAAACACCACTTTACTTACCAGAGCCTATGATCAAGTTAAGCACTGCGTAGGCAGATTTTCTTATCGTACCAGACTTTAGTTATCGCAGAAGCTGGGCGGTAACCTTCATAGAGAGGACATGATGATGAATATGACAAAAAAATGGGTGTTGACGGCAATGGTCTTACCTTTAACTCTGGGTTCTGCGAGTGTTTTCGCATATGGCGGTGGTAAAGGAAAACCGAATCACGATGGTCTGTGTGGCATGCACCATGAGCGTACGATGGCGAGAGAACTTCAGTTAACGCCAGAGCAGCAAAGTCAAATAAACGCTCTGCGTGAGCAACATCGTCAAATCATGCAAGAAAAGCGTACATCTGGCCCTCGTGATGCAATGCGTTCGTTACGTGAGCAAGAGCGTCAATTGATGCTTGCCGCTGATTTTGATCAAGCTGCGGCAACTGAATTGGCAAAACAGATGGTCGATATACACATAGAGCATCGGGTCGATAGGATGAAAAATCGCCACCAGATGATGAGTATTCTTACGGATGAGCAGAAAGACAAATTACAAACATTACAGCAAACATGCATGGATGAAAACTGGCAGCAAAATCCAAGAGCAAACAATGATCGGCCTCGCGGACATCATGATGGTTCAAGAGGTAAGGGGCGTTTTTAATTACGCTTAACACTGACTTGACGGCAACAAAAGCAGCGCTGAATGTGCTGCTTTTGGTTTTTGTAGCGTTCAATGACGCTTTATGGTTGCTGGTATTCTTCTTGGGTTTTTTGTCTGTTATGTGCCTTATTACTGAGCATGAAATCTGCCGCTGATCGCCCCTTCATGTGTATAATTAATTCTTTGTCTCTTATATCTCTCGTAACGTAACGGTGATCGGTAATGAAAAAGGAATATGCGCGTCTAGTCACACTTGCTGCTTGGACGGCAACCTTGGTTGCTAGTTTTTTATTGCTAGTGAAAATAGCCGCTTGGTGGGTGACAGGCTCGGTGAGTTTATTGGCGTCAGTGGTTGATTCGTTATTGGACATTGCCGCTTCCGTCGTTAATTTAATCGTGGTTCGTTATGCCTTACAACCGGCCGATCGGGAGCATACTTTTGGTCACGGTAAGGCTGAGTCCTTGGCGGCTTTAGCGCAAGCGATGTTTATCTCTGGCTCCGCCTGTTTCTTAATTTTGAACGGTGTTGAGCGTTTTTTCCGGCCGCATGAATTACAGTCGCCTGAATACGGTATTTATGTCAGTGTGTTCGCCATGCTCGTTACCTTTGCTTTAGTGATGTTTCAGCGCTACGTGGTGAAAAAAACCGCCAGCCAAGCGATTGCCGCCGATTCACTGCATTACCAAACCGATCTCTATATGAACGCGGCCATTATTGTGGCATTAGGTTTAAGCTGGTTTGGTTTCAAACAAGCGGATGCTATTTTTGCTATTGGCATCGGTATTTACATTCTTTACAGTGCCTTTCATATGGCGTATCAGGCGGTACAAACGTTATTGGATAGAAAGTTACCTGATGAAGAATTAGCCCAGATTCAAGCTGTTTCATTGTCGGTAGACGGGGTGCTGGGCGTGCATCAATTACGCACGCGAATGGCCGGGCCGATTCGCTTCATTCAGTTACATCTTGAGTTGGAAGATCAAATTCCATTGATTGAGGCGCATCATATTTCCGATCAAGTTGAAGATAAATTGTGCCAAACGTTTCCCGGTGCAGATGTCTTGATCCATCAGGATCCTTATTCCGTCGTATTTGGGGCGGAGAAAAAACAAAAACATCATGCTTGGTAAGGAAAGATGAGTTGAGTTTGACTATCTTTTACCCAATACAACTAAAAAACGTGATCCTGATATGAATCAACAAAGCTATCGGGTAAAGCTGTAATACTCTTACAGAAGTAGTAAAGTTACAAAATACGCTCAAATAACAGTAGTATTCCTGCTTGGGCAAGGTAACATAACAGATAATTTAAACAGATTTTGTTGCTCTTTTTCGTTAGTGAGCAACGTTAAAAATGAGTATTAAATTCTCAAAAAATCGAGGGTGAGCATGATTAAGAATATCGGTGTTTTGACAAGTGGTGGTGATGCACCAGGCATGAATGCTGCAATTCGCGGCGTTGTCCGTACCGCATTAGGTGCTGGCTTAGGTGTTTATGGTATTTATGATGGCTATTTGGGTTTATACCAAGATAATATCAAACAACTAGACCGCTACAGTGTTTCTGACGTGATCAATAAAGGGGGAACCTTTCTTGGATCGGCTCGTTTCCCTGAATTTCGTGATGAAGAAGTGCGTAAAAAGGCGATTGAGAACTTAAAGAAACATAACATCGATGCTCTTGTGGTAATCGGTGGTGACGGCTCTTACATGGGAGCCAAAAAACTGACTGAAATGGGTTTCCCTTGTGTCGGTGTACCGGGCACGATCGATAACGATATTGCCGGAACCGATTACACCATTGGTTACCTTTCTGCGATTAACACCGTTATTGATGCGATTGATCGCCTGCGTGATACCTCCTCTTCTCACCAGCGTATCTCAATTGTAGAAATCATGGGCCGTCACTGTGGTGATCTGACGCTGATGTCTGCGATTGCCGGTGGCTGTGAGTATGTGATTACGCCTGAAACTGGTTTGGATATGGAGCAATTGATTTCTAATATTCAAGATGGAATATCTAAAGGCAAAAAGCATGCAATCATTGCATTGACTGAGCTCATGACCGATGCCAGCCAGTTGGCAAAAGAAATTGAAAAAGCAACCGGACGTGAAACTCGGGCAACGGTTTTGGGCCATATTCAACGTGGCGGGCGACCAACCGCATTTGACCGTATTTTAGCTTCTCGTATGGGGAACTACGCGGTGCATCTCTTACTAGAAGGTTACGGTGGCCGTTGTGTCGGTATCCAAAAAGAAGAGTTGGTTCACCATGACATCATTGAAGCGATTGAAACGATGAAACGCCCTGTGCGTCAAGATCTATTCAAAGTCGCAGAAGAGCTATTTTAAGTTCTCGCTTGATTTGTGATGACTTAAAAAAGACCGCTTAGGCGGTCTTTTTTTATCGGAGTGAGTTAACGCCATTCGGTTATAAAATAATTTCTCGCACTTCAGGATCTTTGCGTTCTAAATAGTGGGTGGATTTAATTCGACGAATCGTACGACAGCGGCCACGAATCAATAGTGTTTCAGTGGTGGCTATATTGCCTTGGCGAGTGATGCCTTCTAGTAGATCCCCTTTAGTGATGCCGGTGGCGGAAAAAATCACATTATCACTGCGTGCCATCTCTTCTAGGGCGAGAACTTTATTGGCTTCTACCCCCATTGCTTGGCAGCGAGCCAGTTCTTTCGCACCCCAAATGCGGTTATCTTCTGTTTCTCCTTTCACTTGATGACGTGGTAAAAGGCGACCTTGCATATCGCCATCTAAAGCACGGATCGCTGCAGCAGAGACAACGCCCTCAGGAGCCCCTCCGATACAGTACATGGCATCAACTTCGCTGTCTGGCATGCAGGTAAGGATAGAGGCAGCAACATCACCATCGGGAACGGCAAAGACGCGCACCCCCATTTGCTGCATTTCGTTGATCACTTGATCATGGCGAGGTTTTGCTAAAGTAATCACGGTGAGTTGATTGAGTGGTTTATTTAAGACGCTAGCAATATTGGTCAGGTTTTCAACTAATGGCTTAGTTAAATCAATACAGCCTTTAGCGCCAGGGCCAACCACTAATTTTTCCATATACATATCAGGGGCTTTTAAAAAGCTATCTTTTTCTCCGACCGCAAGTACGGCTAAAGCGTTGGATTGTCCCATCGCCGTCATACGGGTCCCTTCGATAGGATCGACCGCGATATCCACTTCATCGCCACCTAACCCGACTTTCTCACCGATATAGAGCATTGGGGCTTCGTCAATTTCGCCCTCTCCAATAACGATTTCACCTTTAATGTCGACTTTATTTAATAACGTTCGCATGACTTCAACGGCAGCGCCATCAGCGCTATTTTTATCACCACGGCCAAGCCATTTATAACCAGCTAATGCCGCACCTTCAGTTACTCGAGAAAAGGCCATTGCTAAATCGCGTTTCATGATCACTCCAAGCTGAGATTTGAAAGAGGGAAAAATGTGCGCGGATTTTAGCACACTAATAAGAAAACGTTTGCTATTTACTAAGCTTGGGAGTTGCAGTGGATCAAAATCAGGTATAAAAACCCGTATTTAGCCTGCTTTTTTATCAGAGAAAAGTAGCAATGTGAGTCTCAAGTAAAATTATGAGTTTTTTTTAGCCAAATGATGAGTTAGATCGAATATAGTGAGTGTTTCTCTGCGCTCGGCTGAGTAGAATGGAGCGATAAAGTGAAGATTGTTCACTCAACTGAATCAATGAAAGGGTAAGTAGCATGTCTTTTGAAGTACTAGAACAGCTAGAAGCAAAAATTCAAACGGCGGTTGATACAATCGCTTTACTGCAAATGGAAGTCGAAGAGCTGAAAGAAGAAAAACAGCAGCTAGTGACTGAGGTGCATGAGCTAAAATCCAGCCGCGAAGCACTAGAGCAGAAAGCACAACAAATGGAACAAGAACACACACAGTGGCAAGAGCGTATTCGCAGCTTGTTGGGTAAAATGGAAGAGGTTGAGTAAGGATACTGCCGTTAGCGGTTACATGCTCAATCAATAAAAAAACACGTCGACTTGAATCGGCGTGTTTTTTTATCACTCGCCATTTTTTAGCGAGGTCTTACCCCTAGGGTATGACAGAGTGCATAAGTCATCTCGGCACGATTGAGAGTATAAAAATGGAAATCTTTCACGCCTTCACGGCTCAGGATGCGGATCATATCGATCGCTTGGCTCGCGCCGACCAGTTGACGAGTCACGGGATCGTCATCCAAACCATCAAACTGTTTTGCCATCCATTGCGGGACTTTGACATGATTTTGCGCAGCAAAGCGAGAGGCTTGCTTGAAATTAGAAACGGGTAAAATACCTGGGACAATTTCCACATCAATGCCGGCGGCGACACAGCGATCACGAAAGCGTAAATAACTTTCCACATCGAAGAAGAACTGAGTAATGGCTCGATTTGCTCCGGCTTCGACTTTACGTTTTAGGTTAAGGAGATCGGCTTGAGCACTTTTGGCTTCAGGATGAACTTCTGGAAAAGCGGCCACCGAAATATCAAAGTCATGGCGAGATTTTAGCAAAGCCACTAAATCAGCGGCATACATCTCTGGTTTACCGCCACCGAGAGGAATGTCACCTCGTAGTGCAACGATACTTTGAATACCGTTGTGCCAATAGTCATCAGCGATGGTGATTAATTCATCGCGGCTGGCATCAATACAGGTTAAGTGTGGTGCGGCAATCAGCCCTGTTTGTTCTTTAATGGCTTTAATAATCGAATGAGTCCGGTCACGTTCGCCAGAATTGGCACCATAAGTGACAGAAACAAATTTAGGGTTAAGATTTTTTAGCCGATGCACCGAATTCCACAATGTTTCTTCCATTTTGGGAGTGCTGGGTGGGAAAAATTCAAAAGAGACATTAATATCTGAAACTTCAGAAATGCTTTGATTTAGAGCATCGATATGACTTGCGTGTGTGTATCCCATTTTTCTCTCCCTGCGGCGAATACTTAACCTAAGTATTATTTACGTATAGACGTCCATATGTCTGTAGCATCTCTTGAATGGTTTTTAATGTCAACATTCATCATATGAAGTTTTTTCATCTTCAAGGTGAAGGGATTTCAAGTCTCAGCGACTTGTGAATCGATCATATTGTGAGGCTAATGTAAGATAATTTAGCCTACTATGATCGGGCTGTCGTCGCTTTTATAATCACTCTGGTTTGATACAAAAAAGCTCACCACGATGGGTGAGCTGAAAACGTAGATAGGCGAGCCGTGTCAGAGTAATCGGGCCAGTAAATTGATATCGGATTGAATGGCTCCCGCGGTGACGTCCCGCCCAGCTCCTGGACCACGAATGACCAATGGGTTATCTCGATACCACTGACTTTCAATCGCAAAAATGTTGTCACAAGGGCGTAGATTTGCCAAAGGATGTTCTTGATCTAAGGCTTCAACACCCACGGTCGCTTTGCCACTTTTCTCTAACCTAGCCACATAACGTAACACTTTGTCTTCTCGCTGAGCGCGAGTGAGACGCTCTGCTAAATTTAGATTCAATTGCTGGCTTTGATCGAGAAAGTCGTCCAAGGATAGTCGTTGTAAGTTTTCCGGTACCAGTGATTCTACTTTGACTTGTTGTGGTTCAAGGTTGAGTCCTGATTCGCGCGCTAAAATAACCAATTTACGCATTACGTCTGAGCCGTCCAGATCATGTCGAGGATCAGGTTCTGTTAAGCCTTGCTGCCAAGCGAGGTCAACTAATTCATTGAATGGAATGGTGCCGTCATACTGTTGAAATAACCAAGAAAGGGTACCGGAGAATATCCCTGAGAGTGCGGTGATTTCATCCCCACTTTCCCGCAGATCCCGTACGGTATGGTTGATAGGCAAGCCTGCGCCGACGGTTGCATTATAAAGCCAGTGGCGACCAATTTTGCTAAAGGCTTCTTTGACTTGCTGGTAGTATTCACTACTAGCGGACCCCGCGACTTTATTAGCTGAGATGAGATGCAGCCCTTGCTGAGCAATCTCTAAATATCGATAAGCAAGTTCTTCACTAGCGGTGACATCGAGCACGATCACGTCATCATAGCCAGATAATCGACCTAACTGCGTTAACCACGTTTGTCCATCATTAGGTTGAGCTTCATCTTGATAATCATCATCGACTTTACGGGCATCTATTCCTTGTTCATTAAACCAATAGGTTTGGCTATCAATGACGGCGACTAGTTCGAAATTCATGCCGTAGCGTTTTTCCAGTGCGGTTTTTTGTTTTGTAAATAGCTTTAACCAGCTCGATCCTATATTGCCTTTACCGCATAGTGCAATCGCAACGCGTTTCTGAGCTTGGAATAGTTGATTATGTAGTTCAATCACACGTTGATTTAGCGGGGTGTGGCGTAGTATTGCGACTAAGCTAAGTTCTGATTCGGCAGGGCAGATAAATTCGACCGGTGCATTTTTAAGTTGTTGATAAAATGCAAAGTTGTGTTGAGCATTACGGGTCACACCCGCGCCAACCGCAGCCAATAAGCAATACCCCTCTTTGAGTTTACTTTCTGCCGCGAGAGCGGAATCTTGTAAATAGGTGAACACTTCACTGGCGACTTCACGAGTATAGGCAAGGCGAAGTTGCTGCTGGTCGGCTTGAATTTCAAAGGCAAGAGGTTCGAGTTGAGCGCGCTGTAGGCGTGATTGAATATCTTGTTGTAGACGTTGAAAGTCTTGTCCTGATGGTAATGACAACTCAATCAGTAATACATCATCTAATGAGGTTATAATTTTTGCGCCGCGTCCAGACGCTAAAATACGTTCAATGCGTGTCGAGCCTGATTCAGGTTGATGAGTACAACGTAAATATAAATCCATGGTGCTTTGTGCAACCGGCTGTAAGGTTCGGCTATGTAAAACGGGCGCTGCTAGTCGTGCCAATTCATTGGCTTCATCCAAACGCAGTAATGGTAACAAACAAGCATTGTCCACGATTCGAGGATCGGCGCTATATACGCCTGCGACATCGCTCCAAATGGTCACGCGGGAAACGCCAGCTAAAGCACCAATGACCGTTGCGGAGTAATCGGAACCATTTCGCCCCAGCAGTACCGTTTCACCTTGATGATTACGTGCCATAAACCCAGTAATCACGATTCGTTGCTGTGTCTGTTGTATTAATGCTTCTTTTAGCAAGGGGTAGGAGCGTGCACGGTCGACTTCTGGCTGTGGGCCGTTTTCTGCTCGCAAAAAATCGCGTGCATCCAGAGCTACCGCTGGAAGCTGTTGATCATTGAGTAAAGCAGCCAGCAAGCGTGCAGACCACACTTCACCATGGCCAAGTACGGCAGCGCGCTCAGCACTAGACAGTGGCGTAGGCAATTCACTGAGTGCTGAACACTCATCATTGAGTTTTTCTAGTAATATGGCGGCCCTATTATCGGGTAATAGGGCTTCAATCAGTTGACTTTGGTATTGACGTAATGACTGTAATAATTCATGAGCGATACGGCCATCGGTTGCTCGTTGTTCTAAAAAAGCGATGAGGTGATTGGTCGTTTTTCCTGCCGCGGAGACGACAATCAGATCTTCTGCTTGTGAATAGGTTTTCAGAATCCCGATCACTTTTTGGTAGCAAGCGGCATCGGCGAGGCTACTTCCTCCAAATTTATGCAGTTGTCTCTCCATTAACAGCTCTCCTGTACTTTTTTAAAGGCTTGATCGAGATCCGCAATTAAGTCTGTCACCTCTTCTAGGCCAACGGATAAACGTAATAATTGTTCTGAAACGCCCGCTTTTGCTAACGCCTCTTCTCCCATTGCGCGATGGGTCATGGAGGCAGGATGACAGACTAAACTTTCGACCCCGCCTAATGATTCAGCTAACGAGAAAAGAGCAAGGTGACCGACAAAAGCTTTGAGTTGAGCAAATGAGCCTGCAAAATCAAAACTGAGCATTGAACCAAAACCAGTTTGTTGCTGTTTAGCGATAGTATGGCCAGGGTGAGAGGTTAAACTGGGATGATAAATGGTGGCCACTAAAGGCTGACTTTGTAGATAAGTTAAAATACGTTGCGCACTTTCTTCATGTCCACGCATTCTGGTTGCTAAAGTACGTAGCCCCCTAAGTGTCATGTAACTATCAAACGGGGTACCGGTAGAACCGAGGCAGTTACCCCACCATGCTAGCTCTTCTGCATGCGGGCTGGTTTTACTGATAATAGCACCACCAATCACATCAGAATGACCATTCAGATACTTGGTGGTGGAGTGAATGACAAAATCAGCCCCTAAGGTTAGTGGTTTTTGATAAATCGGTGTAAGAAAAGTATTGTCGACGGCAATCAGTGTGCCCACGGCTTTGGCTTGTTGACAAATATCGGCAATGTCAACCACGCGAACGAGTGGATTTGATGGTGTTTCGATGAGTAGCAGTTTAGGTTTTAGAGCGAACGCATCCGCTAAAGCTTGCGGATCGGATTGGTCGATAAATAGCACCTTGAAATCCCCTTTTTTCGCTCTGGAGTTGAGCAGTCGATAGGTGCCGCCATAGCAATCATGGGGTGCAATGATCCACTCTTTAGGGGTTAGAAAGGTGGAGATCCACAGGTTAATGGCGGAGGTTCCACAGTTGGTCACAATGGCCCCTTCTCCCCCTTCTAATTCAGATAAGGCCTGTTCAAGTAGCCCTCGGTTTGGGTTACCCGAGCGTGTATAGTCATAGGTGGGGACTTCACCAAAAGCAGGAAATCCATAGTTAGTTGATAAATAAATGGGGGGAACAACAGCATGGTATTGAGTATCTGATTCAATACCGGTTCGAGCGGCAATGGTGGCTGACTGACGAGTGGTCATAACGATTTCCTTTCCTGATGATCGTCCGATATTGGAATGAATAGGTTCATTCACACAACCTATCATCACACTGATGACGATAAATAACGCTATTTGATCTTTTAGATAAGTTGACACTTTACTCATCACTAATTGAGACGTCAACACTTCTAGATGTCTATATGTCTTTGCTTATGGCGGTAAATCCCGCTAAAATTAGGGTCTTTGATTATTTAGATTCGAATTCAAACAACGAAGGTGCGCAATGGCAGACTGGAATGGCGAGTATATTAGCCCATATGCTGAGCATGGAAAAAAAAGTGAACAGGTAAAAAAAATTACGGTATCAATTCCACTAAAGGTATTGAAAGTCCTCACTGATGAACGTACTCGACGTCAAATCAATAACTTGCGTCATGCAACTAACAGTGAATTGTTGTGTGAAGCTTTTTTGCATGCCTACACAGGTCAGCCGCTGCCTACTGATGAAGACTTGCGAAAAGATCGTCCAGATGATATTCCCACTGAAGCTAAAGCATTAATGACCGCGATGGGGATTGAATTTGAAGCCTATGACGAATAAACCAGTCACAATAAAAAACCTAGCAGCGCTAGGTTTTTTATTGTAGTCAGAAGATCCAGTTCAGTTTTCGTCTTGCAGATAGTTTTAGTCTTGCATATAGTTTTCTGGCATTGCGATGCGGGCCACACCGGAATCGATGGCGGCTTGTGCAACGGCTCTTGCTACGCGAGACAATAAACGTGGATCCATGGGTTTAGGAATGATGTATTCAGCACCAAAGCTGAGTTTTTTGACTCCCGCCGCTTGTAGGACTGCGTCTGGTACAGGTTCTTTGGCTAATTGACGAATGGCCTCCACAGCCGCTAATTTCATCTCATCATTAATCTCGCTGGCTCGTACATCCAGTGCACCTCGGAAAATGAACGGGAAGCAGAGTACGTTATTCACTTGGTTTGGATAATCACTGCGGCCGGTACCCATGATCAAATCATCGCGAACTTGATGGGCTAATTGCGGTTTAATTTCTGGATCTGGGTTAGAACAAGCAAAGATGACGGGGTTGTCTGCCATTAATTTTAATGCTTCAGGTGGCAGTAAATTCGGGCCAGATACGCCAAGGAATAAATCGGCACCCGCAATCACATCTTCCAGAGTCCGTTTATCAGTGTTGTTGGCAAATAAGGCTTTATATTGATTGAGATCGTCTCGGCGAGTATGAATCACTCCTTTGCGATCCAACATATAAATTTTTTCACGCATCGCACCACATTTAATCAGTAGCTCCATACAAGCAACAGCCGCTGCGCCAGCCCCTAAGCAGACAATGATGCAATCTTTGAGTTGTTTCCCTTGCAGTTCAATGGCATTGAGCATGCCTGCTGCGGTCACAATCGCGGTTCCGTGTTGATCATCATGAAATACGGGCACGTCACAGCGTTCGATTAGGCGACGTTCGATTTCAAAGCAGTCTGGTGCTTTAATATCTTCTAAGTTGATGCCACCAAAAGAGTCGGCGATATTGGCGACAGTATCGACAAATTCATCAATGGTGCGGTGTTTGACTTCAATATCAATCGAATCAAGATTAGCAAAACGCTTAAACAGGAGCGCTTTCCCTTCCATAACCGGTTTGGAAGCCATTGGGCCAAGGTTTCCTAATCCTAAGATGGCGGTGCCATTCGAAATGACGGCAACCATATTGCCTTTCCCGGTGTATTTGTAGACATTGTCAGCATTCTGTGCAATTTCACGGACAGGTTCAGCAACACCTGGACTGTAAGCCAGCGCAAGATCGGCAGCCGAATCGGCTGGCTTAGTTAAAGCAATCGCAATTTTTCCCGGCGTTGGGAACGCGTGATAATCAAGGGCGCTTTGGCGAAATGCGTCTTCTGGAGAAAGGTCTTGCTGGTCTTCTGACATAGGGAGGTTCTCTTATGGTTTTGTTAACGAACGACTCATTCTAAAGGATGTCAGACAAACTGCCTAGGTAGGATTGTGCTTAAACCGAGCAAAGCTGGTTTGATTTAATCTGATAAGACCAGCTTACCCGCTATATTCGTTGTGGTATCTGGCAATCGGTGGCGGCGGAAAGGGAGCCCATGGCATAAGAAACCGCGCTACAAAACAAACAAAAAGGACGCCGTAGCGTCCTTGGGTAATCTTTGCTTAAAGTCGCGATTACTTTTTGCTTGGCGATTACTTTTTGCTTGATAGTGCGCCAAAACGTTTGTTAAAGCGATCAACACGGCCACCAGTATCAACGATACGTTGTTTACCAGTATAGAATGGGTGGCATTTGTCACAAACGTCAAGATAGATGCTTTCTTTACCAAGAGTTGATTGGAAAGTGAAAGCGTTGCCGCAAGAGCAAGTTGCGCTAACTTCTTTATATTCTGGGTGGATACCAGCTTTCATGGGATAACCTCAAATGTAGGCCGTGTCGCTATCCGAATCATTGCCGGACACCACACGTAATGTTAATGATACTGTTCAGATGCCAGTAAGATACTACGCATCTTTAAGGCGCGATATAGTAATGAATCCTCGCTACAGGATCAACAGGTTTCGACGCTATTTTCACCACTTTTGTTAGTCGAATTTCTTAGCATCATCCAGTAGACTGTGCTTTCTGCTCCTTTTTGACGGCTGACGATAGTTATGCGCCCAACCATTGCTCGTGTTGCTTTACCTGTTCCTCTTGATAAGCAATTTGACTATTTGATTCCCTCTCACCTGTTCCCATTAATTGGAGGGCGAGTGTTGGTGCCTTTTCGGCGACAAACGCTAGTGGGCGTGGTCACGGCCTTGGTGTCAGAGTCTGATTTTCCACTCACGCAGTTAAAATCGATTCAATCAGTATTGGATACTCAACCATTGTGGCCAGATAAACTGTACACATTACTTCAGTGGTGCAGTCAGTTTTACCAATACCCGCTTGGCGAAACGTTAGCCAATGCTTTACCGAGTGCTTTACGTAAAGGCAAGGTGGCCGAGTTTGCAGTGAGTAAAGAGTGGTGCTTGACTGAGCTGGGACGAAACCAACTTATGCAGGGGTTTGGACGAGCGATCAAGCAAGCACAAGTGATCAAGTTATTGCAAGCGGGCCCGTTATCTCATCAAAGGTTGCTGGATGAAGGCGTCATCAGTAGTACGCTCAATGCCCTTCGCGACAAGCAGTGGATTGATGTGAAAGAGCAAGCGCCATACGTTGAGCCTTGGCCTGAACACATTGAAGCTAAGGTGGATAAACCGCAAGTCAATCAAGAGCAGGCGATCGCCATTGCCACCGTGAATAGCCAAAGCGGTTTTGCTTGCTATCTGTTGCAAGGCGTGACGGGATCGGGCAAAACGGAAGTCTATCTTAATTTGATTAAACCGGTTTTGGAGCAGGGTAAGCAAGCGTTGGTTCTTGTCCCTGAAATCGGGTTAACACCACAAACGATTCAGCGTTTTCGGGAGCGGTTTACCGTTCCTGTGGTGGTTATCCACTCTGGGTTAAATGAAACTGAGCGTTTGAATGCCTGGTTGGCGGCACGAGATAAGGTGGCTGGGATCATCATTGGTACGCGTTCAGCGTTGCTGACTCCCTTTGCTGATCTGGGCATTATTATTGTCGATGAAGAGCATGATAGCTCTTATAAACAACAAGATAGCTTACGTTACCATGCGCGAGATGTTGCTGTGATGCGAGCAAATCTTGAGCAAGTAGCGATTGTGTTAGGTAGTGCGACTCCCGCATTAGAAACCTTGCATAATGCATTAATTGGTAAATATCACCATTTACAATTAACTCAGCGGGCAGGCGTGGCACTGCCGACGAAAAACCGAGTGCTGGACATTAAGGGAGAGTATCTCGAAAGTGGCTTATCTGCGCCTTTGATTGCCGAAATGCGTCGTCATTTAGCGCAAGGGAGTCAGGTGCTGTTGTTTTTGAATCGGCGAGGTTATTCTCCGGCACTTATGTGTCATGAGTGTGGTTGGATTGCCGACTGTCAGCGTTGCGATGCTTATTATACTTATCATCAAAACAGTAACGAAATTCGTTGTCACCATTGTGGTTCACAACGGGCTGTTATTCAACATTGCCAGCATTGTGGTTCTACGCAGCTGGTCACGGTTGGGGTAGGAACCGAGCAACTAGAGCAACAACTTGCTCACCTTTTTCCTGACTATCGAACCATTCGTATTGATCGAGACAGCACGCGTCGCAAAGGCAGTTTAGAATCAGCCTTAACGGCTATTCGTGATAATCGGTATCAGATTTTGATTGGCACTCAGATGTTGGCGAAAGGTCATCACTTCCCCAATGTCACCTTAGTCGCCTTACTGGATGTTGATGGCTCGCTATACAGTAGTGATTTTCGGGCCGCCGAGCGTTTAGCGCAGTTGTTTATCCAAGTTGCCGGCCGGGCTGGGCGTGCTAGTAAACCAGGAGAGGTGGTTTTACAGACGCATCATCCAGAGCATCGTTTATTACAAGCTTTACTACACAAAGGGTATGATGATTTTGCGCATACCGCATTAGCTGAGCGGCAGGTAGCACAACTGCCTCCTTACACCTATTTAACGTTATTTCGTGCAGAGGCTAATCAATCGGCGCGGGTGGAAACCTTTTTAAGGCAAGTGCGTGAAACGTTACAAGTTCATCCTCTTTTTGCACAAGGGGCGGTGGTGTTGGGGCCAACGCCAGCACCACTGGCCAAGCGAGCGGGCAAATATCGCTGGCAACTTTTGCTGCAAGCTCCAACGCGTAGCGTTATGCAACGTCTATTGACCAGCGCCAAATCAGCTATTCAGTCATTACCCTTAGCCAGTAAAGTACGTTGGAGCATGGATATTGAGCCTCAAGATTTAAGTTGACCAATGTGACGCGTACCGTGGTGAAGAAGAAACTGAAAACTCTTTGTTCGTGATAGCGGTCACACTTACAATGCAAATTTTGTTAATTAAGCCGTAACTTTCTCTACAGAAAACAATACACTATCAACACGATAGCGTCAGTGAATCGTTTTCGTTCAGTGCACTAAAGCTGAATTAATCAGCTTGTGGTTGGCTTGTGCTGGAACAACCGCGAAACGCTGGCCCCAAGATTAAGAGAAAGAGAGGATAAACTTAACATGGCGACAATGAAGGATGTTGCCCAGCTTGCAGGCGTATCTACCGCAACGGTATCTCGTGCGTTGATGAACCCTGAAAAGGTCTCCACTTCGACCCGCAAACGGGTGGAAGAGGCGGTGTTAGAAGCTGGCTATTCCCCCAATTCTTTAGCACGTAATCTACGACGTAATGAATCCAAAACCATTGTGGCGATTGTGCCGGATATTTGTGATCCCTACTACACCGAGATCATTCGCGGCATTGAAGATGCGGCGATGGAACACGGTTATCTGGTATTATTGGGCGATAGTGGCCAACAGCGAAAACGGGAAAGCTCTTTTGTCAATTTAGTTTTTACTAAACAAGCGGATGGTATGCTATTACTGGGAGCCGATTTGCCTTTTGATGTCAGTAAGTCAGAGCAAAAAAATCTGCCGCCTATGGTGATGGCGTGTGAATATGCACCTGAGCTTGAACTACCAACAGTCCATATTGATAACCTGACCTCTGCATTTGAAGCCGTTAACTATTTGACCCAAATGGGACATAAGCGAGTCGCTCAAATCAGCGGCCCTGAAGGTGCGGTGCTGTGCGAATTTCGCCAGCAAGGTTATCAGCAGGCTTTGCGTCGAGCCGGTTTGACGAAAAACCCAACCTATCATGTTGTAGGTGATTTTACCTTTGATTCTGGTGCTAGAGCCGTTCGTCAATTATTGGCTTTATCTGAGCCGCCGACCGCAATTTTTTGCCATAACGATGCAATGGCGATCGGTGCCATGCAAGAAGCCAAACGGCTCGGATTACGAGTTCCGCAAGATTTATCAGTGGTAGGGTTTGATGATATTCAATTCGCACAATATTGCGATCCACCGTTAACCACGATTTCTCAACCACGTTATGAAATTGGCCGCCAAGCGATGTTTATGATGTTAGAACTCTTACGTGGTCATGATGTACAGGCGGGCTCTCGACTGCTAGAGACGCACTTAGTGATTAGAGACAGCACTGCGCCACCGAGAACATGATAATGGCGGATGGTGGATTGGCTTGAGTCATATGACTGACTGGTTTACGGATACTTTGCTGCTGTTATCTGTCCTTAAACTGCATTAACATATGAGTCAAACTGTCAACTTTTGAATTTGTCTGTGGCGAATAAAGATTATGTAAGGCGTGGTCGTAGCCCCAAAAAGCCGACCAAAAAAACAGCACGTGGTCGTAAACCCTGGCGGAGCGGGTTATTGGCACTTATTTTACTGAGTGGCTTTATTTATGGTCTCTATCGGTTAAGCTTAGCACCCGAGTCACCGGCTCCCCAAAGTGCTGGTAGACAGCAAAGTCAATCGAGTAAAACTCAGACTCAAACTATACCGCCCCGGCCAACAGAAAAGTGGGATTATGTTGAGTCGTTACCGAATCGTGAGATTGAGGTGATCGCCAAAGAGCAAGTCATTTCCGAAATCCCTTACATCATGCAGTGTGGCGCTTATAAGACGCTGCAACAAGCAGAAACTCGAAAATTAGATATTGCCTTTCAGGGTTTGAGTAGCAAAATTCGTAAGAAAGAAAATAGTAGTTGGTATCGAGTCGTTTTGGGCCCTTATACCTTTAAACGTGACGCAGAGCGTGACCGACATAAATTACAGCGTGCTAAAATCGAGCCTTGTGCCATTTGGAAAGATGCGCAATAAAGTGACGAATGAGAGGGCAGGCCTTAACGTTATGCCTTCTCGCCTTTGGTGCTGATCATGCCATTCAGCAAATACTCACCACCATCTGTGAATGAAAAACCGTTAAACCTATTTTATCATCACGAGATGCAAGGGCTTTCCCTTGAAATATTTTCTCTCTATCCTCATATAGTCTCTAACATCCTAGTGAAAAGCATAAAGAGGTCCTCACGTGACTACCATCGTATCTGTACGTCGTAATAACAAAGTGGTGATTGCCGGAGATGGGCAAGTCTCACTGGGCAATACCGTCATGAAAGGCAATGCGCGTAAAGTCCGCCGGTTATATAACAATAAGGTTCTTGCAGGATTCGCTGGTGGCACTGCGGATGCTTTTACTTTATTTGAACGTTTTGAAAGTAAATTACAAATGCACCAAGGGCACTTAACTAAAGCCGCGGTTGAGCTTGCAAAAGATTGGCGCAGCGATCGTGCTTTACGCCGTTTAGAAGCGATTTTAGCCGTTGCGGATGAAACAGCATCGTTAATTATTACCGGCAATGGTGATGTGCTTCAGCCGGAACACGATTTGATTGCGATCGGTTCTGGCGGTAATTTCGCCCAGGCGGCTGCGATTGCTTTATTAGAAAATACCGAGCTGGACGCAAGAGATATCGCCGAAAAAGCACTCAGTATTGCCGGTGATATTTGTGTGTTTACTAACCATCAGCACACCATTGAAGAGCTGGAAATCCCTCAAGCGTTGATCGCTCAGGAAAACCAATAACTCGGTGCCTACCGAAAGCGAATGTTAAGGAATCGATCATGTCAGAAATGACTCCTCGTGAAATTGTTCACGAATTAAACCGTCATATTATCGGTCAAGATAAAGCTAAACGTGCGGTAGCCATTGCTCTGCGTAACCGCTGGCGTCGTATGCAGCTTGATGAAAGCTTACGTGTTGAAGTGACACCAAAAAATATTTTAATGATAGGGCCAACAGGGGTCGGAAAAACCGAGATTGCCCGTCGTTTGGCGAAATTAGCCAACGCCCCTTTTATTAAAGTAGAAGCGACCAAATTCACTGAAGTGGGCTATGTGGGTAAGGAAGTTGAAACCATTATTCGTGATTTAACTGATGTTGCGGTTAAGCTGACTCACCAACAAGCGATGGAAAAAGTGAAATTTCGCGCAGAAGAGTTGGCAGAAGAGCGAGTTTTAGATGCCTTATTACCACCCGCTCGTGATGCGTGGGGGCAGTCAGAGCAGAATGATGAGTCTTCTTCGACACGGCAAGTTTTTCGCAAAAAGTTGCGGGAAGGTAAGCTTGATGACAAAGAGATTGAAATCAACGTAGCGGTGCCGCAAATGGGAGTTGAGATCATGGCTCCTCCCGGAATGGAAGAAATGACCAATCAGTTGCAGGGGTTATTCCAGAATTTAGCGGGAGATACTAAGAAAAAACGCAAACTGAAAATCAAAGATGCGTTAAAAGCATTAGTGGAAGAAGAAGCAGCCAAATTGGTCAATCAAGAAGAGTTGAAAGATCAAGCCATCTATAACGTAGAAAATAATGGTATCGTCTTTATTGATGAAATCGATAAAATCTGTAAACGTGGTGAAAGCTCAGGCCCTGATGTCTCTCGTGAAGGAGTGCAGCGTGATCTGCTACCTTTAATTGAAGGCAGTACGGTTTCCACCAAACACGGCATGGTTAAAACCGATCACATTTTATTTATTGCCTCGGGAGCCTTCCAAGTGGCGAAACCCTCCGATCTGATCCCTGAATTGCAAGGGCGCTTACCGATCCGGGTTGAGCTAGAAGCATTATCAAGCGATGATTTCAAACGTATTTTAACAGAACCCAAAGCGTCATTGACCGAGCAATATATTGCCTTGATGAAAACGGAAAATGTACAGATTACGTTTACCGAAGATGGTATAAAGCAAATCGCGGAAGCGGCTTGGCAAGTGAACGAAACCACCGAGAATATCGGAGCGCGCCGTTTACATACCGTCATGGAGCGCTTAATGGATGACATTTCTTATGATGCGACAGAACAGTCAGGCAGTGAGTATACCATTGATGGTGATTATGTCCGTAGTCGCCTAAGCGAATTCGTCGAAGACGAAGATTTAAGCCGCTTTATCTTGTAATATCTGCGCCCACCTTGATCTGGTGGGCTTTTTTCTCCCCCCCATTTATGCGTATACTGAGCGCCCATGTTCAGTCATATTTTATCGCTATGAATAACTCTTTACGTATTTGGGTTGATGCAGCAAGACCAAAAACACTGCCTCTTGCGCTGGTTTCCATTTTTACTGGTTCCGCCTTGGCTTTTTCGTCAGGATCTTTTTCTGTGCCTGTTACTTTGTTGGCGTTATTAACGGCGACCTTACTGCAAATTCTTTCCAATTTAGCTAATGACTACGGCGATGCGATGAAAGGAACCGATAACGAAAAACGGCTGGGCCCAATGCGAGCCATTCAATCCGGAGCCGTCTCACTGGTGGATATGAAGCAAGCCATGGTGATTAATATTGTATTGACGATTGCGGCCGGCTTAGCGTTAGTCTTTTATTCGTTGGAGAGTTTGCACAGTATTCTTGCTTTTATCGGCTTAGGTATTTTAGCCATGCTGGCCGCGGTGGCTTATACCGTGGGAAATAAACCGTATGGTTATGTCGGGCTTGGCGATCTCTCTGTTTTTCTGTTCTTTGGTTTACTGGGCGTTTCTGGCAGTTATTTTCTGCAAACAGGTCACATTGAATGGGGGCTTTTCTTACCGTCATTAGGCTGTGGATTAATGGCCGTTGCTGTACTTAATATCAATAATATGCGGGATATTGAAAACGATGCAGAGTGTGGTAAACGGACTATCGCTGTTCGTTTGGGACAGCAACGTGCTAAAACGTACCATTTTTTACTGTTGCTGGGCGCAGTGCTCTCTTTTGCTAGTTATTTAGTTATGCAAGATAAGCCGTTGTGGATTAGTTTGCCATTTTTATTGAGTGCTATTTTTGTCTTGCAACATGGTCGTGCTGTTTGTGCTACCGATAAACCTGCCCAAATCGCTCCTATGCTTCCTGTGGTGGTGAAATGTTCGCTGATCACTAATCTTTTATTCGTCGGCGTCGTCATTGCTCAAACTCTCACCAGTTAATTTGCGCTCTGTCATTGCATTGGCTTACTGACACTATATACTCGTGGGATAACCGTTTGTTGAGAGAGTAAAGCTATGGAATACAACACCTCTGCGCTATGTGATATCTATCTCGAGCAAGTTGATGTGGTAGAACCCATGTTTAGCAATTTTGGAGGCTGCGCATCCTTCGCTGGACAAGTAACGACGATCAAATGTTTTGAGGACAACGGCTTAATCCGTGAAGTATTGGAACAAGATGGAGCGGGACGTATTCTATTGATCGACGGTGGCGGTTCTTTACGCCGAGCGTTAATTGATGCGGAGTTGGCGGCCATAGCGGAAGAAAACGAATGGGAAGGGATGGTCGTTTACGGCAGTGTGCGTGAAGTCGATGAATTAGAAGAGATGAGCATTGGTATTCAGGCATTAGCTTCTATTCCTGTTGGTGCCAGCTCACAAGGCATGGGTGAAGTCGATGTCGCGGTCAACTTTGCTGGAGTGACTTTCCTACCGGAAGATTACTTGTATGCTGATAATACGGGCATCATCCTTTCTCCTGAGCCTCTTAATGTCGATTTAGACGTTGACATCGAGGAAGAGCTAGCAGAGCTTTAATCCTCTCATTGAGATGTTCTGTCGAGTTTGCTGAAGGTAAAAGCCGATGCGTTGCGCATTGGCTTTTTGTTTTTTAACTGATCAGGTATCGACGTTTTAGCCACAACGCATAAATGTATCCCAATACACCACCACAAATATTACCCAGAGCAATACCGATAAATAATCCTTCGACACCATACCAATATGAGCCAAGCCAAGCGGATGGTAAAGTAAAGGCAAAAAGCCGCATAAAACTCCATTGGAATGCTTTGATGGGCAAGTGCAAAGCATTCAGTGCTGAGACTAGCATCATGACAATACCTTGAAACCCATAGCTGATCGGCACGACCAGTAAATAGTGCCAAAGCAAGTCACGCACCGTTTGTTCTTGTGAAAACATCGCGGCCAAAGGAATACTCAGTGGCACCATCATAATAAAGATCATCAATTGAAATAAGATGGAAAAACGCATCCCGAGAAATAAGCCAGCAAAGCTGCGTTTAGGCTGTTTGGCCCCTAAATTCTGCGCCATAAACGGTGTAAGCGCTGATGTAAGAGACATAAGCACTAAAAGTAAGATCGACTCAATGCGCTGTGCAGCACCAAAAGCCGCCACCGCTGCGGTTCCATGTTGAGACAAGATGACCATTAATAGTGCACCGCTTATCGGGGTCATCGCACTGGAGAAAGCGGCAGGCGTTGCAATGCGTAAAATGTGTCGCCAATCTTGGTAAATGAGAGAGAGCTTGGGAAATATCAGTAGTTTTTCCCGTTTGATTAATAAGTAGAGTGAGCAGACTAGAGCGCCAAACCAGGAGCATGCGCTAGCAATCGCTGCACCTTGGATGCCTAACCCTGGGATGGGGCCATAGCCAAAAATCAGTACAGGATCTAATCCGCCATTGATGATCCCTGCTAATAACATGATTTTTGCTGGCGTTTTCGTATCCCCCGTTGCTCGGATAGCACTACTTCCCGCCATAGGAATCACCAACAATGGGATCGAACAATACCAAATGCGCATATATTGTTGGATAAGAGGAATCAGATCGGCGTTTGCACCGAGTAATGGGAACAGTTTATCCATGGTTGTGAGGCCCAATATGGCTGCCAAAACCATTAAACTAACGGCCAGTAATAGCCCATGACTACTTAATCGAGCGGCTTGCTGCGTTCTCCCTTCTCCCAAACAGCGTCCGATACAGGTTGATAAACCAACCCCGATGCCCATAGTGATGCAATTCAAACCAAATGTGACCGGGAAAGTATAGCTGATGGCTGCCAGCGATTGAGTGCCAAGCAGCGAGATAAAAAATGTATCCACCAGATTAAACATCAGCACAGCGACCATACCGACCGTCATAGGAAGCGTCATTTGACGTAATACTTGAGGGATAGGCGCTGATAGTAAGCCGTGTTTATCATGCATAGCGGACAACAAGGTAAAGGATGAAGAAGTTAAGGATACTTGATCTTGTGCAGAGGGACTAGGGGTGAGCTACTTTTCACTTTGGGTTGGTAAGAGGCTGCTTTAAGTTTGAAATAAGAGAAAAAATAAAGACCAGCAAGGCTGGCCTTTATCGCATAATCGAGGGAAAATTATGCGTTTTTCATTTTTGCTGCCGCTTTAGCAATAGCAGCGAAGCTTTTCGCATCAAGAGACGCACCACCAACCAATGCACCATCGATATCTGGTTGTGAGAAATAGGCTTCAGCATTTTCAGGTTTCACGCTACCGCCATACTGGATGATCACTTGTTCTGCGACAGCGGCATCTTTATCCGCAATAAGAGCACGGATAGAGGCATGAATGCGTTGTGCATCATCAGCCGTTGCCGCTTTACCTGTACCGATAGCCCAGATTGGTTCATAAGCGATGATCGCGCCATTAAATGCTGCAACACCACAGGCGTCGATCACAGCATTGATTTGACGAGCACATACAGCTTCGGTTTCACCGGCTTCGTTTTGTGCCTCAGTTTCACCGATACAAAAAACAGGAGTTAAGCCATTTTCTTTGAGGAAAGCGAATTTTTTCGCAACAAATTCATCGGATTCCTTGTGGTAATCACGACGCTCAGAGTGGCCGATGATGATGTGAGAAGCACCAAAATCTTTTAGCATTGCTGGTGACATATCACCGGTAAAGGCACCGCTGTTGTGTAGGTCAGTGTTTTGTGCACCAAGAATCATCTTGTGACCGCCTTCTTTAATGAGGCGCTCAGCTAGGTCTAGGTAGAGTGCTGGTGGTGCAACCGCAACATCAACGCCAGTGACACCTTCCAATTCAGTATTAAGACCAGTTAGCAGCTCAGTAACCATAGCTTTGCTACCGTTAAGTTTCCAGTTACCCATCACTACAGGACGACGCATAGGAATATCTCCAATTTCAATTGATAAAAAAAATCGACTGGCAAAGAATATAACAGATAAAACTACGTAGATCATGATTATGGTCATGACTTTCTGGAATCCGAGGCTCTGTATGTCGGATACTAAGCAGTGACGTGTTAGACAGAATCGGTAGCCAAGGCTCTAACTTTATGCTTGATTTCGGTATAGTGAAGTAAGATAAGTAAACAAGGAATCAGTGATGCCGAATCTCGTATTGGAGTATTCCAACTCGGTCGAAGAACGAGTGAATATTCAAGGTTTATTAGAAGATTTACACCAAGTTGCCCTGCAAAGTGGCTTGTTTGAAGCCTCGTCAGTTAAATCTCGTACGCTACGTTGCCATCATTGGTTGATTGGTGAACAAGGAAACAGTGTTGATTTTATTCATCTAAACCTTGAGTTGCTGGATGGACGAACGGAAATGCAAAAAACAATTCTCGCGCAACAGCTGATCAGTGTTCTTTCGGAGCAGGCTGGTCAAGTCTATTCTTTAACCGTCAACCTGCGTGACATGGATCGTGCGTATTTTCAAAAAATAACCCATGACTAAGGCTAGGGTCTGTTTATCTTTCGCGGTTAAATTTTGTTCGAGATAAAAGTGTTTTAATCGCGGCGAGAGGTTTGTAGCCTAGTTATTCTAGGCAAAAAGTAACATCGAGCGAGTTAATGTCTTGTCACATCTGCGGTAGGTAACATAAATTATGCCATTACAATCATTACTTTTTTCTTTTCAGGGGCGAATTAGCCGCCAAACGTTTTGGGTTTGGAATGGTTGTTACTATCTATTTATCGCCGTCTTTATTGTTATCGCAAATCGCTTTTTTCCAAACTGGGCGGCCTCCCTATTACCCGTTGTGATGCTGATTATTTTGCTACCAGATCTCGCAATCACGGCAAAACGTTGGCATGACAGAGATAAATCCAGTTGGTGGCTATTACTCAACCTTCCTCTCATCTTAGGGAGAATGAGCGTACCTGTGGGGGAGGCAAGTCTGGCAACCTCACCGAGTTGGTTTGATAGCTTTCTTGCTTTTGCCGCGCTGGGCTGTGGCAGTTGGATCTTAGTTGAGTGTGGTTTTTTGATGGGCACGCAAGGTGATAACCGATTTGGGCGCGATCCGTTATCGCGCTAACGCCACTGCGTTGGACGAGGACGAAAGGGGATAATATCTGCCGGGGTACTATTGTCTACTTCACCTTCTAACACATCCCGAAATCGAACCATTTGTAACCTGAGTTCTCGCATTAAAATGACATTGGCATGGGTTGGATTTTTGCATTGGCTGAGCACACGATCAATGTGGCTTTGTTGGGCTCGTAACCTCTCTTGCATTGCTGATGATGAAGCCTCTATCAACGCATTGCATAAGTTTTGTTTCAATTGGACAAAGGCTTGAGAATCTTGTTGGGCGAGCAATACCAGTTCATCAAATGAAGGAAGTGCGGGTGAGGTGTCTGGAGGAGTCATCGGCGTTTCCTCGTTTGAGTCATGGTTTAGACATGATACGAGTATAGGTGAGATCACTCGAACGAACAAAAAAGCATCACATTTGTCTTGATATTGAGAAAGGGAGCCGCACGGGAGCGGCATTAGCTATTAATGAGGCGTGATACGATAAGCGCAGCGATGCTGACCAGCAATGATGTGCTCATGTCGTTCGATGGTACAGTCGTTGCCTAATAAGTGTTGAAAAATGTTTAATTCTGACTGACACAAAGCAGGGCAGCGCTTCGCTGCTTTACAAATAGGACAATGATTTTCAAGCAGTAAGAAGCCTGAATCTGTGTGCTCAAGTTCAGCCATGTAGCCTTCCTGCTCTCGTAAAGCAACCAAGGTGGCCAATTTACTCGCTAATGAATCACAGTTTTCTAACGCTGACTGATAATAAGCCAGTGTTTGAGCCTCTCGCTCGGCCGTTACTTTGGCTAACCCTGCTCGGCCAAATAGATGTTCGACAGCCTCAATGACTTGAATCGTTAATTCACCATGACGATCGGCAAATTGGTGATGACCTTTTTGCGTCAGTGCCCAGTGACGAGTTGGACGTCCTACTTTTACTTTTACATCATAGAAATCGAGAATCCCGTCTTGCTCTAAGCTTTGTAGATGTTGACGAGCGCCCATGGTTGTTATTCCCAGATCATTAGCGAGTTGTTTGGCTGTTACTGCCCCTTCACGTTTGATGGTGTGTAATATTCGCTCGATGGTCTTCATGGTTTTCCTCTTAATCTAGGGCCAACAGACCCTAGCAACTATTATGGATAAACCGTTTAATAAAGCAAAGAATTTACAATCTTATGGCCAAACGAAACCATCGCCTCTCAGTGAACTTCTCAATAAATTTGTTATCAAGATCACGTTTTTTTTGTGTTTCCCCCTTGGGTTATGTGTTTGGCTCCCCCACATATCACTCACAAGCTGTTTAATCAGCGTTTTATTAACCAAACGAAAATCTATTCAGGAGAGAGGACCGATGAATATTCGTCCATTACATGATCGAGTTATCGTTGAACGCCAAGAAGTTGAATCAAAATCTGCTGGTGGCATCGTTCTCACTGGTTCTGCGGCTGAGAAATCCACTCGTGGTACCGTACTTGCTGTTGGCAAAGGCCGTATTCTTGAAAACGGCACTGTATCACCTTTGGATGTAAAAATTGGTGATACGGTAATTTTTGCTGAAGGTTACGGTACTAAGACTGAAAAAATTGACGGCAAGGAAGTACTAATCTTGTCTGAGAACGATATTTTGGCAATCGTTGAGTAATTGCTCACAGCAAACTAACCGATAAAAAATGAATTCTAGAGGAAATGCAAAATGGCTGCTAAAGACGTAAAATTTGGTAATGACGCTCGAGTAAAAATGCTGGAAGGGGTTAACGTTCTAGCGGATGCAGTAAAAGTGACATTGGGGCCTAAAGGTCGCAACGTGGTATTAGATAAATCTTTTGGTGCACCAGTGATCACCAAAGATGGTGTTTCTGTGGCTCGTGAAATTGAACTGGAAGATAAATTCCAGAACATGGGCGCACAAATGGTTAAAGAAGTCGCTTCACAAGCGAACGATGCTGCCGGTGACGGAACCACAACAGCAACGGTTTTAGCTCAATCTATTGTTAATGAAGGCCTAAAAGCAGTAGCGGCGGGCATGAATCCAATGGATCTAAAACGCGGTATTGATAAAGCTGTTGTAGCTGCAGTGGAAGAGTTAAAAACACTCTCTGTACCTTGTGCAGACACCAAAGCGATTGCTCAAGTGGGGACTATCTCTGCTAACTCTGATTCAAGTGTGGGTAACATCATTGCTGAAGCAATGGAAAAAGTAGGTCGTGATGGTGTTATTACGGTTGAAGAAGGTCAAGCATTACAAGATGAGTTAGACGTGGTTGAAGGTATGCAATTTGACCGTGGCTATCTATCACCTTACTTCATTAACAATCAAGAAGCAGGAAGTGTGGATTTAGAAAACCCATTCATCCTATTGGTTGATAAAAAAGTTTCCAACATCCGTGAACTACTACCAGTACTTGAAGGTGTAGCGAAAGCTTCTCGTCCACTACTGATCGTTGCTGAAGACGTTGAAGGCGAAGCTTTAGCGACATTAGTTGTCAATAATATGCGTGGTATCGTAAAAGTTGCTGCGGTGAAAGCCCCAGGCTTTGGTGATCGTCGTAAAGCAATGCTACAGGATATCGCTATCTTAACTGGTGGTACGGTAATTTCTGAAGAGATCGGTCTAGAGCTAGAAAAAGCCGCTCTAGAAGATCTAGGCCAAGCAAAACGCGTGACGATTACCAAAGAAAATACCACCATTATCGATGGTGCTGGCGAAGAAGAGGCGATCAAAGGTCGTGTGGCTCAGATTCGTCAACAAATCGAAGAAGCAACTTCAGACTATGATAAAGAAAAACTGCAAGAACGTGTTGCTAAACTGGCTGGCGGCGTTGCGGTTATCAAGGTCGGTGCAGCAACTGAAGTTGAAATGAAAGAGAAAAAAGATCGCGTAGAAGATGCACTGCACGCGACTCGTGCTGCTGTTGAAGAAGGCGTTGTTGCCGGTGGTGGCGTTGCCTTAATTCGTGCAGCGGCTAAAGTTGCTGGCCTTGAAGGTGACAACGAAGATCAAACCGTGGGTATCCGCTTGGCACTACGTGCAATGGAGGCGCCAATTCGTCAAATTGCCAAAAACGCCGGTGATGAAGACTCAGTGGTGGCTAACAATGTGAGAGCGGGTGACGGTAACTATGGCTATAACGCTGCAACGGGCGAATATGGCGATATGATCGACATGGGTATTTTAGATCCTACGAAAGTAACTCGTAGCGCGCTACAATTTGCAGCATCAATTGCAGGTTTGATGATCACAACAGAAGCGATGGTCACTGACCTACCAAAGAAAGATGCCCCAGCGATGCCTGACATGGGCGGAATGGGTGGCATGGGCGGCATGATGTAGTGCGACGAGAGTCGCGTAGGTAGCTAGCCGAGCGGGCTACGTCCATAGTAATCACTAACTTCATGTTGTGGTTACTATCCCACCCGCCGAAATAGCAAACAAATAAAACCCGATATTCGGGCTTAACCCAAGCCCGAATATCGGTCCTCGTAAGAGGTCCGATTTTAGGCATGGGCGAAAGTCTATGTCCCTCGCTTTAGGCGAATGATATACGTTGAAGCAGCGCTATCAGTGTCTGTGAAGTAACGGGAATATTCGTGTCTTATTTAAGCTTGAGCCACCTGCACGGTGCGAAGCTGTTTTCATTATTGTCTTAGTCAATCTCTTACTCGGACGGGTAGGTTATTGGATAGTAAGACCTGTTGTTCAGCCAATAGTAGCCTAGGGATAGTGCATCTGCGGTAACGCGGTGTGCGGAGCTTCCTGATAATGTACCCCCACGCAAGTGGTTAATCCTTGCTGCGAAGTGAAGGTTAAGACAATCGCCAATAGCAGGCGGTTTAGGGGCTAGGCTGGGTTATATGGTTAACGTAAGTGAACTACTGATAAACACCGTCAGCCGCGACGAGCGTAACGCTATTGTCGTGTCGATTAATTATCCCTTTGGGAGGATTAGTCGTCACTAACGCTCTGACCAAAAGGTATATGGCCGGTTATCTCTTTTACATCTGGGGATACGCTGACTCATGCGCCATCGGTGGATAGGTAGAACCTAAGTAACTCGTGTAATGAAAACGGAACTCGGAAACCCCGTATCTTTGCCCCAATAGGGCAGGCAACTCGTAAGAGGCGCTGTTGAGGATGCGGGCACAGGAGAGCAGAAAAAGCGAAAGCCAGCTTGTAATGAGCTGGATAGAAAGCCAACGTGCTTTCACCGGAAACGGGGCCCACGTCTGCTTGGTCTTTAATTGCGTGAAAATCAGTAAAGCCGTCAAGTTTACGGTAGTTGAAACTGTCAGAGTCCAATTGTGGGCGTTACCTTTCCTATTTGAGGATCTAGGGTACTGTCAGCAACAAGTTCAAGCCTCATAGGGTAAATCTCTGCCCTATGGGGCACAGATGCGCCTTGTGTTGCTTGTTTAACTTATCGTTAATGGAGGAAAGCAAGGTGCATACTTCAATGCAAATTGACGTATCTGCATCCTCCCACCAGACACAGCAGTGGCACAGCATCGACTGGTCACTAATGTATCGTACGGTGAGAGGGCTACAGGTACGGATCGCAAAGGCAACGAAAAAGTCTGACTGGCGACAGGTCAAAAGACTGCAACGCATGTTAACTCGTTCGTTTGCTGCCAAGGTGATAGCCATTCGGCGGGTCACTGAAAACAGAGGGAAAAACACACCGGGTGTTGATGGAGAAATCTGGAACACTCCTGCCTTGAAATGGGGAGCTATAGACCAACTGATGCGTAAAGGCTATAAGCCAAGTCCGCTGAGGCGAGTCTATATTCCTAAAGCTAATGGCAAGCGTAGGCCGCTGGGAATACCAACCATGCGTGATAGAGCAATGCAGGCACTATACCTGTTAGCTCTTGAACCCATATCGGAAACCACGGCGGATCGAAACAGCTATGGCTTTCGCCCGAATCGCTGTTGTGCTGATGCTATCGAACAATGTTTCGTGAACCTCAGTCGCAAGGCCAGTGCCCGTTGGGTACTGGAGGGTGATATCAAAGGGTGTTTTGACTTTATCAGCCATGACTGGCTTATCGCCAATATTCCTATGGATAAGGCGATACTTAAGAAATGGCTGAAAGCCGGATTCATGGAATCTGGGAAGTTTAACTCGACGGAGGCGGGTACACCGCAAGGTGGGATTATCTCACCTGTACTCGCCAATATGGCCTTAGACGGACTGGAAACGGTGCTCGAATCCCACTTCGGGAAGAAGAACACAAAAGCCAGTTACAAAACTAAGGTCAACTATGTGCGTTATGCAGATGACTTCATCGTCACTGGGATATCGAAAGAGCTACTAGAAGATAAGGTCTTACCAATAGTTGAAGCTTTTATGGCAGAACGTGGGTTGCAATTGTCAGCAGAAAAAACGCTGATCACGCATATAGACGACGGGTTCGATTTTCTCGGGCAAAATTTGCGTAAATACGACGGCAAGATGTTGATTAAGCCGTCAAAGAAAAACGTGAAGAATTTTCTGCGCGGTATACGAGATTATCTCAACAGCCATAAAACGGTGCCAGCTTCAGCGGTGATAGCGAAGTTGAACCCGATGCTCAGAGGATGGTGCAACTACCACCGCTGGGTATGTGCGAGTGAGACATTCAAGTATATCGATTATCGTATCTGGAAAATGTTATGGCAGTGGTGTCGCCGAATCCATTTGAATCGCCGTAAACGCTGGATTAAAGAAAAATACTTTAAAACAGTGGGTGATAGAAACTGGGTATTCAGTGCACCGAAACCGAAAGGGGAAGATGGTCACTATCGCTTGTTGAGTGCAGCGAAAGTGAAAGTCGATAAACATGTGAAAATTCGGGCAACAGCGAACTGTTACCTACCGGAGGACGAACAATACTTTGAGCGTCTGAAGATGCAAAGATTGAAGAAATCTTTGTCGGGTAACTGGAAGCTATGGAAAATTGTCGAGAGACAAGACTACAAATGTGCAGTTTGCCACCAGCAGTTCGGCTCAGAGGATGAATGGGATATTCACCATATCGTCAGAAGAGTGGATGGAGGCACAGACATTAGCTCGAATTTGATGATGTTGCATATTAACTGTCATCGGCAGATCCACAACAACAAAGGAGTTAGTCGTTATGAACAATGAGCTTTATCTATGGGTATGGCTATTAGGTTTAATAACAACCATAGCCTGTGTTGGAGTGGTCTTCTGGTTATCAGGTCGTTTTAAGTAATGTCTTTAACTAGAAATAATACAACATGTTGGGTTGAAAATTATCGTTTTTGCCCTTATATAGTATTTGTCCAAATCCTATACTAAGGAGGTGATCAATGGGTAAGAACCAACACGTTGTAAAGCGCCCCGACGGGTGGGCTGTGCGCGGAGAGAATAACTCACGCGACACTTCACACCATCGCACTCAAGAGGAAGCTAGACAGGCCGCTCGCGAGATAGCGAAGAATCAGCAAAGTGAAGTTGTAATTCACAGACCTAATGGTCAAATAAGAGATAAAGACTCTTATGGTAACGACCCATTCCCGCCTAAGGGGTAGTGTTGTCGGCCCACACGCAAGTGTGGGTTTATAAAGGCTTGAGCCGTATGCGGGGAAACTCGCACGTACGGTTCTTAGGGGGCGGTGGCGCAGTAATGCGTCGCTGCTACCCGACATGCTAGCCTAATGCGCTAATTAATAAAAACCGGAGTGTAACCTCCGGTTTTTTTATATACATTTGCATTTATATTAATACGATAAGTGTAAGCTGTTCTTTATCTCATCATCAGGGCGTCGCTGTTGGTGACTGTATTAGCGCAAGCTTTGTTAGGTCTTTTCAAGCTTATTTAACCGATAGCGTACTCTTGTTACCCAAGTCATTCCGTCGTTAATGGCTCAATAAGGCCAATAAACGTTTTTAACAAAACGATAGGTCAATAAAAACGGGTTACTCTAAGTGTAAATCCAACGGTGTTTTACTGGGTCGTCCACCAATTTCACGGGTCAATTTCGGTACCAGATAGCCGGAAACTCGTTCAATTAAGCCTGCCATAATAAGTCTTGCTTCATCATCACTAACAAAAAAGTGCGCTGCGCCTTGCACCTTATCCAGCACATGCAAGTAGTAAGGTAAAATGTCAGCATCAAAGAGAGCTTCGCTTAAGGCTACCTGAGCGTCAACCGAATCATTTACCCCTTTGAGCAGCACACTTTGATTGAGTAAGGTGACATTGACGGCGCGTAAGCGCGCCATCTGTTGTTGCAGTTCGAGATTGATTTCATTGGCGTGGTTGATGTGTGTCACCAGAAGAACTTGCAAGCGGGTTTTTGCGCATAAGTCGACTAACTCATCGGTAATACGAGCTGGGATCACGACGGGTAAGCGAGAGTGAATTCTTAGGCGTTTAATGTGTGGAATAGCGGCAATCTGTTCGATGAGCCAGCTCAGTTCATGATCTTTTGCCATTAAAGGATCACCCCCAGAAAGGATCACTTCATTTAATGGCGGTTGCTGCGCAATATAATCGATACTGCGCTGCCATGTCTGCTTATTGCCTTTGTTATCTTGGTAAGGGAAATGACGCCGAAAACAGTAGCGGCAGTTAATGGCACATCCGCCTTTGACGATCAATAAGCAACGGTTGTGGTATTTATGCAGTAGACCAGGAATGGCATTGTTTTGCTCAGCTAAAGGGTCTGTTGAGTAGCCTGGATACAGCTCAAACTCTTCACTGAGCGGTAAGACTTGGCGCAGAAGGGGATCGTTGGGATTTCCTTTCTCCATCCGATGAACAAAACTAAGCGGCACTCGCTGCGCAAACATTTCACGCGCTTTGAAGCCGGCTTGCCAAGGTGTTGGGTCAATATCAAGCTGGGTCAGTAGTTGACTCGGATCGGATATCCCATTTGCTAGCTGTTGTAGCCAGTTTTGCTCAACAGATTGGACTTTTCGGGTTATTATGTGCGGCATTGAATTTAACTCGAAGAATGTAAGAGGAAATAATGGCTACTGTTAGCACGAATGAATTTAAAGGCGGTCTCAAAATTATGCTTGATAACGAGCCTTGTGTCATTCTCGAAAACGAGTTTGTTAAACCAGGTAAAGGTCAAGCATTCAACCGAGTACGAATCCGTAAATTGCTTTCTGGTAAAGTGCTCGAAAAAACCTTTAAGTCAGGTGATAGCGTAGAAGTTGCTGATGTTATCGATATCGACCTTGACTATCTATACAACGATGGTGAATTCTATCACTTTATGAACAACGAAACCTTTGAGCAAATTGCAGCAGACCTCAAAGCGGTTGGTGATAATGCCAAGTGGCTGGTTGAAAATACCACCTGTACATTGACCTTGTGGAATGGTAACCCAATTTCGGTAACACCGCCAAACTTCGTTGAATTAGAAGTCACTGAAACGGATCCCGGCTTGAAAGGCGATACACAAGGAACTGGGGGCAAACCGGCGACGTTATCAACGGGTGCTGTCGTGCGTGTGCCTCTCTTTATTGCAATTGGTGAAGTGATCAAAGTGGACACTCGTAGCAGTGAATATGTTAGCCGCGTAAAATAATTGAATGAGTGCCTAACCCTATAGGGGCTTGATAGTTCAATAGCAGAATTAAAAAGAGCCAGCGTATGCTGGCTCTTTTGCTTTCTATCCATTCAAGAGTGTTTTAAATCAGGAAGATAAACACGACTGATAGGATCGAGATCAATGCAGCAAAAGCATAACATATAATTTTACCTGCCAGCCCAGTATGGAATTTCAGGTCGTGCATACCATGGTGCACACGATGCATCGCATGCCACATTGGTAATGCGAGAGTTGCAATGATAAACAACGCGCCAATAATACTGGTGGCAAATTCAGCGACTCGCTTATAGCTCATGGTTTCGGCATCAATAATGCCTAACGGTACAAGAATGCCCAGCACCAGAATAGTGACTGGCGTAATCATGGCAAACCAAGTGCCGCCGGCCCCAAATAGGCTCCACCATACCGGTTCATCTGAACGTTTTGGATTGGTATTAATCACAATAAGCTCCTTACACCACAATGAGAACGATCAGTGAAATAATGGCCACTGCCGCCCACTGAGTCAAAACGATGATTCTTTTATCCAGCAATTTTCCTTTGATACGAATCGGTACCACTTGTGGCATCATGCTGAAGAAGGTTTGGGCGTGGAATAAACTACCCGCGAGAGCCACAATATTAATGGCCACAACTAATGGATTAGCCATAAAGGCAAGCCAACTATTCCAAGCTTCTGGTCCTTTGACTAGAGCGCCCAAGCCTACGGTTAAAAATAACGTGAATAAAATGAGCGGAAGTACTGTTGCTTCACGCACCATATAGAAACGGTAGAAGGGGTGATCTTTCCACCAAGTACGTTTCATTTCACGGACATACGGTTTACGATTAGTCATCCTTATGCCTCCACTTTCTTTGGTGAACCGTCAGGTTTCAACATGGCAATGACAAAGTCCATTGACGATTCTACTTTGCCTTGGTTAACCGCTGATGCCGGATCAACGTGTTTTGGACACACTTCAGAGCAATAACCGACAAAGGTACAACCCCAAGCGCCATTTTCTCCGTTGATCAGTTTCATACGTTCAGCTTTACCGTTATCACGGCTATCAAGGTTATAACGGTGCGCTAGAGTTAAGGCGGCAGGGCCAATAAACTCAGGGTTTAAGCCAAATTGAGGGCATGCGGCATAGCACAAACCACAGTTAATGCAGGCGGCAAATTGTTTATAGCGAGCCATCTGTTCTGGGGTTTGTAGGTTTGTTCCGTCTTCGGGTTTACGATCATTACCAATGATATAAGGTTTGATTGCCTCGAGACGCTCGATAAACGGTGTCATATCAACAATCAAATCTTTTTCGATCGGGAAGTTCGCCAACGGCTCAATTTTCACGCCATCTGGATAGTCGCGCAAGAAGCTCTTACACGCCAGTTTTGGCACACCGTTTACCATCATACCGCACGAGCCACAGATCGCCATTCGGCATGACCAACGGTAAGAAAGATCTTTATCCAAATGATCCTTCACGTAGCCCAGAGCATCGAGTACCGACATGGTGTCATCAAAGGGCACTTCAAACATTTGAAGATGCGGCTCGGCATCTTTTGCTGGGTCGTAGCGTAGAATTTCTACTTTCTGAATTCGATTCGCTGACATTATTTTTGCTCCTCTGCGCTTTGCTTCGCCTCTGCTGCGGCAGCTTGCTCTGCTGCTTCGCCGTACAAGCGCGCTTTAGGCTGAGATTTAGTAATCGTAACTGGGCTGTAATCGATCCTTGGTGCTTGATCTTCTTGATAGAATGCCAATGAGTGTTTCAGGAAGTTTACATCATCACGCTCAGTACACCCTTCATCAAGACGCTGGTGAGCCCCACGAGACTCTTTACGTAATAATGCTGAATGAGCCATAGCTTCCGCCACTTCTAGGCCATAGCCGACTTCGATCGCATAGAGTAGGTCAGTATTGAAGACTTTGCCTTTATCTTTAATGCTGATGCGCTTATAGCGTTCTTTTAACTCAGTCAGTTTAGCAATGGTGGTTTCCATTAAGTCTTGTTGACGGTAGATCCCACAACCCGCTTCCATGGTGTGACCCATTTCAGTGCGGATGGTGGCCCAATTTTCGTCACCTTCTTGGTTCATCAGAGCCTGAAGGCGAGCTTCTACCGCTTTGACTTGTTCTGCGATGGCTTGGTCATTCCAGCCTTTGAACGCTTCAGCACGTTGTACTGCGTGCTCACCGGCGACACGACCAAAAACGACAAATTCAGCCAATGAATTGGAGCCTAAACGGTTAGCACCGTGCAAGCCCACTGACGCACATTCACCGACCGCAAAGAGGCCTTGGATGCGAGTTTCACATTGACCATTGGTTTCGATTCCGCCCATGGTGTAGTGCACGGTTGGGCGAATTGGGATCGGCTCTTTGGCAGGGTCAACGTTCACATAAGCTTTTGCTAGCTCACAGATAAACGGTAAACGCTCTTGCAGGTATTCTTCGCCAAGATGACGCAGGTCAAGGTGTACCACATCACCTAATGGGTGTTTAATGGTGTTGCCTTTCTGTTGTTCGTGCCAGAAAGCTTGAGACACTTTGTCACGAGGACCCAGCTCCATGTATTTATTTTTAGGCTGTCCAACCGGTGTTTCCGGTCCCATGCCATAATCTTGCAGGTAACGGTAACCGTTTTTATTAACGATAATCCCACCTTCTCCACGACAACCTTCGGTCATCAAGATGCCAGTACCGGGTAGACCCGTTGGATGATACTGAACAAATTCCATATCACGTAGTGGTACACCATGGCGATAGGCCATTGCCATACCGTCACCCGTAACGATACCGCCGTTGGTGTTACAGTGATAAACACGACCCGCACCTCCGGTGGCGAGGACAACCGATTTGGCCTTAATCGTAACCAACTCGCCTTCCGCCATGTGGATAGCGATCAGGCCTTGGACTTCACCCTCGACGACCAACAAATCAACCACAAAATATTCGTCAAAGCGGTTGATTTGTGGGTACTTCATTGAAGTTTGGAATAGGGTATGTAGCATATGGAAACCCGTTTTATCGGCAGCAAACCAAGTCCGTTCGACTTTCATGCCACCAAAACGGCGTACGTTGACTTCCCCGTTGTCTTTACGACTCCAAGGGCAACCCCATTGCTCCATTTGGATCATTTCGCGTGTTGAATTCGCAACGAAATATTCTACGACATCCTGTTCACACAACCAGTCACCACCACCAACGGTATCGTTGAAGTGATTATCTAAGCTGTCTTCTTCCTTGATAACTGCTGCGGAGCCACCTTCGGCAGCGACCGTATGAGAACGCATTGGATAAACTTTGGAAATAAGCGCGACTTCCAAGTTTGGGTTTGCTTCAGCCGCTGCAATAGCAGTACGAAGACCAGCGCCACCAGCGCCGATGACTGCGATATCTGTGGTAATCGTTTGCACAGTTATCCTCCAGTGTAGTGATTATTATGGGGATCAGTTGTTGTCCCTGATTATGATTTGCAGCGTGATTCAATTCGAAGAGGGTCTTCTGTTGGCTCTCGCTACTTGTACCAAAGTGGTAGTGGCTAGTTTAGAAGAGTGAGGAAAAGAAAAAATTGATTTTGTTAGGCTTTTACTCCGGTAGTGCAAGAGCAAGCATACTTATTATCCTTTGTGTGATGCTAATCACGAAAAAAATGGGCGGGTAGGTTGGTTGGGTTTTTCTTTTTAAGCGAGTAAAATGCCTTTTCTTTGAGATGTGTAGCCAGTTTTATGAACCAGTCATCATGGATGCCTAGCGCATCAATTCACCAACTTCAGCAACGTGCTCGCTTATTGCAGCGTATCCGCCAATTTTTTGCCGAGCGAGAGGTGTTTGAGGTTGAAACTCCAGCAATTAGCCACGCAACGGTAACCGATGTTCATTTACAAACGTTTCAAACGGAGTTTGTTGGTCCAGGTTATGCGAAAGGGAAAAAACTCTACTTAATGACCAGCCCTGAATTTCATATGAAGCGGTTGCTAGCGGCCGGTAGTGGGTCGATTTATCAATTAGGGAAGGCTTTTCGCAATGAAGAGCATGGTCGATACCATAACCCTGAATTTACTATGTTGGAGTGGTATCGAGTGGGCTTTGATCACCATGACTTAATGGCGGAGGTTGATGCGCTGTTACAAGCTATTCTTGCTACGCCTTCTGCGGAAATAATGACTTATCAACAGGTTTTTCAACGTATCTTAGGCATTTGTCCTTTGGAAAGTAGCATGACCAAACTTAAGCAAGCTGCTCAAGTTCTCGGACTAAGTGATATTGCTCAGCCAGAGCAAGATAGAGATACCTTATTGCAATTGTTGTTTAGTCTTGGTATTGAACCGCACATTGGTCAGCAGAAGCCGATTTTTGTGTACGATTTTCCGGCATCACAGGCAGCGCTAGCTAAAGTTAATCCACGCGACCCTCGTGTAGCGGATCGCTTCGAAGTTTATTTTAAGGGGCTTGAATTAGCCAATGGCTTCCATGAGCTAGATAATCCACAAGAGCAACGCATCCGTTTTGAACAGGATAATGCCAAACGTCGGATAATGGGGTTAGCTGAGCAACCGATTGATGAGCACTTTATTGCGGCATTAGCCGCGGGGTTACCGGCGTGTGCTGGGGTTGCTTTGGGGGTTGATCGTCTTATTATGCTTGCTTTAGCAGAAGATCATATCGATAAGGTCACGGCTTTTGCGTTTCCTCGAGCTTAGCACTCGCGTCAGGCGGGTAACCTCGTTATACTTCATCACTATTTTGAACCACCATTGCAAGAGCACACAATATGCAAGAGTACATACAATTTTTCCAACAAAATATGATCTTATCTCTCGCTTGGGTAGGCGTTTTGGTTGCATTAATTCTTAATATTTATAAGTCTTCAACAGCAGCTTTTAAAGAAATTAGCCCGTCTCAACTGACTCATTTGATGAACCGTGAGAACGGTATTGTGATTGATATTCGCACTAAAGATGAGTTTAAACAGGGTCATATCACGGATGCTGTTCATATTTTACCGTCCGACATCAAAGCGGGAAATCTCGCAGGGATTGAAAAGCATAAAGCTGACCCCATTATTGTGGTATGTAAAACTGGTCATGCGGCTCGTGACGTTGCTCTTGCTCTCGTTAAAGCAGGGTTTGAGAACGTTAGCTTACTAAAAAATGGTTTAGTCGCATGGAGCGATGCTAAGTTACCTCTTGTCCGTGGCAAGAAATAGTTCTTGCCGCCAGTTCTGGTTAGGTGATCAATAAATCGGCACCTATTTGACTCGAGTTGTGATGTTTGCCACGTATTCGGTTTTTCATCTAGTGATTTGCTTCACACTCGTTTAGTCTCCTCAGGACATTAATTTTTATATCCGAATTGATCAGTATTAAGGATGAAATCATGGCTGAAGCCGCACAACAACAAGCACCACAGCAAAATTTTGCGATTCAACGCATTTTCCTAAAAGATGTTTCTTTTGAAGCACCAAATTCACCAACCATGTTCCAAAAAGAGTGGAACCCTGATGTAAAATTGGATCTTGACACTCAAAGCCGTGAACTTGGCGAAGGCGTTTATGAAGTGGTTTTACGCTTGACGGTTACTGTGAAAAATGCAGAAGAAACTGCGTTTCTATGCGAAGTGCAACAGGGCGGTATTTTCACTGCAGAACAGATGGAAGCCGGTCAATTAGCCCATTGCCTTGGCGCATTTTGTCCTAACATTTTGTTCCCTTATGCTCGTGAAACCATTTCTAGCCTAGTAGTAAAAGGAACTTTCCCGCAGCTTAACTTGGCTCCAGTTAATTTTGACGCGCTATTTATGAACTACCTACAGCAACAAGCTGCAAGTGAGACGCCAAGCGAGGCGTAATCCACTACGATTTCTTGTCTAATGTAAGGTAAAATAGAATGCACAGAGCAGCTCATTGAGCGATGCGATGTGCATTTTTTATTTTTTCTAGAATCAAATGACGATTCCCCTTTACCCTTATCGATATGCGCAGTAACCCGATATCGGTAATCACACGATGGCTATCTATCAGGTGGAAAAATGACAACTCCAACGGCAAATAATCTCAATGCAAACGCAATTAGCATGACGGTGATCGGTGCAGGCTCTTATGGAACCTCTCTTGCTATTTCTTTGGCTCGTAATGGTGCCAATATTGTACTATGGGGGCATGAACCTGAGCATATGGCCCGGCTACAAGCCGATAGAGCAAACCATGAGTTTCTTCCTGGTATTGAATTTCCCCCCAGCTTAATGGTTGAGTCAGACCTTGCTAGTGCGGTAAAAGCGAGTCGAGATCTACTCGTGGTTGTTCCCAGCCATGTATTTGGTATGGTGTTGCGTAGCTTGCAGCCACATTTGCGTGAAGATAGCCGGATTTGTTGGGCGACCAAAGGGCTAGAGCCTGAAACAGGGCGACTGTTGCAGGAAGTCGCTTATGACGTAGTGGGGCGGCATATTCCTCTCGCGGTACTTTCTGGGCCAACGTTTGCTAAAGAGTTAGCGATGGGAATGCCAACGGCGATTTCGGTTGCTTCGCCTGATGCACAATTTGTAGAAGATCTACAAGAAAAAATCCACTGTAGTAAAACCTTCCGCGTGTATGCCAACCATGATTTTATTGGGATGCAACTTGGTGGAGCGGTAAAAAATGTCATTGCTATTGGTGCCGGAATATCAGACGGGATCGGCTTTGGTGCCAATGCTCGTACCGCACTGATTACTCGAGGGTTAGCTGAAATGTCTCGCCTAGGCGCTGCATTAGGTGCACAAGCGGAAACGTTCATGGGAATGGCAGGATTGGGTGACTTAGTGCTTACTTGTACTGATAACCAATCGCGTAATCGACGTTTTGGCTTAGCGTTAGGGCAAGGTCAAGATGTTGAATCAGCGCAGCAAGATATTGGCCAAGTGGTGGAAGGCTACCGCAATACCAAAGAGGTGTGGTTGCTGGCCCAGCGCGTCGGCGTTGAGATGCCTATTGTTGAACAAATTTATCAAGTATTGTATCAAGGAAAAGCGACTCGCTTAGCGGCGCAAGATTTACTTGCACGAGATAAAAAAGCGGAGCGGTAACGGCAGATATGTCAGTCTATCCGTGACGGACGAATTTAAAGCGAAGGGTTCGGCCAAGGTTAATCATAAGCTGTGATGAAGCTTAGTAAAGGCAGAGAAAAATGAAACATTGCGCACAAGTCAAAGTTTGGCAAACCATTATTAAAGAGGCGCGAGATCAATCGGATCAAGAGCCCATGCTCGCGAGCTTTTATCATGCGACGATCATTAAGCACGACAGCTTACCTGCCGCATTAAGTTATATTTTGGCCAATAAACTCAGCACGGCCTCGATGCCTGCGATGGCCGTGCGTGAAGTGGTTGAGGAAGCCTTTTCTTCTGATCCTACGATTGCTGAATTTGCCGCTTGCGATATTTGTGCAACGGTTAATCGTGACCCAGCCGTCTCTATGTATTCTATGCCGTTACTTTATTTAAAAGGTTACCACGCATTACAGGGATATCGAGTGGCTAACTGGTTATGGAAGCAAGGGCGAATTGCCTTGGCCACGTATTTACAAAACCAGATTTCAGTCGCGTGTCAGGTGGATATTCATCCCGCGGCTAAGATCGGTCGTGGCATAATGCTTGACCATGCCACCGGTATTGTTATTGGTGAAACGGCAGTCGTTGGCAATGATGTTTCTATTTTACAAGATGTAACTTTGGGCGGGACAGGCAAAGAAAGTGGTGATCGTCATCCTAAAATTCGCGAAGGGGTAATGATTGGCGCTGGAGCGAAAATACTCGGTAATATTGAAGTTGGAGAAGGCGCTAAAATAGGTTCTTGTTCTGTGGTATTACAACCTGTTCCTGCTCATACCACTGTTGCTGGGGTTCCGGCACGAATTGTTGGGCGACCGAAAACAGATAAACCCTCGCTGGAGATGGATCAAAATTTTAATGGCCGTTCACAAACCTTTATCGGGGGAGATGGCATTTAAGTCTTTTTGTCCATTATATAAAAAAGATGATGCCTTAATGACATCATCTTTTTTTATCATGGTATTTAGGCCATATTTTCAAATTCATCAATGACTTCTTGCGCCCAACTAATCCAAGCTTGGCGAGCCAGCAGATTTCGGCGTAGGGTTAAACGTTCCAAACGTTGTTGTTTGTTCATTTTTGCTGGGTTGGCATAATAAGCCGCTTCAATGTCTTGGTAATGAGTAACCAGCTTGCGTGATTCTTCGATTAATTCATGTAGTTGATTAATATAAGGCGTGGCAGATTGCACGGAGCAAGCCATCAGTTTTGCACTAAATTCATCTCTCACGGTTGGGTGAGCGGTTGGCTGATCAAACCATTCTCCCAAAGCCACTCGACCAGTATCAGTGATAGAGTAAACTTTCCGATCGGGTTTACCTTCTTGAGGTTCTAGGACACAAGTGACCAGACCTTGTTGAGCCATTTTATTTAGCTCACGATAAACTTGCTGATGGCTTGCTTTCCAAAAATAGCCAATACTGGCTGAGAATTCTTTAGTAATATCGTATCCAGTGGCATCACGGGTACTAAGGACGGTGAGTATAACGTGTGGTAATGACATGTCTTCAATCCAAATGGTTAATAAACTGCACAAATAGACTTAACCATCTCGTGGGCTTCTTATTGGCACACTGTGACGTAAGGTATCAGTCTTTTCCCAGACATCAGTACTGGGGTTATGTCACCTTTAAAGCCGTTATCACCTAGAATTAATATGTCTTTGCATATCTGACTGCGATTTGGAGTATTTAAAAGAATATCGCAATAGCGCAGTAGTATATCTAAATAATAAGCATAAAGTGGAATAAAAAAATTATTTAACTTAAAAAGCTGATATTATTCTCAGTAAGGTAAGTAAGTTAAAATAAATGGCCACAACAAGGTGGCCATTTTTAATTTTTTAGTTTTTTATGCTGGCTTTGCTAGCCTGTGTTGCGCATCCCTGCTGCAATCCCTGCGATGGTGACCATCAAAGCTTCTTCCAATTCAGGGCCAGAGGTTTCCGATTGACGAGTTCGATAGAGTAACTCGGCTTGTAGCATATTGAGTGGCTCAATATAAATATTGCGCAATCGGATCGATTCATGTCCCCAAGGATCACTTTGCATTAGGTTTTCATTATTTTCGACGTTTAAAACAGCTTGAATATCTTTTTGTAGCTGAGCACGTAAGCGTTCACCCAATGGACGTAAAGAGAGATCCACTAAACGTTCATCGTAGTAGCGAGAAATATCGATATTACACTTGGTGTAAACCATCTCCAGCATACCTAACCGGGTTGAGAAGAAGGGCCATTCACGGCACATTTCTTCGAGTAATGCTTGGTGTCCTTTATCAATGGAGTACTGAATGGCTTCTCCAGCACCCAGCCAAGCCGGCAAGACTAATCGATTTTGACTCCATGAGAAGATCCACGGAATAGCACGTAAACTTTCTACCCCCCCTTTCGGGTTGCGTTTGGCAGGGCGAGAGCCAAGCGGTAGTTTGCCAAGCTCTTGTTCTGGTGTGGCTTGGCGGAAGTATGGGACAAAGTCTGGTTCTTCGCGGACTACGGCTCGGTAGGCTTCACAAGAGACTTCAGATAGCACGTCCATGAGATCTCGCCATTCTTGTTTTGGCTCGGGTGGCGGCAGTAGGTTTGCCTCTAACACCGCACTGGCATAGAGATTAAGGCTATTAATTGCCACTTCAGGCAAACCAAGTTTAAAGCGAATCATCTCACCTTGCTCGGTTACTCGCAGCCCGCCGTGTAAGCTTTTGGGTGGCTGAGAGAGCAGAGCCGCATGAGCTGGGGCTCCACCGCGACCAATGCTACCTCCGCGACCATGGAAGAGGGTCAGCTCAACCCCTTCATCTTCTGCGACTTTCACTAAGGCTTCCATGGCGCTGTATTGCGCCCAGCCAGCAGACATCACTCCCGCATCTTTTGCCGAGTCAGAATAGCCAATCATCACCATCTGATGGTTTTGAATAAAACCACGGTAAAGGTCGATGCCCATTAATTGCTTAATGACGCTTTCTGCGTTATTTAAATCGTCTAATGTTTCAAATAAAGGGCAGACGTCCATACGATAAGGGCAGCCAGATTCTTGCAATAATAAATGAACGGCTAACACATCGGAGGCGGTTCTTGCCATCGAGATGACATAAGCACCAAAGGCATCACGCGATTGAGCCGCGATAATTTTACAGGTGTCTAATACTTCTTTTACAGGCTCTGATGGTTGCCAATCAAGAGGCAACAGTGGGCGCTTAGAGCTGAGTTCATTAACTAAGAAGGCGACTTTATCTTGTTCACTCCATTGGTCATAATCGCCAATGCCCAGATAACGGGTTAATTCAGAGAGCACATCAGAGTGGCGGGTACTTTCCTGACGAATATCAAGACGCACTAGATGAATTCCAAATGCTTTCACTCGGCGCAAAGTGTCAAGCAATGAGCCATCGGCAATGACCCCCATGCCACATTCATGTAATGAACGGTAACAAGTGTAAAGGGGATCCCAAAGTTGGCTAATGTTTTGTAGTGGTGCCTTGACCGCAAGTTTTTGACCATGGATTTTACTGTCTAAAATCGTCAACGTTTCTTGTAGTAGTGTGCGTACCTCTTTGAGAACGGCACGATAAGGCTCGTGAACATCTTTCCCTGCTAATGCTCGCAATGCATCATTACATTTGACCATGGAAAGTTCACTGATCAACTCATTAATGTCCGCAAGATATAAATCAGCGGCTTTCCAACGAGACAGTAGTAACACTTCACGAGTAATGGTATGGGTCACATATGGATTGCCATCCCGGTCGCCTCCCATCCAAGATGTGAAGTGCACAGGTCGCGCATCAACAGGAAGCCCTTCACCAAGGTAGCCTTTTACGCTTTCATCTAACTCACGCAAAAACTCGGGTACCGCTTGCCATAACGAGTTCTCAACCACAGCAAACCCCCATTTCGCTTCATCAAGCGGAGTTGGGCGTTGCTTACGAATGACATCTGAATGCCAACCTTGAGCGATAAGTTGTTCTAAGCGGCGCTCAGTTTTATGGCGTTCTTTCGTGGAAAGGTCGGTTAATTCTAATTCGGAGAGACATTCGTTGATCTTAACCAAATTGTTGATCATGGTTCGACGAGTAATTTCGGTCGGATGGGCGGTAAGAACCAGTTCAATATTCAGATCGCGAATCGCTTGTGCGCTCTCTGATTGACTAATGTTATGAGTGGCTAACTTTGTGAATAAGCTTTGCAGTGGATCAGGCTCATTTGAGTGCTCATCTCCATGACGAGAAATGGTATGGTATTGATCGGCAATATTGGTCAGATTGAGAAATTGATTGAATGCACGAGCAACGGGGGTTAATTGATCGTTATTGAGATTCTTAATTTCTTCAATCAGCTGTTCACGGTCAGCTTGATTACCTGCACGAGCCGATTTGGAAAGTTGTCGGATGGTCTCTACTTTCTGCAAAATAACCTCACCATCGGCATCTCGGATGGTTTGGCCCAGTAGTCGACCTAACATGCTCACATTACTTTTCAGAGCGGCGTACTTTTCGTTCATTGTCATCCTGCCTTGTAAAAAAATTACATCCAATGTTCTTGTGTTTTATTACACAATCTAGCTAAGTTTGTCCAGTAGAGTCAAACAAAGTAGACTAAGATTTCATTTATCAGTAAGGAATGAACATTGAACAATATGTAATAAAATATCGAAATTTGTTGAAATTTTCTTACGTATTGCAGCTTTGTGACGACTGGACACGCCGCTGCAATATCAATTTTAGCCATTAAAAGCAGTACTTGCGCATCGCTTGACGAAGAATGTGGATGGTGGGTTCGATAAATTCAAACGCTAAGAACTCATCTGGCTGATGCGCTTGATCGATCGAACCCGGGCCTAATACCAAGGTGGGACAGACCTGCTGTAAAAATGGGGCTTCGGTACAGTAATTCACGGTTTGAGAGGGTTGCTGACAAAGTTCACTGACGGCATGAATAAATGGATGGTCATGCGGACATTCATAACCGGGAATGGCATCATGCAGCGGCTCAATAGCAATTCGTCCCGGCCATTTTTCTTGCACCTCTTTGAGTGCGCCACGCAGTAGGTTGTCTAATCCATCTAAACTGATGCCAGGTAGCGGTCGCACGTCGTAGTGGAGTTCACAACAGCCACAAATCCGATTAGGGCTATCGCCACCATGAATATGGCCGAGGTTTAGCGTTGGGTGGGGAATTTCAAAGCCTGGGTGATGATACGTTTTAATTAACTTATCGCGCAGTTGCATTAATGCAAACATCACCTCATACATGATCTCTATAGCGTTAACGCCCAGTGCGGGATTGGAGGAATGGCCCGATTGACCGGTAACTCGAATCGCATTAGCAACATGGCCTTTATGACCATAAACCGGGATTAAACCGGTAGGTTCACCAATAATACAGTAATCGGGATGGCAAGGCGTGTGTTGGGTAAAATGGCGCGCACCCAGCATTGTCGTTTCTTCATCACAGGTTGCTAACACATACAATGGCTTTTGTTGTTGGCTCCAATCGAGTGTTTTGACGGCTTCAAAAATAAAAGCAAAAAAACCTTTCATGTCAGCCGTTCCTAAGCCGTAAAAACGATTATTAGCTTCTGTCAGAGCGTGAGGGTTGAAGTTCCAACGCCCTTCGTCAAAAGGAACAGTATCGCTATGGCCAGACAGTAGTAATCCTCCCTCACCTTGCCCTTTTTTTCCCAGTAAGTTGTATTTACCAGGAGCAACTTCATTGATTTCAACCTGAAATCCGAGCGCCGACAACCAATCCGCCAATTTAGCGATAACTAACTCGTTACTTTGATCCCACTGAGGATCGGTGGAGCTGATCGATGAGGTTGAAATGAGACCTTCATAGACCTCAAGGAAACTGGGTAATGACATATTATCTTTGCTCCTACTATTGACAGAATAACGCTAAGAATGTAAAACACATATTAAATCACTTTTTATGAATAAAAAACCATTTAAAGCTCTATTTGTTTAAATTAATAATCATTTTCTGATGGTGTTTTTATTCTAATGTTGGACGTGTTGAGATGCTAAAAACGACAATTATCGGTGCCAGTGGTTATACCGGAGCTGAACTCGCACTGATGGTAAAAAAACATCCAAAGCTCACGCTATCAGGTTTATATGTTTCCGCCAATAGTGTTGATGCAGGAAAACCGATCAGTCAGTTACATGGCAAATTAGCGGGCTTACTTGACATGCCAGTACAGCCTCTCGTGGATGTTGCAGCTGTGGCGAAATCGTGTGATGTCGTTTTTTTAGCGACTGCTCATGAGGTGAGCCATGATCTTGCACCATTGTTTCTAGAGCAAGGCTGTCAGGTGTTTGATTTATCAGGCGCTTATCGTGTTCAAGATGAGGGGTTCTATACACAATTTTATGGTTTTAAACATCAGCATCCTACATGGCTAGCAAAAGCGGCTTATGGCTTAGCTGAATGGCATGCTGCTGCTATTACGGAAAGTCAGCTAGTGGCAGTTGCTGGATGTTATCCGACGGCCTGCCAACTGGCGATTAAACCTTTATTGGTTGCAGGAATGGTTGATCCGTCTCAGTGGCCGGTGATTAATGCGGTGAGTGGTGTCTCCGGTGCTGGGCGCAAAGCAACCATGACGAATAGTTTTTGTGAAGTCAGTTTACAACCTTACGGTGTTTTTACTCATCGACACCAGCCGGAAATTGCCGTTCACCTAGGCTGTGAGGTGATATTTACCCCTCATTTAGGTAATTTCAAACGAGGAATTTTGGCCACGATTACCATGAAGTTGGCTCAAGGTGTCAGCGAACAGCAGGTGGCAGAAGCCTTTATCCATGCTTATCAGGATAAACCTGCAGTTCGATTACATAAGACAACCCTGCCTCGTATTCAGGATGTCGTGTTCACACCGTTTTGTGATGTCGGCTGGAAGGTTAGTGGAGAGCACATTGTGGTGGTTGCTGCGATCGATAACCTGTTGAAAGGTGCGTCGAGCCAAGCCATGCAGTGTTTAAATATTCATTATGGTTTTGATCAGTTCACTGCTCTAGTGTGAGGGAATAAACATGACGAATCAGCAAAGTCCATTGGTGGTTAAATTAGGCGGCGCTGCGCTTTCTTGCAGTGAAACATTGAGTAAGTTATTTGGCGCTATCGCTCAGTACCAGGAGCAAGCCCAGCGGCCGATTGTTATCGTCCATGGGGGAGGCTATCTAGTGGATGAGCTGATGGCAAAGCTACAGTTAACGACCATAAAAAAAGATGGCCTACGCGTAACACCCCATGAGCAGATTTCTTTTATTGCCGGCGCGCTGGCTGGAACGGCGAATAAGATGTTGCAAGGGCAGGCGATCAAAAATGGGCTTAATGCCATTGGTTTGTGTTTAGCGGATGGCGGGTTATGTCATATAGAGCAGCTAGACCCTGAATTGGGGGCGGTAGGTCTGGCCACGCCGGGTAATCCAGCGCTACTTCAAGCGCTGTTTAACCTTGGTGGCCTGCCAATCATCAGCTCGATTGGCTTAACTAATGACGGTGAGATGATGAATGTCAATGCTGACCAAGCTGCCGTTGCCGTCGCTGGAGCATTGGATGCGGAATTAGTGTTGCTCTCCGATGTCAGTGGTGTGCTGGATGGAAAAGGACATCTGCTTACTAGCCTCGATGAGCCACAAGCGAGTGCGCTGATTACCCAGCAAGTGATTACCGATGGCATGATCGTTAAAGTGAAAGCGGCATTGAGTGCGGCCAACGATCTTGGTCGCCCGATTGAAGTCGCGAGTTGGCGATATCCTGACAAGCTGAGCAAATTGTTTGCTGGGCAAAGTATTGGAACGCGTTTCTTGCCCTGTTAACTTTTGGCTAAGAAAAGAATTGAGTAAAGAAAGAGATTATCAATTAATGGACGTCACCCTGAGCACTAACCGCCAAGCGCAGCGCCAGGATTTGGAGAGATAAAATGAGTAAAGTACAAGTCAAAAAAGTCGTTGTTGCCTATTCTGGCGGTTTAGATACTTCAGTGATCATTCCATGGCTGAAAGAAAACTATCACTGTGATGTGGTTGCTTTTGTCGCGGATGTTGGGCAAGGCGCGGAAGAATTAGTCGGTATTGAAGAAAAAGCCATCGCCTCTGGTGCCTCAGAATGTTATGTGGTGGATCTAAAAGACGAGTTGGTCAAAGAGTATATTTATCCGACTTTGAAAACGGGCGCTTATTACGAAGGTAAATACCTGTTGGGTACTTCGATGGCTCGCCCTGTGATTGCCAAAGCACAAGTAGACGTTGCACGTAAAGTGGGGGCTGATGCTCTGGCACATGGTTGTACCGGTAAGGGTAATGACCAAGTTCGTTTTGAAGGCGCGTTTGCAGCGCTTGCCCCTGATCTCCATGTGATTGCGCCATGGCGGGAATGGGACCTTGTTAGCCGTGAAGCGTGTCTTGATTATCTTGCCGAGCGTAATATTCCTTGTGCGGCTTCTTTGACTAAAATTTATTCACGTGACGCCAATGCTTGGCACATCTCGACCGAAGGGGGAGTATTAGAAAGTACATGGAATGCACCGAATGACGATTGCTGGGTATGGACGGTGGATCCTGAGCAAGCACCCAATGAGGCTGAATATGTCACACTAAAAGTCGCAAAAGGTGAAGTGGTCGCCGTGGATGGCCAGCCACTTTCTCCCTATCAAGCTTTAGTCTGTTTGAATGAAAAAGGAGCGAAACACGGGGTTGGGCGTATTGATATCGTCGAAAACCGCTTAGTCGGAATGAAGTCTCGCGGGTGTTATGAAACTCCGGGAGGTACCATTATGATGGAAGCGCTTCGTGCCGTTGAACAATTAGTGTTAGATAAAGCCTCGTTTGAATTCCGCGAGGAACTCGGAATTAAAGCGTCACATCTGGTTTATGATGGTCGCTGGTTTACGCCGCTACGTCAGTCCGTTTTTGCCGCAGCGGAAACGCTAGCACAAGATGTCAATGGTGAGGTGGTCATTAAACTTTATAAGGGGCAAGCGATAGCAACGCAAAAACGTTCAGAAAATAGCTTATATTCGGAAGAATTTGCGACTTTTGGTGCTGATGATGTTTATGACCAAAGTCATGCCGCTGGGTTTATTCGCCTTTACTCGTTATCCAGCCGTATTAAAGCGCTCAATGCAGGAAACAAAAAAGCGTATTAACAATCAATCAGCCGCATCATGTGATAATTATGACCCGTATTGCTTTGCATGCGGGTTTTGTTTTTGTAAATAAATTCAAACTCATTTGAATAAATATGTTTTAAAAGTGAATTTTTACTTTATTTTTTGCTCCACTTACCGTAACTTTGCAAGAAGCAATCCTTGCCTGATTCAGGCTAGATAATGCAGTGGTGTAGCAAGTCAATAGTGAGCATTAGGAGAAACGCAATGGCATTGTGGGGCGGAAGGTTTACCCAAGCGGCAGATACAAGATTCAAACAGTTTAATGATTCATTGCGCTTTGACTATCGATTGGCTGAACAAGATATTGTTGGTTCCATTGCTTGGTCTAAAGCTCTGTTATCGGTTAACGTGTTGACCGAACAAGAACAACAAAAATTAGAGCTGGCATTGAATGAGTTAAAATTAGCTGTGATGGAAGATCCTCAGCAAATTTTACAATCTGATGCAGAAGATATTCACTCGTGGGTTGAGCAGCAGTTAATTAACAAAGTTGGCGATTTAGGTAAAAAGTTACATACCGGGCGTTCGCGTAATGATCAAGTCGCAACCGATTTAAAACTTTGGTGCCGTCAACAAGGGCAGCAGTTGTTGTTGACGCTTGATCGGTTACAGAGTCAGATGGTGATGGTTGCCCGGCAACATCAAGGTACCGTATTGCCTGGCTATACTCATTTACAGCGTGCTCAGCCGGTGACCTTTGCTCACTGGTGTCTCGCTTATGTTGAAATGTTTGAACGGGATTATTCACGGCTCAACGATGCGATTGAGCGTTTAGATACTTGCCCGCTCGGCTCAGGCGCATTGGCAGGTACGGCTTATGCTATTGATCGTAATAAATTAGCTTATAACTTAGGTTTTCGTCGCGCAACGCGAAATTCACTCGATTCAGTGTCAGATCGTGATCATGTGATGGAACTGATGTCGATTGCTTCTATTTCTATGTTGCACCTTTCTCGCTTAGCAGAAGACATGATTTTCTATAATTCCGGCGAAGCTGGTTTTATTGAATTGGCAGATACTGTGACATCAGGCTCATCTTTAATGCCGCAAAAGAAAAACCCAGATGCATTAGAGTTGATTAGAGGAAAAACAGGCCGAGTCTATGGCGCGTTGGCTGGTATGATGATGACCGTAAAAGCATTGCCTCTTGCTTATAACAAGGACATGCAAGAGGACAAAGAAGGCCTATTTGATGCGTTGGATACTTGGAATGACTGTATGGAAATGGCAGCCTTGTGTTTTGATGGCATCAAAGTTAATGGCGAGCGCACCTTAGAAGCGGCCAAACAAGGGTACGCGAACGCGACAGAGTTAGCCGATTATTTAGTTGCCAAAGGTATCCCATTCCGTGAAGCTCATCATATCGTCGGTGTCGCAGTTGTAGGCGCGATAGGCAAAGGCTGTGCATTAGAAGAACTATCTCTGGAAGAGTTAAAAGCGTTCTCTGCGGTTATTGAAGAGGATGTATACGCAATTTTAACTATCGACTCTTGTTTAGAAAAGCGCAGTGCTTTAGGTGGGGTCGCACCTCATCAAGTCGCTTACGCTGTAGGGGCGGCAGAAAAACGGCTAGCAAAACGAGATGCGACCTCAGTCAAGGTACGCTCAGCTCGTTTGACCGATATTGAAACCTTAGAAGGCATGGTCGCTTATTGGGCCAATATGGGCGAAAATCTTCCGCGTTCACGCAATGAAATTGTTCGAGATATTGGTTCTTTTGTCGTTGCTGAACATAACGGTGAGATCACCGGATGTGCTTCATTATATGTGTATGACTCTGGATTAGCGGAAATTCGCTCGTTAGGTGTGGAGGCGGGCTGGCAAGGCCAAGGGCAGGGTTCTGCCATTGTTGAATATTTAGTAAGAAAAGCTCGGCAAATGGCAATCAAAAAAGTTTTTGTGCTCACGCGTACCCCAGAATTTTTTATGAAGTTGGATTTCATTCCTACCTCAAAAACCTTGTTGCCGGAGAAAGTCCTCAAAGATTGTGGCCAGTGTCCACGCCAGCATGCCTGCGATGAAGTGGCATTAGAAGTGAACTTAGTTGAACAGCGACTAATAAAAACAACGTGGGTATAAAAGACGTATAGATAAAAAAGATCAATAAAGATCGATTTTTTTGGGAACCATTAAGAAAAAGCTGAGTCTATAACTGTACCACTGCTTTTTCTTAGAATGATCTAAGAGAGCCCTAAAACTCCTTTCGTTTTAGGGCTTTTTTGTTTGTCGTTTACGCCAAGGCAATACCACAAACTTCATCCACAAGTGTAGGAAGAGTAAACCGTTAAATGCGAAACCGGCAAAGAGAAGGCTAATTGACCCAATGCTACGCGGCTCATCTCTAAATAACCAAAACCAAATTACCCAGCAAGCGACGGAGAATAAAGTGAGTTGATCCATGCAGCGCTGACAACGGCCTATTTTTTTCCAAAACCAGTGCTCTCGACAATCATTACAAGTCATCGTTTGTGTCATATTTGCAGTAAAAATATCTGTCGACAGTATACGAGAAGAATGGGAAGAAAAGAAAAACTTTGATAGTCATAATCGTAAGATGTTATGGTTTTAATAGGTAACCCCTATCTGGAAAGAAAATGAATATTCGAGACTTTGAATACTTAGTCGCTCTTGCGGAACATAAGCATTTTCGTAAAGCGGCAGAAGCCTGTTTTGTCAGTCAGCCGACCCTCAGCGGCCAAATTCGTAAGTTGGAAGATGAATTAGGTGCGGTATTGCTTGAACGAAGCAGTCGGCGCGTTTTGTTTACCGACTCGGGATTACAGCTGGTTGAGCAAGCGAAACGCATTTTAATGGAAATTAAAACGTTTAAAGATATGGCCAGTGAGCAAGGTGGTGCTATGAATGGCCCTATGCATATCGGTTTTATTCCAACCTTAGGCCCATATCTTCTACCTCGGATCATTCCGGGCCTGAAAGAAAACTTCCCTGAACTAGAGTTGTATTTATATGAAGCACAGACCCATCAATTAGTGCAACAATTAGAAGAAGGAAAGTTGGACTGCTTAGTGCTTGCAGCAGTAGAAGAGACCGAGTCTTTTAAAGCGATTGATATTTTTTGTGAACCAATGAGTATTGCTGTGCCATGTGATCATGAGTGGGCCAATCGGAATGAAATTGACATGTTGGAACTCAATGGGAAAACGGTATTGGCTCTAGGGGATGGGCATTGTTTGCGAGATCAAGCATTGGGATTCTGTTTTGCTGCTGGCGCAAAGGATGATGAACGATTCAAAGCTACGAGCTTAGAAACTTTACGTAATATGGTTGCTGCGGGCTCTGGTATTACGTTACTGCCTCAGCTTTCATTGCCTGAAGAGAAGGTGAAAGATGGCGTTTGCTACATCAAAGCGGTCAATCCAGAGCCTTCACGCCGGATAGTATTAGTCTATCGTCCCGGCTCTCCTTTACGACAACGTTTTGAACAGTTAGCCCAAGCGATGAAAAACTGTCTCAATGGGCGATAATCCGCTGGTTTGCTCAATAGCCATCCCCATGAGGATGGCTATTTGTTTACTTAAAACAGTTCGCTTTCACTGTCAGTGGAGTAGAGGCTTTGTGCCTCTTCTACTACATATTCAGTCGGTTCGGTACCTTGAATAAAGTATTCAAACATCGAGCTTCCATCAAGTTTGTTGGTGAGTAGCCCAGTTTCACGATCAATTCGGACACGCACGATGTTGTCGGGGATGGACGGCTTTTCTACCGCAATGTTTTCTAACGCAGAACGCATAAAATCAATCCAAGCGGGCTGAGCTGTTTTAGCGCCAGCCTCTGCACCAGAGATATCATCTTCAGTATTCGGATTTGGAACACTTCGCCCTAGATTCCGGGTGTGATCATCAAAACCAACCCAGGCCGTTGCCACGATTCCAGGCCCAAAACCATTATACCAAGCATCTTTCGAATCATTCGTGGTGCCGGTTTTTCCACCAATATCGCGCCGCTTTAAAACCTGAGCACGCCAGCCTGTTCCATTCCAACCCGTCCCTTCTCGCCAGTTGCCACCTCCCCATATATTGCTATAAAGCATTTCGCGAACTAAAAAGGCATTTTGTTCGGAGATGACTTGGGGGGCATAATGTGAGTCTAGATCTTGTTCATCAAATCCGTGATCAGCGGTTTGGCAGTCATGATGACAAACGATTTTTGGGGTCGCAGTAAACTCAAGTTGTCCATAGGCGTCTTCGACTTTACTGATATAGAATGGCTCAACATAGTAACCACCATTGGCAAAAACTGAGTAACCCTGAGCCATTTTCACTGGGGTTAAACTCCCCGCACCGAGTGCAATCGTTTCAGAGCGAGGAACTTGGCTTAATTCAAAACCAAAGCGAGTTAGGTATTGGCGAGTTTCATCTAAACCGACTTCACGTAGTACCCGAACAGCCATGACGTTTTTCGATTGTGCTAAGCCAACTCGTAGGCGAGTTGGGCCGACATAGGTTGGAGGGGAGTTTTTAGGTCGCCATGCGGTTCCTTGGCTTTCATCCCATTGGTTAATCGGAGCATCGTTAATAAGAGTGGCTAAGGTCAGACCTTTATTAAGGGCAGCGGAGTAAATAAATGGTTTAATGCTAGAGCCAACTTGTCGAATAGATTGTGTGGCTCGGTTGAAATTGCTGTGTACAAAGTTAAACCCACCTACTAGCGCTAAAATTGCCCCATTGTCTGGATTCATCGCCACAAAGGCGGTATTAGCATTCGGGACTTGGCTTAGTTTCCAATGTATCTCTTGCGTTTCAGGATCGGTCATCCGTCGGACCCAAATTTGTTCGCCTTCACTTAAAATTTCACTCGCTTTATTGGGTAATGGCCCTTGCTTATTGTCAGTAATAAAGCGTCTGGCCCAATTCATATCTTCCCAAGCGATGGTGTTTAACTGATGATTTCTTACCCACACCTGTGCCGATTGCTCTGCAACCTGTAGGACTACCGCGGGGAAAAGATCGCCATATATTGGTTGATTACGAAGATGGGTATTGAGTTTATTTTCTTCCCAAGCGGTTTGTCCGGTTTTCCATAGTACTTTCTCGGCTCCACGGTAACCATGGCGTTCATCGTAGGCAAGTAAGTTATTGATCGCCGCTTGATTCGCGGCTTGTTGTTGTGTGGAATCGATAGTGGTGTAGATATTCATTCCTGAAGTATAGGCTTCTTCTTCACCATAACGTTCAACCATCCAAGCGCGGGCAATTTCGGCGACATAAGGTGCGTGTAGTTCGATTTCTGCACCATGAAACTTGCCGTCAAGCACTTCGTTGCGTGCTTGTTCATATTCTTGTTCGCTGATGTACTTTTCAGACAACATACGCAGTAGTACCACATTGCGACGTTGGGTTGCTCGTTCTACTGAATAGATCGGATTCATGGTTGAGGGGGCTTTGGGTAATCCGGCAATCATCGCGATTTCACCTAAAGTCAAATCTTTTGCCTCTTTACCAAAATAGGTTTGAGCGGCTGCGCCTACCCCATAAGAACGGTAACCGAGATAAATTTTGTTAAGGTAAAGTTCTAGAATTTCATCTTTTGTTAAGAGCTGTTCTATGTGGATGGCGATAAATATCTCTTTGATTTTTCTCATAATCTTCTTTTCATTAGATAAAAAGAAGTTTCGCGCCAATTGCTGAGTAATGGTACTGGCACCTTGTGAGGCACTGCCAGAGGCGGCAACAGCAAAAGCGGCACGAGTAATTCCAATGGGGTCAAATCCATAGTGTTCGTAAAAGCGAGAGTCTTCGGTTGCAATAATCGCCTCAAGTAATTCGTTTGGCATCTCGTCTAGTTTCAGCGGAATACGTCGTTTCTCACCAAATTGCGCCATCAATTGACCATCTTGGCTAAAGACCTGCATGGGGGTTTGCAGTTTGACGTCTCTGAGTGTCGCCACATCGGGCAAATCAGATTTCACATAAAAGTAGAAGCCAAAAATTGTAGTGACTCCAAGAATAATGCAAATCAATGAAAATATAAGTAAACGCTTTATGAACTTCACCGGAGAATCCCTGTTTAGTAGAGGCTGTCTTGATGCAAACCCCTGTACTCTAGACTAAAACCTCAACACTTAAAAATAATGAGCGAGTATTTTTTTAAATTATCGCTCGATGCTGGTGTTGTTACTGGAGTTAATCGCATGAGTCAATCATTAGTTACAGGTGTGGATATCGGACATCACAGTATTAAAGCTGTGGTGTTAAAACTAAGCGGCGAAACATATTCGCTGGTTAGTTATAAGGAAATCGTCGTAACGGACGATATTTTCGCCGATAACTACACACTTGATTATCAGAAAATTGTAAAGAAACTCAAAGAACTAAAAAAGAGCTTACCCCTGTTTAGCCGTAAGGTTTCGATCGCAGTCCCTGATAATGCGGTGATCAGCAAGATTTTGCAGATCGAGAGTGATCTGGATCCGGTAGAGCAGGAGTTTGCTATTTATCAGACATTTTCTCATCAATCGCCATTGCCGATTGAAGAACTCAGTTTAGATTTTGTCAAAGTAACGGAAAAAGCACTAACAAGAAGCAGCAGTGCGACCTATCAAGTTTATGCTACGCGTCGTGAAGTGGTTGACAGTCGGGTTGCCGCGACAGAAAAAGCTGGCCTTGAGCCTGTCTTGTTAGACGTGCAGATGCATAGTCTTGTTCGTATTTGGCAGCAAGTGAGTAAGACCCAGCAAAGAACAAACTGGATGCTATTGGATATCGGCTATAGCCAAAGTTCTTTATGCCTCGACTTTAGCGATAAGGATCCATTTTGTAAGGATATTCCATTAGGAACGCGTTGGTTTGATCAAACTCGGCAACATGAGCAAGGCATAAGCGGAATTGATACCTTTACTCAAGAGTTTATCGATCGGTTGGCTCGTCAAATTCAGCTCTTAACTTCAGTGCATGGCCCGCAAAGTCTGGCCGGCATATGGCTGTCTGGAGGGGGTGCGACAATCTCTGGGTTAACGGATGCCATTACTGAGCGGTTGAATCTACCCTGTGAGATTTTTATGCCGCTCTCGGTATTTAGCCATAAATTGAGTAAGCGTAGGCGAGCACTTGATGAACAACAAAAGTTTAGTACCGCGGCGGGATTAGCGTTACGAGGCATTGAATGGCTGGAGGGTGAACATGCTGCATACCATTAATTTATTGCCGTGGCGAGAAACGCAGCGAGAAAACTATCGTCAGCATTTTATCCATTTATTGATTCTGGGTGTACTGCTCGCATTGGGAGCACAATGGCTGGCCGGTAGCTATTTTGAACAACAAAACCAGCAACAACAGGGGCGGCTCGATTTTCTGAATCAACATATCCGGCAATTAGATCAGCGCCTCAATGCATTAAAGGTAACCGAGCAAGAACATAAGGCCTTACTAACGCGCTTAAACGTGGTAGAGGCGTTACAGCAAAAGCGCAATAAAAGTACTGAGTTTATGCACCTGATGCCTGATTTAATTCCAGAAGGTGTCTATGTCGATAAAATCAAAATGAATGGGCAAGAAGTGGAAATGAGCGGCATCAGCGATAGTACGGCTCGTTTAGCCACCATGTTAGATCATTTGGAAAAATCGCCACAGTTATCGGAAGTGGGCATGCATTCGATTGTATCGGGCAACCGTCGTTTTGGTAAACAGTTTCAGAGCTTCAAAGTCTCTTTCTTATTCCATGCTTCCGAGCAAGTGGCTTTAAAACCGGTCAAGGAGGTAGGAACTCATGACTAAGGCGCGTGACCTCGATTTTGACGAGTTAATGGAATGGCCTAGAACGGCTCAGTTGGTGGTTATCGCATTACTGATCATCGTCATTCAAGCGGTGGGATATTGGTTTTATCTCTTACCGAAACAAGAAACGTTAGAGGGATTAAAGCAGCAAGAGCAAACACTAAAATCGACTGTTCGAATCAAGGCCAGTAAAGTCGCTGCCTTACCCCAATTACAGGCACAACTCAATGAATTGAGCGAGCGTTACGATTATTTATTACGTCAATTACCCGTTCAACAAGAGTTAGCCAGTATGTTGGCGTCGGTGAATGAGTTAGGTCTGCAAAATTCGCTCACCTTCACTCGAATTGATTGGGGGGAAAAACTCAACCAAGAATTTCTTTATCGGCTTCCACTCAATATTGAGTTGACCGGAAATTATCATAACATTGGCGATTTTTCGGAAGCCATTGCCAAACTACCGAGAATAATTAGCTTTGAAGATGTTGATTGGCAAAGAGTCAGCCAAGAAAGTAGCACATTACACTTCAGGGTTCGCGCATACACTTACCAGTTTAAAGCGGAGGTGAGCGATGAAAAATAGGTTCTGTTTTCTTCTAGGTGGGGTATGTGCTTGGTTATTGGTTGGATGCCAGGCGAATGATGACTCCCTCGATGATTATTTACGCATGGTTGAGCTAGAGACGCAAAAACAAGTCACTCAGCTTGCGCCCGCCGTTCATTTTCAAGCTTTTCATTATGGACAACACGGTAAGCGAGAGCCATTTGTCTTGCCACAAGAAGCGCTAGTACAAAATCAGTCGGTAACCAAGTCTGATTGTTGGCAACCTGCCGCTCGCAATAAGAGTGGCGCTTTAGAACGTTATCCTCTTAATCAGTTGCGTTTAAGAGGTGTGATCAGTAGTGGCGGTCATATTTCCGCTCTCATTCAGACGCCGAATGGTACCGTCGTCAATGTAAAAGCTGGGCAGTATATCGGTTTAAATAATGGCCGAATTACTCGGGTTGCCGATAATTATTTGCTGATAAAAGAAACCTTGCCAGATGGCCTAGGGTGTTGGAATCAGCGCAATGTCAAATTGGCTTTAAAGTAAGTTTTTCAGTGTAGAGACCTAACTATGATTAAAGGATTAAATTCAACCATGGTACGTAATATGCGTTATCTGTGTATTGGGATATGGATGCTGTTAGCAACCAGTGTTGTGGCTAGCGAATTATCACAAGCAAATCAGTTAAAAAATATTGATTTTCGTTTAAATAAAGATAAAGCGGCCGTTTTAGTGGTTGAGCTGGCTTCTCCCTCTACTGTGGTGGATGTACAAAAAACAGAGCCAGGGCTAGCGATTGAACTGCTTAAAACCGATGTCGCAGATGATCAACTCTACCTACTAGATGTGAAAGACTTTGCGACCGCTGTTGAGAGTGTTGAGGTTTTTCGTCAAGAGCCGAGTACTTTACTGCAAGTGACTATTCAAGGGCCGTTTAAGTATGATTATGCCTTACGAGGAAAATACTTAGAGGTTGTTATTACTGAACTCAAACAAGCAGAACCAACACCACCTCCAAGCTTGATGGAAAAGCAAGGCAAGCTGATTTCCATTAACTTTCAAGACATTCCAGTACGAAATGTTTTACAGTTGATTGCGGATTATAACCAATTCAATTTGGTTGTTTCCGATTCGGTCACAGGAAACTTAACCCTTCGCTTAGATGGTGTGCCTTGGCAGCAAGTGCTGGATATTATTTTGCAAGTTAAAGGGCTCGATAAGCGAGTCGATGGCAGTGTTATTCTTGTGGCACCGAAAGAAGAGTTAGATTTAAGAGAGAAGCAGCAATTAGAAAAAGCGCGGTTGGCGGAAGAATTAGGTGATTTACAGTCCGATATTATTAAAGTGCATTTTGCCAAAGCCTCCGATATCGCGGAAATGATAGGTGGAAGTGGCGCGGTAAATATGCTCTCTGAGCGCGGTTCGATTAGTATCGATGAGCGAACCAACGCACTGTTGATCCGTGAGTTGCCGGAAAATATTAAAGTGATTCGTGAAATCATTGCATCGCTCGATATCCCGGTCAAACAGGTTCAGATTGAAGCCCGAATTGTTACGGTGAATGAGGGTAATTTGGACGAATTAGGGATCCGATGGGGGATGTCATCGAAAAACGGTAGCCATACGGTGGGCGGATCAATTGAAGGAAATATGAACACGATAGGTTTATATGAACCGGAAGATGGTACCGAAGGGATCAATAATTTCTTGAACGTGAATTTGGGAGCCACGGCTGCTAACGCCTCAAGCATTGCTTTTCAGGTTGCTAAACTTGGCTCTGGTACTTTGCTGGATCTCGAACTATCGGCGATGCAACGTGAATCGAAAGCGGAGATCATTTCTAGCCCACGCTTGATCACTACCAATAAAAAACCAGCTTACATTGAACAAGGGACAGAAATACCCTATTTAGAATCATCTTCCAGTGGCGCAACGACAGTGGCGTTTAAAAAAGCGGTGCTCAGTTTAAAAGTTACACCGCAAATTACTCCGGATAACCGGTTGGTGCTGGATTTAAGTGTCACACAAGACCGTCCTGGTGATGTGGTTAAAACTGGAACGGGGGAGGCCGTGGCGATTAATACCCAACGGATTGGCACGCAAGTTTTAGTCAATAATGGAGAAACGGTTGTGCTTGGTGGTATTTTTCAACATAGTCTGACTAATACCATAGATAAAGTGCCATTATTGGGAGACTTACCGTTTCTTGGTGCGCTATTTCGTCGTAGTTATCAGCAATTGGGCAAAAGTGAGTTACTCATTTTCGTGACACCCAAGGTGGTAATTCAATGACTTAGCGTCATTGTTCTCGCTAAAGTGAAATTAAAGTTGCATTAGTGGCACCTTATCTAGATAATTTCGGGTCTTATCACGAATTATCTGTGAGGAATCGGTGCCACAAGCATTCCCATCGCTAACATTAGTATGGCGAACTTTGTGGCGATGTCATTGAATTAACGTTGTAAATTACTGCTAAACATGGCTGAGAAACGCAATATTTTTCTTGTCGGCCCAATGGGTGCTGGCAAAAGTACAATTGGTAGACACTTAGCTCAACAACTGCATATGGAGTTTGTTGATTCTGATACTGTCATTGAAGAGCGCACCGGCGCAGATATCGCTTGGGTATTTGATGTTGAAGGTGAAGAAGGCTTCCGTAAACGTGAAGAAGCGGTGATCAATGATCTCACTGAAGAACAAGGTATTGTTCTCGCCACGGGTGGCGGTTCGGTGATGAGCAAAGAAAATCGCAATCGCCTTTCTGCTCGTGGTGTGGTTGTTTACTTAGAAACCACGATCGAAAAACAATTAGCACGGACTAACCGTGATAAAAAACGTCCGTTGCTGCAAACGGATAACCCTCGTGAAGTTTTAGAAGCACTGGCTGGTGAACGTAATCCGCTGTATGAAGAAATTGCGGATATTACTGTACGTACCGACGATCAAAGTGCAAAAGTGGTAGCCAACCAGATCGTAAAAATGCTAGAAGAACATTAACCAGTTCTTTTATTTGGAGTGCAAACCATGGAACGGATTACGGTCAGTTTAGGTGAGCGTAGCTACCCCATCTCAATTGGTGCCGGATTATTTAATAATCCGGCCCTTCTTCCTCTTTCTGCAAAACAACACGTGTTGGTGATCACTAACCACACGGTTGCTCCGTTATATGCAAAACGTATTCTTTCGTTACTTGAACAGCGAGGCTGTTTATCCGCAGTGTTAGAATTGCCTGATGGTGAGCAGTATAAAAGTCTAGCAACGTTTAATACCATCATGAGTTATTTGCTGGAGCATAATTATAGCCGTGATGTAACGGTTATTGCGTTGGGTGGAGGCGTGATAGGGGATTTGGTCGGTTTTGCTGCGGCCTGTTATCAGCGAGGGATCGACTTTATTCAAATACCTACCACATTATTGGCTCAAGTAGACTCTTCTGTTGGTGGAAAAACCGCGGTAAACCACCCTTTGGGTAAAAATATGATAGGCGCGTTTTATCAACCCAAAGCTGTCATTATTGATACTCAGTGCTTAAGCACGCTACCAGCACGTGAATTTGCTGCTGGAATGGCTGAGGTGATCAAATATGGCATTATTTATGATCACGATTTCTTCGTCTGGTTAGAAGAGCATATGGAAGCCTTATATGCGTTAGATGAGCAAGCACTATCCTATGCCATTGCTCGCTGCTGCCAAATTAAAGCGGAAGTGGTGGCTTTGGATGAAAAAGAATCAGGCATTCGCGCGTTACTTAATTTAGGCCATACCTTTGGTCATGCGATTGAAGCCGAGCTGGGCTATGGGTGTTGGTTACATGGTGAAGCCGTTGCTGCTGGTACCATGATGGCGACCGTGACAGCACAATTACAAGGGTTGATTACTGAGCAGCAGCAAGCGCGTATCCGTGCCATACTGGAAAGAGCACATCTGCCAGTACACACCCCTGAGAGCATGACGTTTGAGAATTTTATTCAGCATATGATGCGAGATAAAAAAGTATTGGCGGGAGAGTTGCGCTTGGTATTACCAACCGCCATTGGCCGTGCAGAAGTGGTGAAAGGCGTTCCTCAAGCGGTGATAAAGCAAGCCATTGAAGCGTGTCGTAATTAATAATCAATTGATTGGGATCATTAGGATAGTTGATGAGTTTAGCACATGAATTAGAGTTAGATTCTCAGACCGAGCTGCTTGAACGTTTGCAGCTTCTTACTCGTTTTGGTTCTAATTTTGTTAACGTTTATGGTGGACTGGGTGCCGGGAAGTCTTGGCTTGCGCAGCGCTATCTAGAGCATTGGGCTGAAGACAAGAACCAATCCTTATTGCTTTGTCATCCTAGTCAAAGCGATGAGCAACGTAGAACCACCATTTTGAATCAATTGGTCTCTGAGCCTCTCTTCAATCCGAGTGATGCGTTGCTCGATAGCTTTTGCTATCTGATTGGTGAAGATGAATGCGATATGGTGATTGCGATTGATGATGCTCATCTATTATCGGATGCTTTACTTTCCGAATTATGGATGTGGGTGTTGGAAGCGCAAAGTCATCCTCGTTGGACGATTAATGTTGTGCTATTTGCTCAGGCAAACCGTCTTGATGCCTTGTTAACACGCTTAACCTACGGGCAAGAGCATAAGCCGATAGAATTAGACATTGAACCTCTGAGTCAATATGAGGCTGATCGGTTATTTGAACAACGAGTCATGCGCTATATCGAGCCTGAACTCGAACGTCAGGTTCGCGCCGCCTATAAAAAAGTAAAACTGCTTCCGGGGGAGATTATGGCTTTAACTGAACAGAAAAATGAAAAACGGATCATTATTCGTTCTATTATTGCCTCACCAATAAATATTGCTCTGGTGACTGTTTTGCTGCTACTCATGATTGGTGGGGGGTATTGGTGGATGTGGTTGCAACCCTCTGCGGATGAAAAAAGTCAGCAATTCATTGACAGCCAAAAAACCATCGAGCAAACGGTGATTCCGACACTACCCCCACATGACATCGAGTTGAGCCAACCAGAACTTGTCGAGAATGCGGCCTCATCCCAGCCCGATTTCACTGGTATGGATGATGATTCAGCAGCACTACCTCCGGATGTGAAAGAAAGTTCAGAAGCAGTGGGGATTGCTGATTCTGCTCATCAACGAGTGGTCATTAGCTCTGATGTGGTCGATGCCTTGTTAGAAGGAAAGCCTCAGCAGCTCGTTGAGACAAGTGCCAGTGAGGTACAGCCTGCAGTCAATATTCAGGCGGATAATGCCGATATGCCACTGGAGCCCGTTGCTTTAACTGAGCCTCCCGAGCAACCTGGGTTGATTCGTTTTTCGTTTGCTAGAGAAGTGTTGCTTGACATGTCACCTCGCAGCTACACTTTGCAATTGGCCGCAGTTAACTCATTACAAGAAGTTCAAGCGTTTATCGATCAATACCAGCTAGAGGGGCAGGTGAATGTTTATCCTACCTTACGCAATGACGTTGATTGGTATATCGTGACTTACCAGAATTATCCAACCATTCAGTTAGCGCGTGACGCCGTTGCTACCTTGCCTACCGCTATTCAAACGTTAGGTCCATGGGCTAAATCACTCAGTCAAGTACACCGAGAGATTGAACGTGCGAAATAACGCTGAGTTTGGGCGGAAAATATGTTACATTCCGCTCCTTATTTTTTTCGGTGATTGATTAGAGCGGTAGATGAAAAAGCAGCGTGCCTTTTTGAAATGGGCTGGGGGTAAGTTTGGCCTAGTCGAAGAGATCCAACGCCATTTGCCATCCGCCCGAGAGTTGGTTGAACCCTTTGTCGGGGCTGGGTCAATTTTTCTCAATAGTGATTTTGAGCATTATTTGTTGGCGGATATTAATCCTGACTTAATCAATTTATATAACCTGTTAAAAACGGAACCGGATCATTACATTCGCGAAGCAAAACGTTGGTTTACACCGGAGAATAATCGCAAAGAAGCTTATTTGGATGTCCGTAAACAGTTCAACAGCTGTGATGACATCATGTACCGCTCATTGGCCTTCCTTTATATGAATCGTTTTGGGTTTAATGGTTTATGCCGTTATAACAAAAAAGGAGGGTTTAATGTGCCTTTTGGTTCGTATAAAAAACCGTACTTTCCTGAAGCTGAGTTAGAGTTTTTTGCTGAAAAAGCACAGCGAGCAACCTTTATTTGTGCCGGTTATCATCAAACATTCAGTCAAGCGACGCAAGAGAGTGTTATTTACTGTGATCCCCCTTATGCCCCCTTGTCTATGACCGCAAATTTTACCTCGTATGCGGGGAATGGTTTTTCACTTGATGATCAAGCTGCATTGGCTGATATTGCAGAAAAAACCGCGCAAGAACGAGGTATTCCTGTGCTTATCTCTAACCATGACACAATTTTAACTCGTCGCCTCTATCATGGTGCCCAACTGAATGCCGTTCAAGTGAAACGCACCATTAGCCGTAATGGTGCTGGACGCAATAAAGTGGACGAATTGCTCGCATTGTTTACCCCGAACAAAGGGTTTGTTTGCTGATTGATCAATTATTTTTCGGCAACAGATCCTAGGATCTCATCGCTTCCTTAGGGTAGAATGCGTTACCGCCGTTCTGTGCATTCCATCACCAAAGAGGTTAGCCATGAAAGATTTCCTTATTGCTCCATCCATTCTCTCGGCAGATTTTGCTCGTCTAGGCGACGATGTTGAAAAAGTTCTGGCAGCTGGGGCAGATGTTATTCACTTTGATGTGATGGATAATCATTATGTGCCGAACCTCACCTTTGGTGCTCCAATCTGTCAAGCACTACGTGATTATGGAATTACCGCGCCTATCGACGTTCATTTGATGGTAAAACCCGTTGACCGAATTATTCCTGATTTTGCCAAAGCGGGGGCATCAATGATTACCTTTCATGTTGAAGCCTCAGATCATGTCGATCGTACTTTACAGCTGATCAAAGAACACGGCTGTCAAGCCGGAGTGGTATTAAACCCAGCCACTCCGCTCAGTCATCTTGACTATATTATGGATAAAGTTGACCTTATTCTACTGATGTCGGTAAACCCAGGGTTTGGTGGTCAATCATTTATACCGCACACGTTAGACAAATTGCGTGCTGTTCGGGAACGAATTGAACAAAGTGGTCGCTCTATTCGTTTGGAAATTGACGGTGGTGTGAAGGTAGATAACATTGCTGAAATTGCCCAAGCTGGTGCCGATATGTTTGTCGCCGGATCGGCTATTTTTGGTCAGCCAGATTATCAAGCGGTACTTAATGCCATGCGTGCGGAATTGGCCAAGGTTAAGTAATCCCTCATTCACTCATTAGGAATAAGTTTTGCAACCAATAAAGTTAATTGCCTTTGATCTCGACGGCACCTTACTCGATAGCGTACCTGATTTAGCCATTGCTGCGGATCAAGCAGTGCAAGCGTTAGGGTTTCCTAGCGTTTCTGAACAGCAAGTGCGTGATTATGTCGGTAATGGTGCAGATATACTCATTGCTCGCTGTTTGAGCCAAGGTTTACAGGTTGATTCAGCATTAGATCCGGCTATCTGTCATCAAGCTCGCGAGTTATTTGATGATTATTACGCAAAAACCGGCCATCAACAGAGTCACCTTTACCCACATGTAAAGCAAACCTTAGCCGAACTTCATCAAGCGGGGTTTATCTTAGCGTTAGTAACCAATAAACCGAGTAAATTTGTCCCAGATGTATTAACCCAACATGGAATCCGTGAATTTTTCCGCGATATCATTGGTGGTGATACATTTGCTGAGAAAAAACCGAATCCGATGGCATTAGAGTGGTTATTAGCTAAATATCGACTAGCTCCGCAACAGATGTTAATGGTAGGTGATTCTAAAAATGATATTCTAGCTGCGAAAAATGCCGGATGCGCATCGTTTGGTTTGACTTATGGCTACAACCACGGTGAGCCTATCTCGGCTGCTGAACCTGATGTGGTGGCAGATGATATTGCTCAGCTCATTGATGTCGTTATGGTTTGCGCTTAAAAATTATCACTTGCCACTAGTAAAATACTCATCAATGAGTACACTGCTATCTTGTGCCCGCAATCGGCGGGCACTGTTTTTCACAGAGTTTTCTGTCTTATTTCGTATTCAGTAACAAGGAATCATACCCATGAGCAAACCCATCGTATTGAGTGGTGTTCAACCGTCTGGTGAACTAAGTATCGGTAATTACTTGGGTGCTCTACGTCAATGGCAACAGATGCAAGACGATTATGATTGTCACTATTGTGTGGTTGATCTCCATGCGATCACGGTTCGTCAAGATCCGAAAGCATTGCGTGAAGCAACCTTAGATGCATTGGCAATCTGCTTAGCGGTTGGTGTTGATCCTCAAAAGAGCACATTATTCGTTCAGTCTCATGTACCAGAACATGCTCAATTGGGTTGGATTCTTAACTGTTACACGCAAATGGGCGAATTGAGCCGTATGACTCAATTCAAAGATAAATCAGCGCGTTACGCTAACGATGTCAATGCTGGGCTATTTGACTATCCGGTACTTATGGCTGCGGATATTTTATTGTATGGCGCGCATCAGGTGCCGGTCGGTAGCGATCAAAAACAGCATTTGGAATTGGCCCGCGATATTGCAACACGATTCAATAATATATATTGTCCAGATTCTGAAACGCCAATTTTTACTATTCCAGAGCCGTATATACCCAAAGTGAATGCGCGAGTGATGAGCTTACAGGATGCGACGAAGAAAATGTCGAAGTCGGATGATAATCGCAAAAACGTGATCACTTTGTTGGAAGATCCTAAATCTATCATTAAAAAGATCAACAAAGCACAAACTGATACCGAGACACCACCACGTATCGCTTACGATGTGGAAAATAAGGCCGGTATTTCTAACTTAATGGGCTTATTCTCTGCGGCAACGGGTCAATCTTTTGCAGATATTGAAGCCCAGTATGCTGGGGTTGAAATGTATGGCCCATTTAAGAAAGATGTCGGAGAAGCACTGGTTGCGATGCTCGAACCCGTCCAGGCAGAATATCATCGAATTCGTGATGACCGCAGTTATCTTAACAGTGTGATGAGTCAAGGGGCCGAGAAAGCGTCAGCCCAAGCATTAACAACCTTGAAAAAGGTATTTGATGCGGTTGGCTTTGTTGCTCGCGTTTAATGGTTTGGCAGGTCAGTGTAACTGGCCTGTTTTCTTTTTTTCTCATCATTCGTTTGCTCATCGCCATCTATGTTACTGATTATCGATAATTACGACTCATTCACCTATAACTTATACCAGTACTTTTGCCAATTGGGGGTAAAGGTTGATGTTGTGCGTAACGATGCAATCAATATTCAGCAAATCGAGGCCTTAGCACCTAGCCATTTAGTGATTTCCCCCGGGCCTGGTACACCGAATGAAGCTGGGATCTCTCTCGCCGCGATTGAACATTTTGCTGGGAAATTACCGATTTTGGGGGTTTGTCTCGGTCATCAAGCGATTGCACAAGTCTTTGGGGCCGATATTGTTCGCGCTCGACAAGTCATGCATGGTAAAACCTCGCGAATTCGCCATACGGGAAGCGGTGTGTTTGCTGGATTAAATAATCCACTGACCGTAACTCGTTATCACTCTCTCGTCGTAGCACCAGACACCTTATCCGATCAGTTTGAATTGACCGCTTGGACTGAGCATGCGAATGGAGCAATGGATGAGATTATGGGGTATCACCATAAAACTTGGCCAATTGATGCGGTTCAGTTTCATCCCGAATCGATAAAAACCGAGCAAGGCCACCAATTATTGGCCAATTTTTTACGTCGCTAATCCTCTGTTTGATCACTTTTTTTACATTTATCCTTCTTTTATAAGCCATTTTAAGTTTTGACAACTTATGCGCCAGATTTTCTGCTGTTCTATCCATTCTCTGAATTTATTGTCCTTTGGGAACTGTTTTTTGTTAAAGAGAAAAAAAGCTTCATAAAATTTGTGATTTAATGCATAAATAATCACATTGGGTCATACTAGTCTGTTTGATAGACAGTTAAAAAGCATAATTCACTATTGAATTGGTTAATATTTTGTAAATAAAATGCTTGGTAGGCTAGAATGCAATACAAAATCTTTTATGGGGATTTTGTCACGCCATCGTTGCGCTGCTTGGCATGTAGTATCGAGAAGGAATCTGTGATGACGGTAGAAAAACATGTGGATCGTGCTTTATTTGATGAGGTGATGGTACCTTGCTATAGCCCGATGGAATTTATTCCAGTCAAAGGTCAAGGCTCCCGAGTCTGGGATCAGCAAGGGCGTGAATATATCGATTTTGCTGGCGGTATTGCGGTCAGTTGCTTGGGCCATTGTCATCCCGTTTTGGTTCAAGCATTGACAGACCAAGCCAATAAGTTATGGCATTTGAGTAATGTAATGACTAATGAGCCAGCTTTACGCTTAGCGAAGCGGTTAACTGAGCTCAGCTTTGCTGAAAAAGTTTTTTTTGCTAATTCAGGCGCGGAAGCGAATGAAGCCGCCTTAAAGTTGGCTCGCCGTTATGCGGCGGATAACTTTGGCCCGGAAAAATCAGAAATTATTGCCTTTACTCAGGGATTTCATGGCCGAACCTTTTTTACCGTCACGGTTGGGGGGCAAGCCGCATACTCCGATGGTTTTGGCCCGAAGCCGGGCAATGTCACCCATCTTCCTTATAATGATATCAGTGCATTACAAGCGCAGATCTCTGATCGTACCTGTGCGGTGATGATGGAACCCTTACAAGGTGAAGGTGGTCTAATTTCACCCTCTGCTCCATTTATTCAAGCCGTACGAGAGCTTTGTGATAAACACCATGCATTGCTGATTTTTGATGAGGTTCAAACGGGCAATGGACGTACGGGAGATTTCTATGCCTACCAAGGTATCGGTGTGAAACCTGATATTCTTAGTACGGCCAAATCGCTCGGAGGAGGTTTCCCCATTGGCGCAATGTTGACGACCGATAAGCTGGCAAAACATTTAAGTGTCGGTACGCATGGGTCAACTTATGGTGGAAATCCATTAGCATGTGCCGTTGCAGAAGCGGTCGTGCAGATTGTGAGTCAGCCAGAGACGCTAGCGGGGGTTGTTAAGCGTGGCGAATGGATCCGTCAAGGTTTGGCTAAAATAAACGATAAGTATCAAGTTTTTAAAGAAATTCGAGGGAAAGGTCTATTGGTTGGTGCCGAGCTTAATGAGCAATGGCAAGGCCGAGCAAGAGAGATTCTTGTCGCAGCCGGTCAGCAAGGTTTAATGATCTTGGTGGCGGGAGCCAGTGTAATACGCATTACCCCATCGCTGATTATTAGTCAGCAAGAGATCGAACTTGGTTTGGAAAAATTGGATCAAGCGATTGCTTCACTGGTTTAGATCGCTTGATTCACTACATCCACCATGGAGCCGGTGGGTGTGCCTCTAGGTTTCATCTCTCTCCCTAGGGGCAGTTGACCTTTCGAACAAAGTTTAATCGCGAAAGGTCAACAAACCCTAGATTCTTCATGCGTCAGGAGGGAATATTGATGCTAGTTATTCGTCCAATTGCCATCTCAGACTTCGACGCTTTACATACTTGTGCGGTAGAGTCCGGTTATGGCTTTACTTCATTGCCGGTCAATCAAGAACTGCTAACGAAACGCATCGAACACTCAGAATATAGCTTTGCCAAAGCAGAGGTGTTATATCCGAGTGATGAAGGCTATCTGATGGTTGGGGTGGATTCAGAGACGGGTGAGGTGGTGGGGACAACCGGAATTGAAGCGGCTGTTGGTTGGGATCGCCCGAGTTATTCCTATCATATCAGTACCATTGTCCATTCATCTCATAAGTTGGGGGTGCATAATACGGTTAAACTGTTGACGTTTGGCAATAATTACACTGGGTGCAGTGAAATATGTACATTATTCCTACGTGAGCCTTACCGCCAAGGCTTAAATGGCCGTTTATTATCGAAAAGCCGTTTTTTAATGATGGCAGAGCATCCAGAGCGCTTCTCGCAAACTATTTTTGCGGAAATGCGCGGCGTTTCGGATGACAAGGGTAACTCTCCCTTCTGGCAGTGGTTACAACAGCACTTTTTCTCGATTGACTTTACACTGGCTGACTATCTGACCGGTATTGGTAAAAAAGGTTTTATTGCTGATTTGATGCCAAAGCTACCGATTTATATCAACTTGCTCAGTCCAGAAGCGCAAGCGGTGATCGGGCAAGTGCATGACAATACTCGACCAGCATTAGCTTTGCTTGAACAAGAGGGGTTTACTTGTCGTAATTATGTCGACATTTTTGATGCCGGCCCAACAGTAGAATGTGACCTTCGTCACATTGAGTCTGTGCGTCACTCCGTACGGGCTCGAGTTGAAGTGGCTCGCCATGCTAGTGGGCAAGATTACTTAATGTGTAATTGTACCTTTGAGAATTTTCGGGCAACGGCAGCCAAGGCGGGCTATAACCGAGAACGTGAGGTGGTGATCATTACACCTGACGTCGCGAAAGTACTAGAGGTCGAGCAAGGAGACTGGTTGCGGATTCTAGCGCAATAAAATAAAGGGGCAAGATCATGACACAATGGATTAATGGGCAATGGTTAGCTGGTGATGGAGAGGTTTTTTCCTCACTCAGTTCATATAACGGTTGCGTAATTTGGCAAGGAAATAGTGCGAGTCAAGTTCAAGTAGAGCAAGCGATTGCAGCGGCCCGTTCGGCCTTTATTCGTTGGAAAAATTGTCCCTATCATGAGCGAGAGCAAATCCTGCTCCGCTTTGCTGATCTTGTTCAAGCCAATAGTGAAAATATCGCAGAAATCATCGCTAAAGAGACCGGAAAACCGTTATGGGAAGCACGCACTGAAGCTGCAGCGATGGCGGGAAAAATTGCCATTTCCATTCGGGCTTATCAAGATCGCACAGGGGAACAACACCGTGCAACTGCGGGAAGTCAACTAGTGTTACGTCATCGCCCGCTGGGAGTCATGGCGGTATTTGGCCCTTATAACTTTCCTGTTCATCTACCGAATGGACATATTGTTCCGGCTTTATTGGCGGGTAATACGGTCGTGTTTAAACCTTCAGAACAAACACCTTGGTGTGGCGAATTAGCGGCCAAGCTTTGGCAACAAGCGGGATTACCCGATGGTGTGCTGAACCTTGTGCAAGGTGGTAAAGAGACGGGCATTGCGCTAGCAAGTTCTGCGAATATTGATGGATTACTGTTCACGGGGAGCGCCAATACTGGCCACCTCTTACACCGTCAGTTTGCTGGTCAACCTGAGAAAATGTTGGCATTAGAAATGGGTGGTAACAACCCGTTGGTGGTGTCGAAGCAGTATGGTGAGATTGATGCCACCGTTTATACTATTATTCAATCTGCCTTTATTAGTGCAGGGCAGCGTTGTACTTGTGCTCGTCGCTTGTATCTTCCTGCTGATGAATCTGGCGATCGACTGCTAGCGAAGTTGGTTAGTACTGCGGCCAATTTAATCATTGATGAACCGTTTGCCGAGCCTGCTCCTTTTATGGGGCCGTTAATCTCGGTTGCCGCAGCACGGGCAATGATTCAAGCACAGGAACATTTATGTTCGCTCGGAGCTAAGCCATTGTTGGCGGCTCAGCTGTCTCATTTTGCGTTTGTTACTCCCGCCATTCTTGATGTGACGGAGATCGATAATTTACCCGATGAAGAATATTTTGGCCCATTGCTGCAAGTGGTCCGTTATCAGACGTTCGAGCAAGCTGTCGCATTTGCGAATCAGACTCGTTTTGGGTTGTCTGCGGGGCTGATTTCTACCGACGATACAGAGTGGCGCTATTTTATCGATCATATTCGTGCCGGAATTGTCAACCGTAACCGCCCATTGACCGGAGCCAGTGGTGATGCGCCTTTTGGTGGCCCCGGTGCTTCTGGAAACTTACGTCCTAGTGCGTATTATGCGGCAGATTATTGCGCTTATCCTATGGCTTCGATGGAAGGGGAAAGCACACAATTGCCCGCGACTTTAGCGCCTGGGATCGAGCTTATCCTATAAACGAGTAAATGGTTGGGTAAAAATAAGGAGACGCTATGACTGTTGATGAATTATTCCAAGCCTTATGGGCTGATTACACCACACGACTTTGTCCTTCTGCGCAGCAAGTGCATCAGTTACTACAAGAAGGTTTTCCGCTAATCAATGACCATATTGCTTTACGAACCTTTAATATCGCACCGCTGGGCATGAATACTTTAGCTCAGCCTTTTCTAGCCTTAGGTTATCAAGCGTGTGGTGATTATTTGTTTGAGAGCAAAAAGTTAGTCGCTAAGCATTACGAGCACTCAGATCCTAAGCAGCCGAAAGTGTTTATTAGTGAATTAAAAGTTGAAGCGTGTTCAGCTGAGTTACAAGCGATAGTCGCTAAGTTAGTGGCTCAAGTGGATATGTCTCGTTTTGATCATGTTGACTTTCTTTACGTAGGCCGTCTATGGGATCTCTCGTTTGCTGATTATCAAATCTTAGCCAAAGAGAGCGAATATGCGGCATGGTTAGCGGCTCATGGCTATGGGGCAAATCACTTTACGGTCAGTGTGAATCAGCTCAAGGCATTCAATCAGGTTAAAGCGGTCAATGACCATTTACGTCAGGCAGGCTTCACCATTAACGAACATGGCGGTGAAGTGAAAGGAACCCCAGAAGTATTACTAGAACAGTCCTCGACCATGGCCGATAAGGTGCCAGTATCGTTTCACGAAGGTGTTGAAGTGATTCCTGGTGGTTTTTATGAATTTGCTAAACGTTATCCAATGGTAAATGGACAACTCTATCAAGGCTTTGTTGCCGCTTCTGCCGATAAAATTTTTGAGAGCACAGATAGAAAGTCGTGACCAAATAAAAAGCTACTTTAAAATGAATAAAGTAGCTTTGTGCATCTGTTATTTAATATCGCTAGCGGGTACCGTAAACGACAATGGTTTTGCCGTGTGCTGAAATTAAGTTTTGCTCTTCCAGCATTTTTAAAATACGACCCACAGTTTCACGTGAACAACCGACGATTTGGCCAATTTCCTGACGAGTGATTTTGATTTGCATCCCATCAGGATGAGTCATTGCATCAGGTTGTTTTGCTAGGTTGAGAAGCGTTTGCGCAATACGACCAGTCACGTCTAAGAAGGCAAGGTCGCCAACTTTTTGGCTGGTGACTTGCAGACGACGGGCCATTTGGCCTGACAAACGCATCAGAATATCAGGGTTAACTTGAATCAATTGGCGGAATTTTTTAAATGAGATCTCTGCCACTTCACAAGGCGATTTAGCTCGAACCCAAGCGGTACGTTCTTGATCTTCTTCGAACAAACCAAGCTCGCCGATGAAATCACCTTGATTAAGGTAAGAAAGAATCATCTCTTTACCTTCTTCATCTTTAATCAGTACCGCAACAGACCCTTTGACAATGTAGTACAAAGTTTCTGCCTTTTCGCCCGCATGAATCAGCGTGCTTTTAGAAGGGTACTTATGAATATGACAATGTGAAAGAAACCACTCTAGTGTTGGGTCGGTTTGAGGTTTACCTAGAACCATAATATCTCACTTCCTCTGCAGGGTATGCTCGCTGCTGTCCATATATTTTAGCGAAGCCTTAATGGGTTAACTAGAATAAGAGGACTTCCTAATTGCTGCAAGCTATCTTGTGTTCGGTATGGAATAGTATCCTTTTTCTCAGGCGATTTCTTGATTTTAATCGTATCAAAGTACGGATAATCTAAGCAAAAGTGTGCACATGATCACGGTATGAAAAGTAATCGTCATTAGCACGGAATGATTAACCAATTTTGCCCGATTCAATCAACTGTTGCAGTAGTGGTCGAACGATTAACTCCATGGTAAAGCTCATTTTTCCACCGGGGACAACGATGGTGTTGTGGCGAGACATAAATGAACCGTCTATCATCGCTAATAGATAAGGATAATCGACATTCTTGATCCCTCGCAGTCGAATCACCACAAAACTTTCATCTAAGCTAGGAATGCCTTTGGCGTTCAGTGGATTAGACGTGTCAACCGTTGGAACACGTTGAAAGTTAATGTGCGTGCGAGAAAATTGTGGCGTGATGTAATTAAGGTAATCATCCATTGAGCGAACGATGGAGTCCATGACCGCTTCTCGCGAATGACCTCTATCACGGGTATCTCGAACGTATTTTTGAATCCATTCTAAATTGACAATCGGTACCATGCCTATCAAAAAGTCAACATGCTGCGCAACATTGATTTCGCCATCGACAACTCCGCCATGAAGTCCTTCATAAAACAATACATCAGTATCTTCAGGCAGCTGTTGCCACGGGGTAAAGGTACCGGGCATTTGATTATAGGGAACGGCTTCATCAAACGTATGCAGGTAACGGCGAATTTGACCCGTACCTGATTTACCATATTCCCGAAAAAATTCTTGTAGCGCGGGAAAATCATTCGCTTGTGGGCCAAAATAACTGATGTGGCGACCTTGTTCACGCGCTTTTCGAATTTCAATATCCATTTCTGGGCGGGTAAAACGATGAAAACTGTCTCCTTCGACCCAAGCGGGTTTAATGTTCATCATATTGAACATTTTCCGAAATGCTTCTGATGTCGTGGTGGTTCCTGCGCCTGAAGAGCCAGTGACGGCAATAATAGGGTACTTTGCTGACATGACAAACCTTGTCTAAAATCCTCAACAGGCCACAGTGACCGTGTTGTTAGTTTTCACTATATCATGGAAAATTCGCCGCAGAAAATGGCAGATTCATACTCAATTAGCGAATTTTACTTTTGATATCGATCGTTTCATGTAATTCTGAATAGACGATCACCGCATCTCCTGTTTCCAGTTGGTGCTTTACTTGCTCGATTTTATCTTGCAAGCTCACCTCTGTTTCACCGTAGTCTGTCCCTTCTCTTAATACAAATTCTCGGATTAAATTCTCTAAGGTTTCATTGGCGATCTGTTGCCAAGGTACGATCATAAATACCTCAATTTATTTTATGTTCGAAGATCAATCGGTGAGCCACAGTTTTAGAATGATAAAAGTGATAAACAGCGAGCTTTGTGGTCAGGCGAATGAAAAGGCTTACAGCCCTGCGTAGTAGTTGGGGAGGGCCTTTTCTAACCAAAACTCCGGTTGTGTGAGGGTGCCGGAGATAAATCCGACATGGCCACCATTGGTAAATAGTCGATAATCTATATTGTCGGGCAGCGAAAATTTAGGAATGACGGCATCGGTCATAAATGGATCATCTTTGGCATGGATGATCTGGGTTGGGGTGCGGATTTCTTTCAATCGCTGCATACCAGAACAGCGTTGATAGTAATCATGCGCATTTTTAAAACCATGCAGTGGGGCGGTAATGAGCTGATCAAAGTCATACAGTTTTGTGATTCGTTGAATACCGTTTTCTGAAAGTCCGAGTGTGTCTTGGAGTAAGCGATGCTTTTTCAACGCGTTGCGTTTTAATGATGAGAGCAAATAACGACAATAGAGTTTGGAAAAACCTTGTTCAATACGTTGTGAGCAAGCGGCTAAGTCCAAAGGAGCTGAAATGGCCGTGGCAGCGGTAACAATGGGATCCGTTTGATAATCCGCAAGGTAATTGATCAACATATTACCGCCTAAGGATACTCCGGTAGCGACAATCGGTTGTTGGGGAAATTGTTGGCGTAAATATTCAAGTACCCAGCGGGCATCTGCAGTTTCTCCAGAATGATAAGCACGAGCTAAGTGATTCGGTTTACCACTACAGCCGCGAAAATGCATCATGACCGAAAGCCAGCCCTGTTTGGCAAAGGCATCCATTAATCCATTGGCATAAGGGCTATAAAAAGAGCCTTCCAAACCGTGGAATAGAATAAAAATAGGTTTGCTTTGCGCCTTTTTTGTGCCCGGCGCTTCACTCCAAGCGAGATCGAGAAAATCACCATCGGGGGTATCGAGTGTTTGCCACGTGGGTTCAAACCGTGCCTTTTTGCGAATGAAACGGGGGAGCAGTGTTTGTAAGTGTGGGTTTTGTAAACCGCTGGCGGCAACGAATGGATGCATTATTTGACCCTAACTCATAATTTATCGCGCCAGTATACACCGAAGTCATATGCCCTTCCTAACGAGAACCATGATGTTCGGCTTGCTTTGCTTTAGCCGATGTTGACGGGGGACGAGAATCGTTGGCTCAAATGTGATGCTCCTAGCTGCTGACAGTAGTTTGTAGTGAGGGGTATCTCGCTTGATGTGGTCATTGGGAGCTGATGAATACAGGCGATGAGATCGGCTTGCTGCTGTTTTTCTATCTGCAATTCAAATTGTAGGGCTTCGCGATATAGTGTATCGGGTAGGTGAGACTTTAGCTTACGACGCAGTTCTCGGTAATGTTCGATAAGATCTTCAGTTTGCGCTAATGCGCTGGCAATTGTTGCCCAAGCCGATTCAGGGAAGGTCAGTTGTTTCTCATCTAACCATTTGAGCAACAATAGTAAATTTACATTGCCATGAAACTGATTTTGCAAGCATAAGCACGCCTCTTTGACTTCTCGAACACTGTAATAGCGTAAACTGAATTGCCATAGGCTTTCCAGGGTCAGTAAAGACGTGGCGTGCATATCATTCATTGACTGTTGAATTCCTGTTCCATCTGTTCGAGGTTTTCTTGTGCGCTCATCCATTCGCTTTCAACCGATTCTAATTCAGATTTACTACTGGCTTGTGTGGCGAGTACCTCTGTCAGTTTAGCCTTATTTTCCGCGTCATATAAGGTGGTATCAGATAACGTGAATTCCATTTGAGCTAAAATTGCATTCAACGTATCCATTTTTTCTTCGAGCTGTGTCAGTTTTTTGCGAATTGGTGCCGTTTGCTTACGAAAATCGGCTTCTCGACGCTTTTGTTCTTTTTTGGCGGCCGCACTATTGCTGCTGTCTTTATTGGGTTGAGCTACTTGTGCTTCTTTACGTGCAGCTTTTTGTTGATCAGTGAGCCATTTATAGTAATCGGTCAGATCGCCATCAAAAGGTGCGACTTGTCGATCATGAACCAGATAAAGATCATCGGTGGTGGCTCGTAGTAAATAACGATCGTGACTGACGATCACCATCGCGCCTTCAAAACTTTGTAAAGCCAGTGTGAGAGCTTGGCGCATATCTAGATCTAAGTGGTTGGTTGGTTCATCAAGCAGTAGCAGATTTGGCTTTTGCCATACCACTAACGCCAGCACCAAGCGTGCTTTTTCACCCCCCGAGAAAGGGGCAACTTTTTCGAGTGCTTTATCGCCATGGAATCCAAAGCTACCAAGATAATTACGTAGTTCTAATTCGGTTTTCTCAGGCGCAAGCTGCATCATATGTTGTAGTGGCGTTTCTTCTGGGTGTAAGGTCTCGAGTTGGTGCTGAGCAAAATAACCAATTTTGACTCCTTGAGAATAAGTGAGATCGCCCCCTAGAGCGGTTAGCTCGCTTGATAGCAGTTTAATTAGCGTGGATTTCCCCGCACCGTTACGGCCAAGCAGACCAATGCGACTACCGGGAACCAAGTTAAGACGAATTTTTTCTAAAATAAGATGATCGCCATAACCTGCACTGACGTTATCCATCATTAAAATAGGATTGGGTAAGGCGCTGGGCTCTCGAAATTCAAAACTAAAGGGGTTATCAAATTGTGCTGGCAGCACTTTTTCCATTTTTTCTAGTGCTTTAATTCGGCTTTGGGCTTGGCGTGCTTTAGATGCTTTATAACGAAAACGATCAATATAGCTCTGCATATGAGCCATCTGTTTTTGTTGTTTTTGAAATTGTGCTTGCTGCTGCATCAGTTTTTGAGCACGTTGGACTTCAAAAGAGGAATAGTTTCCGGTGTATTCATTAAGCTGCTGATTTTCGATATGAATAATGCGATTAATGATTGGATCTAGAAAATCACGATCATGAGAGATTAATAATAAGGTACCGGGATAACTTTGTAGCCAACGTTCTAACCACATCACGGCATCTAAATCTAAGTGGTTAGTGGGCTCGTCAAGTAATAGTAAGTCAGAGCGGCAAATAAGAGCTTGAGCAAGGTTAAGACGCATACGCCAGCCACCAGAAAATTGAGTGAGGTTCCACCCCATCTGCTCTTGGTTAAAGCCCAATCCATCAAGCAGTTCTGAAGCTCGAGCTTTAATACTATAGCCACCGATGGTTTCGATTTGCCCATGTAGTTCAGCCACTCGTGTGCCGTTATCTAATCGTTCAGCCTCACTGAGTTGTTTTTCCAGTTGACGGTATTCTCTATCGCCATCAATCACATACTCTAAGGCTTGACGCTCAAGCGCTGGTGTTTCTTGAGCAACCCAAGCCATTTCCCAATGTGCAGGCAGGCTAAACGATCCAGCATCAATGGATAGTTCGTCTTTGAGCAGAGCGAATAATGTCGATTTACCGCAGCCATTTTTTCCGACTAGTCCGACTTTATCGCCAGGATGAATGGTAGCAGAAGCTTGGTCAAGGAGAGGTTTCCCACCGCGAAGTAACTGAATGTCAGAGAAGGTAATCATAATAAATCGTATCTAGTTAGCCGTGATTGTGTCGTCGCGAATAGTAGGGGCAATCAGGATAAATGTCGAACATTATACATTCGTATGTCCTTATGATGCTTATCGCTTTTGTATTTGAATCTCAATATTATTGGCGATGGTTTTTATCCCAATGCTCCCCCTTATCTATCTTTATGAGCCATGATTTACTTGCGGTTAATCTGCAACTTTAAGTTGTTTTGATATATAGTTTGTTAATAAAAAGTGATTAATTAATGTATTCTTTTTATTAAAACGTGTGGTTTTTATCTTGAACAAAATTTAATCGAGAAAGGTCAACAGACCTTAGGAAGAACAGGCTCTAGGAAGAGAGTGCTGTATTTTACGCTTCATTTGCTTATCGAGGGAGTTAAGAATGAGCGAGGCTGATGTTAAGCCAAAGGTTTTAGTTATTTATGCTCACCCTGATCCGGATCATTCGGTGGCTAATCAGGTGATGATCGAGCACATCGCGACGTTACCACATGTCACACTTATTGATCTTTATGCAACATATCCTGATTTCTTCATTGATGTTCACCGCGAACATCAGAGACTACTTGCTCACGATGTCATTGTATTTCAGCATCCACTCTATCTTTATTCTTGCCCAGCTTTACTGAAAGAGTGGATGGATATGGTGTTAGGCAAAGGTTTCGCTTTTGGGCCTGAAAGTGCGTTGCGGGGTAAATATTGGCGCAGTGTGATTACCGTCGGAGGACAACAAGAGGCTTTTAGTGAGCAAGGTTACAATCGTTATCCATTGAGTGACATTTTGCAGCCGTTTGAATTAACCGCAGCATTATGTCGTATGCAGTGGATTGACCCATTGGTGATCTATTGGGCAAGGCATATCAGTGATGCTGAACGCCGACAACATGCCGCACAATATGTCTCTTGGCTAGAAGGGTTATGTCATGATGACTGATTGGCTATCTAGTTCGGTGATTTTTTTGATGGCCGCTGTGGTCGCGGTGCCGATTGCTCAGCGGCTAGGCCTTGGGGCGATTTTAGGGTATTTACTTGCTGGGATAGTGATTGGACCTTGGGGCTTAAAACTCATTAATGACGTGAATGCAATTTTACACTTTGCCGAATTTGGTGTGGTGCTATTGCTATTTTTAGTTGGGTTAGAGCTGAACCCTAAGCGATTGTGGCGTATGAAAGGGCCGATCCTCGGGCTAGGTGGCTCACAGATGCTAGTGTCTAGCGTCATACTGGCGAGTGGCTTGTGGGTATACGGTTTCCCTTGGCCTGTGAGTCTTTGTATTGGGCTGATCCTCGCTCAATCATCGACCGCAATCGCACTGCGTACCATTGATGAAATGCGTTTAACCTTGAGTGACACAGGACGCACGGTCTTTGCCGTCTCTTTATTTCAAGACTTAGCGGTTATACCCACCTTAGCTTTAGTCACCATATTTTCAGGGCAACAAACCGGCGAAAGCCTACCATTAGTTTGGATGTTAACGGGGGTAATTGGGTTATTAATCGCAGGACATTTTTTATTACAGCCTTTATTTCGTTGGGTCGTCAATAGTCAAGTGCGCGAACTATTTACCGTCGCTTCGCTATTGTTAGTGATAGCGATGGCCTTATTGATGGAAAAGCTCGGTTTATCAATGGCATTAGGCGCTTTTTTAGCGGGCATGCTACTGGCTGAAAGTGAATTTCGTCATGAACTCAGCACAGCAATTGAGCCTTTCAAAGGCTTGCTCTTGGGGTTATTTTTTATCGCGGTGGGGATGTCGGTGAATATGACCCTTTTATGGCAAGAGTGGTGGCTGGTTGGTCTACTGGTGACGGGGCTAATCAGTATCAAAATGACGATCATGTATGGTTTAGCTCGAATGGCTAAAGTACGTTCTAAAGCGCGTAGCCGTAGTGCTTTAATCTTAAGTCAAGGTGGAGAAATTGGTTTTGTGATTTTAACATCAGCTACGGAGGGGGCTTTATTAACGGCTGATCAATCAGCATTACTGATTTTAGTGATCAGTGTCTCGATGATGACTACCCCATTGCTGCTCAAACTCCAAACCTTTTACTATCATCAGACCTTAAATGGCCCGGAAGAAGAGCCAGAGAGCACGATTGATAACCAGACTCCGCAAGTTATTGTGGCCGGTTTTGGCCGCTTTGGTCAGATTGTGGGTCGATTAATGTATGCCAATAAAATTAAAATCACTGTATTAGAGAATGATGCCAGTCAAATCAAACTACTACGCAAGTACGGTTATAAGGTGTTCTATGGAGATGCAACTCATCTAGAACTACTGCGTTCGGCAGGGGCAGAACAAGCACAGGCGATAGTAATTTGTACCGATGATCCCGATGAAGTGATGCGCATTACCCAGTTATGTCAGCAACATTTTCCTCAGTTGAGCATTCTCGCTCGAGCCCGTAGCCGGGTTGAGGCGTATCAGTTACTGAATCAAGGTATCCAAGGCTACTCAAGAGAAACGTTTTTAGGTGCATTAGATTTAGGGCGTCAAGTGTTGATAAAACTTGGCATGCATCCTTATCAAGCCAAGCGTGCGCAAGCTCATTTTTGTCGTTTAGATACCGTGATGTTAAAAGAATTATTACCTCAACATAACAACGACAAAGCCTTAACGTTAAGAACCAAAGAGGCTCGAAAAGAATTAGAAGAGATTTTTAGCCGTGAAATGGCGAATGATCGCCAAACCCGAGATGATTGGGAAAAAAGTAGGACTAAGCCGTGAAAGAAAAAAAACGCTTTATTGCTGGCGCGAATTGCCCGCAATGTCAAATGCAAGACACCCTCCGTTGGTGGATAGAAAATAACATTGAATGGGTTGAGTGTGTCGAGTGCCACTACATAGAACAGAGAAAACCGCAATCGGTGACTAAAACTGTGCACGCAGATGGACAAATGATCGGGATTTTTAAGCCAGAATAATTGAGTTTCTGTGTATAATCGCCATAATATTGCTTAACTCACTCTTTTTCCAACTGATGTGAGAGAACCAAACCAACCTCCTTGGAGCCGTTATGAAAATTGAAAAAAACGTGGTTGTTAGCATTGCCTACCAAGTCAAACTTGAAGATGGCATTGTGGTAGACCAATCCACAGCGGAAGCCCCGCTGGAGTACTTACATGGTCACAACAACCTAATCACAGGCCTTGAGCGTGAATTAGAAGGCAAAGTTGCCGGTGATAAATTCAGCGCAACAGTGGCTCCTGAAGACGCTTATGGTGAACACAGTGACGAGCTTGTACAGCGTGTTCCTGCCGAAGTATTCCAAGGCGTCGATGAAATTGAAGTTGGTATGCGTTTCTTAGCGGATACTGATCAAGGTCCAATCCCAGTTGAAATTACTGAAGTAGATGGTGATGAAGTCGTGGTTGATGGTAACCATATGCTCGCTGGCCACACATTGACGTTTGATGTTGAAGTCGTTGCTTTACGTGCTGCTACTGAAGATGAAGTAGCTCATGGTCATATCCACCAATCAGGCGGTTGTGGTCATGACCACGATCACGACCATGAAGGTGGTTGTTGTGGTGGTGAAGGCCATGGTCACGGACATCATCATGGTAAAAACGATGGTTGTTGTGGCGGCGGTAACTGCGGTTCCCATTAATCAACATTATCAAACTATCTTATCCCATATCATCATGTCGATAAGTGTGGTGGACTGATGTAAAAAGCGTTAATTGCCAAAGCGATTAACGCTTTGTTTTTATCTGGAGGTTTGAATGAGCCAACCTTTTGCTATTGCTATTCATGCGGGTGCCGGAACGTTGGTAAAGGCGAAGATGGATGAGCGAGTTAGACAAGAGATCACTAACGGTTTAGAGCGTGCCGTGCAAGCAGGTTACCAACAGTTGTTAGACGGTCATCATGCGTTAAATGCGGTGGTCGAAGCGGTGAAAGTTTTGGAAGATATTCCCCTCTTCAATGCGGGTAAAGGTTCGGTACTTACTCACCAAGAAATGGTCGAAATGGAGGCGATGGTGATGTATGGAAAATCTCATGCTGTAGGCGCTGTCGCTGGACTTAGACATATCAAAAATCCGATAACCCTTGCCTGTGATGTGTTGAAAAAGGGTAAGCAGTTTTTGATTGGTGAAGGGGCAGAAGCATTTGCTTTTAAGCTCGGGCATCATTATACCGAACAAGACTACTTTTTTACGGAACCTCGTTACCAGCAATTATTCGCTATTAAAAATGCCGCACCATTCCTGCCTAGTGAGCAAACCATTGGCGCTGTTGGCGCAGTCGCTCTTGATCAATTCGGTGATTTAGCGGCGGCCACCAGTACTGGTGGTGTTTGTGATAAAGCGTGTGGTCAAGTTGGGGGAGCGGCGATGCTCGGTGTTGGTGCTTTGGTCGATAACAACGAGGTTGCTTTATCGGCTTTTGGTGCACGGGAGGAGTTAGTCAAATACCGAACCACCAGTGAAATTGCTGCCAGAATGCGTTATTTAAAGGAGGATATGGCAACAGCGTGTGCAAGCGTGATGCAAAGAGATTTACAGCCTCAAGCAGGAGTGGTTGGGTTGGATCGACAAGGAGAGATTTATTTTGCAGTGAATGGGCCGACAATGTATCGCGCGAGTATTAACCGACAAGGTGAATGTCGTATTCACATTGATCCGGATGAATGAGGTATCAAGACAAAATCATAGCAAATAAGCCGTTACTTTCGCCGGTGACTTATGTTCTTTGAACTGGGTAGGAATACGTCTAAAAAAGGACTGCAAGAAAGGAAATTCGGTGCTAGAATCCTTTTTTAACTAGCAATCAGATTTGGAAAGATGGGAAATAACGTTGTCGTTCTAGGCACCCAATGGGGTGACGAAGGTAAAGGTAAGATCGTAGACCTTTTAACAGAAGATGCTAAATATGTGGTTCGCTACCAAGGCGGTCATAATGCTGGGCACACTCTGGTTATCGACGGTGAAAAAACCGTTCTTCATTTAATTCCATCCGGTATTCTCCGTGATAATGTAAAATGCATTATCGGTAACGGGGTCGTACTTTCACCGGATGCACTCATCAAGGAAATGAAACCTCTCGAAGAGCGTGGCATTCCCGTTCGTGAACGCCTTTTCATTTCTGAAGCTTGTCCTTTGATTCTCCCTTACCACATTGCGCTTGACCAAGCTCGTGAAGCGGCTCGTGGTAAAAAAGCCATCGGTACCACAGGTCGTGGTATTGGCCCGGCTTATGAAGATAAAGTCGCGCGTCGTGGCTTGCGTGTTGGTGATTTGTTCAATATGGTTTCCTTTGCTGAAAAACTCAAAGAGGTGATGGATTTCCATAACTTCCAATTAGAGCATTTCTACAAAGCAGAACCAGTGAGTTATGATGATGTGTTAGCGCAAGTTGAATCTTACGCAGCGCTACTCACTGCTATGGTGATTGATGTTACTGATGAACTTGATGCTGCTCGTAAGCGTGGTGATAAAATCATGTTTGAAGGTGCTCAAGGTACATTGCTGGACATCGACCATGGTACTTATCCCTATGTAACCTCTTCTAATACGACGGCTGGTGGTGTCGCGGCAGGTTCTGGTTTTGGCCCTCGTCATTTAGGCTATATTCTTGGTATTGCTAAGGCTTATTGTACTCGTGTTGGTGCGGGCCCATTCCCAACAGAATTAGATGATGATATCGGTAATCATCTGGGCACGAAAGGCCATGAATTTGGTGCCACTACCGGGCGTAAGCGTCGTTGCGGTTGGTTTGATGCGGTCGCTATGCGACGTGCCATTCAAATTAACTCAGTGACTGGCTTTTGTTTGACTAAACTTGACGTGTTGGATGGGCTTGAAGAGCTAAAAATCTGTACCGGCTATCAAATGCCAGATGGCTCTGTCGCTCAGGTTTCGCCAATGGCGGCGGACGCTTTTGAAGCGGTGACGCCTATTTATGAAACCATGCCAGGTTGGTCAGAAAATACCTTCGGTGCGCAATCATTGGCGGATCTTCCGCAAGCAGCACTTAACTACATTAAGCGTATTGAAGAGTTGACTGGCGTACCGATTGATATTATTTCCACCGGCCCAGATCGCAACGAAACTATTATCAAAGTGCACCCATTTAACGTGTAACTCCGTTTTAAAACATAAAAGCTGGCCAATGAGTCAGCTTTTTTTATAGGCCGTAGAACGAGTTTTATTGAGAGGCAAAAAATTGCCGCCTAAAGGAAACTTTTGTTAAAGCCTGCTATCGACTGGCCGATATAAGGATCAAACTAAATCTTTGTGCGTAGCCACACTATACTATTATGGTGGCTATCGAAGTTAACTAAGAGTGCCTGTATGAAACTACGTACGGTAGTTGCTTCATTATTTTTTGCATTACATTCTGCGTTCAGTCACGCTAACGTGGCGGATGTCGGAGAGCCCGTGCCGATTTATTCTGAAGCTGAGCTAATCAAACTGATTGAACAAAATAAACATTTAACGCGAGTTAAAGCAGATCATTGCCAGTTAGTTGAAGACATTGTTGCTCGGGCAACACGGATTAGCCTGCCTGCTTATGAATTTCTTTATGGTGATATGCTGGCATGGGGGGTTTGTGTCGAGCAAGACGTTGAGCTCGGTTTATATTATATGGAAAGCGCGGCGCATCAAGGTTTACCTACGGCTCTAGAGCAACTTGGTCGTTACTATTCGCGAGGAACTTTAGTACAGCAAGACAAAGAACGTGCGATTCCCTATTTACGCGAAGCCGCGGCGATGGGAAATTTAAATGCTCGTATTCATTTGGCTGAACTTTTACTCCGAGATCATGGTAGCCCGCTCGATTACGAAGATGCCTATCGTTGGCTGTATAATTCTGTCACCGCTGATCAACGAACCCACAACCGGATTACCTTGCTGCGACAGGGATTAGAAATGAGAATGCCAGAAAATATTATTGCTCGTGCTAAGCGGCGTGGCAGCTTCTGGTAAATAAAGCTTGTTTATCTTAGCTTTTAACTCTATGATTCTTCCGCTTACTGGATGATTGCCATGCAGTAAGTGATAGAAATAGAATATTATTAATACTCAATCCTATCTTATTATTTCCTACTTAGCGTCTAACGCTCGCTTTACCACTTTCTCTCAACATCCTGTCATCATACTCACGATTCAAGGTTTCGTTATTTATAGTGACAACTTGATTCCGGTCACGTAATACACAAAGTTGTTACGCTTCTGCCGGTTGGGATTAGCTATTAAGCTTAAGAACACAGTAGGATATACTTTATGTACCTTCCTAAAATAGCAGGTCTGCCTATGTCTGATAATACCCATAATGATCCTTTTGCGGATCGTGAAGCTGATAACTACGAAAACCCTATTCCAAGCCGAGAATACATTTTAGAATTTCTTACTCAAGCCAATGTACCGATGAATCGTAATGACTTATTTGCCGCGCTTGAACTTAATGGTGAAGATCAATACGAAGGCCTGCGTCGTCGCTTGCGCGCGATGGAACGCGATGGCCAATTGGTTTTTACCCGTCGTCAATGTTATGCCTTACCCGAAAAACTAGAAATGGTAAAAGGGGTCGTTATCGGTCACAAAGATGGCCATGGTTGGGTTCGCCCGGAAGGTAGCCTTAATAAAGAAAACGACATTTTACTACCTCATCACCAAATGCGTACCTTGATCCATGGCGATTTTGTTTTAGTTCAACCAACGGGCACCGATAAACGAGGAAGAAAAGAAGGGCGCTTGGTGCGTATTTTGGAAGCGCGTACGACTCAGATTGTTGGTCGGTTTTTCTTGGAACATGGCTATTCATATGTGGTGCCGGATGACTCTCGTATCCATAAAGATATTTTAATCCCTAACGAACATCGCGAAGGCGCTCGGATGGGTAACGTGGTGGTAATTGAAATTACCGATCGCGGCTCACGTAGTCGAGGCATGATGGGGAAAGTGGTTGAAGTGCTCGGTGAAAATATGGCACCCGGCATGGAAACCCAAATCGCTATTCGAACTCACCAGATCCCTCACGAGTGGCCTGAAGAAGTGCTTAAGCAGGTTGAAAACTTTAGCGAAGAGGTGCCAGAAGAAGCTAAACAAGGGCGAGTCGATTTACGCGATTTACCACTGGTGACGATCGATGGTGAAGATGCGCGAGATTTTGATGACGCCGTGTATTGTGAAGCGAAAAAAGGGGGTGGATGGCGTTTATGGGTGGCGATTGCTGATGTCAGTTACTACGTTCGTCCAGATAGTGCGTTAGACAAAGAAGCCATTAATCGAGGCAACTCGGTTTATTTCCCTTCACAAGTGGTACCTATGTTACCTGAGGTTCTTTCCAACGGGCTGTGCTCACTTAACCCGCAAGTTGATCGTTTGTGTATGGTTTGTGAAATGACGATTTCAGACACTGGAAAGCTCTCGGGTTATAAACACTACGAAGCCGTCATGAATTCACATGCCCGCCTCACCTACACCAAAGTGCATGAGATTTTGCAAGGGGATGAAGAGCTACGTGAACGTTATCAAGCGGTAGTCCCCCATCTTGAAGAGCTGCATAAGATGTATCTTGTACTTAAAGAGGCAAGAGATCAGCGAGGGGCGATTGAGTTTGAAACGGTTGAGACCAAATTTATCTTTAATGCTCAACGTAAGATCGAGAGCATTGAACCTGTCATTCGTAATGAGGCCCATAAGCTGATTGAAGAATGTATGATCATGGCCAATATTGCCTCGGCTTCTTTGGTTGAAAAAGCCAAAGAGCCTGCTCTTTTCCGAGTTCACGAGTCTCCGGGTGAAGAACGCTTAATGGGCTTTAGAGACTTCTTAGGCGAACTTGGCTTAGATTTGGGAGGAGGGCTTGAGCCATCGCCGACCGATTATGCGCATCTCATGAAGCAAATCGGTGAGCGGCAAGATAAAGAATTGATTCAAACTATGTTGCTTCGCTCAATGAAACAAGCCGTTTATAATGCAGACAATGCCGGTCACTTTGGCTTAGCACTAAAACGCTATGCACACTTTACTTCACCCATTCGTCGTTATCCTGATCTATTACTGCACCGAGCTATTAAGTACTTGATTGCCAAAGAAGAAGGACGCAATCAGGATCGTTGGACACCGACTGGTGGTTATCATTATTCTTTTGATGATATGGATTTTTACGGCGAACAATGCTCGACCACTGAGCGTCGCGCTGATGATGCAACGCGAGAAGTGTCTGACTGGCTTAAATGTGAGTATATGCAAGATCATGTCGGAGAAGAACTCGATGGCGTGATCGCGAATGTGACTGGATTTGGTTTTTTTGTTCGACTCACTGAATTACATATCGATGGTTTGGTACATATCTCAACATTGGCCAATGATTACTATCAATTTGATCCAATAGGACAACGACTCATCGGAGAATCTTTTGGTAATATTTATCGCTTGGGTGACGCCGTTAAGGTCAAAGTATTATCGGTTAATTTAGATGATCGACAAATTGATTTTGAATTAATCGAGACTAGTCGTAAGCTACGCGGCGAAGGAAAAACTGCCAAAAAACGCGCAGTGGAAGCGAAAGCCAAAGCAAAAGGAAAAAAAGCGGCGGCTAATCGTGGTGCAAAAGCGGTTCCGATGATAGAGCCTATTAAACGCCCAGATGAACAAGAAACGGGAAAAAGCCCGAAAGGAAAACGAGCTAAACCGAATAAATCTCAGAAAGCTAAATCTCAGAAAGCTAAATCGGGCCCTAAAACGGCAAAAAGTCGCTCGAAATCGAAATAGGTAAGTCATGAGTAACGAATTAATTTATGGTATTCACTCGGTCAGCGCTGTGATGCAGCGTGACCCTGCGCGCATCATCGAAGCGTATGTATTAAAAGGTCGCCAAGATGACCGGTTATTGCCTGTACTGAATGAATTGTTGCGTTTAGGTGTGTCTATTCAGGAAATGGGGCGTAAAGCCTTAGATGACAAAGCACAAGGGGCAAATCATCAGGGTGTGATCGCCAAAGTTCGCCCGGCAAAAGCGCTCAATGAACATGACTTAGAAGAAATTTTGAGCCAGCATGAGCAGCCTTTGTTATTAGTGCTGGATGGCGTAACCGACCCACACAACTTGGGGGCTTGCTTACGTAATGCTGATGCCGCAGGCGTTGCAGCGGTGATTGTCCCTAAAGATAAATCCGCTCCAATGACGGCAACCGTAAGCAAGGTGGCTTGTGGCGCAGCAGAAACTGTCCCTTTAGTTCGAGTGACCAATTTGGCACGCACGATGCGTGCTCTACAAGAGCAAGGGGTTTGGTTTGTTGGTACCGCAGGTGAAGCTACGCATGATATTTACCAGAGCAAACTCACTGGCCCTTTAGCGATTGTCATGGGCGCAGAAGGGGATGGTATGCGCCGTTTAACGCGTGAAACTTGTGATGATTTGATCAAAATTCCAATGGCGGGTAGCGTGTCGAGCCTCAATGTCTCGGTTGCTACAGGCATTTGCCTATTTGAAGCAGTCCGCCAACGTGGTCATAGCTAGTCTAGGCTATAATTTTAGCTAGAACCTAGAAGCGAGGTTCTAGCGCCTTTTACACGATTATTCGTTTATTTTTCAAACACCCCTTGCAAGAGAATCTGTGATCTGTATAATGCACTCCCACTGGTTAAGCCAGTTGTGAACCAATGAGCAGCGAGGAGCAAGCTTGTGGCAACACAAGTGAGGTAACGTATACTCAGCTTATGTTCGCAGTTAATATGATTAGCTTTGGTTAATTTAATTAGCTGACAATGTGCCCAATCTGGGTACTACGGTTTCACATAAATCAATCGGCATTCACCCGCATTAGCAGGTTCGAATGGCGATATTGTTTGTGTAATTTTTACTTATTGGAGCTCTGTCTCATGCAGAACCAACGCATCCGTATCCGCCTTAAAGCTTTCGATTACAAATTGATCGATGCTTCTACTGCGGAAATCGTTGAAACAGCTAAGCGTACCGGCGCACAGGTTCGTGGTCCAATCCCACTACCTACTCGTAAAGAGCGTTTCACTGTTCTTATCTCTCCACACGTAAACAAAGATGCACGTGATCAGTACGAAATTCGTACTCACAAGCGTCTGATCGACATCGTCGAACCCACTGACAAGACGGTAGATGCGTTAATGCGTCTTGATCTTGCGGCTGGTGTTGATGTGCAAATCAGCCTAGGTTAAGGGAGATTAGAATAATGATTGGTCTAGTCGGACGTAAAGTGGGTATGACCCGCGTATTTACTGAAGAAGGCGTTTCTATCCCAGTAACTGTTGTTGAGGTTGAAGCGAACCGTATTTCTCAAGTGAAAACGCTTGAGACTGACGGCTACGCAGCAATCCAGGTAACTGCTGGTACAAAGAAAGCTAGCCGCGTAACTAAACCAGAAGCTGGTCACTTTGCGAAAGCAGGTGTTGAGGCTGGTCGCGGTCTTTGGGAATTCCGTTTAGAAAACGGCGAAGAGTTCGAAGTTGGTGCTGAACTAACGGTTGAACTGTTCAACGAAGTTAAAAAAGTAGACGTTACTGGTACATCTAAGGGTAAAGGTTTCCAAGGTGCTGTTAAGCGCTGGAACTTCCGCACTCAAGATATGACTCACGGTAACTCTTTGTCTCACCGTGCACCGGGTTCAATTGGCCAATGTCAAACTCCAGGTCGCGTATTTAAAGGCAAAAAAATGGCAGGTCACATGGGTGCTGAGCGTGTAACGACTCAAAACCTAGAGATCGTACGTGTTGACGCTGAGCGCAATCTGCTTCTTATTAAAGGTGCAGTCCCAGGTGCAACTGGCGCTAACGTGATCGTCAAACCAGCTGTTAAAGCATAACGTCTAGGAGTAAGTAATGGAATTGATGGTTAAAGGTGCTAACGCACTAACTGTTTCCGAAACTACTTTCGGACGTGAGTTCAACGAAGCTCTTGTACACCAAGTAGTTGTTGCTTATGCAGCAGGTGCTCGTCAAGGTACTCGTGCTCAAAAGACACGTTCAGAAGTTTCTGGCGGTGGCGCTAAGCCATGGCGTCAAAAAGGTACTGGCCGTGCACGTGCTGGTACAATCCGTAGCCCAATCTGGCGTACAGGTGGTGTTACTTTTGCTGCGAAACCACAAGATCACAGCGTTAAAGTAAACAAAAAAATGTACCGTGGTGCTATGAAAAGCATTCTTTCTGAGCTTGTTCGTCAAGAGCGTTTGATCGTTGTTGATAACTTCTCAGTTGAAGCACCAAAAACAAAAGAGCTAGTAGCTAAGCTTAAAGAACTTGAGCTTAACGATGTGCTTATCGTTACTGGCGAAGTAGACGAAAATCTATTCTTAGCTGCTCGTAACCTGTACAAAGTTGACGTGCGTGACGTTGCTGGGATTGATCCAGTGAGCCTCATCGCATTTGACAAGGTTCTTATGACTGCTGCTGCAGTTAAGCAAGTTGAGGAGATGCTGGCATGATTCGTGAAGAGCGTCTACTAAAAGTTCTACGTGCACCGCACATCTCTGAAAAAGCAACCATGGCTGCTGAAAAAGCGAACACTATCGTTTTTAAAGTAGCAAAAGATGCCACTAAAAAAGAGATCAAAGCAGCTGTAGAAAAGCTATTTGAAGTTGAAGTTAAGTCTGTAAATACTCTTATTCTTAAGGGTAAGACCAAGCGTCAAGGTCTACGCCAAGGCCGTCGTTCAGACGTGAAGAAAGCGTACGTTACTTTGAAAGAAGGTCAAGATCTTGACTTTGTTGGCGGCGCGGAATAACAGGAGTAGTTGAAAAATGGCTATTGTTAAATGTAAGCCGACTTCGGCTGGTCGTCGTCACGTTGTTAAAGTTGTTAACGCTGACCTGCACAAGGGTAAGCCTTACGCCCCTCTTCTAGAGAAAAACTCTAAGAATGGTGGTCGTAATAACAACGGTCGTATCACAGTACGTCACATCGGTGGTGGTCACAAACAACACTATCGTTTGATTGATTTCAAACGTACTAAAGACGGTATCCCAGCGAAAGTTGAGCGTCTAGAATACGATCCAAACCGTAGCGCAAATATTGCTCTAGTTCTGTATGCAGACGGTGAGCGTCGTTACATCATTGCACCTAAAGGCATCAAAGCTGGTGATACTATCCAGTCTGGTGTTGATGCGCCAATCAAAGCAGGTAATGCTTTGCCAATGCGCAATATCCCAGTGGGTTCAACCATTCATAACGTTGAATTAACGCCTGGTAAAGGTGCGCAGATCGCTCGCTCTGCGGGTGCATATGCACAACTTGTAGCGCGTGATGGTGCTTATGTCACTATCCGTCTACGCTCTGGTGAAACGCGTAAAGTACTTGCTGAAGGCCGTGCAACAATCGGTGAAGTTGGCAATGCTGAACACATGCTGCGTGAACTAGGTAAAGCGGGTGCTAGCCGTTGGCGTGGTGTTCGCCCTACCGTTCGCGGTGTGGTAATGAACCCAGTTGATCACCCACATGGTGGTGGTGAAGGTCGTACTTCTGGTGGCCGTCATCCAGTATCTCCATGGGGTATGCCAACGAAAGGCTTCAAGACCCGTAAAAACAAACGCACCGACAAGTACATCGTACGTCGTCGCACTAAGTAATCTATTTAAGAGGATAAGCCATGCCACGTTCTCTCAAGAAAGGTCCATTTATTGACCTACACTTGCTGAAGAAGGTAGAGAAAGCGGTGGAAAGCGGAGACAAAAAGCCTATTAAGACTTGGTCCCGTCGTTCAATGATCATTCCTACAATGATCGGTTTGACCATCGCTGTCCATAATGGTCGTCAACACGTTCCAGTTTTCGTAACTGACGAGATGATCGGTCACAAACTGGGTGAATTTGCCCCAACTCGCACTTACCGTGGCCATGCTGCGGATAAGAAAGCTAAGAAGCGTTAAGGAGTAGATGATGGAAGCATTCGCTAAACATAACTTTGCTCGCATTTCGCCTCAGAAAGCTCGCTTAGTTGCAGATCAAATTCGTGGTAAGTCAGTAGACCAAGCTCTAGAACTTCTAACATTCAGCAACAAAAAAGCAGCTGAATTGATCAAGAAAGTTCTTGAGTCAGCAATCGCTAACGCGGAGCACAACGAAGGTGCTGACATCGACGATCTATGTGTCGCTAAAATCTTCGTAGATGAGGGCCCAATCATGAAGCGTATTATGCCTCGTGCTAAAGGCCGTGCGGACCGTATCTTGAAGCGTTCAAGCCACATTACTGTGGTTGTCGCAGATCGCTAAGAGACTAGGAGAGTAAGCAATGGGTCAGAAAGTACATCCAAATGGTATTCGTCTAGGCATCGTTAAGCCTTGGAATGCTACCTGGTTTGCTAATACCAAAGATTTCGCTGACAACCTAGACGGCGACTTCAAGGTACGTCAATACCTCACTAAGGAATTGGCAAAAGCGTCTTTATCACGCATCGTTATTGAGCGTCCTGCGAAAAGCATTCGTGTGACTATTCACACTGCTCGTCCAGGCGTGGTTATCGGTAAAAAAGGTGAAGACGTTGAGAAGCTACGCGCAGCTGTGGCTAAAATCGCAGGTGTACCAGCTCAGATCAATATTTCTGAGGTGCGTAAACCTGAGCTAGACGGTCAATTAGTGGCTGATAGCATCGCGTCTCAACTAGAGCGTCGCGTTATGTTCCGTCGTGCGATGAAGCGCGCAGTACAAAACGCAATGCGCCTAGGCGCTAAAGGTATCAAAGTGGAAGTAAGTGGCCGTCTAGGCGGTGCTGAAATTGCACGTTCTGAGTGGTATCGTGAAGGCCGTGTGCCTCTACACACTCTTCGTGCTGACATTGATTACGCAACTTCTTCGGCTCACACCACCTACGGTGTAATCGGCGTTAAAGTTTGGATCTTCAAAGGTGAGATTCTAGGCGGTATGCCAGCTGCTAACGCAGTAGAGCCAAAGGCTGACAAGCCTAAGAAGCAGCGTAAAGGCCGTAAGTAAGGAGTAGACAGATGCTACAACCTAAACGTACTAAGTTCCGCAAGGTTCATACAGGTCGTAACCGTGGCCTAGCAAAAGGTACTGAAGTCAGCTTCGGCACCTTTGGTTTGAAAGCTGTAGGCCGTGGTCGTCTAACTGCTCGTCAAATCGAAGCGGCACGTCGTGCGATGACGCGTCATATTAAGCGTCAAGGTAAAATCTGGATCCGTGTGTTCCCAGACAAACCAATCACAGAAAAACCACTTGAAGTTCGTCAAGGTAAGGGTAAAGGTAACGTTGAGTACTGGGTAGCCCAAATCCAACCTGGCAAGGTGATGTACGAAGTTGATGGTGTACCTGAAGAATTGGCTCGTGAAGCGTTCCGCCTAGCGGCGCGTAAACTGCCATTCAAGACTACATTTGTAACTAAGCAGGTGATGTGATGAAAGCACAAGATCTACGCGAAAAAAGCGTTGAAGAGCTTAACTCTGAGCTACTGAGTTTGCTAAAAGAACAGTTCAACTTGCGCATGCAAGCGGCAACTGGTCAACTGCAACAGACTCATACTCTGAAAGCTGTCCGCCGTGATATCGCACGTGTGAAAACTGTTTTGACTGAGAAGGCAGGCGCATAATGAGCGACAAAATTCGTACCCAACAAGGTCGTGTTGTTAGTGACAAGATGGATAAGTCTATTGTTGTTGCTATCGAGCGTTTCGTGAAGCACCCAATTTACGGTAAATTCGTTCGTCGCACGACTAAAGTACACGCACATGATGAAAACAACCAGTGTGGCATTGGCGACACCGTTGAAATCTGTGAGTGTCGTCCTCTGTCTAAGACTAAGTCTTGGACATTGGTTAAAGTAGTAGAAAAAGCCAAAATTTAATTGAGCTTTTGATGCGAATACAGCGGCCCCAATTATTTTTGGGGCCGCTTGTTTTTTGACTACCCAATCACAAAAAAGGGTGGTACAATTCGCGTCCCTTTAAAGAGGCAGCCCGACCCGAGATGGGTCTAGTTTTTTTAATATTTAGCGGAGCACTAACATGATCCAAATGCAAAGTATGCTGGACGCAGCTGATAACTCAGGCGCTCGCAGCGTAATGTGTATTAAGGTTCTGGGTGGCTCTCACCGTCGTTACGCCCATGTGGGCGACATCATCAAAGTTACTGTTAAGGAAGCAATTCCTCGCGGTAAAGTAAAAAAAGGTGATGTATTGAAGGCAGTGGTAGTTCGCACCCGTAAAGGCGTACGTCGTCCAGACGGTTCTGTCATTCGCTTCGACCGAAATGCTTGCGTATTGCTTAACAATAATACTGAGCAACCAATCGGTACACGTATCTTTGGTCCAGTGACTCGTGAACTTCGTAATGCGAAATTCATGAAGATTGTGTCACTAGCACCTGAAGTTCTGTAAGGAGCGGCAAACAATGGCAGCTAAAATCCGTCGTAATGACGAAGTGATCGTTCTTGCTGGGAAAGACAAAGGCAAGAAAGGTAAAGTAACTAAGGTTCTCGCAACCGGTAAAGTTATCGTTGAAGGTATCAACCTTGTTAAAAAACACCAAAAGCCAGTTCCGGCTCTAGGTCAACAAGGTGGCATCGTTGAACAAGAAGCAGCAATTGATGCTTCTAACGTTGCAATCTTTAACGCAGCAACTGGCAAAGCGGACCGTATCGGTTTCCGTTTCGAAGATGGTAAGAAAGTTCGTTTCTTTAAGTCTAATAACGAAATCGTTTCTAACTAATAGAGTAATTTGGAGTTCTACTATGGCGAAACTGCATGATTACTACAAGTCGTCTGTAGTCGCTGAACTGACCAAACAGTTCGGTTACACAAGCGTCATGCAAGTCCCTAGAATTGAGAAAATCACCCTCAATATGGGCGTTGGTGAAGCTATCAACGATAAGAAACTACTTGAAAATGCAGCGTCTGATATGGCAACGATCTCTGGTCAAAAGCCACTTATCACGAAAGCACGCAAATCTGTAGCTGGTTTCAAAATCCGTGAAGGCTACCCAATCGGTTGTAAAGTAACCTTGCGTGGCGAACGCATGTGGGATTTTCTAGAGCGTTTGATTGCTATCGCTCTACCACGTGTACGCGATTTCCGCGGTGTTAGCGCTAAGTCTTTTGATGGACGCGGTAACTACAGCATGGGCGTTCGCGAGCAAATCATCTTTCCGGAAATCGACTACGATAAAGTCGATCGTGTACGCGGTCTTGATATCACTATCACGACGTCTGCTAGTACCGATGAGGAAGGCCGTGCTCTGCTGGCTGCCTTTAACTTCCCATTCCGTAAGTAAGGTGAAGGGTTACTGTTATGGCTAAACAATCAATGAAAGCACGTGAAGTTAAACGTGCCAAGCTCGTAGCTCAGTACGCAGAAAAGCGTGCAGCGCTTAAAGCTATCATCAGCGATGTAAACGCATCAGAAGAAGATCGTTGGAATGCAGTTCTGAAACTGCAAACTCTTCCACGTGATTCAAGTGCATCACGTCAGCGCAACCGTTGCAACCAAACTGGTCGTCCACACGGTTACCTACGTAAATTCGGTCTAAGCCGTATCAAAGTTCGTGAAGCTTGCATGAAAGGCGAGATTCCTGGACTTCGTAAGGCTAGCTGGTAATTGCCACTTAATCATTTGGAGTATAGTCTATGAGCATGCAAGATCCGATTTCGGATATGCTGACCCGTATTCGTAACGGTCAGGCAGCAAATAAAGTTGCTGTAAAAATGCCTTCTTCAAAGCTGAAAGTTGCAATTGCTGCACTACTTAAAGCTGAAGGTTATATCGCAGACTTCGCTGTTGAAGGCGAAGCAAAACCTGAGCTGGAAATCACACTTAAGTATTTCCAAGCAAAACCAGTAATTGAGCAAATCAAACGCGTTTCTCGTCCAGGTCTTCGTGTTTATAAGAAGAAAGATGAGCTTCCATCAGTGATGGGCGGTCTTGGTGTTGCTGTTATTTCCACTTCCAAGGGTCTGATGTCAGACCGCGCTGCTCGTAAAGCAGGTCTTGGTGGTGAAATCATTTGCTACGTAGCTTAATTTAATAGGAGTAGAACATGTCTCGTGTTGCTAAAGCACCTGTCGCTATTCCAGCTGGCGTAGAGGTGAAACTAAACGGCCAAGAGATCACGGTTAAAGGTCCTAAAGGTGAGCTATCTCGTGTAGTTCATACTGGCGTCGTGATCGCTCAGGAAGAAAACAACCTAACGTTCGGTCCTCGTGAGGGTATCGCAAACGCTTGGGCACAAGCAGGTACTGCCCGTGCTCTAGTGAACAACATGGTTGTTGGTGTTACTGAAGGCTTTACTAAGAAGCTCGTTCTTAAGGGTGTAGGTTACCGTGCTGCTATGAAAGGCAACGCTGTAGGCTTAACTCTAGGCTTCTCTCATCCAGTTGAGCACGAGTTGCCAGCGGGTGTTAAAGCCGAATGTCCAAGCCAAACTGAAATTGTCCTAACTGGTTGCGATAAGCAAGTTGTTGGTCAAGTTGCGGCTGACATTCGTTCTTACCGCGCACCTGAGCCTTATAAAGGTAAAGGTATTCGTTACGCAGATGAAAATGTGCGTACTAAAGAAGCTAAGAAGAAGTAAGGTAACACTATGGATAAGAAAGCATCTCGCATCCGTCGTGCTACACGCGCACGTCGTAAGATTGCAGAACTGGGTGCAACTCGCCTAGTAGTACACCGTACTCCTCGTCACGTGTACGCTCAAGTGATTGCAGCTAATGGCTCTGAGGTTATCGCCGCAGCTTCTACTGTAGAAAAAGCGATCCGTGAGCAAGTGAAGAATACTGGAAACATCGATGCAGCAAAAGCAGTGGGTAAAGCTGTTGCTGAGCGCGCGCTAGAAAAAGGCGTAGCATCAGTTGCATTTGATCGTTCTGGTTTCCAATACCACGGTCGAGTAGCCGCGCTAGCAGAATCTGCTCGCGAAGCTGGTCTGAAATTCTAAGGTAGGGTTGGAAGATGGCTAAAGAACAACAAGTTCAAGCGAATGATTTGCAAGAAAAATTAATCGCCGTTAACCGTGTTTCTAAGACGGTTAAAGGTGGTCGAATCATGAGCTTCACTGCACTAACTGTGGTTGGTGACGGTAATGGTCGTGTAGGTTTCGGTTACGGCAAAGCTCGTGAAGTACCTGCTGCGATTCAAAAAGCAATGGAAAAAGCACGTCGTAACATGGTTACTATCGCGCTTAACGAAGGCACTCTTCACCATCCAGTGAAAGGTCGCCACTCGGGCTCTAAAGTTTACATGCAGCCAGCTGCAGAAGGTACGGGTGTTATCGCCGGTGGTGCGATGCGTTCAGTACTTGAAGTTGCTGGTGTACATAACGTTTTATCTAAAGCATACGGTTCAACAAACCCTATTAATATCGTTCGTGCAACGATCGACGCTTTAGTTGACGTTAAGTCACCTGAAATGGTTGCAGCTAAACGTGGTCTAACTGTTGAAGCGATTTCGGAGTAAGAACACATGGCAACTATTAAAGTAACTCAAACTAAAAGCTCAATTGGTCGCCTGCCAAAGCATAAAGCTACTTTGCGCGGTTTAGGTCTTCGTAAAATCAACCATACAGTGGAACTTGAAGATACAGCGTGTGTACGCGGTATGATCAACAAGGTTCACTACATGGTTAAAGTTGAGGAGTAATCATAATGTTTTTGAATACTCTATCGCCGGCTGCGGGTTCTAAGCCTTCTAAGAAGCGTTTAGGTCGTGGTATCGGTTCTGGCCTTGGTAAAACAGGTGGCCGTGGCCACAAAGGTCAAAAGTCACGTTCTGGCGGCAGCGTTCGTCCAGGTTTTGAAGGCGGTCAAATGCCTCTGAAACAGCGTCTACCAAAATTCGGTTTCACTTCTCGCAAGAGCCTAGTGAGTGCAGAAGTTCGTCTAGCTGAGCTAGCGAAAGTAACCGGTGACGTTATTGATCTTAACAGCTTGAAAGCAGCAAACGTTGTGACTAAAAACATTGAGTTTGCAAAAATTGTTCTTTCTGGCGAGATCAACAAAGCAGTGACTGTTAAAGGTCTACGCGTGACGAAAGGCGCTAAAGCTGCAATCGAAGCTGCAGGCGGTAAAATCGAGGAATAATCTCGAGGATTGAGGTACAGATGGCTAAGAAACCAGGACAAGATTTTCGCAGTGCTCAGAGCGGCTTAGGTGAGTTAAAGTCGCGCTTATTATTCGTAATTGGTGCACTTTTAGTATTCCGAGCGGGCTCTTTTGTGCCGATCCCTGGTATTGACGCAGCTGTACTTGCCGATTTGTTCGAACAGCAAAAAGGCACCATCATTGAAATGTTTAACATGTTCTCTGGTGGTGCTCTTGAGCGTGCATCTATATTCGCACTGGGCATCATGCCGTATATTTCGGCTTCGATTGTTGTCCAGTTGTTGACTGTAGTTCATCCAGCGTTAGCCGAGCTCAAGAAAGAGGGTGAAGCAGGCCGTCGTAAGATTAGCCAATATACACGCTACGGCACGCTTGTACTTGCAACATTTCAAGCAATAGGTATTGCAACAGGTTTACCAAATATGGTCAATAATCTGGTCGTTATCGACCAAACCATGTTTACCCTGATTGCGACCGTGAGTTTAGTAACCGGTACCATGTTCTTAATGTGGTTAGGTGAACAAATTACAGAGCGAGGAATTGGGAATGGTATTTCCATTTTGATATTTGCAGGTATTGTTGCTGGTTTGCCAAAAGCAATCGGACAAACGATAGAGCAAGCGCGTCAAGGTGAACTGCATGTGCTTCTTCTACTGTTAATTGCAGTATTGGCTTTTGCTGTTATCTATTTCGTTGTTTTCATGGAGCGTGGTCAGCGTCGTATCGTCGTTAATTACGCGAAGCGTCAGCAAGGACGTAAGGTATTTGCAGCACAAAGCACACACTTGCCGTTGAAAATCAACATGGCTGGTGTGATTCCTGCAATTTTTGCATCAAGTATTATTTTGTTCCCTGGAACATTGGCACAGTGGTTTGGTCAAAATGGTGAAAGTAAGACATTCGGTTGGTTAACTGATGTCTCTTTGGCTTTAAGTCCAGGCCAACCCCTGTACGTAATGCTTTATGCAGCAGCAATTATTTTCTTCTGTTTCTTTTATACCGCGTTGGTGTTTAACCCACGTGAAACAGCAGATAACCTGAAGAAGTCTGGTGCATTCGTACCCGGTATCCGCCCAGGTGAGCAGACTGCAAAATACATCGATAAAGTAATGACACGGTTAACCTTAGCCGGTGCTTTGTACATTACCTTTATCTGTCTGATCCCTGAGTTCATGATGGTCGCATGGAACGTACGTTTCTATTTCGGCGGTACATCATTACTGATTGTCGTTGTGGTGATCATGGACTTTATGGCACAGGTACAGACTCATTTGATGTCAAATCAATATGATTCTGTGTTGAAAAAGGCAAATTTAAAAGGCTATGGCCGTTAATATGGCCGCCATTTAAGTTAGATTTACGGAGTTTAGCAATGAAAGTTCGTGCTTCCGTTAAAAAAATCTGCCGTAACTGTAAAGTTATCAAGCGTAACGGTGTTGTTCGCGTGATTTGCAGTGAGCCAAAGCATAAGCAGCGCCAAGGCTAATAAGCAGAAATTTTTACTTGAAAATTAAAGGTTGGTCGAGTATATTCCTCGGCCTACCTTTTGCGTGCAAAAGAAGTAGTATCCCGCAGCGTATCCTCGACGGGCTTTGCTGCGGATAATTCTTTATAGAAAGTACTAGGAGTGCATAGTGGCCCGTATAGCAGGCATTAACATTCCTGATCAAAAACATGCTGTAATCGCTCTAACTGCAATTTACGGTATTGGTAAAACCCGCTCTCAAGCTATTCTAGCTGATGTGGGTATTGCTGAAAGTGTTAAGATCAGTGAACTAACTGAAGAGCAGATCGATCAACTGCGTGATGGTGTAGCTAAATACACTGTAGAGGGTGATCTACGTCGTGAAGTTTCCATGAACATTAAGCGTCTAATGGACCTTGGCTGTTATCGTGGTCTTCGTCATCGTCGCAGTCTACCACTACGTGGACAGCGTACTAAAACCAATGCTCGCACCCGTAAGGGTCCGCGTAAGCCGATCAAGAAATAGTCGGGAAGGGTAGAGTACAATGGCTAAACAACCAACACGCGCTCGTAAGCGCGTACGCAAGCAAGTTGCTGATGGCGTAGCGCATATCCACGCATCTTTCAACAACACAATCGTAACCATCACTGACCGTCAAGGTAACGCATTAGCTTGGGCTACTGCTGGTGGTTCAGGTTTCCGCGGTTCTCGTAAATCAACACCGTTCGCTGCACAGGTTGCTGCTGAGCGTTGTGCTGAAATGGCTAAAGAATATGGCCTAAAGAACCTTGAGGTTATGGTTAAGGGTCCAGGTCCAGGTCGTGAGTCTACTGTTCGCGCACTGAACGCTGCTGGTTTCCGTATCACAAACATCGTTGATGCGACACCAATCCCTCATAACGGTTGTCGTCCACCTAAGAAACGTCGCGTTTAACGTTTCTGGGAACATTGGAGAAAGATCATGGCAAGATATTTGGGTCCTAAGCTGAAGCTTAGCCGCCGCGAAGGTACTGACTTGTTCCTTAAGTCGGGCGTTCGTGCGATTGATACCAAGTGTAAAATCGATAACGCACCAGGTGTACACGGCGCTCGTCGCGGTCGTCTATCTGAGTATGGCGTTCAGCTTCGTGAGAAGCAAAAAGTTCGTCGTATCTATGGCGTTCTAGAAAAGCAATTCCGTAACTACTACAAAGAAGCTGCTCGCCTGAAAGGCAACACAGGTGAAAACCTACTTCAGCTTCTTGAAGGTCGTCTAGACAATGTCGTTTATCGTATGGGCTTCGGTGCAACTCGCGCAGAAGCACGTCAGCTAGTTAGCCACAAAGCTATCCTAGTAAACGGTAACGTTGTAAACGTACCTTCTTTCAATGTTGCGGCTAACGACGTTGTTGCAATCCGTGAGAAAGCGAAAAAGCAATCTCGCATTAAAGCAGCTCTTGAAGTTGCAGAACAACGCGAAAAACCAACTTGGATTGAAGTAGATGCAAGCCAGATGGAAGGTACATTCAAGCGTTTGCCTGAACGTTCTGATCTATCAGCTGACATCAACGAACAATTGATCGTCGAGCTTTACTCTAAGTAAGGTTTAAACTAAAGAGAGGACACAATGCAGGGTTCTGTAACAGAATTTCTTAAGCCACGTCTTGTTGATATCGAACAGATTAGCACGACACACGCAAAAGTAACTCTTGAGCCATTAGAGCGTGGTTTCGGCCATACTCTTGGTAATGCACTTCGCCGAATTCTTCTATCTTCTATGCCGGGTTGTGCCGTAACAGAGGTAGAAATTGAAGGCGTACTTCATGAGTACAGCACTAAAGAAGGCGTTCAGGAAGATATCCTAGAGATACTCCTTAACCTGAAAGGGCTGGCAGTTCGCTTAGGCGAAAATAAAGATGAAGTGTTCATTACATTAAACAAATCAGGCTCGGGCCCTGTGGTTGCAGGTGACATCACCCATGACGGTGATGTAGAGATCGTAAACCCTGAACACGTTATTTGTCACCTAACCAGTGATAACGCTGAAATCGCTATGCGTATTAAAGTTGAACGTGGTCGTGGTTATGTTCCTGCTTCTGCTCGTATTCATACCGAAGAAGATGAACGTCCTATCGGTCGTTTGCTTGTTGATGCAACATTTAGCCCGGTAGACAAAATTGCCTACTCGGTTGATGCTGCTCGTGTTGAGCAACGTACTGACTTGGACAAGCTCGTTATCGATATGGAAACGAACGGTACTCTAGAACCTGAGGAAGCTATCCGCCGAGCAGCAACGATTCTTGCTGAACAGTTGGATGCGTTTGTAGATCTTCGCGATGTACGTGTTCCTGAGGAGAAGGAAGAGAAGCCTGAATTCGATCCGATCCTACTGCGTCCTGTAGACGATCTTGAACTAACAGTTCGCTCTGCTAACTGTCTGAAAGCAGAAGCGATTCACTACATCGGTGATCTAGTACAGCGCACTGAGGTTGAGCTACTGAAAACGCCTAACCTTGGTAAGAAATCTCTTACTGAGATCAAAGACGTGCTTGCATCACGTGGCTTGTCTCTGGGCATGCGCCTAGAAAACTGGCCACCAGCGTCTATCGCTGAAGATTAATCGATATTAGTTAGAAGGATTTGGTCATGCGCCATCGTAAGAGTGGTCGTCAACTCAACCGCAACAGCAGTCATCGCAAAGCGATGTTCAGCAACATGGCTAGCTCTTTAGTACGTCATGAAGTTATCAAGACTACTTTGCCAAAAGCGAAAGAGCTGCGTCGCGTCGTTGAGCCTTTGATTACATTAGCTAAGACTGACAGTGTTGCTAACCGTCGTCTAGCATTTGCACGTACTCGTGATAACGAAGTTGTTGCAAAATTATTTAACGAACTTGGTCCACGTTTTGCTGCTCGTCAGGGTGGTTACACGCGTATCCTAAAAGCTGGCTTCCGTGCTGGTGATAAAGCTCCAATGGCTTACATTGAGCTTGTTGATCGCCCAGCTGCTGAAGAAGCTGCTGAGTAATCAGTTCGCGAATAAAAAGCCGAGCATTACGCTCGGCTTTTTTATTGATATTTGCTAGCCGTATATTATGAAACTTTAATATCTGGCTTTGCGATCACGTCGTAATATGTTTTAGTCCTTTTTCTTTCACTATTTTTTCTTGATTACGCCTTGATCTGTCTAATATGACTTGGTGGTGTTTAAATCGAGAGGAAGCGATATTTTCTCAATTGCATAAAAAAGCGGCGCTTATTAGCACCGCTGACATTAGAATAATGAATTGCTTTTGATTACAGAATATCTAGTAACTCAACTTCAAATACTAGAGCAGCAAAAGGTGGAATTGCTGCACCAGCACCACGCTCGCCATAAGCAAGGTCGTGCGGAACATATAATTTCCATTTTGAGCCGACAGGCATCAGTTGCAGTGCTTCAACCCAGCCTTTAATCACGCCTGTTACTGGGAATTCGGCAGGTTGGCCACGAGTAACTGAACTATCGAATACCGTACCATCAGTCAGTTCACCATGGTAGTGTACGCGAACGGATTTATCAGCACTTGGTATTTCGCCTGTCCCTACATTGATGATTTCATATTGTAGGCCAGATTCTAAGACAGTCACTTCTGGACGTAGCGCATTATCTTTTAAAAAACTATCCCCTTCTGCAGCGGCAATTTTGGCCGCTTCTTGGCGCGCTTCTTCCGCACGCATGTGAATAGTTTGTAGAGCTTGGTTAATTTCATCCACTTCAATTGCAGGCATTTCACCGACTAAAGCGGTAGCAATCCCCGCAGCGATCGCGTCTACATTTAAACCTTCTAAGCCGCTTCCTGCTAGTTGCTGGCCCATTTGTAGACCAATGCCGTAGCTGGCTTTTTGCTCTACTGTTTCAAATTTTACGTCAGACATAAGTGTCACTCTTTGTCACAAAAAGAAAGCCGACAGAATACCAGTTTCAGCGTTTGGATGAAATGCTTGCCAGGAAAACAGATTAGAAAGGTGTTAAGGTGTGACTCAACGCAGGATCTAAGACGAAAAACTTCAAGATTGTGTCAACCTTTGGTAGAAGCAAGGTCATACTCTATACTCTTGGCTCGTGAGTTTTTATACTGTACCAAGCATTTGAGGGACGGATAGAAATGAATCGTCGACATAAGAAGAAAAAGCAAACGGATTACTTTGCATTGATGGTACGTCACTGGTCATCCATTAAGTTGAAAAGTAAATTTCAGCGTTTCGCCGCGCATAAAAATGTTAATCGCTCGCGAGCTTTGTGGCTGCGGCTGCCTATTTATCACCAAAGGGCGTTAATGGTGCTCATTCCTTTGGTGGTCATTTTACTGGTTGCACCATGGCCATCAAAAGAATCCCCTGCTCAAAACGAACAGCCTAAATCGACTCATCACCGGGTACCTGTCGCAGTGAATACTCAAGGGTTAAGTGAGCAGAATAAACCGCTCTCTGTACCAACCGCTGAAAAAGTTTGGCATGAGTATATTGTTCAGCGGGGGGATACATTATCACAAGTTTTTCGTAGCAATGATTTACCGCTGTCAGATCTCAATGCATTAGTCAAGATTGAAGGCAGTGATAAGCCTCTTAGTCAGATTCAACAAGGCCAATTAATCCGTTTTAAACTTGCCAGTGATGGCCAACTCGATATTCTGCAAGTGGAAAAAAACAATCAGTCGGTTATGTTTTTCCGTTTGTCCGATGGTGATTTCGGGCGCAGTAAATAGTTTCTTGCTATGTTTGCTCGTTGCAATACTCGGACCGGTAAGAGTGGCAGTATAATCAGTGTGATGCCTAGCCAGGTGAGAGTATCAGGCATCTCGTTGAACCACCAAGTCCCCATTAATGCCACGAAGATTAGCCCAGAATACTCTGCTAGTGCGATCTGGCTTGCTGGTGCGCGCTGGTAGGCGGCGACGGCTAATCCATTGTACGTCAATATCAGCAATGCGCTGCTTATCACCCAACCCAATTGTATCTGATCGATAGGTTGCCATTGCCATAACGCAAATGTACCAGAGCATGGTAACGAAAAAAGTGACGTCCACATGAGTGTCGTAATTACCGTTTGTTCGGCTGGAATTTGACGCGCTAAAATATTAAACAGTGCCAGTGTTATGGCGGTGCCGAGGGCAAACATTACTGCCCAATGGAATTGGCTAGGACGAATGACAACTAATACACCAATAAAACCTAACACCGTCATGACTACTTTTCCGAGCCCAGGTTTTTCTTTCAGGAGAATAATTGACAGCGGGAGCATCAATAGGGGCGAAGCGTAAAATACGGCGTTGGCCGTTGCCAGTGGCAAATAGGTAACTGCCATCAACATGCAACCACTCCCCATTAAGACTAGATGCCCGCGTAGTGCGGTGATGCCAGGATTATGCAGCGCACGTTGTGCGCGTGGTTGTCGCCACCATAGTGGTAAAATGGCAGTAAAAGAAATGAATTGGCGTAAAAACATGTACTGAAATGGCCCGACATCACCATGAAGCATTTTAACGGAGACATCTGATAGGGATGCCGCTAGATTGCCGAGAATCAACAACCAAAGTGCTATACGATATGTATTCATTCGCTGCGTTTCATATCGATATGTAAAATGCCATCTTCGAGGTAGGGCTGTGATGTGGGTACAAATCCATATCGACAATAAAATTTCGCGAGGTATTGCTGCGCGCCGATTTCAATGGCTTGCTCTGGCCACAAGGCTTGGCATTGTTGCAGTGCTTGCGTGAGTAACAGGTGGCCAAGACCGTCACCGCGCACAGATGGATGAGTGGCTATGCGACCGATACTGACGCTCGGATAACTAATACCGGGTGGTAACAGGCGCGCACAAGCGATCAGTTGTCCGTCACGATAACCCAGTAGATGTTTGACGCCGGTAATTCTATCCTTGTTATCCAGTTCTGGATATGGACACGATTGCTCTACCACAAAAACATCAACCCGCAGTTTGAGTAGTTCATACAGTTGGTGATTATTAAGTTCTGCAAAAGAAAGCCATTGCCAAGTGACCATAGATTACTCCTTGAGATGATTTGCCATGCACTTTAGCAGGGCACTTGAGCATCATCATTAACAAAGGTTAAGTTTTGCTAGAAAATTAAATCAATATTCACTGGTGCTGACGATTAAAATAATGATAATAGTTGCTCGCTTTTTCGTCTGACCTAAGGATACTCCTTTGAATCCATCATCTTTTGCTGTTTTGCATTTAAAGCCAGAACTGCTTTCTAACCTCGATACGATGGGGTTTACTCATATGACGCCTATTCAGGCTCAATCATTGCCAGCCATTCTCAACGGTCAAGATGTGATCGGTCAGGGGAAAACGGGTTCAGGAAAAACCGCTGCGTTTGGTCTGGGGGTGTTGCAGAATCTAAACGTTAAGCGCTTTCGGGTGCAAGCATTGGTACTGTGCCCAACCCGAGAATTGGCCGATCAAGTCGCGAGTGATATTCGCACTCTTGGACGCTCAATCCATAATATCAAAGTGTTAACACTATGTGGCGGTATGCCGATGGGCCCACAAATTGGTTCACTAGAGCATGGTGCGCATATTTTGGTCGGAACGCCGGGACGAATTTTGGATCACTTGAGCAAAGATCGTATCGATCTCAGTGAGCTCAATACCTTGGTGTTGGATGAAGCGGATCGCATGTTAGAAATGGGTTTTCAAGAAGCGCTGGAGGCGATTATTGCTGCCGCGCCAGCCGAGCGTCAAACCTTGCTGTTTAGTGCAACTTACCCCGCCAGTATTGAGCAGATTGCGCAAAGCGTGACTCGCAATGCGCTGATGATTAAAGTTGAGGCGACCCACGATACCTCAAGCATTCGTCAATACTTCTACAAAGTCGAAGGCAGTGCTGCGCGTGATCAGGCTCTGGAAACGTTGCTCTTACACCATCAACCGACTTCTTCGGTGGTGTTTTGTAATACCAAACGTGAAGTACAAAATGTTGCCGATGCCTTGCATCAAAGTGGCTTTAGTGTGATTGAACTGCATGGTGATATGGAGCAGCGTGAGCGCGACCAAGCCTTAGTGCAGTTTGCTAATAAGAGCATCTCAATTCTGGTGGCGACCGATGTCGCGGCACGTGGTTTGGATGTCGATAACCTTGATGCTGTGTTTAACTATGATCTGTCTCGCGATCCTGAAGTACATGTACACCGCATTGGCCGTACTGGTCGAGCGGGAAGTAAAGGCTTAGCGTTTAGCTTCTTTAGTGACAACGAGAGCTACCGTGTGGCGCAAATTGATGAGTACATGGACATCGCGATTGAACCTTCAACCTTGCCGCAATCTGCTGCAGGCGCACGTCCTTACGCGGCGAATATGGTCACCATTCAAATTGACGGTGGTAAGAAAGACAAGGTGCGTCCCGGTGATATTCTTGGCGCGCTGACCGGTGATGGCGAACTGACCGCGGAGCATATCGGCAAGATTAACCTGTTCCCGATGCGCGCTTATGTAGCCGTGCACAAGAAAATCGCCACCAAAGCACTGAATAAGATCGTCAACGGTAAGATGAAGGGACGCCAGTTCCGCGCTCGCTTACTCAAATAATCTCATGCATCCTGTCTTAGCCGAGCTTTGATGCGGCTGAGGCTAATTGGCGTGATCCCCAAATACGCGGCGATGTGATGATCGCAAAGCCGCGCCATCAAATCTGGAAACTGAGCGCACATCACTTGGTAACGCTGTTCTGGGCGATAGAGCAGCATAAAGCGCTCTTTTTGCTCCTTGTGCAACAATTGCGTCTCAAGTAAACGTTGATAGAGCGGGTGACCGCTGGTGCGCCATGCACGCAATACATCAATTGGTACGCCCATCAGCTGTACAGGTGATAAGCTTTCCAGCATAAAGGGCGAGGCTTGCTCACGCAGCAAGCTTTCAAAACCAATCGCCCAGTCTTGCTCCCAATAGAACTCTTTACTGAAACTTTTGCCCTCTTCGGTGAGATAGCAAGCGTGGCACAGCCCTGCGAGCACCCAATAGGCAAAGAGAGTGGTTTCACCTTGTGCGACTAACACATGTCGTGTTGGCAGCTCAAGTGGCTGAGCGACATTTTGTAATTGCGTGCATTCGGCATCGGAAAAACCATGCTGTTTTAGATAAGCGTGAAACTGTGCTTGCATAAAAGCCTCATAGAAAAGTAGACAGCCACTCTAGGTGGCTGTCTACTTTACGTGATAACCCAAGTGACTTGAAGCCGCAGTAGAGTTGGTTACCGCTTCAATATTGGGTTATCGGTGCCTATTTTTGTAAGTCGATGCGATAAACAGCAAATCCGATGTCATCGGTATTGAGATAGGTCATCGGATACTGACCATATTTTTTAATAAATTGGGTGGCTTTATCGCTTGGTGAGGTTTCAAAGCGAATATCCAGCTTGGTTTTGCTGCTGATCGGAGCAAATGACCAATTGTTATCAGCACTTGGGCGAACTTTGCCCTGTTCTTGGCTGACTTTTTGAATATAGCTGGCGACGATCGTTCTATTTTCATCGGGAGAATCAAAAGCAATGTGCTCGCTACCCGTTCCGGCAAATTTATTGCTGTACGCTCGGTAATTATTCGTTGCGACTAAAAATATTTGTTGTGGATTTATTGGCTGTCCTTGGTAAGTCAGGTCAATAATTCGCTCGGCATCGGGATTGATGATTTTACAATCACCGTCATATTTTGCTGGCTGAGTGACATCAATATGGTAATTCACCCCTTCCATGACATCGAAATTATAGGTACGAAAGCCACTCCAGTTAATCAGCGATTGAGGTGCGGTATCATTGATATCAATTTGATTAAATTGTCCGGCGCTACATTCCAACCACTCTTTAACCTCTGCTCCAGTCATCTTTAACGCGGCTAATGTATTGGGATACAGATAGAGGTCTGCTGCGTTGCGAAATGTTAATTGACCCGCTTCGACTTCAGTAAAACCCTGGGGATCATCTTTACGACCACCAACTTTAAAGGGGGCTGCTGCCGAAAGAACGGGTAAACCATCTAAAGTTGGATCGCCTTGAATAAAGCGTTCCACATAATCTTTTTGTGCAAAATTTACGATTTGTACGGTCGGATCATCTTGCACAAGCGCTAAAAAACTGTACATCACATCATCAGTTTGGCCGATTGGTTGGTTGACAAACTGACGCGTTGCTTGATGATCGGTTGCCAGTGCTTTCACAATTCCTGCATCGGCTTTAGCGAGAGATGTCTTGCTCTGTTTATCAAAAATGGGGCGAGCTTGCGAGTGGCTTTGGATGACTTGCCATTTTCCTTGTGTATTGTCTAATGTGAGATCGATAACTCCCACATGACTTCCCCATCGTCCAGGCATGACCGCAGCGACACCGTTGATTGTCCCTTGTTCAATATCGGCTCCGGGTAATTGAGCAAAGTCTTTGCTTGGAAAAACGGCATGTGAATGGCCAAATGTAATGGCATCAATATCTTCTATTTGCGTGAGATAGTAGACTGAATTTTCAGCACCAACTTGATAAGGATCAGCGGAAACCCCAGAGTGAGGGATGGCGATAATGACATCGGCACCTTCTTGTTTCATTTGTGGTATTAACTGTTGCGCGGTTTGTTTGATATCTTTAGTGAACACCTTGCCTTGTAAATTTTTTTTATCCCATATCATGATTTGAGGCGGGACAAAACCAATGTATCCGACCTTAATCGTATGTCGTTTGCCATCATTATCTGTAACCGTATGATTTTTGATGAGATAAGGCGTGAAATAGTGTTTACCGGTTGCTTGATCAAACACGTTAGCATTTACATAAGGAAATTGTGCCCCCTCAATGGCTCGGCGGAGAAACGTTAAACCATAATTAAATTCATGGTTACCAATATTGCCCACATCATAGCCCAATTGGTTCATGGCTTTGTACGCTGGATGAATTTCGCCAGAGCTAATACCTTTGGCAGCCATGTAGTCCCCCATTGGACTACCTTGGATTAAATCCCCATTATCGACCAACACCGCATTATTCACTTCAGCTCGCGCTTGTTTGACTAAGCTGGCTGCCCGAGCCAACCCCAGTTGCTGAGATGGTTTGTCTTTGTAGTAATCATAATCCATTAAATTAGTATGAATATCGGTTGTTTCTATGATTCTCAATTGAATGGTATCGGCTATCGCTGAGCTTGCCAGACACAATAGCCCACCGAAGAGAGCGATTGAGAGTGGCTTGAGTGCTGAATTCATGATGAGGTTCCTATCTATTTGAAGGGAGTGAAGATGTCTCTCGACAAAGGTAACAAATAGTAATGCAACAAGAAGCTTAACGCATCACAAAGTGTGATTTATTACCGCTTAAGTGTTAGGAAGGGATTTGCTGGCAGATCATCAAAGTGAGCGACGGTTTTGCTTGTTAGTCTTTTTCTTATCATATTTTAGTATAAAAAATGAAATTTTAGAATTTCAGGTAATAAATAGAACGGCTCATAATGCAGTGCATCGGTTGAGTTATGGATAACAAGTATGGCGGGTTCAAAGCGTGTTAACACAAGGGGCAACTCCCCAACCCCATTAGTAGCATTAGAAGGACGGGCATCGGTTCATCCTTTTACTCGTCTTTCGCGTAGTCAATTACAAAGCGGAGAAGTCGCATTAGTTGGGGCCGGACCTGGTGACCCTGAATTATTAACGGTCAAAGCCTTAAATTACCTCCAGCAAGCGGATGTCATTCTTTATGACTGTTTGGTTTCCGATGAAATTATGAGCTTAATTCCTGCTGAAGCGATATTGGTTTGTGTTGGTAAGCGTGCTGGTCATCACAGTGTGCCACAAGAAAAAACCAATCAGCTATTGGTCGATTTTGCTCGGTCAGGTTATCGAGTTGTCCGTATCAAAGGGGGGGACCCTTTTATTTTCGGACGAGGAGGCGAAGAGCTAGAAGTTTTGGTTGAGGCCGGGATCCGCTTTCAGGTTATTCCTGGGATTACTGCGGCAGCAGGCGCAACGGCTTATGCGGGGATTCCATTGACTCACCGAGACTACGCGCAATCAGCAGTATTTATTACCGGTCATCTTAAAAATGACGCCGTGGATGATATGGACTGGTCAACCTTAGCGCGCAGCCAACAAACGTTGGTCATTTATATGGGATTGATGAAGTCGAGTATCGTGACTCAGCAGTTAATTGAACATGGTCGCAGTGCTAATACACCGATTGCGATTATCGAACGTGGTACACAGGCAGCACAAAAAGTGTTTCGCGGTGCACTGAGTGATTTACCGCAACTCGCGACACAAGCTCAGTCACCGTCGCTGATCGTGATTGGTGAAGTGGTGGCTTTGGCCGACAAATTAGCTTGGTTTGGTCGAGAGACTTGCTCATCAATGCAATACCAGTACGCGTAATTTTATTCTTTAAATTGAAAAGCCCAAGTGATGGGGCTTTCCGGCCATTAGGTAGCGAAAAGGAAGCACGGACAATGGATCAACCCCGCTTAACTCATCTACAACAGCTTGAAGCTGAAAGTATTCATATCATTCGTGAAGTGGCTGCGGAATTTGCCAATCCTGTGATGATGTATTCGATTGGTAAAGACTCTTCGGTCATGCTTCATTTGGCGCGTAAAGCATTTTATCCGGGAAAGATTCCATTCCCATTGTTACACGTTGATACCAATTGGAAATTCCGCGATATGATCGCGTTTCGTGATGCGATGGCAAAGAAATACGGTTTTGAGCTCTTGGTGCACAAAAATCCACAAGGAATGGCAATGGGGATCAATCCGTTTGATCACGGTTCAGCCAAACATACTGATGTTATGAAAACCCAAGGATTGAAGCAGGCTCTGGATCAGTATGGTTTTGATGCGGCTTTTGGTGGTGCGCGCCGTGATGAAGAAAAATCGCGTGCTAAAGAGCGCGTCTACTCTTTTCGAGATAAGCACCACACTTGGGATCCAAAAACTCAGCGACCTGAATTATGGAAAACTTACAATGGTCAAATCAATAAAGGCGAAAGTATTCGTGTTTTTCCACTATCCAATTGGACTGAACTCGATATTTGGCAATACATCTATCTAGAAGGGATCGACATTGTACCATTGTACTTGGCAGATATTCGTCCGGTGGTTGAGCGAGAGGGGATGTTGATTATGGTCGATGATGACCGAATGAAGCTGCAACCGAATGAAAAGGTTGAGTATAAGAGTGTACGATTTCGTACGCTTGGCTGTTACCCACTCACCGGTGCGATTGAATCGAACGCCAACACGTTGCCAGAAATTATCGAAGAGATGCTAGTGGCGACATCGAGTGAGCGCCAAGGCCGAGCAATCGACCATGATCAGTCTGGATCGATGGAATTGAAAAAACGTCAAGGTTACTTTTAGGGTCAATAGATCCTTTGATCTAAGGAAAGAAAATGAATAGTGCAGTTCACGCTCAACTTGCAGAGCTCGGTATTGAAGGGTACCTCAATCAGCACCAACACAAATCGCTACTTCGCTTCCTCACTTGTGGCTCAGTGGATGACGGAAAAAGTACGTTAATTGGTCGCCTGCTTCACGACTCAAAACAGATTTATGAAGATCAACTTGCGGCGGTGCATTGCGACAGTCAACGTGTTGGGACGACGGGCGAGCGACCAGACCTAGCGCTGCTGGTCGATGGTTTGCAGGCCGAGCGCGAGCAGGGGATTACCATTGATGTGGCGTATCGTTACTTTTCAACCCAGAAGCGCAAGTTCATTATCGCCGATACTCCGGGGCATGAGCAGTACACGCGTAACATGGCGACGGGGGCATCAACCTGTGATCTGGCGGTGATTCTGATTGATGCGCGTAAAGGTGTTTTAGATCAAACGCGTCGACATTCGTTCATCTCTAATTTATTGGGATTGAAGCACTTTGTGGTTGCGGTCAATAAAATGGATTTGGTCGATTACTCCCAAGCGCGTTTTGAAGAGATTCGAGCTGAATACTTTGAGTTTTCCAAGCACCTGCAAGGTGATGTCACTATTCAAATCATTCCACTTTCGGCGCTTGAAGGTGATAATGTGGTGGATAAAAGTGTCTACATGGACTGGTATCAAGGCCCATCTTTGCTAGAACTACTTGAACGCGTTGATATTAAACAGGAAAAAGGCAACGGTGAATTTCGTTTTCCTGTGCAGTATGTTAATCGACCTAATCTTGATTTTCGTGGCTTTGCTGGCACCATTGCCTCTGGTTCGTTGAAAGTGGGCGATACGATCAAAGTATTACCTTCAGGTAATACGTCAACGGTGACTCGTATCGTGACGTTTGATGGTGATTTATCAGAAGCGAGTGCCGGTCAGGCTGTGACTCTGACCTTGGCCGATGAAATTGATATTAGCCGTGGTGATCTATTGGTATTAGCCGATGCCTCTTTACAGAGTACGCAGCACTTATTGGCTGATGTTGTCTGGATGACAGAGCAACCGTTACAAGTTGGATATGAATACGATATTAAAATCGCCGGCAAGAAAACGGTTGGGCGGGTGGAATCGATTCGTTATCAATATGATATTAATCAGCTCTCGACCTTTGCTAGTGAAGCATTGTCACTGAATGGTATTGGTCGATGTGAGTGGACATTTCATCAGTCAATCGCGTTGGATCACTACTTAGATTGTGCCGATACTGGTGGCTTTATTATTATTGATCGCTTAACCAATGTCACGGTTGGAGCTGGATTGGTTCGTGAGTCGTTAACTAGCATATTACCAGAACGCCATTCTATTTCAGCGTTTGAGTTAGAACTCAATACGCTGATTTGTAAACATTTCCCACATTGGAACGCTCGTGATCTTTCAATGTTGAAGGAGCGTTTATGAGTCAAATAAAGGACAATATTGTTTGGCATCATCACGAGGTTGATAAAATATACCGGGCAGAGCTTAAAAATCAACGTCCTGCGGTATTGTGGTTTACTGGGCTGTCTGGTGCAGGAAAATCAACCATTGCTGGGGCTTTAGAAAACCGGCTTGCACAATTAGGCTACCACACCTATTTATTGGATGGCGATAATGTGCGTCATGGTTTGTGTGGCGATTTAGGCTTTTCTGTACAAGATAGGAGAGAGAATATTCGCCGAATTGGTGAGTTAGCCAAACTCATGGCGGATGCGGGATTAATTGTATTGACCGCATTTATTTCACCTTATCGAGAAGAGCGGCAGTTAGTGCGAGCGCTATTACCAGAAGGAGAATTTTTTGAAGTGTATGTTAATACTCAATTAGCGGTCTGTGAACAACGAGATCCTAAAGGATTATATAAAAAGGCTCGTGCGGGTCAAATAACTCACTTCACTGGTATTGATGCAGTTTATGAAGCCCCTTTGGCAGCCGAACTCGATTTACCGGCAGGAGAAGCAGGCGTTGAGACCTTAGTAGAAACCTGTTTAGACTATTTGCATCAACGTGGTGTCATTCATCTGAACTAAGCCTTGATCGCCCAACAATAGCAACCGACTGTTACGGCTTGTGATGGTTAGACTGTATGATGGATGGTATTGGCGCTATCGCTGTGGACAACAAATTTCTGACCAAGTAGAGCAATCAGTTGATCGTAATAGCTCATGTTGGGTTTATTACCAAGCAGTCGACACAATTCATTGCCTGTTGGAGTGAAACGATAATACAGTAAATGGACGCCTTTCGAAGTGGCATTAAGCGTCAAGTGCTTATTTTGATAATTGAAGCTAAGCGGTGGGTCGAGCTCAATTTCTCCGGACTCTAGTTCCGTGGCGTGCAATAAGCCGAGTTCAATTAACACCAGTAAGCTGGAATAAGGCAATTGGTGGCTACCAATATTTAGTGTAATGGTCGAGTTGCGCTTTCCTAAACTAAAAAGACCATTATTTATTTTTAATCCAAACAGTACCTTCAAGCTGGTATCACTACCAAAGCTACATGCTAATGTGGCTGCGCGTTGTAAAATTTGCGCTTCTTTTGGTGTCATACTCTGCAGTACCGTTAATGCTTTCATGGAGGTAAAGCCTGGATTTGTGACTTCTCGCTTGAGTACTTGAGCCCAAAGACGCTGCATGGAGGAGTTATGAATGTCCTGAGCCATATCGAAGAAGCGATATAACCAATCTTGATCCGGATCACCGGCCGTTTCGTTGTGACATGCCACATGTGCCAGTTGAATAATGTGCTCTAAATTTTTTTGGCGCTGCTCTTTACGATCTCGCTCACGTTTTAGTGCCCGATCTAAGGCGGTTTTTTGTGGTTTTTCTGAGAGCAATAGCGCATCAAGTCCATGTTGCTTAGCAATGGTAGAAATGCGGCTCGCGCTATCTTTGAGATAGCTGGATTTTTTTTCTTTATGAGATTCGGTCGTGGTTGGGTGTTCAATCACGACAGAGGATTTTAGCTCGGCCATGTGGTACCAAATTTCATCATCGAAACAATAGAATAAAATGTACCTTGGATTGAGCTAGGGGACTAGTGAAACTCTTGGTGATAGCGCACAAATTTGCCCTATCAAATATGATAATAATTTGTTAAAATTGTTATCATATTTGTGGGGTGATGATGAAGTGCAATAAAGGAAGTCGCTGGTTTAAATACCTATCGGCCACATTACTATTCATGGTTTACTTGGGCTTACTTAGTTATCTGGCCAAGTATCTTGTGTAAATAAGATGGCTCGATAGGTGATCATTTTTATAACTAATAGTTACATATCATCATAATCGGCCAGTGCCTCGCCTTCGATAAGGTAGCCCGTTTCTGCGATATCAACGCTGACGATCTGTGTTTTTAGCGTGCCTATAACGTAAACCACATCCCATAATTGTTGTACTGGAGCGCCTTGCGGGAATTTCACATAAACAATTTGATTCGGGGGAGGTGGCGGGACATGAATACAGGCACCAAAGTAAGGGACAAGTAAAAATTCAGTGACAGTATTTTCATCACCTTCTAAAGGGATCACAAACCCTGGTATTTTTACTTTGCTGCCATTAAGTTCAGAGCGAACACTGCCGATCTGATTCTGCTGGGCGGGTAATTCACGGTTATGATCCACCATGGGCATGCCTATTTTATCCACTAGGTGGCGTTCATGTTCTGGAATAAGATCAATCCAATCGAGTTTGAGAACCTCACCATGGCTATAAGCGCGAGGTACAAACAGCATCAGTATCGTTAAAGTTAGGCTGAGTAATCCTTTGTACATCAAGATCTCCTAAAGTCTAATGGTCATACCATCACTCAGTGATTGTCGATAGGCGCGCAGAGCCGGAATAAAGCCGATCATGGTCCCCGCGATCTGCACATAAGCCAGTAGCTGCCATTCATAAGTCGTCAATGATTGCAACGATAACTGAATACCATACTGGCTGGCTATGATCGGTGCGGCGAAGGCTAGTAGAGTATATAAGCCAATGATTCCGGTCAGAATCCCGAAAAAAGTCAAAACCGTTGCTTCACTAATTAATAACATAAAAACATGCTTAGGTTGTGCGCCCATAGCACGTAAAATAGACATTTCTCTTCGTCGCTCTTGTAGACTAGTGAGTAAACTACTCAGCATTCCAAGTAGTCCGGTAATGACCACAAAGATAGAAACAGCCTTTAACGCTTGTTCTGCAACCGACATCATGCCCCAAAGTTCATGCAGGGCGACGCCAGGTAAAATAGCACTAAGTGGTTCATCCCGATATTGATTAATTTGTCTTTGTAAGGCAAAGGTTTGAATTTTCGAATTTAGACCAAGTAGCATGGCGGTAATTTGCTTTGGCGTAAATTGATATTGTTCTAATTGCTGCTTATTGGGGGTGTGGCCTAAGTTGGCCCCCGATTCCCAGCCTACATGGATGGCTTCAATGGCTTCAAGAGAAACGTGGACGGTTTTATCCACTGGAGTTCCTGTTGGCGCTAAAATTCCGACGACGGTAAAAGGTAAGTTATCATGTCGACTAAAACCCACATCACTGATGCCATGAGCGATAATAATTTCGCTACCTAATTGATAACCGAGTTGTTTGGCAACGTCTGCACCGAGAACCGTTTCAAATAAACCAGTAAAAGCTCTTCCTTTGGCAAGCGTGAGTGGTTGCTTATGTCCATAGCGAAAATGTTCAAAGTAACTATGGTTTGTTCCCATCACTCGGAATCCTTTATGAGAATCACCTAAGGAAATTGGAATGGCCCATTTTACGGCTCGGTGTTGACTAAATTCTTGATAGCTTTTCCAGTCAATATTATTGGTCGCATTACCGATACGAAAGACTGAATAAAGTAGTAAGTTCACTTGGCCTGAACGTCCGCCGACAATGAGGTCTGTGCCTGAAATGGTATTTGCAAAGCTTGCTTTAGCTTGAGTTCGAATTCGTTCAACTCCCACAAGAAGCATCACGGAAATCGCAACAGTTAATAACGTTAATAAGGCCGTTGCTTTTCTATTGAGTAAGCTTTTCCAAGCTAAATTATAGATAACATTCATTCGATACCTCGTGCCTGATTTAAGGAAGGTAAGTACACACTACGCTGGAAAAGTTTTTCTAAACTTGGGTCATGACTGACAAATACCAATGTTGAACCAATCCGATTAGCCTCTTCTAATAACAGTTCAATAAAAGCGGTACGGTTATCGTAATCTAAGGCGGAGGTCGGTTCGTCTGCGATTAATAAAGCCGGTTCCCCGATTAATGCTCTGGCTGCCGCGACTCGTTGCTGCTGACCGATACTTAACTCCAACACTGGTTTATGCAATAGCGATGTTGGTAAGTGTAATTGAGTCAGTAATTCAATGGCTCGATGTTTCAGGCTGCCTTGGATGGTTTTTCGGCGCGGTAATGAAAACTGACAAGGAAGGATGACATTTTCAACCAGCGAGAGATAAGGCAATAAATTAAATTGTTGAAATATGTAGCCAATATGATCGGCTCGAAAACGATCGCGTTGTTGCGCTTTCAATTGAGCAAGATCATGTCCAAGTAGACGGACTTGACCTTGATTGGCAACATGAATTCCTGTCAGTAAGCTTAACAAGGTAGATTTACCACAGCCACTTGGCCCTTTAATAAATAAGTGCTCTCCGGCTGAAACAGAGAGTTTTTCAATATCTAAAGTCACTTGGTTGTTATTTGGCCACTGAAATTTGACTCGCTCCAATTCAATGATTGCGGCGGTGGTATTGGGAAAGGTTGCGTTCATCACGGTTCCTTTTACAGAAAAATGGGTAAGTATTTACTTACCCAAATAAACGTTAGAGTGAAATACGTGTTTGTTTTGGCGTCAACGCTAAGGCGGTTTGTACTTTATCTGTCAGCAAATTTACACTCATTTTTTCTGTGCTTGGAAATAACTTAAACCACTGGCTGTCGATGTGACGAAGGTCAGAAATATTTTCACAATGGTAGTGGTATTGGGCGTTAAATTCACCATGCTGGTGGTCGTGGTCGTGGTCGTGGTCGTGGTCGTGATGATGTTCATGCTCATGGTGATGTTGATCAGTATGATGTTTTTCGCCATCGAGTGAATGAGTAATATGTGCCTCTTCCAATTGACAGTTTGCTTGGGTCGTTAAGTTAAATAAGCCATTGGCCTGCTCTAGAATTTCTAGGGCACGGTTTAGGCTTTGTCTTTCTTGATCGGTTTCTGGTGGATGTTCAAATCCAACCACATCAGCACCTGGCGCAGTGACTTCAATCAATAAGTCGTGCCCATCTTGTGCAATATTGAGTTCAACATGTCCATGAACATGGGCATCATGTTGGCGAAAATCCTGAGCGAAAACCCCGCCGGATAAAGCAGCAGAGAGACTTAACACGAGTAAAGGTTTAGTGAACATAGTCATCAATTCCATCATAATAAAATAAGTTGGCCCCTATAATCAGGGGGAAAGCATAAATTAAAATAGAAAATCAGACCTGGGCGGGGAGCGTGCTAAATAAGCAAACTGATTCAGTACGCTAGAAAACAGACGAAAAAAACGGGCAGTTGGGTACCGGTTTGGCCAAATGGGAGGAGTCGCCATCACATGACTTAACCCATGTTGAGCCACTGAAAATAATTGACAGTGATGATGCTCATGATGGCTTGGGTCGATATCCAATTGATGAATGATCGAAGCGACATTTAGCCATAGACTCAATAAGACAGCAACTAAAGCGACAGCCTGAGTATTAAGACGCAAATGTTGCAAGCTGAGCTTCATAATTCACCGTATAAGAAAAACAGAACTGTTATAATATAACAATTCTGTTGGCAAGCAAGCAAAGAGTGGCAGCGATGAGTTATGATGAGGTTAAATGCGTTTGAATTAATGTGAGCACTTGGTTAATTTGATCGTCATTTAAAGCGCCTTGTTTGATATATATGACTAACCCTTGTTTATCTAACACAATAATCGTTGATGACTTTTCGGGTAATGCCCAGCTTTGTGCGACAACACCAGAGGCATCGAGAACAATAGAGGACCAAGGAAATGATTTTTTACTCTCTTCTGCTGATGATTTCACAAATGATCCGGTTCCCCAAATGGCATCATTTTGATTAATGATTGAGGTTGTTTGATAGTGTTGCGGTGGAAATTGTGCTGCTGTCAGCGCTGCCATCAACGGAGCATTCATCTCTTTTGCTGCACTTCGTCCAGCCAGGGCTTGAATCACTCTGACTTTACCGGCTAATTGTGTACTACTCCAAGGCACAAACTGAGGCTCTTTTCCCTTTAAAACTACTTCGCCATATTTTTCGACATTCACGGGTGGAAGTGGTTGGCCAAGCATTAAATTATGTGCCGATGTGACTAAGGTATAGCTAGAGAGCAGTAGCGTGAGCAATGTTTTTTTTATCATGGTGAGTCCGTTTTAACCAATAAATGGTTTAAGTTAATGGTATATCGGTAAGCGAGAACCGCATTATGTTCCTGAAATTGGTAATCACTGTTGTTAACGTAAGGACTAAAATTATAGAGCAAGAACGCATGTTTGCCTTTTTTGACTTCCAAATAGACCCCAATCGCCTCACCAAATTTACTAAATCGAATGTTTTTTGTTTCGCCAAATTCAGGATGAGATGGTTGAGTAATTTGATAATTACCGCGTAGATTAAGGTATCCCAAACCAACCCCAACTCCAGTTTTTATTTGCCATTCATCTGGCTGATGGCGATTAAAATGGTAAAAAAATAGTGGCATGGCATAAAAAGCATAACCAGATATTTTGGTATCAAGATTGGTTAGCTGATTGTTTTGATGAAGCGTTTGTCGATCAACTTTGATCAGGTTGCCATCGAGTTGAAACTGTACACCGAATGAACTTTGCTCTGAAAGATAATAGCCTTTTGATAAGAGAGAGACTGTTGGAGACAGAGCGAGCTTGTTGCTCATTTGTGCAATGTTTTGAGCTGACTCGTCACGCACATCAATGTTATTGGTGGTTAATTGTAGACCCAGATTGAGCTCAATAGCGCAAACTGGCAGGCTATAGCAAAGAGTAAAAATTATGCTCGTACTTAAATAATGGCTCATACAAGAAGGCTCTTTTATCATTCAACCAGCGATTGATAAACCCGCTTCATTGGTATTACTGAAGCGAGCGTTACATTAGTCCGAGGGATGATTACTTATAAAAAGCACACCCCGGTACCACCTAGGCCGCAATATCCTTGCGGGTTTTTAGCTAGATATTGTTGATGAGAACTTTCCGCAAAATAATAAGCGCCAGCAGGAGTAATCTCGGTGGTGATCGCCGCTTTATGGTGTTGGCTGAGCAATGCTTGATATTCTGCGCGGCTCTGTTCGGCCAGCGTTTGTTGTTCATCGGTGTAAGTGTAGATCACCGAACGATATTGAGTGCCTAAATCATTACCTTGCCGCATGCCTTGGGTCGGATCGTGATTTTCCCAAAAGGTTTGCAGGAGTTTTTTAAAAGGTAGAACCTCGGGATCGTAGATCACTCGGACCACTTCTGCATGGCCAGTTTGGCCGGTACAAACCTCTTGATAAGTAGGATTTGGAGTAAAGCCGCCCGCATAACCGACAGACGTCGAAACGACCCCATGGCGTTGCCAAAATAGTCGCTCAGCGCCCCAAAAGCAGCCCATCCCAATCAGTAATTGCTCTTGTCCCGCGCTAGGTTGGCTGCGCAGAGGGGTGTGATGGATAAAGTGTTTGTCTTCAAACTCGATGGGAGTCTCTCGGCCAGGTAAGGCTTGATCCGCTGAAATAAGCGAAGATTTGTTGAGCATGGGATATTCCTTATTCATTATAGTCAATGGAACGTTGAGTGAAATTCTGTGTCTCACTGGCAGAGTTGGATAAAAACATCTTGCGGTAGTGAGATCAACTGAAATGATTTATCCAATCATCAACATTTATCATTCAATGATTGTTTGGATAAGTTCGCTCTCTTTATGACGATTTTTATGGTTATCGATAAGCTTATGAGGGGTTATCCTACAGACTTCTTATCTTAGAGTCGGTATGATTTTATGTCTATTAACCTAGCTTGCGGTAAGGCGCTTCATCACTGTTGAATATGAAATCACTTCGATTCTCTATCCTATTCGTTGCTTTATGCTTCTCTTGCACTGTGCTGGCGAAGGTTGATTTAACCATTCGAGGCTTGAGTGGGGATCTAAAAGATAATGTTGATGCCTATTTGTCTTCGATAGCGGACAGTGATTATTCGACTCAATTACGTTTTCAATCTCGTTTAGAGCGAAGAATGGCCGAAGCATTAAAGGCGTTGGGTTATTACCAACCGACCTTTATTTTTGAAGTGACAGAGCCTGATCAAGCGATGACTGTGCGTGTCGATCCTGGAGAGGTGGTTCGTTTAGCGCTTGTTGAGATTACTGTTGACGGTGAAGCACAACAAGATGCTGATTTTATGCGCTTAATTGAACGAAGTGGATTAACGGTTGGTCAACCACTTAACCATAGCCAATATGAGAGTTTAAAGTCATCCTTGCGTAATTTGGCCCTACAAAAAGGCTATTTTGACGGTGACTTTCAATTGAGTCGATTAGAAGTCGTTCCTGACCTGCATCAGGCTTTTGTACGATTACATTTTGATAGCGGTATTCGTTATCATTTTGGGGCCACGACAATTTCTGGCAGTCAAATTGAAGAGGTACGCGTGCATTCATTGCAACCGTTTAAGCAAGGCGATCCTTATTTAGTCTCGCAAGTCGGTCAATTCAATCTTAACTTAGCCAATACCGATTGGTTTTCTTCCGTTTTTGTTAAGCCCGATCTTAGTCACATTGACTCGGGGCAACGGCAACTCCCCATGATCGTTTCTTTAGCACCTCAAGCACGTAATCAATTAGAAACCGGGATAGGTTATTCGACTGATGTTGGCGTGCGCGGTTCTTTGAAATGGAAAAAACCGTGGGTGAACGATTTAGGACACAGTTTTGATAGTAGTTTTTCGATTTCCGATCCAGAGCAGAGTATTACTGCCGGTTATAAAATCCCGTTACAAGATGTGTTACACCAGTATTATCGTATCCAATATGGGATGAAGCATGTCGATAATCGAGATACGAAAAGCCTTGAATCTAACTTATCGCTCGAGCGACATTGGCGATTAGACAGTGGTTGGCAGCGAACTTTGTTTGTTCGTTATTTGATAGAAAACTATGAGCAAGGTGTCCTTGACGATAGCGTACAATTTGTATTGCCAGGGTTGACTTACACACGGACTCGGACTCGGATGGATCGTGCTTTATTAACCTGGGGAGATAAACAGAGCATCACGATTGAATATGGTGATCCTGAATTTGTTTCTGAAACACGGGTTACGCGAGTTCAAGCTGGCAGTTCTTGGTTGCGCAGTATCGGTAATAACCATCGTGGTTTAATACGAGTCAATGGGGGGGCGAATTTCGCCGAGGAATTCGAGAAACTCCCGCCTTCGCTACGATTTTTTGCCGGGGGGGATAATAACTTGCGAGGTTATGGATATCAGTCCGTCTCACCACGTGATGAAAGTAATTCATTAACTGGAGCCAAATACATGGCGACCAGCTCACTTGAGTATCAATATCGTTTAACCGGTAATTGGTGGGGGGCTTTATTTGTCGACTCTGGGGATGCTTTTAACGACAATCCTGATTGGAAAACCGGAACCGGTTTTGGCTTGCGTTGGATTTCTCCCGTGGGGCCGCTGCGGCTTGATTTTGCTTGGGGATTAGATGCTGACCCTGGCGACCAGTTTAAGATCCACTTCACTTTAGGGCCTGAACTATGATAAAGCGGGCAATCAAATGGAGCAAATGGTTGTCTGCCAGCCTCGCAGGAGTGGTGATCATGCTACTTTTGTTACTGGCTGGTATATTGTTTACTCATCCAGGCTTAAATGTTGTGTTATGGGGAGTACATAAAGCGTTACCTGAACTTTCTGTTAGCGAGAGTGAAGGTGCTTTATTTCCCCGTTTTACCTTACATAATGTCACGTTCAACGATAAGGCCTTGTCGCTGCAGGTCACTCTTGAACAGCTAACGCTTGCGATAAACGCCAATTGTTTGCTTGAGCCCATGGTCTGTATTAATGACGTTATTGTTTCTGGTTTAGCGGTCAAGCTACCGCAATTACCGACGGCAGAAGAGCACGGTACTACAGCGTCATCTCCTGATCCCATGACTCACTTTTCAAGTCCGATTCCGATCAGAGTTGGGCGCTTAACGCTAAATAATGTTGAGCTTAATTTGCTTGGTCATCATATCGCTTGGCAACATTTTGCAACGGGGGGAATGCTGCAAAATAATCGCTTAAGAATTGACCCAACACAATGGAACGGCGTTCGTATCACATTGGCCGAGGCCTCACCATCCGATGAAACGCTTCCCTCTTCAATGGCGAATATGCCACTTACATTGCCGGAGGTGAGCATACCTTTGCGGGTTGAGTTGAGCGGCTTTGAATTGAAAGATGCAATACTACAGCAAGAAAATCCAATACAAATTAATCAGTTGTCGTTAGAGGCTCGTGCCTTTAAGTCTGAAGTGGAAGTGAAAAACTTAGCACTAGATATGCCGCAGTTAGCGGCAACATTAGCGGCTAAAACCACCTTAAGTGGCGATTATCCTCTCCACCTGACACTGAGTTCGTTATTGAAACAGCAAGCGCTAAAAGGGCAAACTCTACAATTAAACGCAACCGGTAGTGTTGCCGATCTTACTCTCGCTGCTCAATTGTCAGGTCGGGCAAAAGCCAAACTGTATGCCCATTTACAACCGCTGAAAACTAAATTGCCTTTTGAGGTTCGCATTGAACAACTTGACGCTCAGTGGCCATTGAATGGTGATGGAGAATATTTTATTACGGCTCCCCATATTGGCGCTAAAGGCTCATTGACGGCTTACCGACTGGAGTTAGAGAGTACTTTTTCTGGGCGCGATCTGCCTGATTCAGCATTTGTTTTGCAAGGTGAAGGTTCAATGAGCCACCTAGCTTTGCATCAATTACAGTTGAAAACGTTAGGCGGTGAAATACGAGGACAGGTGACGGCGGATTGGGCTGATTTAATTGAGTGGCACGCCAAACTTGATATGAGTGATATTCAACCTGAAATGCAATGGCCGGAACTGCCGGGAGTCATTCAGGGGCAATTCGTTACATCGGGACAACTGACTGAGCAAGGCGGGTGGAAAGTTGATTTACCGCTTTTAGATATTCAGGGAAAAGTCCGAGGATTTCCTCTCGATATTAAAGGCGATCTAACGGCGGATGATATGGCAGGGCGTGGCGAATTTCGCATCGCCACTTCAGGACTTTCGCTAGCTCATGGCCCCAATTCACTAACGGCTAAAGGCCAGTTGGATAAAGCATGGCATATGAATGTCGCATTAAACTTGCAAGCACTGGATAAAACGTTCCCGGAGCTTTTTGGCCAAGTTCAAGGCGATATCGCACTGCGCGGAGCCATCTCTGAGCCGAATATTCATTTAGCGTTACACGCGAATCAACTGATTTGGCAAGATCAAGCAAGCATTAAACAAGTGCATTTAGTCGGTGATGTGATGCCAATGCCAGAGCTTAAGGCGAATCTGCGTTTAGCGGTCAATGAGATCGACTATCAAGATCAAACGATAGACAGCGTCAGGCTGACGGTAAATGGCCTATTGCCAAAGCATCACTTAACGCTGGAGGTTGATTCTGAACAGGTTTCAACTCACTTAGCTATCCAAGGCATGTTGCAAGAGGAGCCTCACCTGATCTGGCAAGGGCAATTGGAGCGGATGGATGTCACTTCCAAGCAAGGGCGTTGGGTGTTGAATCAAGCGACCGATATACATGCTGATCTTGAACAGCAAGCTGTGATTATTGAACCTCATTGTTGGTTACAAGCGGATTCATCTTTGTGTCTCACTCAGCCAGCAACAGTTGGTCAACAAGGGGACGTTGATTTAGCGATTAAGCAGTTTTCATTTCCACAAATAGCCGTGTATCTTCCTCAAGATACACAACTTCAAGGGCAAGTGAATGGACGGCTGGCGGCTAAATGGTCACCAGATTCCCCCCCTCAAGTGGATGTCTCGTTACAGCTTCCGGCAGGACAAATTCAGCAAACGCTCGAACAACCGATCCGGTTGGCTTGGGATAATATCGACATCAATGCTCAACTTGCGAGCAATACCCTAAAGGCAGATTGGCATTTTAATATCACAGATAATGGCGATTTTTCTGGCCAAATGAGCATTCCAGATGTGACTCAAGAAGAGAAGCAATTGGCAGCCGTGATTAAGCTTACCCCATTTAATATTGATTTTTTGGCTCCCTTAATTGGAGAGTATAGCCAAGCAAAATCGACCATCACCGCGGATCTAGTCCTACAAGGCGCGATGTTGCATCCACAAGTGCAAGGGCATATTGGACTAAACGATGTACAACTGAAAGGTGACATTTCTCCGATTGATATGGATTCCGGTCAAGCATCAATAGACTTTTTGGGTTATCAAGCGACGCTACACGCGCAGATTGGTACGCAAGATGGCTTACTGAATATTACCGGTGATGCCGATTGGCATGATATGGATCAATGGCAGGTCAATAGTCGAGTGTTTGCAGATTCATTACTGCTGGATATACCACCGATTGTGAAAATGAAGGTAGTTCCTGATTTAACTTTAACCATGCAACCGAATCTGGCACAAGTTACGGGGTCGATAAACCTCCCTTGGGGGCGGATTACGGTCGAAGAGCTACCTTCGAGCGCCATCGAAGTGTCTAAGGATCAAATTATATTGAGTAAAGATTTGCAGCCTTTAAGTGAGCAAAGTCGTTTACCGTTACGGTTTGAAACAGATTTACAGATCGTGATTGGTGAGGATGTTCGTCTGAGTGCCTTTGGCTTAGAAGGGGGGCTACGAGGGCGATTGAATTTTACTCAGCGTGATCGTGGGCCATTGGTGATCGGTGAGGTTAATATTTTGCAAGGTCAGTATCGATCATTTGGCCAAGATCTGCAGATTCAAGAAGGGAAAATTTTAATGAATGGCCCTGTGGATCAGCCCTTTGTTTCCATTAAAGCGATTCGTAATCCGAATAACACCCAAGATGGTGTCATCGCCGGGATTCAAGTCACAGGGCCTGCAGATGAGCCCATGATCTCTATTTTCTCTGAGCCAGCGAAACCACAAGCGAATGCGTTATCTTACTTACTGCGTGGACAAGATATTGATGGTGAAGCGGGCGGTAATGCGATGACCATGACCCTTATCGGGCTAAGCTTAGCGCAAAGTGGTAAATTGGTGGGGCGAATTGGTGAAGAATTTGGTGTGCAAGATCTACAATTAGATACAACGGGCTCGGGAGAGGAGGCGCAAATTACCGTAAGTGGCTATATTTTACCTGGACTGCAAGTAAAGTATGGTGTTGGTATCTTTAATTCAGTTGGCCAATTTACTGTGCGTTACCGATTGATGAAAGATCTTTATCTAGAAGCGGTTTCTGGACTAGACAGCGCAATCGATCTGCTTTATCGGTTTGAATTTAACTGAGGAGAAAACCATGCATCTGGTTTTTGTTTATGGCACCCTGCGACAGGGGGAAAGCCACCATGATTATTTAAATGGAAGTAAGCTGTTAGGTTATTTTGAAACGCCACCGAGCTATGCGTTACATGATCTTGGCCCTTATCCAGGGTTGATTGCTGGCCAGCAGTCCATTAAAGGGGAGGTATATCAAGTCGATGAGAAAACCTTGATCAAGCTGGATGTATTAGAAGATGTTCCCGTTGAATATCGGCGAGAAACGATCGACACGCCCTATGGACTTGCTTGGATCTATATCTATCAAGATACCAGTGGATTAACCAACTTGATTGAGTCTGGAGATTGGTGCCAACGTATTTAAATTTTCGTCGCCAATGGTAAAACAGCCAACTCATGAGAGCTGGCTGTTGACGTGGCGGAAATGAAAGTCTATTTCTGCTGAGCACGCTCGTAAGAAGACAAAATTTCTGCGCGAGCAGAGGCGGCATCTTCCCAACCCTCTACTTTTACCCATTTACCACTTTCTAATTCTTTGTAATGCTCAAAAAAGTGAGTAATTTGCGCTTTAAGCAGCTCTGGCACATCATTGATATCTTGAATGTGATCATACTCTTTGGAAAGTTTTGAGTGTGGCACCGCGATCACTTTCGCATCTTCACCGGACTCATCGGTCATTTTCAACACACCCACAGGGCGGCAACGAATCACTGAACCAGGCATTAGCGGGAATGGCGTTGGGACAAGTACATCCACAGGATCACCATCTAACGATAGTGTATGGTTGACATAGCCGTAGTTGCATGGGTAAAACATAGGTGCTGACATGAAGCGGTCAACAAATACCGCGCCAGAGTCTTTATCGACTTCGTACTTGATAGGATCAGCATTGGCTGGGATTTCAATCACAACATAGATATCGTCAGGCAGTGATTTGCCTGCTGGCACATGATTTAAACTCATTAAGGTTTCCTTTTTGTTAACCGGACTTCAAAAAACGTCATTAATTATTATGCAAACTGAGTAAAGGTGCAAAACCGATACACAATAAAGGGCAAAGTTTACCTGTAAATATTCCGATCCCCAAGAGGATGTTGGCAGAGAGTGTCAACCCGTTTTTAAATGCATGAGAAAAGTCGATTCCCCAACCCTATCTATGTGATCGTGTTGGGGAATGTTTTAACCAATGATTGGAATACAAAGGATCGGAATCGCGTTATTCATCAGGATGGTTGGCGAGGAAGCTTTCGACTTTCTCAACCATGGTTTTTGAGCCGACAAAAAATGGCACTCGCTGATGTAGCTCGGTTGGTTTGATATCAAGAATACGATCAACACCATCAGAGGCTAAACCACCCGCTTGTTCAATTAAGAATGCCATCGGATTGCATTCGTATAGCAAACGTAACTTTCCGTTTGGATGACTTTGGGTGCTTGGATAAAGGTAAATGCCCCCTTTAAGTAGGTTACGGTGAAAGTCAGCCACTAAAGAGCCAATATAGCGTGACGTGTAAGGGCGATTCTCTTCAGGGACACTTTCTTGACAGTACTTAATGTATTTTTTTACCCCAGTGGGAAAGCGAATATAGTTGCCTTCGTTGATGGAATAAATTTTCCCTTGTTCTGGAATACGCATATTTTCATGAGATAAACAGAATGAACCAATGGAGGGGTCGTAAGTAAAGCCATTGACACCATGACCCGTGGTATAAACTAGCATGGTAGAAGAACCGTAAATAACGTATCCCGCCGCGACTTGTTTATGACCGGGTTGTAAAAAGTCTTCAGCGGTAGGGGGCGCTCCGACGGGAGAAATTCGGCGATAAATGGAAAAGATCGTGCCTACCGAGACATTGACATCAATGTTAGATGAACCATCTAGAGGGTCCATAAGGACGACATATTTTGCATTTTTGTTGAGATCTTTATTAAAAGCAACTGCTTCATCTTCTTCTTCACTTGCCACGCCACAGACTTGATCGCGAGCTTCCAGTGCCGCTTTGAATTTTTCATTTGCGTAGAGGTCGAGCTTTTGTTGTTCTTCACCTTGAATATTATCTTGACCGGAAGCGCCTGTGATATCAGCCAGTCCCGCTTTATTAATTTCACGGTTAACAATTTTGGCAGCGAGGCGAATAGAGGCGAGCAGTGAGGAGAGTTCACCACTTGCATGAGGGAAGTCATGTTGTTTTTCAACAATAAACTCGCCAAGGGTGCGCATCTTCGACATGTAATTTCCTTAACATTTTTTATCATGGGGGGATTATCAACGCGGTGATGGATGTTGGTTGAGTCTTTAGAACGGTATTCACACGCGCCTTGCGAGGATTTTAGGGCTTAGATCTTTTTACGGGTAATAAACTAACTGTTTGAGATCTCAATTTAGTTGTCGACTATTTTAAAATTACATTACGTTGATTTTCGATGCTCGCTTTTATGACTTGAATCAGGATAATGCTTGTTAGATAACACCGCATTGATGAGGTTAGTTGGATGCACATTCATATTTTGGGGATTTGTGGCACCTTTATGGGCGGCGTGGCTATGCTGGCTCGTCAACTTGGTCATAAAGTAACAGGGAGTGATGCTAATGTTTATCCGCCGATGAGCACGATGCTAGAGACACAAGGGATTGAAATTATTGAAGGATTTGACCCTGTGCAATTAGAACCTAAACCAGATTTAGTGGTGATAGGCAACGCCATGAGCCGCGGAAATCCGTGTGTGGAGTATGTGCTCAATCATAACCTTCGTTACACCTCTGGCCCTCAGTGGCTGCATGATTTTTTGCTTCATGATCGCTGGGTACTGGCTGTGGCGGGTACTCATGGTAAAACCACCACATCCAGCATGTTGGCTTGGATTCTCGAGCATTGTGGCTATCAACCCGGATTTTTGGTGGGTGGCGTACTTGGTAACTTTGGTCTTTCCGCTTGGTTAGGAGACAGCATGTTTTTCGTGGTGGAAGCTGATGAATATGACAGTGCTTTTTTTGATAAGCGTTCTAAGTTTGTACACTACCATCCACGTACCTTGGTGATGAATAACTTAGAGTTTGATCATGCGGATATTTTTGATGATCTAGAAGCGATTAAACGACAATTCCATCATTTAGTTCGAACGGTGCCGGGGAATGGTCGACTCCTGGTACCGAAGCAAGATAGCGCTTTAGCCGATGTTTTAACCCGAGGTTGTTGGAGTGAAACTGAGTTTACTGGCCAGCAAGGTGAATGGCAGGCAGAAAAACAAAATCCAGAAGGTTCCCATTTTACCGTGTACTTCCATGGAGAAGTTGTGGGTGAGGTCGATTGGGCACTGATTGGCGATCATAATGTCAATAATGCCCTCATGGCGATTGCCGCGGCGCGACATGTCGGGGTAACGCCGGAGTTAGCTTGCCAAGCCTTGGCCAGTTTCATTAATACGAAGCGTCGCTTAGAGCTGAAAGGCCAAGAAAATGGGGTGACCGTTTATGATGATTTTGCTCACCACCCAACGGCGATTGAGTTGACTCTCGGTGGGCTACGCAACAAAGTTGGTAAGCAAAAAATTATCGCGGTGTTAGAGCCTCGCTCTGCAACGATGAAATTAGGGGTACACAAAACCACGTTAGCGGCTTCCTTACAGCAAGCTGATTCGGTTTACCTCTATCAACCGGACAATATTGAGTGGTCAGTGGCTGATGTCGCTAAGCAATGCCAAGCTCCGGCTTATACTTCCGATCAGCTGGACGTGTTGGTGAGTGAAATTTGTGCAGAAGCGCAGCCCGGCGATCATATTTTAGTGATGAGTAACGGTGGATTTGGTGGTATTCATAGCAAGCTGTTGGCAACGTTGCGTGAACAGGCTGAGAATGAAAAGAAGGACGATTTAATTCGATGACACCATTAACCAAAAAAAAACAAGCCATTACTTTGGCTTGGACAGGCGCTTCTGGCGCACCTTATGGGCTGCGTCTTTTAGAGTGTTTACTGGCGGCCGATTACACGGTTTACTTACTGATTTCCTCAGCGGCCCGTGTGGTGCTGGCAACCGAACACGGTTTGCAGTTATCTAGTCAACCCGAGGCCGCAAAACAGCAGTTAATTGCCCATTTTGATTGTGATCCGAATCAGTTGGTGGTGTGTGGGAAAGAGGAGTGGTTTTCACCGGTAGCCTCTGGATCGGCTGCGCCAAAACAGATGGTGGTGTGCCCATGTTCGGCGGGGAGTGTCGCTGCCATCGCGCATGGTATGTCGGACAATTTGATTGAACGTGCTGCCGATGTGGTGATCAAAGAGCGTGGTCAGCTTTTGTTGGTGGTACGTGAAACGCCATTCTCAACACTGCATTTAGAAAATATGCATAAGCTGTCACAACTAGGGGTCACCATTATGCCCGCTGCGCCGGGATTTTATCATCAGCCAACCTCGATTGAGGACTTGGTCGATTTTATGGTTGCGCGTATTTTGGATCACTTGGGTATTGAGCAAGGACTTGTGCCTCGTTGGGGTTATGATCAACGTCGGTAAGTAGCTTCTTTACTCATTTACGATTACAATCTTCTTCACTCATCGGGGAGCTTACCATTGCTAAAAGTGATGGCGCTGAGATCAAGCCAAGCTTGGGACCCGCATTAGTCACACTTTGTGTGGTTAAACACCTGAACCAGATAATGCTGGCGTAGGAATTGAGCAGAATGAGGCACTTATCCATTCTTTCTCAAGCCTGTGCCGCTCATAAAGGAGCGCAAGCCTTGAATAATCAACTTACTGCTACTGTGGTTGCTAGTCTATTTTGCTCATCACTGGCATGGGCAGGTAATGAAACCTTGACTGTTTATACTTATGACTCATTTGTCGCGGACTGGGGGCCGGGGCCGGCCATTAAACAAGCGTTTGAAGCGCAATGTGACTGCCAGCTTAATTTTGTCGCATTGGATGATGGGGTGTCCATTCTTAATCGCTTACGTCTTGAGGGGCGTAATAGTCAAGCTGATGTGGTGCTGGGGTTAGACCATAACTTAATGGCTGAGGCCAAACAAACCGGATTATTGACCGAGCATCAAGTCAATACCGCCGCGATACAGTTACCCAATGGCTGGGATGATAAGACCTTTATTCCTTATGATTATGGCTATTTTGCTTTTATCTACAATCGGGAAAAACTATTAAATCCGCCAGCTAGCCTACGAGAATTAGTGGAGCAGCGTTCCGATATTAAGGTGATTTATCAAGATCCTCGCACCTCAACTCCAGGGCAAGGCTTATTGCTGTGGATGAAGTCTGTGTATGGTGACAAAGCCAGTGAAGCGTGGAAACAGTTATCGAACAAGACGGTCACGGTGACAAAAGGCTGGTCAGAGTCTTACTCCATGTTTTTAAAAGGCGAGGCGGATATGGTGCTCTCGTATACGACCTCTCCGGCTTATCATGCGATAGCGGAAAAAGATCAGCGCTATGCTGCGGCCAGTTTTAAGGAAGGACATTATCTACAGATTGAGGTGGCGGCAAAGGTTGCTAGTAGTCAACATTCGCGACTCGCGGACAGCTTTATGCAGTTTATGTTAAGCGATGATTTTCAGTCGGTGATCCCGACTACAAACTGGATGTATCCCGTCACCGATGTTCCCCTGCCCCAAGGTTATACAAATTTATCGATTCCGAATAAAGCGCTCTCGTTTTCAGAGCACGAAGTGGCTAAGCAGCGACGGAGTTGGATTCGTGAATGGCAGCATGCGTTAACGTTTTAAGACGATATGAATACGGTAGCCCCGAAATGGGGAATTGTGCTAGCAAGTCTCGTTGCGCTCTTTATTTTTGCTACGATTGGCGCTCTATTTTGGTATTCCCCTTCATTAGCGCTTGGAGAAATCTGGCGTGATGCTTATTTTCGTCATGTCACCTGGTTTAGTTTTTATCAAGCGTTGCTTTCTACCCTGCTCAGTGTCGGATTGGCGATCCCAGTTGCTCATGCTTTGCATCGACGACGATTCAAAGGGCGAGATCTGCTGCTAAAACTGTTTGCCATGACCCTAGTATTACCGGTATTGGTCGGGGTGTTTGGCCTATTGGCGATTTATGGTAATAGCGGATTATTAGCCAAGCTGCTGAGCCAGTGGCAGCAACCGTTACCTTTCTCCATTTATGGTTTAAATGGCATTTTGCTGGCTCATGTGTTTTTTAATCTGCCTTATGCCAGTCGCCTTTTACTGCAAAGCCTAGAAGGTATTCCAGTAGAACAGCATAAACTGTGTGCTCATTTGGGGATGAATCAATGGCAAAAGTTTAAATCGGTCGAGTGGCCTCGCTTACGCCAGCAGCTCCCTTCGGTGGGAAGTTTAGTCTTTATGCTGTGCTTTACCAGTTTTGCCACCGTCATGGCATTGGGGGGCGGCCCCAAATCGACCACGATTGAGTTGGCGATTTATCAAGCGATTAAATTTGATTTTGATTTAGCTACTGGAGCTTTGCTCGCTCTGTGGCAAATGGTGTTATGCGCTTTACTTTATCTCACGATGCAGCGCTTTGCACGTCCATTGCCTGCTAGCCAAGGGCATGCTGGAGAATGGTTTAGATTAGGCAAAGAGACATTCGCTAATCGGCTTTGGGATGGATTCTGGATTGGAATGGTGCTGTTGTTGGTTTTGCCCCCTTTACTGATGGTGATCATTAGTGGGCTGAACGTACAACTCTTTACCATATTGCGTCGCCAAGAATTTTGGTCAGCTGTCATCGCCTCATTGCAAATTGCCAGCTTAGCGGGAACTATCGCCGTTGGGATTGGCTGCGCGATTGTGCTGACCAGCCGTTATTGGCGGATACAGCATCAACCTAAAAAAGCCAATAGTATCGAACTGATTGGCGCTATTATTCTGGTGACACCGGGGTTAGTGATTAGTACCGGGCTGTTCTTATTGCTTCGCCAAGCGATGGATGTGTTTAGTATTGGTTACTGGTTAGTGGTGGTGGTGAATAGCTTAATGGCGCTTCCTTATGTTATTAAAACCTTAGCTCAACCTATGCTGCATCTTGAGCAGCAATATCAGTTTTTATGTGCCAGCTTGGGGATTCGTGGCTGGGCAAGATTGAAGCTGATAGAGTGGCGCGCATTACAAAAGCCTTTTGCACATGCTTTATCGATCAGTTTCTTGTTGTCGATGGGGGATCTCAGTGCCATTGCCTTATTTGGTAGCCAGCAATTGACCACCTTGCCTCTTTATCTCTACCAGTTATTGGGCAGTTATCAGATGACGGCTGCTGCGGTGGTGTCTTTGGCTTTGCTTGTGCTTAGCGTCGGTGTTTATTACGGCGTTGAGCGCCTCTTTCATCACTATCATAAGGATGTATGATGCTCGCAATTAACCAATTGACTTATCAGTATCAACAAGCCTGGTTTTCGTTTGATCTTCAAGTTGAACGAGGCAGTATTACTGCATTAATGGGGCCGAGTGGCGCGGGAAAATCGACCCTATTAAGTTTGTTGGCTGGATTTATTGCCCCACACAGCGGTGACATATGGGTTGATGGTCAGTCCATATTGGCTAAAGTGCCTTATCAGCGTCCTTTCTCTATGCTCTTTCAGGAACATAATCTATTTAGTCATTTGTCCGTGCGAGAGAATATTGCGCTGGGACTGCATCCTGGGCTGAAATTGAATGTGCAGCAAAAAGATCAAGTACAATGGACGGCCCAGCAAGTCGGTATTGAACCATTTCTTGATCGATTACCGGAACAGCTTTCAGGCGGGCAGCGACAACGTGTAGCGTTGGCACGCTGCTTTGTTCAGTCTCATCCCATTTGGTTGTTGGATGAGCCTTTCTCTGCCTTAGATCCGCTACTGAGAGAAGAAATGCTGCAATTGGTGAAATCGCTGGCTCAAGCACGAAATATTACGGTATTGATGGTGACACACCATTTGAATGATGCCAAAACGATTGCCAGCCATTTTGCCTTTATGGATCAAGGAAAAGTAGAAGTGGTAGGGGACGTTTCTACTTTGTCTGAGCCTCAAAATCATCCGGCTTTTGCCGATTTTATTCGCGCGGGTAGTTAATAGGCTTCAAGCTTGACACCAAACGAAATGGCGCAAGATAGCACACCAAACGAGGTTAATACGTTCGCTTGGTGTGTATTTTTTGGCCGAGTTTTGAACACCATTATGAATTAGATTGCTTCATCATTGAGTGTTTTGAGAATTTGGAAAATTTCTCGTGAGGCTTTTGGGGCTTTTTCCGCCTTTTTCTCTTTGCTTGCTTGACGGGCTAATTGACGCAGCCGCTGACGATCAGCTGCTGGATATTGTTGCATCAACTCTTCAATCGCACTGTCACCGTCGGCCACAATGCGATCTCGCCACTGTTCTAGCTTATGCAGAACAGCGGTTGACTGCGAATGTTTATTACGCAGTTTATCTAATGCGGCTTGAATCGGCTCCGGATCAATATTGCGCATGACTCGGCCAATGTATTGCAATTGGCGGCGGCGAGCTTCATTTTTGAAACGCTGGGCATCTTTAATTGCGTCCAGCAAATCTTCCGGCATCGGGATTTTTTGCAGCGCTGATGGTTTTAAATCAACCAGCTCTTCTCCGAGCTTTTGTAGCTCAATCATATCGTTTTTCAACTCGGTTTTACTAACCCAGATGATCTCTTCTTCCTCTTCCCAAGGAGCTTTTTGGTTTTTACGCGCCATAGTCTTCACTAATAAGTTATTTATCTTAGCTATTTTAGCAAGAATCGTGGGGAGAAAGCGAAATTCTTGTTATCCTAACCGGATAAAAGCTCAATTAGTTGGATGAGAGATGGATATAAGACAGCAAGTCGCAATGCAGCGCAGTGAATTGGAAGCGGCGGTAGCCAAAGCTCTTGATATGGCCTCAGCTCAAGCGGAGGCGGCCGAAGTCGCTATTAGCAAAAGCACTGGACTGAGTGTATCAACCCGGATGTGTGAGGTTGAAAATGTCGAATTTAACAGCGATGGGGCGTTGGGCATCACCGTGTATCGAGGGCAGCGTAAGGGGAGTGCATCCACCTCTGATTTGAGTGAAAAAGCCATTCAGCAAACGGTGTTAGCGGCGTTAGATATCGCTCATTACACGTCTGAAGATCCTTATGCAGGCCCTGCACCGAAAGCATTAATGGTGCAGACGATTCCTGATCTGGATCTGTTTCATCCTGATGAACCTGATCCTGATCGTGCTGCCACGATTGCTATTGCCGCAGAGCGAGAAGCATTGAACTCTAGCCGTAAAATCAAGCAAAGCGACGGTGCTAGTTACGATAGCCACTATGGTATTAAGGTGTATGGCAACAGTCATGGTTTATTGGCCAGTTATGCTTCTAGCCGTCATAGCATCAGTTGCTGTGTGATTGGTGAAGGGCAAAATGGTGAGATGGAGCGCGACTACAGTTATACCGTTGCACGCCATAGCGGTGATTTATGGACCCCAGAAGAGGTTGGCCGACAAGCGGCAGAAAAAACTGTCCAACGCTTAGATGCCCAACAACTGAAAACTGGGCAATACCCAGTGATATTTGCGGCGGATGTGGCGACCGGCTTGATAGGGCATTTAGTCATGGCGATCAGCGGTGGCAATTTGTACCGAAAATCTTCCTTCTTACTCGATCATCTTGGACAACAAATTTTACCTGATTGGTTTAATATCAGCGAGCGCCCTCATATTTTACGAGGTTTAGCTTCTAGTCCTTTTGATAGTGAAGGGGTACAGACCGTAGATCGTGAAATTATTACCAACGGTATACTAGATACTTATCTACTGACTAGCTATGCCGCACGTAAAATGAAGATGCAGCCAACGGGACATGCGGGCGGTATTCATAACTGGTTTGTGCAAACAACAGGGCAAGATTTTGCTCAACTACTCAAAACGATGGATCGCGGATTGTTGGTCACGGAAGTGATGGGGCAAGGTGTGAATACTGTAACGGGTGATTATTCGCGTGGTGCAGCAGGGTTTTGGGTAGAAAATGGACAAATCCAATACCCGGTATCTGGGGTGACAATTGCGGGCAACTTAAAAACCATGTTTAAGCAAATTATTGCGGTGGGTAGCGATGTAGAAACTCGCTCTCAAATTCAAACCGGCTCAATGCTGTTAGAATCCATGAAAGTGGCAGGCGAATAACCTTTGCCACTCCCTGGTACCACAAAAGCGCTGAATATAATCAGCGCTTTTGCAGTCGTTAAATGAGATGAGGCTAAACGTTAGATAAATTAGATAAATAAGGTTGCTAAACCTAAGAAAACCGATAATCCCACCACATCGGTAACGGTGGTTAATGCCATACCGCCAGCGAGCGCGGGGTCGATATTCATTTTTTTGAGTAAGATTGGAATCATCACACCAGCCACGCCAGCGATAAAGAGGTTGGTCATCATTGCCGCAGAGATAATGCCACCTAGTAGCCATTCTCCCTTCCAAACCACCACAATTGCACCAATCGTCAATGCCCAAAGTATGCCGTTGAGAAGGCCAATAGAGGCTTCTTTCAATAGTAATTCTCGTTTATTACTGTCGCCGATATGTCCAAGTGCAAGCCCTCGAATGACCAAAGCAACGGTTTGGTTGCCAGCCACGCCGCCCATTGACGGCACAATGGTCATTAATACTGCAATGGCCGCCATTTGCTCTAAAGTTGCTTCAAACATATTGGATACAGAAGCGGCGGTTAAAGCGGCTAGAACATTCGCACCAAGCCAAATGCTGCGCTTACGTGCCGATTTGAAAACGGGGGCAAAGGTATCTTCATCATCGTTCATCCCCGCCATACTCATCATTGAGTGCTCGGCATCTTCTCGAATCACGTCCACCACATCATCAATAGTGATACGTCCGACGAGGTGCTGGTTTTCATCAACCACAGGAGCTGAAACCCAATTTCGCCGCTCAAATAGGCTCGCGACATCGGAGTCTTTAGCATCGACATTGATCGCTTCATCTGCGTCTTCCATCACTTCACTGACTGGAATGTCCGGCTGTGTTGTGATTAAGGTCGATAATGGTAAGTAACCAATGAGCTTACTCTCAGCATCAATGACATATAAAGAGTCTGTGGCATAAGGAAGTTGACCTTTCATACGCAGGTAACGCAGTACGACATCCACATCGACATCACCACGAATCGTGATGACATCAGTGTTCATTAATCCACCAGCAGTGTCTTCTGGATAGGAGAGAGCTGTTTCTACACGTAGCCGCTCTGCTGCATCCATTTGGGCAAGCACTTCACGGGACAAGTCATCGGGTAAACTTCGTAAGACATAGGCAACATCGTCACTGTCCATCCCCTCAGTGGCTTCGGCCAGTTTCTCGGGAGCCATTTTCGAAACGAGCGCATCTTTAACGTCTTCGTTGAGTTCTTCAAGGATCTCGCCGTAATCTTCAGGATCAGTGAGTTGCCATAGGACATAACGCGCCTTACGAGGAGAGGCTTCTAACAGATGAGCAATATCCTCCGGTTCCATATCCTGTAATTGACGACGGACATGGACGAATCGGCCATTTTCTAAGGCTTCGGTAATTTCTTGGAGGGTGTGGTGAGCTTGGTCAAACTCGATTTGCTCGGCCATAGCTTCCTCCTAATGCTTGAATTTAGACAATGAATTGAATAGTAACTTAATTTTAGGGGCAAGTAACCAGAAGATAGTGGCTCGAGCGAAGCTTGCTGATTTATTAATCAAAGATTAATGTTAACCTCTCCGTCATACTCGACAGGTCAACAACCCCTAGTCATCCTCATCAAATTTCACTTCAATTAAGTGACAAACCGCATCAAGAGCAATGGCGGCTTGAGGGCCCTGTGCTGAAATAGTAATCATCTGACCTTGAGCTGAATCAAGCATCAGTAAGCCCATGACGCTATCGGCGGTGGCTTGTTTACCCTCTTGGCCTTGGATGGTGATAATGGCATCAAAAGATTGAGCAAGTTCAACCAATTTGACTGCCGCTCGAGCATGCAAACCCAAGCGATTTTGAATCAATACCTGACGACTGATCTGTGACATGATAGCGCCTATTCGAGTTTCTCTAGCGAATGATGGCGAATTTGTACTTGGTGACCAAGTTCTGCAAAATATTCACCAATTTGTTGTGTGAGGTAGACTGAGCGGTGTTTGCCTCCGGTACAGCCAATCGCAATGGTTAAATAACTGCGATTGTTTTTTTCCAGCATGGGTAACCAATATTCGATGAACTTTTGAATCTGTTGCTTAAGTTCCATCACTTCGCTATGGCTTTCTAGAAAAGATTTGATCGGTGCGTCTAGGCCAGTCAAAGGGCGTAAATCGGGCTCCCAGTGAGGGTTAGGTAGGAAACGAACATCAAAGACGTAATCAGCATCACTTGGGAGACCATATTTGAAACCGAACGATTGAAAGACCATCACCAAATCTTTACGCTCCCGACCTTCAATTCGCATACGAACGGTTTCACTCAATTCATGCAACGATTGGTTGCTACTATCGAGTAGTAAGTCGGCTTGTTCTTTCAAGGGTTCGAGTAGATACCTTTCTCGTTCAATCGCTTGAGCTAGGGTGGGTTTGTCTTCGTTTAAAGAGAGCGGATGGATGCGACGAGTTTCACTGTAACGCTTGAGTAACGTCTCTTTGCTGGCATCTAAAAATAACACACTGACATCGTTATTTTGTTTAAGCTGAGCGAGAACATCTTCCACTAAACTAGGTTCTTTCGGCAAGTTACGGATATCAATACTGACAGCAATATTCTGTTTACTGCCTTGTACAGATTGAATAAATGCCTCCAGTAGGCTGACGGGTAAGTTATCCACGCAATAATAACCCAAGTCTTCCAAGACTCGTAACGCGACACTTTTACCAGCACCGGATTGACCACTGACTACAATTAAACGCATCGGAAGGCCTATTGAGGTGAGTGAACCATAATATCGTACAACTCTTGATCGCTTTGTGCGCTGCGCAGTTGTTTGAGCGTCTGTTTATCGTTCAAACGTTCAGCCATGCAAGATAGGGTTGTGAGATGCTCTTTACATTGATCTTCTGGAACCAGTAGCGCAAAGAGAAGATCGACTGGGCGGTTATCTATAGACTCAAACTCAATCGGCTCTTCACATTGTACTAATACGGCAACAGCGTGTTCGCTTGCTGCCATTCGTGCATGAGGAATCGCTATACCATTCCCAATACCAGTACTGCCCATTTTTTCTCGGTTGAGCATGCTTTCAAACAGTTCGGTGGCATTTTGCCCAGTATGTTGGGCGGCTATTTCACTGATAATTTCCAGTGCTCGTTTTTTGCTAGAACATTGGACTGCACTTTTGGTGCAATCCAATGAGAGGACTTCGCTTAATTGCATGTTAGTGGCTACTTAGCTTTTCTTTATGCTTGTTGAGTTGACGAGTGAGTTTATCCACTAGGCCATCTATCGCTGCGTACATATTATCGTTGTCCGCAGTGGCGTGGATTTCGCCTTGATTAACGTGGAGCGTAGCTTCGGCGATCTGACGTAATTTTTCAACACGTAAAATCACATGAATGGTATTAATATGTTCGAAAAAGCGCTCAAGTTTTTGAAATTTCGAATGAACATAGTCTTGCATTGAATCGGTAAGATCAATGTGATGGCCTTGAATATTGATTTGCATAGACTTTCCTTCTCTGTTGGGCCTTATAACAGGCGTTTACGCTGACTGGATGGCGCAATGGCCAACGACTCACGGTACTTGGCAATCGTCCGTCTTGCCACTTGAATCCCTTGATCAGCGAGTAGGGCCGCAATTTTGCTATCACTTAATGGTTTTGCCGGATTTTCTGCGGCGACCAGTTTTTTGATTAAGGCTCGAATTGCGGTTGATGAACATTCTCCACCATTATCTGTACTAACATGGCTTGAGAAAAAGTACTTCAATTCAAAAATGCCACGTGGGGTATGCATATATTTCTGAGTCGTGACTCGAGAGATCGTTGATTCATGCATTTCCACCGCTTGTGCAACGTCATTGAGCACCATCGGCTTCATGGCTTCTTCACCATATTCAAAGAAATCGTGTTGATGTTCAACTATGCACTTGGCAACTTTGAGCAAGGTCTCGTTTCGACTTTCTAAGCTCTTGATTAGCCATTTTGCTTCTTGCAAATTAGAGCGAATATAATTGCTATCTGCGTTATTGCCTCGTGCGAGACTGGCATATTGCTGATTGATTTTTAAACGTGGAACACCATCGGGGTTGATACTCACTTGCCACTTCCCTCGCTCTTTATATACCGAGACATCGGGGACGACATATTCGGCATGCTCTTGAGAAATTTGATTGCCAGGCCTTGGGTCGAGCTGCTGGATCAACTGCAGTGTGTTACGTAACGCTTCTTCTTTGAGCTTACTCTCTTTGATAATTTGCTTAAAATCACGGTTGCCGAGTAAATCAATATAGTCTGTTAACAGCATTTTAGCTTCAGCAAGCCAAGGTGTGTGCTCTGGATAAGTCGCTAATTGGAGTAATAGGCAATCTTGGAGATGTAAAGAGCCAACCCCTAGCGGATCAAATTGCTGGATACGTTTTCTTACCGCTTCTATTTCATCGAGTTCAACGTCGCTATTAAAGTTTTCTAGTAGTTCTTCTAGTGAGGTGGTGAGGTAGCCATAATCATCAATGGCGTCAATGATTGCATAAGCAATACTACGATCTGTATCACTAAAGGGGGTTAAATCGAGTTGCCATAATAAGTAATCGTGCAGTGTTTGGGTCGTTTCTCCCTGATAAACGGGCAGTTCATCATCAAGGCTAATACCAGTACTACCGGTATTCGCACTGTAGACATCGTCCCAAGTGGTATCGATTTCTAACTCCGCACTGATCTCGGATTTTTCAATTAAATCTGAGCTATCTGGCGACTCAGGCTCACTGATATCAGCACTGAGTTCGGAAGTGTTATTGCTCGGTGACGCATCGTCTAGCGTTGGTAAATCATCAGTCGATTCTTCAACATCCAGTAATGGGTTGGATTCTAGTGCTTCTTGAATCTCTTGCTGAAGATCTAATGTAGACAGTTGCAATAAGCGAATCGCCTGTTGCAACTGTGGAGTCATCGCTAACTGTTGACCAAGTTTAAGCTGTAATGAGGGTTTCATTCAGTATTAACTACCTTGTTTTAGTGATACCGTGCCTAACATTTATCGTACTGAAGTGATCATTCGGTTTGCTGCTACCACCTAATGGTGGGGCAGTTTTCAGGATACCTCCATTTATCGCTGTGCAATGAAGCGAACGATAATTAATGAGTTACTTTAATCATAGACGGAATTGTTCGCCAAGATAAACCTGTTTTACTTGTGCGTTGTTAAGAACATCATGTGGTGTTCCTTCAGCAATCAAACGGCCTTGGCTAACAATGTAAGCTTTTTCACAAACGTCTAATGTTTCGCGTACATTATGGTCCGTGATGAGGACACCTAAACCGCGATCGCGTAGATGTTCAATTATTTTTTTTATATCAATGACCGAGATGGGATCAACCCCAGCAAACGGCTCATCGAGCAAAATAAATTGAGGGTTGGCGGCTAATGCGCGAGCAATTTCGACGCGCCGACGTTCGCCACCAGAAAGTGCCATTCCCGCACTGTGGCGAATATGTTGGATATGAAACTCTTCGAGTAGATCTTCTAGTTTATCTTGTCGTTCTTCACGCGTCATTTCTTCACGGGTTTGTAGCACTGCCATAATGTTATCCTCAACGGATAACTTACGAAAGATAGAGGCTTCTTGAGGGAGGTAGCCTATTCCTAGCCGTGATCGGCTATGCATCGGTAAAATACTGATGTCTTTATCATCGATGCTGATGGTTCCCTCATCTCGTGCGACTAAGCCGACGATCATATAAAATGAGGTGGTTTTCCCTGCACCATTGGGGCCAAGTAAACCAACGATTTGTCCTGATTCAACTTGTAAACTGACATCGGATACGACTTTACGTTTTTTATAGCTTTTTGCTAAGTGCTCTGCTTTAAGTATGGCCATAATTATTCTTGCTGTGCGGCTTGAGGTTGAAGTACGGTGGATACGCGCCCACTGCCTTTGCTGTCAGCGATCAATTTTTGTGAAGAGATCTTATAACGAATTTTATTGCCACGAATTTGACTATCGTCTTGTGACAACATGGCTTGCTCCATCATAATCAATTCATCCTCTGCCATGGCATAGTGGAGCTGTTTGGCTTCACCGTATAAGGTTTTACCTTCGTCTGTGAGCTGAGAAAAAGTGGTAGGATTTCCGTAACCTTCGATCTTTTCTATTTTTCCGGTTTGTGAGTTACGGATCACAATTAACTTATCGGCATTAATATTAATGCTACCTTGCTTTAGTTTCACGTCACCCACAAAGGTGACGCGATTGCTTTTCATATCCAGTTGCTGACTAACCGAATCAATATAAACCGGTTGTTGAGTGTCTGTTGAGAGCGCCAACGCCGCTCCTGATGTGAACAGACAAGCCATAAGACTAAGGTGTGAGAGTTTCATATCTACCTTGTACATGGTTATAAAGAACAGCCGAATGATCGGATAAATTTCCCTTCATTGCCTGCCCTAATGTTTGAAATTGTGGGCCAACGAGTTCAACTTGACTATCAGCCCAAAAATCACGGCTATCAAGTTGAATGCTTAGCTTCGTGGTTGTCATCTGTTTAAACGCTGAATCTACGAGTAGATTATTTACGATAACTTGGTCATAAAGAATTAAAACTTGATCCTTGGTTAGGATGCCTCGTTTAGCGGTCAGTTCCCATTCTTGTGTAGTTCCATCACGAAACACTTTTAGCACCGGATATTCAAAGGTGGTGCTTCCACTGTTGGCATAATAATCAAGGTGTTGTGAGGTAATCACATAACTGCGTACACCTTGTTGGTTGTAAGAGACGTTATCGAGCAATTGGCCACTAAACAACGGAAGTTCGAAGTTAGGTGCAATTTGAACGGCTGTGTTTTGGTTTTTGTCTAATAAATAGTAGCCAGACCAAGCCGCAATAAAAAAAAGGCACAGATAAAGGATACGAGTGAAACTCATATACTCAGGCCTTTATGTTGATCCAATTCATCGCGTGCTTGCAAAATCAAATCACATACTTCTCGTACTGCGCCGTGTCCGCCTTTCGTTCGAGTCACATAGTTGGCTCGTTGAACTAACAAGGGATGGCCATCGGCGACACAGACTTTGAGTGCAACTTGTTCCATCACTGGCCAGTCAATTAAATCATCACCAATATACCCTGTCTGTTCCGGTTTGATCGCTAGCTTTTGACAAATATCGTGATAAGCGCTCAGTTTGTCATCCTGACCTTGATAAATCAGTGAAATACCTAATGCTTTCATGCGATTTTCGACAATTTGAGATTGGCGTCCAGTAATAATGGCGATCTGGATACCTGCATTCATGAGTGCCTTTACGCCATATCCATCTCGAGTATGAAAGGTTTTTAATTCTTCGCCTTGATTCCCCATGTAGATCAGGCCATCAGAGAAAACACCATCTACATCGCAGACCAACAATTGAATCGATTGTGCAATCGCAACGACCGATGCTTCAACCGGGCCATAAAGTGTGTTAACCAGTTGGGACATTACATGACTCCTGCTTTGAGTAAATCATGCATATTTAATGCACCGACTAATGTATGGTTGTCGACCAACATCAAACCACTAATGCGCTTTTCTTGCATTAAGTTTAGTCCTTCTACCGCTAGGAGATGAGGAGAGGCAACGACAGGCTTGTGTGTCATCACGTCTTGTATCTTAGCGGTATGAATATCAATTCGTTTGTCTAAAATGCGTCGTAAGTCACCATCAGTAAAAATGCCGAGTAGGTGATTTTCTTCATCGACGACGGCTGTCATTCCCAGCCCTTTGTGGCTAATTTCAAGTAGAGCATCTCGGATGAGCGTTGTTGGTGATACCTTGGGTAAATCTTCTCCCTGATGCATGATGTCAGAGAGTTTAAGTAATAATTTGCGCCCGAGTGCACCGCCAGGGTGTGAGAGTGCAAAATCTTCTGCGGTAAACCCTCTTGCTTGTAGTAAGGCAACCGCCAAGGCATCCCCCATCACTAATGTGGCCGTGGTACTACTCGTCGGTGCTAAACCAAGTGGACAGGCTTCTTTAGGCACCGTGATCTGCAGATGAAGATCCGCCAGTTTAGCCATGTTCGATAGTGGGTTACCGGTCATGCTGATGATGCGATTATTTAGACGCTTAAGCACGGGGAAGAGCGCTAGAATTTCAGACGACTCGCCAGAGTTGGAAATGGCTAAAACGATATCTCCAGCATCAATCATGCCTAAGTCGCCGTGTGACGCCTCACCAGGATGAACAAAAAACGCGGATGTTCCGGTGCTGGCCAAGGTGGCGGCTATTTTTTTACCAATATGCCCAGATTTACCAATGCCCATCACCACCACTTTACCGGTTTGATTGGCCAAAATCATTTGGCAAGCTTGGCAAAAATCATCATTAAAATATTGTTCTAGTTGTTGTAGCGCGGCGATCTCGGTGGCGAGCACTTGTTGGGCAACACCTCGATAGTCAAAGTTATCAAACATCTTTAACTCCTCAATAATTAAGCGGCCATATTCATCAGTAAATATCCTTGATAACCGAGGAACACGATAAATAGAATGGCACCTTCTAGGCGATTAATACTGCGAGACTTACCCAATGCCATAATCACCAATAATAATGAGACGCCTAACATGACCCAAAAATCCCTTCCCATCGCATTTTCACTGAGTATCGATGGATTTAAGAGCCCCGGCAGCCCCATCACGGCTAGGATATTAAATACGTTAGAACCGATAATATTGCCGACCGCCATATCATCTTCTCCCTTCAGCACACCCGCTAAGGAGGCCGCGAGTTCAGGCAGGCTGGTACCGACTGCGATGATGGTCAGCCCGATCACTAAATCGCTCATGCCGAAGTATTTGGCAATGATAACCGAATTATTGACGAGCATATTGGCTGCGAAAGGTAGCAGGATTAAGCCGAAAACCACCCACATAGCGGCTTTTGAGTTGCTGACATCGTGGGGAATTTCAGACTCTCTTTCGGCTAATAAAAGGTCACCTTTTTGCTGTTCTTTTCGGCTGATGTGTAACATCGCTAGCAAAAAAACCACAAACAAGGCTAAAAGTAAAATACCTTCATAGAAACCCAGGTGATTATTCCACAATAAGGCACCAGCAATTAGGGTAACGATAATCATCAAGGGCAGTTCACGGCGTAGTACCGTTGAACTGATTGAGAGAGGCTTGATCAGTGCCGTAATACCTAAAATTAGCGCGATATTAGCGATATTGGATCCCAGCACATTGCCGACCGCGGTATCGGTTTTTCCACTCAAAGCCGCAGTTGCTGAAACCATCATTTCTGGCGCAGAAGAGCCCATTGCGAGAATCGTCATCCCTATGACTAGAGGTGAAATGCCGACATTTCTTGCAATAGCAGCAGCGCCAAAAACCAGTTTATCTGCACTCCAAACGAGTAAAATGAGGCCGACGATCAGTAATCCAACAGCTTCGAGCATGACAATTCCTAGTTTGATGAAAAAAACAGAATAAGTAACCGTTAATTTTGACGTGTTGATCACTAAAAGGGAAGCTGAAGATGGTATTTATTGTCTCATTTTCATGCATCGTTTTTATACTAAGGCAAAAATCGAGTGTCTCACCGTTTTCTCTTACACTTTGTTACGTATATATCGTCATCAAAAGTGGCAGATGATGAGCGAGAAAGCCCCAATAAAAGGTAGCTTGTGAGGTGAATAACAGTGGATCAGACGATTAAGTAATCGAACAGTGCTTTTAATTTGGGGTTAATCTGCTTATGATTGCTCATCTTCTAGATGGAAATCGACAACAGCGAATGGTGAGTATGCCTGAAACCAATCTCGTAACCATTAATAACTTAACCTTTTCTCGAGCAAATCGAGTGATCTTCGATGATATTAGCTTGCATATGCCGAAGGGGAAAATTACCGCGATTATGGGGCCTTCAGGGATTGGGAAAACCACCTTACTGCGTCTGATTGGTGGACAATTATTTCCTGAGCAAGGAGAAATTTGGTTTGATGGTGAAAACATTCCGCGTCTCAGTCGGCGGGAGTTATATCAAGCACGTAAGAAAATGAGCATGCTTTTCCAATCGGGCGCGCTTTTTACCGATCTTAACGTGTTTGATAACGTTGCCTTTCCTTTGCGTGAGCACACGCAACTTAATGATGCCTTTATTAAAACCTTAGTCATGCTTAAATTGGAAGCAGTCGGGCTGCGTGGGGCGGCTCACCTCATGCCAAGTGAATTATCCGGTGGGATGGCTCGCCGTGCTGCATTGGCTCGAGCGATAGCACTCGATCCTGAATTAATCATGTACGATGAACCTTTTGTTGGACAAGATCCTATCACTATGGGGGTTTTGGTTGAGTTAATTCGTAATCTTAATCAGGCCTTAGGGCTCACTTCTGTGGTGGTGTCGCACGATGTGCCGGAAGTGATGAGTATTGCCGATTGGGTATATTTATTGGCTGATGGTAAAGTGATTGCCTTTGGTACGCCACAAGAGCTTGAAAAAAATCGCGATCCACGAGTGCAACAATTTTTGTGTGGTGAAGCGGATGGGCCGGTTCCTTTCCGTTTTCCTGCTCAGTCGATAGAAAAGGATCTGTTTGATGTTGAATAATGCAAAGCAGTGGGTGACGCATTTTGGCCGACGCTGTCTTGGCGTGAGCGAATCGTTTGGTCGAGCTAGCCTCATGCTGGTAGGAGCAATGACCGGACGGCCTAGACCGATTCAGCATTTGCCTTTATTGATTAAACAGTTATACAGCGTGGGAGTGCAATCTTTAGCCATTATTGTGGTGTCTGGTTTGTTTATCGGTATGGTATTAAGCCTACAAGGGTATGTGATTTTAGTCGATTATGGCGCGGAAACCAGCTTAGGCCAGATGGTGGCGTTATCATTGCTACGTGAATTAGGGCCGGTCGTGACGGCTTTATTATTTGCTGGACGTGCTGGGTCTGCCTTGACGGCTGAAATTGGTTTAATGAAGGCGACTGAACAAATTTCCAGTTTAGAAATGATGGCGGTCGATCCACTAAAACGTATTATTGCTCCTCGCCTATGGGCTGGCCTTATCTCAATGCCACTGTTGGCAATGATATTTATGGCGGTTGGTATTTGGGGCGGACAATTAGTTGGCGTTGACTGGAAGGGAATTGATTATGGCAGTTTTTGGTCAACCATGCAGGCCTCGGTCGAGCTGGGAGCTGATATTGGTAATAGCTTAATCAAGTGTGTGGTGTTTGCCATTACCGTCACTTGGATTGCACTATTTAATGGTTATGATGCCATTCCGACTTCGGAAGGCATTAGCCGAGCAACCACGCGCACCGTGGTTCATTCTTCTCTGGCAGTATTAGCGCTAGATTTTGTACTGACCGCACTGATGTTTGGGAACTAAACATGCAACAAACACGTAAACTAGAATTTTGGGTAGGCAGTTTTGTGCTAGCAGGAATTTGCGCAATTCTAGTCATTATTTTTCAAGTCGCTGACGTGAAAGGGCTTGGAGCGAACGATACTTATTCACTTACTGCAGAGTTTGATAATATTGGGAATTTAAAAGTTCGTTCCCCAGTTAAAGTTGGTGGTGTCGTGGTTGGACGAGTTGCTGCGATCAGCTTAGATCAGCATCGTCTTTTACCTCAAGTCACGTTAGCGATTGATAGCCGCTATGATCAATTTCCTGAAACGTCAAGCGTACAAATCCTCACCTCAGGGCTTATCGGTGAGCAATATATTGGCCTAATCCCTGGGTTTGTGTTTGATGATGAGCAGATGTTACGAGATGGCGACCGTATTGAAGACACTAAATCAGCGTTAGTCTTGGAAGACTTGATTGGTCAAGTTTTGTACAGTGTCGGTGGTGGTTCAAGTAGCGATAAAGACGGGAAATAATTATGCTGAAACGTTCACTCACGGTGTTAATGACTCTTTTGTGCTCTTGGGCCAGCGTGGCACAAGTGGTGATTGATCAAGCCGATCCATATCTAATGATGAAAGAAGTGGCCCAAGTTTCCTTTGACCGGCTCAAAGCTGACCAAAAGCTTATTCATGATAATCCTGAGCATTTGAAGGTGATTGTTGAACAAGAACTGATGCCTTATGTGAATGAGCAATATGCCGCCTTAAAGTTACTCGGACCTCACCTGAAAGGAGCGAAGCGAGAAGATGTGGGTACTTTCATCCATGCTTTTCGTGCCTATTTAGTTAGCAGTTATGCGCAAGTGCTTACCCAATATAGCGATCAAGAGATTGTTTTTGGGCCAGAGACCGCCATTCCTGATGATCGGCGCATTGCCAGTATAAAAGTCGAGATTATTGATACCCCACGCCCGAATATCAATTTGGAATTTAAATTACGTAAAGAAAAAGACGGAAATTGGAAAGCCTTTGATATGGTTGCCGAAGGTATCAGTTTACTTTCGAGTAAACAGTCAGAATGGAGTGGTAAAATTCGTCAAGAAGGGATTTTGGCGGTAGCCAAAGAGCTACAAACTCTGGCAGATCAACCCATCCGTTTTGAGAGTAATAATTAATGAGTCACCCTCAATGGCAGGTTGTCAACGCAGAACGGATATTGCTGCGTGGTGCGTTAGACCGAGAGACTGTTCCTCATTTATGGTCTGAAATTCAATCATGGCGAGCCGGTGCCTCGCAATGTGATGTGTCTTTAGCCGACGTTGAACGAATTGATTCAGCAGGGATGGTGATGTTAATTCACTTAATAGAGCATGCAAAAAACCAAAATTGCCATATAATACTCAGTTTTGTGCCCGAACAACTGCGCACATTATTTCAGTTGAGCAATATTGAAACGATGCTGGCTCAGCATATCAACCATCAGCAGGAGTGAACTGTGGATAGCGCACAAGTACAACAAATATTAGAACAAGCACTCAACCTTCAAGAGCTTCACGTCAAAGGTGAAGGAAGCCACTACGATGTCATCGCGGTTGATGAAAGTTTCGAAAGTATGAGCCGTGTAAAGAAACAGCAACTGATCTATGCACCGCTGATGCAGTATATCCAACGTAATGATATTCATGCTGTTTCAATCAAAACGTTTACCCCGCAAGAGTGGGCGCGCAATAAAAAGTTGATGTCGCTGTAAGGTTTTTTAATGGAAAAATTTCGAGTTATTGGGTCTGATTTACCACTACAAGGTGAAGTGACTATTTCTGGTGCAAAAAATGCGGCACTGCCAATTTTATTTGCTTCTATTTTAGCTGAAGAGCCCGTTGAAGTTGCTAATGTTCCTCATCTACGCGATATCAATACCACGATGGAACTGCTTAAACGTTTAGGTGCAAACGTTGAGCGTAATGGCTCAGTACACGTGGATGCGAGTCAAATCGATCAATATTGCGCTCCTTATGATTTGGTCAAAACCATGCGGGCTTCTATTTGGGCTTTGGGCCCACTAGTGGCTCGTTTTGGACAAGGGCAAGTTTCCCTACCTGGAGGGTGTGCTATTGGTGCTCGTCCAGTCGATTTGCACATTCACGGATTGGAGCAGTTAGGGGCGACCATTACCCTTGAAGACGGCTATGTTAAAGCACAGGTTGATGGACGTTTAAAAGGTGCACATATCGTCATGGACAAAGTCAGCGTAGGCGCGACCATTACAATTATGTGCGCGGCAACATTGGCCGAAGGGACAACCATTTTAGATAATGCTGCGCGTGAGCCGGAAATTGTTGATACGGCCATGTTCTTAAATACGTTAGGAGCAAAAATTTCAGGCGCAGGCACCGATACCATCACGATTGAAGGCGTTGAACGGCTTGGCGGTGGTCGACATGCTGTTGTGGCGGATCGCATTGAAACTGGGACTTTTCTAGTGGCTGCGGCGGTTTCTCATGGCAAAGTAATTTGTCGTAATACCAAAGCCAGTTTATTAGAAGCGGTACTTGCTAAACTTGAAGAAGCTGGGGCCGTGATTGAAACGGGAGATGATTGGATCAGTCTCGATATGACCGATCGAGAACTCAAAGCCGTTTCGATTCGTACTGCTCCCCATCCTGGTTTCCCAACCGATATGCAGGCTCAGTTTACTTTATTAAATATGATTGCCAAAGGGGGGGGCGTAATCACGGAAACCATCTTTGAAAACCGTTTTATGCATGTGCCTGAGTTAATGCGTATGGGGGCAAAAGCGGAAATTGAGGGCAACACGGTGATTTGTGGTGATGTTGATTCACTCAGTGGTGCACAGGTGATGGCAACCGACTTACGTGCCTCTGCTAGCCTGGTGATTGCTGGCTGTATTGCCAAAGGGGAAACCATCGTCGATCGTATTTATCATATTGATCGTGGCTATGAGCGTATCGAAAATAAGCTTTCTGCGTTGGGCGCTCATATTGAGCGCATTCACGAGTCAAGCTAAACGGTTTGTCTGTTAATGGGCCGAAATCCAAGGGTTTCGGTTTTTTATTCAAGCTCCTTTGGAGAACCTGGATGATTGCTTTATTGCGAATTTTAGCCGTCGCGTTGTTTGCGGTGGTGATGTTTATATTTGGCTGTGGGTATTGTTTATTTAGCCCGCGTAACCCCAAGCATGTTTTTACTTTTGGCCGCATGTTTGCTGCAATGTCGAAAGTTTTTGGTATTACTTTAGAGTTGCGTATACCAGATAACGCATACCAACGGGGTCAAGCCATTTATATTGCGAACCACCAAAATACTTGGGATCTTTTCACCGTGTCTGCGGCAGTAACGCCGAAAGTGGTGACCGTGGGCAAGAAAAGCTTAGCTTGGATGCCCTTATTTGGGCAGCTATATTGGCTAACGGGCAACATTTTGATTGATCGAGCGAATAAATCCAAAGCGAAAGGAACCATTGATCAAGTGGTCGACAGCATGAAAAATAGCGACGTTTCTGTTTGGATGTTTCCAGAGGGGACACGCTCTCGCGGTCGAGGATTGCTACCTTTTAAAGCGGGAGCTTTCCATGCGGCGATAGGCGCTCAAGTGCCGATTATTCCAATTGTCTGCAGCTCAACAGATCATCTAAAACTTAACCGTTGGAATAACGGCCATGTGATCGTTGAAATGTTGCCTCCGGTCAGTACGGCTGGCTTAAATAAAGAGCAGGTTCGAATGCTTTCTCAGCAGTGTCATCAGGACATGTTAGCAAAATTGACTGAATTGGATGCTGAAGTCGCTCAGCTTAATGGAGCCAATATTCATTCACCTCAATAAATAACATTCACCTCAATAAATAAAAAGGTTGCTTTAAAAGCAACCTTTTTATTGGACTCTCTGGCCTGTCAATTAATGACGAACGGCAATTGCTTCGATTTCAATACCAACGTCTTTGGGTAAACGTGCCACTTCAACACAAGAGCGGGCCGGGTAATGGACAACATTATGCTCATCAAAAAACTGCCCGTAAACTTGGTTGACGGTTGAAAAATCATTTAAATCTTTAACAAAGACCGTCATTTTCACAATATCACCCACTGTTAAGCCGGATGACTCAATGACGGCTTTTACATTATCTAACGACTGGCGGGCTTGAGCGGCAATACCGGTAGGTATGTCACCTGTCTCTGAATTGACAGGGATCTGACCTGAAGTTAGAACCATATTACCTAAATCGACCCCTTGAACGTAAGGGCCTATGGCGGCTGGAGCTGAGTCAGTATGCAGAACTTTTGTCATGCTAGGGATTCCATCTTGGTGATTAAAAAGAACTTTTAGTGTGCCCTTAAAGATGTGTTAGGTAAAGAGGCAATCGCATGAGAAGCGGGCGTTGTTTTCACTCCCGATGTCAGAGAACATAAGGAGTGAAGAGCGATTTATGCGTCGCGCTCTGTGACGACTTCACGTGAAAAAACTTTCTCGCAATATTTACACTTGAGGCGAATATCGTGGTTTTTTTCTAGGATACGGAAGCTACTTTCTACCGGTTCATTATGGGAAATACAATTGCTATTTGGGCACGCAAAGACACTGTTGATTTGTGGTGGCAACTCAAGTGCAAGTTTTTTAACGACTTGATAATCTTCAATTTGATTCACTGTGGCATGGGGAGCATACAAAGCTAATTTATTGGCCTGCTCTTCATTGATAAAGACATTTTCAATTTTTAGTAAGTCTTTGTGTCCCAGTGCAGATGACGGGAGATTTAAGCCAATGGTGACGCGTTGATTGGTGTTATGCATGTCAAAGAGCCTTAACACCTTAATACCGACTTTAGCCGGAATGTGGTCAATAACGGTGCCGTTTTTAATGGCTTCAACTTGCAGTTTGGTTTCTTTATTCATGATGGGCTCCAATTACAGTGACTCGTTTAACACAAGGGCAAGTAAGGCTTCACGCGCATAAACGCCATTTTCTGCTTGTTGAAAGAAATAAGCATGTGGTGTTTTATCAACATCGGTAGTGATTTCATCAACACGAGGCAGAGGATGGAGCACTTTCATATTATCGCGTGCCCCTTCAAGTAAGGAAGCGGTCAGGACATAGGCCGATTTGATATGAGCATATTCAGACTCATCAAAACGCTCTTTTTGTACTCGGGTCATATAGAGGATGTCGAGTTCAGGAATGACGCTTTCCATATCAGTATGAAAGCTATATTGCATACCGGCTTCATCGAGTTCTTCACAAATATAATCAGGCATAGCTAGTGCTTCAGGAGCAATGAAGAAGAAACGGTTATTATCAAATTTAGCTAAAGCTTGAGTTAAAGAATGAACGGTACGGCCATATTTTAGATCCCCGACAAAGGCGATATTGAGGTTATCTAATCGACCTTGGGTTTCAAATAAAGTAAAAAGATCAAGCAACGTTTGTGTGGGATGCTGATTAGAACCATCGCCTGCATTAATAACAGGGACACCATGAGAAAATTCGGCAGCCAAGCGCGCCGCGCCTTCTTGTGGATGACGAATTACAAAGGCATCAACATAAGTGGTGATCACTTGAACGGAGTCGGCAAGCGTTTCTCCTTTTTTGGCTAGCGAGGTATTACCAGCACTATCAAAGCCAATTACACTGCCACCAATGCGTTGAATTGCGGTTTCAAATGAGAGGCGAGTGCGGGTAGACGGTTCAAAGAAGCAGCTTGCGACGACTTTATTTTTTATCAGCTCCGGTTTTGGCTCTGCTTTCAACTGACTTGCGGTTTTAACAATTAATTCCAGCTCTGCTCGTGAAAGCTCAGAAATGGAGATAATGTGCTTTTGGTAAAGCGAATTCGCCATGATCTTCTTCCCTATATTTTTCTTTCAGCCATAAAAAAGCCTCCCGATCTGGGAGGCTATGTCATATCTAATAAGGGGGAAATAACGCCATACAGAGTAAGCATACTTGCTCTCTGAAATGAATCTTAGCAACATGAACAATGTGGCTTCTTTTCATTGGCTACCCCTCAGACAAATTGCTGCGCATTATACGCTGAACTTTGACCAAGGCAAGCGTTTGCTTGAGTTTTTGCTCGTTGGTACTGTGTCTCGTTGGTACTTTGTCTCGTTAGTATTGTGTTATGCGCCTAGTGTAGCAACCATGACCGCTTTGATGGTATGCAGCCGATTCTCTGCTTGATCAAAAACAATCGAGTAATCGGATTCAAAGACCTCTTCTGTGACCTCTAAACCATTCATGTCATATTTTTCTGCGATTTGCTGACCTACGGTGGTTTCATCATTGTGAAAAGCGGGTAAGCAGTGCATAAATTTAACTTGAGGGTTACCGGTGGCTTGGATAACGTCCATATTAATTTGATATGGCTTCATTAAAGCCACTCGCTCATCCCAAGCTGCGGCATCTTCTCCCATTGACACCCATACATCGGTATAGAGGAAATCACACCCAGTAACTCCTTGTGTGATGTCTTCGGTTAACGTAATTTTTGCCCCTGTTGTATTTGCAATGGTTTGACAGGTCTCGACTAATTGAGCTTCAGGCCAGAAAGCTTTGGGTGCCACTAAACGGATATCCATCCCCATTTTAGCTGCCCCTACCATCAATGAATTTCCCATATTATTACGAGCATCACCAAGGTAGGCGAAGCTGACTTGGTTCAACGGTTTGCCGGAAGAGTATTCTTGCATCGTTAGGAAGTCAGCTAAGATTTGAGTCGGATGAAATTCATCCGTCAATCCATTCCAAACCGGTACACCAGCGTATTGGCCAAGTTCTTCAACAATGCTTTGTCCATAGCCACGATACTCAATACCATCATACATTCGGCCAAGGACACGAGCGGTATCTTTCATCGACTCTTTATGACCAATTTGTGAGCCGGATGGCCCAAGGTACGTGACTTGAGCACCTTGATCAAACGCGGCAACTTCAAATGCACAGCGAGTTCTTGTCGAGGATTTTTCAAAAATCAGGGCGATATTTTTACCCAATAATTTTTGCTGTTCAGTTCCTGCATACTTTGCTTTTTTTAATTCGGCAGAGAGGTCTAACAGAAACTGGATTTCTTTGGTGGTAAAATCCAAGAGTTTAAGAAAATTACGGTGATGTAAATTAAAAGCCATACCCAGTCCTTTAGTCGTCAATCAATAGAGAGACTAGTAAAGCATAAAAATACACATAAAGTGAATAATTATTTTTTAATTTATGGTGAGTCAACTGATTAACTCACCATAATTGATTATAAATTCTCTTCAGCAAATTGAGCTAATCGGCTACGCACCACCCCATTAAGGTGGATGTTGGCACTGCCTTCAAAGTTTTTGAACCGCTCAACCATGTAAGTGAGCCCTGAGGTAACTGGAGTGAGATAGTGAGAATCAATTTGCGCTAAGTTACCCGAGCAGACTATTTTGGTGCCTTCACCGCAGCGAGTAATAATGGTTTTGATTTGTGAAGCGGTAAGGTTTTGACACTCGTCGAGTAACACAAAAGCATTTTGAATCGATCGGCCGCGCATAAAGTTAATCGACTTAAACTGAATATTGGCTTTATCGCAGATGTATTTGAGTGAACTTTCCGTACAGTGATCGTGTTTATGTAGCGCTTCTAGAGTATCGGTAATGGCGGCGAGCCAAGGCATCATTTTTTCTTCTTCGCTACCCGGTAAAAAACCGATGGATTCTCCAATATCAGGGGTGTTGCGCGTGACAATGATTTTGTCGAACTGTTTTCGTTCGATGGTTTGTTCTAAAGCCGCCGCCATGGCTAATAATGTTTTACCACTCCCGGCTGCTCCGGTGAGAATCACTAAATCAATATCGGGATCCAGCAAAGCATCGAGCGCCATCGCTTGATAAATATTTTTGGGTGTGATGTCCCATACTTTGCGATGCATCATCCGTTCTCGACTGAGATCGCGCAGGGTGACCGAGTCTGGTGTTAAATGCTCGACTCGAGCGGCAAAGTCACTTTCTTCATCGAGAACATATTGGTTTAAATAAGTGGGTTCGAAAGGTTGACGAGCGAGCTTGTGGAACGTTTTGCCAGTTAAAGTATAACTTTCGACATTTTCCACCCCAGCCCAGAAATTACCAGGACGAGTTTGAAACCCCTTGGTGAGGTATTGCACGTCATCAATCAATTGATCGGTGCGGTAATCTTCTACAAAACGTACCCCGGCCCCCTTTGCCCGTAAGCGCATGTTGATGTCTTTGGTGATCAGTACGACAGCACGAGGCGCGCGCTTGTTTTGTAGGTGTAGTACCGCATTGAGAATTCGATTATCGCCTTCTTTATCGGTAAATGCTTTGATGGTTTCATGGACATCGTAGTCGGCTAAGATAGCAATCGTGCCCCCTTGCAGACCCTGTTGCGTTAGTGGGATTCCATCGGAAATCGCATCAGGGGTTGCATCATGAAACACCGTTTCTAACGCTCGAATCGCGATTCGGGCATCGCGAGCGACGTCGCGTTTACTGTCTTTAATTCGGTCAAGTTCTTCGAGTACGGTCATTGGAATGACCACATCATGTTCTTGGAAGGAGTATATAGCGAGTGGTTCATGAAGTAGAATATTGGTATCTAGTACAAACAGTTTCCGGTTGTTATCGCCCATAAGCGTCTCCTTGCTACTCAGTGGCTATCATTTGACAAAGCATCGCGAAGTTCTTCTTCACTCATGACATAGAAATATGACGATTTGATGTCAGTGAAGAGGCTAGGAAAAAAAGCAGGGAATGAACGTGACCTACTTCATAGCTTCAAGTAAGATTAGCGGTCTTTTTCTGCGCCGGAATAATAGAGCGATTAGACTTTTTTTGTACAAGGCGCAGAGTTCTCAATAACTTTATGTCTAATCCAAATTGATGAGGTAGTCGATTAATGACTTTTGCTTTGGGGCAACGCTGGATAAGTGATACGGAAAGTGATTTAGGTTTAGGCACTGTGGTCGGCATGGATGCTCGCACGGTGACGTTAATGTTTGCTGCATCAGAAGAAAACCGAGTCTATGCTCGGCATGATGCGCCAGTGACACGAGTGACATTTAATGTAGGAGATACCATTGATAGCCAAGAAGGATGGTCACTGCATGTTGAGCAAGTCGTCGAAGAGCAAGGTGTATTCACTTACCTAGGAACCCGCGAAGACACGCAAGAATCGGGCATCGCACTTCGGGAAATTTTCCTGAGTAACCAAATTCGTTTTAACAAGCCTCAAGATAAGTTGTTTGCCGGTCAAATTGATCGGATGGACAACTTTGTTTTACGTTACCGAGCGTTAAGCAATCAATATCAACAGCATAAAAGCCCAATGCGAGGTTTATGTGGTATGCGTGCTGGTTTGATCCCTCATCAATTATATATTGCCCATGAAGTCGGGCGTCGTTACGCCCCACGAGTATTATTAGCCGATGAAGTTGGCTTAGGTAAAACCATTGAAGCGGGCATGATCATTCATCAGCAAGTGTTATCTGGACGGGCTGAGCGAATTTTAATTGTGGTGCCTGAAACCCTTCAGCACCAATGGCTAGTGGAAATGTTACGCCGGTTTAACTTGCACTTTTCGGTATTTGATGAAGAGCGTTGCGAAGAAGCCATTAGCGAAGCGGATAATCCGTTTGATACCCAGCAATATGTACTCTGTTCACTTGATTTTCTGCGCAAACGTCGACAACGCTTTGAGCAAGCATTAGATGCAGATTGGGATCTACTGGTGGTGGATGAAGCCCACCATTTGCAGTGGAGCCAAGATAAACCCAGCCGTGCATATCAAGTGATTGAGGCATTGGCTGAACGTACCCCTGCCGTCTTATTGTTAACGGCAACGCCTGAACAATTGGGGCGAGAAAGCCATTTCGCTCGTTTACGTTTACTCGATGCTGACCGATTCTATGATTATGATGCTTTCATTAAAGAAGAAGAACAATATGCGCCAGTCGCTGATGCGGTGAGTGCATTATTTTCTGGTATGGCTTTGAGTAATGAAGCGAAGAATCAAATTGGTGAGTTACTGAGTGAGCAAGATATCGAGCCATTGCTAAATGTCTTGGAAAGTCAAGCAGATGACTTGGAAAAGAGGGCCGCTCGAGATGAATTAATCAGTAACTTGATGGACCGCCACGGTACCGGGCGGGTGTTATTTAGAAATACTCGAGCTGCTATCAAAGGGTTTCCAGTACGCAATGTCCATTTATTACCGATGGTGATTCCTGAACAGTACAGTACATCTATGCGAGTCGCAGGCATGATTGGCGGTAAGTTAAGCCCTGAGGCTCGGGCCATGAAAATGCTTTACCCAGAAGAGATCTTCCAAGAGTTTGAAGGGGATGATGCGAGTTGGTGGCAGTTTGACTCTCGTGTTAACTGGTTGATTGAAAAGGTAAAAGCGAAGCGCGGTGAAAAGATTTTAGTGATAGCTTCAAGGGCAAGCACGGCTTTGCAGCTAGAGCAAGCGCTGCGTGAACGGGAAGGCATTCGGGCAACAGTCTTCCATGAAGGTATGTCAATCTTAGAACGGGACAAAGCAGCGGCCTATTTTGCTCAGGAAGAAGGGGGGGCGCAGGTTCTTATTTGTAGTGAAATTGGATCGGAGGGGCGAAACTTCCAATTCGCGCATCAGTTGGTGATGTTTGATTTACCATTTAACCCAGATCTACTTGAACAACGTATTGGCCGCTTGGATCGAATTGGGCAACACAATGATATTGATATTTATGTCCCTTACTTGCAGGGGACATCGCAAGCGATTCTAGCCCGTTGGTACCATGAAGGCTTGAATGCTTTTGCTGAAACCTGCCCAACAGGACGCGCAGTGTATGACCAATTTGCTGAACGTTTGATCGCCATGCTGGCGAGCAGAGAGAGTAGTGAACTGGATGCGGTGATTGACGAGTCAGCAAAACTGAATAAATTATTAAAAAGCCAACTAGAGCAAGGGCGTGACCGACTGTTAGAAATGCATTCCAATGGGGGTGAAAAAGCACAGCAAATCGCCCAGTCTATTGCCGAGACAGATGGTGATACCAACTTAGTCACTTTTGCCTTGAGTCTATTTGATACGATTGGCCTTAACCAAGATGATCGTGGTGAAAATGCGCTAGTAGTGACGCCTTCTGAGCATATGATGGTGCCTAGTTATCCTGGTCTACCTTATGAAGGTGCGACAATTACCTTTGATCGAAATACCGCTCTTGCGCGGGAGGATATGCACTTTATCAGTTGGGAACACCCGATGATCCAAGGGGGAATTGACTTACTGATGAGTGAAGGTGTCGGCGTTTGTGCGGTATCGTTACTGAAAAATAAAGCACTCCCTGTAGGAACCATTTTGTTAGAAATGGTTTATTTGGTTGACGCTCAAGCACCGAAAAGTAGTGGTATCAGCCGGTTTTTACCGCCGACTCCGATCCGCATGTTGCTAGATGCACGTGGTCACGATTTATCTTCGCAAGTAGATTTTGAAGCATTTAATCGCCAACTAAGCCCCGTGAATCGTCATTTAGCGAGCAAATTAGTCAGCTCAGTACAAGCGGAAATTCACCGTTTGATCACCGAAAGTGACCTATTGGTCAGCGAAAAAGTCATGGCGATTCGTGAGCGGGCTGAAAATGAGATGCAGCATAGCCTGAATGCAGAGTTGCAGCGGTTGTTGGCTTTGAAAGCGGTCAATCCTAATATTCGAGACGAAGAAATTAGCGTCTTGGAGGAGCAAATTACATTATTAACAGGCTATATTTCCCAAGCGCAATATCAGTTAGATTCGCTACGGTTGATCGTCGTCACTCATAACTAATCAATGATTATTTGTAATAAAGGCCTTCAAAATGAAGGCCTTTATTTTCGATAGCCGAACAACATGGTTAGTTACATTAACCATTTCCACCAAATAAATAGTGCTAAGAAGCCGAATAAATAGAGTAATCCAACAAGAGATAAGGCTTTTAATTTTGGCCCAACTTGTAGTGCTTTAGGCAGCGGTGTTCGGGTGACCAGAACATAATTTAGCAGCGCAAAAATCGGAGTGGTCATAAAAGCCATCACCATGGCAAAGTCTAGCATTGGCATTAATGCGGATGCCCAGAAGATAATGATCGCTAAGGCTAATGCTGAAACCACAAACATCCATGACTGAAAAACTCGTGGGGATGGTTGTGCTTGATGGCTTAGGAGCCGTTGAGATTCAGCAATCACTCGGGAATAGCCATCAATCACGGTAATGGTACTGCCAAAAATACAGAAAAAAGCGATGACAGCAATCAAGTATCTTGACCATTCACCAATGGTCGAGGCATACAATCCAACCAATTGATGAGAAAATCCGACTCCGGATTTAGATAATTCGACACCGGTGCCATGCAGCACTAAGCTGCCCAATGCAAGAAAGACAATCGCTAAAATGGCTGTCCCTATGTAGCCGACATTGAAATCAAATAAGGCGGATTGAGGGGTAACGGATCGTTGTTTGCACTGACTTTTTAACCACATTGAAGTGAGACTAGAAATTTCAATGGGGGCTGGCATCCATCCCATGGTGACAACAATAAAACCGATGGCGGCAATATTCCAAGGGGAAGGTGCTTGTGTTGCCATGGTAACAGGCGCAGGGTTGGTTGCTGCAATGAATACTGCTGTTAATGTCGCAAGAGTGAGCACCGCCATAATGGTTTTGGACAACAGATCTAATGCTCGATAGTGTCCCGTCAATAGAATCACCAAACAAGTGATGAGAATCAGCGCACTGAGTGTCGGCATAGATAACTGAAAAGGAATAAAGTATCCCAGTAAACTGGCACTGAACATCAGCAGTGCTGCGGTATTGACGATGCCAGAGAAGACGCTGAGAATGGCAAAAATCCATAGGTAAGGTTTACCGAGTTTCGCATAACCTTCGACGAGACTATTCCCGGTTCCCATGGTGTATTGCACACTGGCTTTAAAGAAGGGGTACTTAAAGAGATTAACCAGTAAGATCAAAGCCGCCAACTGCCAGCCATAGATAGCCCCCGCTTTAGTTGAGGCAACCAGATGTGACCCGCCTACCGCAGCAGCTGCCATCATAATGCCAGGGCCAAGTGCCCGAATCAGCTGAGCGAAAGAAAGCTTGGCCGAGGATGAGTAAGGGACGGTGTTTTCCATGCTTGTTCCTTATATATCTGAGCTATTGATACTCGATGTTGCTGATGTTTAAACCGATTGGTCTAGTGCATCTTAATAAGCCGGTAATCGAGGCCAATTAGGGTGATTTCTTTCAATAGCGGTATTCATCGTTCTGTGGGTTGTTATTATGCGAAAAACGAGACAACTTTCTTTGGTGTTCTTTATTGTCAATACCCATGATTAATATCACTTCTAATTAGTATGTCAATCATTATTTACATTGTTGTCATTTAAATTGGACGGTGATGCTGAGCTTTATCATCTCAATTGAACGGCTCCATCGCTTCTATGCTCAGTATCATTCGTCGTGAAAATGAGGCAAAAATACCGATTTATGCTGAGCTTGATGGCGCTGCAACTTTGTCAGTTTTGGGTATATAATGCAGCGTTTTGAGTAAATGAGATGTAATTGATGGCAATGACTGAGTATCATCCACCAACTGAACCGTGGATTGATGTCGTGTACGAAGATGACTATATTTTAGCGGTCAATAAGCCGTCAGGGCTGCTTTCGGTTCCGGGTAAGCATGCAGAACATTACGACAGCATGTGGAGCCGCTTAGTGGAGCGTTACCCTGAGATTCAAGTGGTTCATCGACTCGACATGTCGACATCAGGATTAATGTTATTTGCCAAAAATAAATACATGGAAGCGGCGTTAAAAAAGCAGTTTCAATATCGCTTAACCCATAAAGTGTATTACGCGCGGGTATGGGGAAATATCGAGCAGTCGCAAGGGGTCATCGAGCTGCCATTGATTTGTGACTGGCCTAATCGTCCGAAACAAAAAGTTTGTTTTGAGCACGGCAAAGCCTCAACAACCCTTTATCAGGTCGTCAAACAAGAAGAGCAAACAAGCATTGTGCGCTTATTTCCGATCACAGGGCGCTCACATCAACTTCGCGTACATCTACTTGCGATTGGTCATCCTATTGTCGGCGATGAGTTTTATGCTTCTCCTGAAGCGTTAGCTTTTGCTAATCGTTTACAACTACATGCAGCAGAACTCAGTTTTTATCATCCGCGCAGTCATTGGCTACGTACTCTGTTCGTACCTTGTGATTTTTATCCTGAGGCTCAGGAAGAAATTTTGCACCACTTTGATCCTGAGCGAAAATTACCAGACTATAAAACGCTTCCTCGACCATAATGTGAAGCGGATTTATCGTTGGTGAGTCGCGTCACCGTTTAGTTTTATCGGCAGCAAGCAATAAGGCAGCGAATCGCTGCCTTATAATGATGATGAGTGACTATACCGTTGATTAAAGTGCGGCAATCGTTGCTTTTTGCTCAGCTAATTTTACTAGCGTTTCTTGATAGCCTTCGAGTTTTTCACGCTCTTTGGCCACAACCGCTTCAGGAGCTTTAGCGACGAAGCCTTGGTTACCCAATTTGCCTTCGATACGTTTAATTTCCCCTTCCGTTTTTGCGATTTCTTTACTTAAACGTTCCAGCTCAGCTTCTTTATCAATCAAGCCAGCCATGGGAATCATCAACTCTGATTTACCGACTAAGGCGGTCGCACAGGCTGGAGTGATTTCTTCGTCGGTCAGCACGCGAACGCTTTCTAACTTAGCTAGAGCTATCAGTACTGGTTGATTCGCTGCAAGGCGAGCGGCGTCTTGTTCATTGGCAGCTTTAAGCATTACTTCCAATGGTTTACCCGGATTAATGTCATATTCCGCTCGCAAGTTACGAATGCTGGTGATAAAGGCTTTTACCCACTCAATATCATTCAGAGCTTCTTGATGGAAGTTCGCATCATTATATTGTGGCAGTGTTTGCAGCATGATGGTGTCACCTTCGACCCCTTCGACGATAGGTTTAACACTTTGCCAAATCGTTTCTGTGATGTAAGGGATAACAGGGTGTGCCAAGCGTAGCGTTTTTTCTAGTACGGTAATCAAGGTGCGACGAGTGGCTCGTTGTTGCGCTTCACTGCCTTTCCAAAGGATCGGTTTAGTCAGCTCTAAATACCAGTCACAGAATTGGTTCCAGATAAACTCATACAGCGTATTAGCTGCCATATCTAGCCGGTAGTTATCAATGTGATTATTGAACTCTTGAGCAGCCAATTCGAATTGTGACTCGATCCATTTATCAGCCAATGAATATTCAAGCTCAGCACCAGCGGCAAAGCCGCAATCTTGCTCTTGAGTGTTCATCAAAACATAGCGACTCGCGTTCCACAGCTTGTTACAGAAATTACGGTAGCCTTCTAAGCGTTTCATGTCCCAGTTGATATCACGGCCCGTTGAAGCCATGGCTGCAAGTGTGAAACGCAAAGCATCGGTGCCATATGCTTCAATACCATTTTCGAATGTTTTACGGGTATTTTCCTCTATTTTTGCAGCCAGCTGAGGCTGCATCATGTTTCCAGTGCGTTTAGCGACTAGCGATTCGAGATCAATGCCATCAATCATATCGATTGGATCGAGTACGTTACCTTTTGATTTTGACATCTTATCGCCATTTTCATCGCGAATCAGGCCTGTCATATACACGGTCTTAAAAGGCACCTGAGGTTTGCCATTTTCATCTTTGACAAAATGCAGCGTCATCATGATCATGCGCGCCACCCAGAAGAAGATAATGTCGAAACCAGACACCAATACATCTGATGGATGGAATGTCTTCAGTGCTTCTGTATTTTCCGGCCACCCTTGTGTACCAAAAGTCCACAAAGCGGAAGAGAACCAAGTATCCAGCACGTCATCATCTTGACGCAGTACCATATCCGCTGCCAGATTGTTTTCTGCCCGGACTTCAGCTTCGTTACGACCGACAAATACATTGCCTTGCTCGTCATACCAAGCCGGGATACGGTGCCCCCACCATAATTGGCGAGAGATGCACCAATCTTGTACGTCTCGCATCCAAGCAAAATACATATTTTCATATTGCTTTGGAACAAACTGGATATCACCATTTTCAACGGCTTCAACCGCTGGTTTTGCTAGAGGTGCTGTACGCACGTACCATTGGTCGGTCAGCATTGGTTCAATCACAACGCCACCACGATCACCGTAAGGAACGGTTAAATCGTGATCTTTGATTTCTTCCAAAAGACCTAACGCTTCAAATTCAGCGATGATCGCTTTACGCGCAGCAAAACGTTCCATACCTTGATATTTTGCTGGGATTTCTGTGCTATAAGCATGACTTGCTTCGCCGTTTGAGTTAAAAACTTCGGCTGCATCACGGATGTTCGCATCAAGGGTTAGAATGTTGATCATGGGGAGCTGATGGCGCTTACCGACTTCATAGTCGTTGAAATCGTGCGCTGGGGTAATTTTCACACAGCCAGTGCCTTTCTCCATATCGGCATGTTCATCGCCGACAATAGGAATACGACGACCCACGATAGGCAGAATGATCGCTTTACCAATCAGATCGCGATAGCGAGGATCTTCTGGATTTACGGCAACGCCAGTATCACCAAGCATGGTTTCTGGGCGCGTGGTCGCAACCACGATATAGTCTTTGCCCTCGGCGGTTTTTGCACCATCGGCTAATGGATAGCGGAAATGCCACATATGGCCTTTGGTGTCTTTGTTTTCTACTTCAAGATCAGAAATGGCGGTATGCAGTTTAGGATCCCAGTTGACTAATCGTTTGCCGCGATAGATCAAATCTTCTTTATAAAGGCGCACAAACACTTCTTGTACTGCTTTATAAAAACCATCATCCATGGTGAAGCGCTCGCGATCCCAGTCAACAGAGGCACCGAGCCGACGTAATTGTTGGGTGATTGTGCCACCGGATTCTTTTTTCCATTCCCAAATTTTATCGATAAAGGCATCTCGACCGTAATCGTGTTTGGTTTTCCCTTCTTCTGCGGCAATTTTACGTTCAACAACCATTTGTGTTGCAATTCCTGCATGGTCTGTACCGACTTGCCATAAGGTATTTTTGCCTTTCATACGCTGGCAGCGAATCAAGGTATCCATGATGGTGTCTTGGAATGCGTGCCCCATATGTAGGCTACCAGTGACGTTTGGCGGTGGAATCATGATGCTGTACGCGTCGTTGCTTGTATCGCCGTGAGGCTTAAAGTAGCCTTGCTTTTCCCAAGTCTGATATAGATCTTGTTCGATGGATGTTGGGTTATATGTCTTTTCCATAGTGCTCTTAAATGGATACTTTGATGGTTAATTGGGTTTATCACTATAAGTGAGTTCTCTCTTGGTAAGTAAGAGAGCTTAACTATAAGGATAAATGATTCAAGGGTAATTTATCTCGATGGTTTGCAGTTGGTATCCTGCTTGGCGGTATTGTTTATACCGTTCTCGAGCTTGTTGCTTGGCTTTTTCTTCACTAGGAACGAAGTCTACCACCTCTGTGAAGGCGTTCGCAAAGGTTGTATGATTATCGGCCAAATTTATTACCAGTTGTCGATTACGAGAAGGGCGGACTTCTGGGTAGCCAATTTCAATATGAGTTCCATATTTGGGCCCTTCACCAACTAAATTATGTGCAAGAAAATCCTCAGGTTTGACTTGCCAAAATTGTTCAGCAAGTTGTTCTGCCTGCTTTTTATCACGACACTGTATATAGATTTTTGCTCCTTGCCGAGCAAAATATTGTGCGAGATAAACCACATAGTCTTTAAACCCTGTTGGCGTTGCTTGCGGGCTATCGGCAGAAATGAGATAGAAGGTAGCGGTTGTCATAAGAGTTACTCAGATGATAAAAAGGGCCAATTGGCCCTTTTAGTATGAGGTTTATTCCTCTGTCTCTTGACCACAGCGATTGAGTAGGAACTGAACTAACATAGAGACGGGACGTCCTGTTGAACCTTTCGCGACGCCAGACTTCCAAGCCGTGCCTGCAATATCAAGATGTGCCCAGTTATATTTTTTAGTAAATTTAGCCAAGAAACAACCGGCAGTGATAGCTCCTCCTGGCCTTCCCCCGATATTTGCCATATCAGCAAAAGGGCTTTTTAGCTGTTCATGGTACTCGTCTGTGAGCGGCAAGCGCCATGCACGATCACTGGCTTGTTCGGAGGCATTAACTAACTCATGAGCTAACGGATTGTGATTGGCCATCACACCACTAATATGGTGACCCAGTGCGATAACACAAGCGCCAGTCAAGGTGGCGATATCCACCACACAGTCTGGTTCAAAGCGTTCGACGTAGGTCAGTGCATCGCATAGCACAAGTCGGCCCTCTGCATCGGTATTAAGAACCTCGACTGTTTGTCCTGACATGGTCGTTAGGATATCACCCGGACGGTAAGCCTGACTTCCCGGCATATTCTCACATCCAGCCAGTACACCCACGACATTCAGAGGCAGATTTAATTTCGCCAATGCTTTCATGGTGCCAAAGACCGATGCGGCTCCACACATGTCGTATTTCATTTCATCCATCCCTTCACCCGGTTTTAATGAAATACCCCCGGAGTCGAAAGTCAGCCCTTTACCGACTAAGACGATAGGTTTGGCATCAGGATCTGGATGCCCTTTGTACTCAATGATCGACATCATCGATTCATTTTTAGACCCACGACCAACAGCAAGGTAGGAGGTCATGCCCAGTTTTTCCATCTCTTCTTCGCCAATAATTTTGCTGGTCACCGTCGCATAATCATCAGCTAAGCGACGAGCTTGAGAGGCAAGATAAGCTGGATTGGCGATGTTCGGTGGCATATTGCCTAAGTCTTTACAGGCTTTAACGCCAGAAGCAATGGCTAAACCATGATTAATGGCACGCTCACCTAAGCTGAGTTCTCGTCGGGTTGGCACATTGAAAACCAATTTACGCAGTGGACGGCGAGTTTCTGGCTTAACACTCTTGAACTGATCAAAGGTGTATAAACCATCTTTGGTCGCCTCTATGGCTTGGCGAACTTTCCAATAAGTGTCACGTCCTTTAACATGTAACTCGGTTAAAAAGCAGACCGCTTCCATTGAGCCAGTTTCGTTAAGTGTGCTGATCGTTTTCTGAATGATCTCTTTATATTGACGTTCACCTAACTCACGTTCTTTACCGCACCCGACCAGCAATACTCGCTCTGAAAGCACGCCGGGTACTTGATGCAGCAGTAGCATCTGCCCCGGTTTTCCTTCGAGATCACCTCGACGAAGTAGTGAACTTAGGTAACCATCACTGATTTTATCAAGTTGCTCTGCTACTGGAGAAAGGCGGCGCGGTTCAAAGACTCCAACAACGATACATGCACTACGTTGTTTTTCAGGGCTACCACTTTTAACACTGAACTCCATGCGTACTCCTACATCTTAAAGACAAATAGAACTAAATGTTAGATAATGCATTCTTACTTGATGAATCCTTTTGGGAATCGCCTTTGAGTGTTGGTGTTCTAACAAATAGTGAAAATTTAAAAAAACAAACAGTTCAACAGGAAATTATAGTGATTCAATCAAAAAAACAAGTTTTGCATAGGTTATTTCAGCGTGATTATTGTTAGATATTTGATCCGAGAGACACTAAAAAGCCAATTTGCGATTTTTTTCGTCCTTTTTTTGGTGTTTTTAAGCCAAAAATTTATCCGAGTTCTGGCTGATGCTTCGGACGGTGAAATTCCTGCGCGGATGATTTTATCCATTGTCGGTTTAAATATGCCAGCCATGGGGCTGCTGATGCTACCGCTGAGCTTGTACATTGGTATTCTATTAACTTTCGGACGTCTCTATGCCGAAAGTGAAATTACGGTGATGAATGCGACAGGGATTGGTAACAAGTTTTTAATCCGAGCTGCGCTGTATTTGGCGATCATTACCTCGAGTGTTGCTGCATTTAACGCTTTTTGGTTATCGCCTTGGAGTCAAAACAAAGAAGCGCAATTAATTGAGCAGCTTGCGGCGGAAAATAGTGTCGATCTATTACAAAAAGGCCAATTTCAGCGTTCGCCAGATGGGTCGTCGGTCGTTTTTATTGATAATATAGAAAATAAAAAACTAAGTAATGTGTTTGTCGCTCAACTTTCGCCACGTCAGTCCATTTTACCGAGTGTGATGTTTTCCGACTCTGGTGATGTCCAAGAGCTCAGTGATGGCCGACAAGTGATTACCATGCATAATGGGGTGCGTTATGAAGGCGTGCCGACTCGAGTCGATTATATGATTACTCGTTTTGAACAATATGAAGGGTTAATCGGTCAACGCGAAGTGAAAAGTAAGGGGCGAGATTGGGAAGAAATTCCGACCCTAGATTTAATTCGTAATGCCGATCAACGCGCTCAGGCTGAGCTACAATGGCGAATTTCTTTAGTTGTTTGTATTCCGTTACTGACCATGTTGGTCGTGCCTTTATCTTCAGTCAATCCAAGGCAAGGACGTTTTGCCAAAATGGGGCCCGCTATTCTTATTTATCTCACCTATTTCTTAGCAATTAGTGCAACAAAATCGGCATTAGAAGATGGTTCCATTCCGGTTGCGGTCGGCATGTGGCCAATTAATGCCGCATTGCTGTTCGCCGCTATCATTGCGAACACACTAGATAGTGTGATAGTGAGAAGGCTCAAAGATAGATTAAAACAAAAGAGAAAGGTGGCTTAACGGGTGTTTAAAATATTGGATTGGTATATCGGTAGAACCATTATTGCCACCACAACATTGGTTTTGGTGACCTTCGTTGGCTTGTCCGGCATCATTAAATATGTCGAACAGCTCAGAAAAGTGGGTGATGGGACTTACGATCTGCTACAAGCTTTATTATTTGTTGTGCTAAGTGTGCCAAGAGATATAGAGATGTTTTTCCCTATGGCGGCACTGTTGGGGGCGTTGATAGGCTTGGGCGCATTAGCGGCAAGTTCTGAACTTGTGGTGATGCAAGCGTCTGGCTTTTCGAAGTTAGATATCGGTTTATCGGTACTGAAAACCGCAGTCCCGTTGATGATTATTGTCACGCTATTAGGCGAGTGGGGGGCACCTCAAGCTCAGAAAATGGCGCGTGATTTGCGAGCTTTCGCGACCTCTGGCGGCAATATTTTGTCGGTGAGAACTGGGGTATGGGCTCGCGATGTCAATGACTTCATCTTCGTTGCCAAAATTGATAACGAACACTTGTATGGGCTAAACATGTGGCGTTTCGATGAGCATAAAAAATTACGTCATGTCGTGTTTGCTGAGCAAGTGGATTATCTCGGAGACAATCAGTGGCTGATGAAGAAGGTAGAATTAACCGATTTTCAAAACGACATCATGATAACGAAGCAAACACTGGATGAATATTTATGGAAAACCTCTTTAGCTCCTGATAAGTTGGCGGTTGTTACCGTGAAGCCAGAAGAGTTAGCGCTCAGTGGCTTGTACGATTATGTGCATTACTTAAAAGCCTCAGAGCAGGATGCTTCACGTTATGAACTGGCATTATGGCGCAAGATCACTCAGCCTTTTTCTATTGCGGTGATGATGCTGATGGCATTGTCCTTTATCTTTGGCCCGTTACGTAGTGTGACGATGGGAGCAAGGATTCTCTCTGGTGTTGTGGCGGGCTTTACCTTTTATATCTCTAGTGAGTTTTTTGGCCCTTTAAGTTTAGTGTATGGTATTCCTCCTGTGTTCGGGGCTATTGCACCAAGCCTAGTGTTTTTAACCATTGCCGTGATGCTATTACGTCGAAAATTATAAGGGTGTGAATCTTAGCCAATAAAAGCCCAGGGGAAGCTGAATACCTCACTGGGCTTTTATCGCTGATGGCTTAACGAGTGGTATCTAATCTCACGACTTCTGTCTTCGCCCACATATCTTGAAAGCTGCGCTTTTGTGGGTCAATAAGAACGGTTAGGTTACCTAATCCAAAAACTGAAGTGGCTAGGCGAATCAGCGCTTGGGTTGAGCTGATTAATGAACCGTCAGCATTGCGTAGCATAATTTTCCACGCCCTCATACCAAGTGTTTGTCCAGCTCTTGTCCAAAAGAAAACAAAAAAGTAGATCCAAGTGGTAGCAAGGTAAAGTGTATAGAGCGGGCTCCAAATCGGATCGTGGCTAAGTAGTTCACCAGCATCTTGATAAGGTGAGTAGCTCATGACGTTGAGCGCAACGAGCGCTTCTAAGGCCGCAATAACGACACCTCCAGCGATCATTAAAATCGCCATTATAATCAACGAATCATATAAAAGAGCGCCAAGACGTCGAAAAAGCCCTGCTGGAGGTAAGTTGGAAGTATTCATGGTAGACCAGAGTTAATCATTCATAGTCGCCAGCATATCGGGAGTTTCTCTCGCTGAAAAGAGAGTCAGAGCACAGCATTTCGTCTTATGGCTAAATTATCAGCAAACAATTGGTTTTTTGATATTTTTTATTGCACCGCTCACTTTCTTACGTATAATGCCAACCATCAAAAGGCAGTAGCCTAGATGCCGATGTGGTGAAATTGGTAGACACGACGGATTCAAAATCCGTTTCCTTCGGGAGTGGCGGTTCAAGTCCGCCCATCGGTACCATTATTTATACAACAAAGCCTCGACGACAGTCGGGGCTTTGTTGTTTCTAGGATAATCAAACGCTTACCGCAGTTTTCCTTTTCTGCTATCGCCTCTTTTCTTCCCAAAATAGACTCACTTTATCCGCCTTAAAAACGCTTTCATGGTTCATCTAGGGTTTATTTATCTTAGTTTAGGTTTATTTATGTTGCTTCGGTATCGATTACAGTTCGGCCTTGTTTAAAGGTCAAACTTTGATTTTAGCGAGACTGCGTTGTAGCTAGCATAAAAAATAAAACTCGCTTTACGACTTGAAGCTATAGCGGTTGGTTCGGTTTGCTCATTTAATTACCGAGACTATGTATCCTGATCGATATTCATTTATACCCTTCCTACTTGAATCTGCGGGGATATTTGAGTGGTCAACTAAAATTGGCTACGTTCTTTCATCTCAATCACATAGTCTGTCTATGCTCTTGGGGATTATGAGAACCATCCGTGGCTCTCACCAAAGGCCAGACTACGGCTGTTCAAATTTATTCCAAACAAATTTGTCACTCACTTGCCGCCGACCTGCAACTCCAAGTTGTTTGGGTATAGCAACCACCTACCGATTTCTCTAAGTGGTGGGAAGGTGTTGTTTAAAGAAAGTGATGCTTTATATCTTGATTGATTGTTTCAACGGATGTCGTTGTTGTTTGGTTTGTTTTAATATTCCAAATACGAATATCTTCTTTGTTTAGCGTGATAATTAATTTACACCCCATTTTTAACGCTCTAGCATGTTGACGTTTAAGTTTCACCCCGCTAAAGTCATTTAAGATTTTAATCTGCTGATTTCCCTTTCTGATTTCATTGGCTAATAATAACGCATCAATATTTTTTGAAGACTCTTCATAAGTAATTACAATATCTGGACTGTTATTGATGTTTTTATTGAGATTTAAAGTTTCAAGAAGCAGTAATAAACGCTCAATTCCAATGGCAAATCCAGATGCCGGAATGCTTTTATTGCCAAATAATTCGACTAGTCCATCATATCGTCCACCGCCACAGATAGTTCCTTGTGAGCCTAGTTCATCCGTTATCCATTCAAACACGGTGCGTGTATAATAATCTAATCCACGCACCAGACGTGGATTGATTATATATTCAATGCCTGATTTATCTAATAAGTAACATAAGTTTTTGAAATGTCTTTGTGACTCTTCACCGAGATGATCTAATAATTTTGGAGCATTGTTTAATAATTCTTGCATATCTGGATTTTTACTATCAAGAATTCTCAGTGGATTTTTTTCAAGACGATTTAGACTATCATTATCAAGTTGATCTAAGTTGTCTGAAAAGTATTTTATTAATTGTTCTCGGTGTTTTTTTCTTTCATCTAATGTGCCAAGAGAGTTAATTTCGAGTCTTATATGTTTTGTAATACCGAGCTGTTTGAAAATATCATAAGCCATGAAGATTAATTCAGCATCTATATCTGCATCAGGCATACCAAACGTTTCAACACCCAACTGAGTAAATTGACGTAAGCGGCCTTTTTGTGGACGTTCATAACGGAACATTGGGCCTTGATACCATAGACGTTGAGTTGTTTGATAGCACATGTTTTGCTCTATTACTGCGCGAACGCAACCACTAGTACCTTCTGGACGCAAAGTAATGTGTTCACCACTTTTATCATAAAAGTTATACATTTCCTTCGATACAATGTCGGTAGCTTCTCCTACTGCGCGTTGGAATAGAGCGACAGGCTCTAGTATCGGCAGACGTATCTCTTGATAGCCATAGCGATGGGTTGCTTTCCTAATAATATTTTCAAGCCACTGCCATATCGGTGTTTCATCAGGAAGAATATCTTTCATTCCACGTATTGATTGAATATTGTTCATTTTTTCTTCATTCTCCATAAATAAGGTATACAAGGTGGATATTTATTTCATAGCGTATTTATTACGCTATTTCTAAAAATCAAGGTATGGCTTTCTGTTATCTTTAAGCATTTTGTTTTTTTGTAATAAGCTTAAACGATAAAAAATAAGACATAATATTTGTATAGCTATTAATAATATAAAAAATTTAAACCCAGTCCCGATTAATGCAAAGATCACGAATGTTAAACCGATGAAGCTTAATAAAAAATCTTTGAATTGGATAAGTCTATTTTGAGTTGGGCGTCGGCTTAGCATAATGGGTAGAGAGATCACTGCAAATGCATAAGGAATTAACCCAGCTGCAACAGCAAGTAAAATAATACAATGGAATTGTTTTTCAAGATTGGGGGAGATAGTGAGCAGTAGCATTGCTGTCATGAGTAGCGCGGTGCACAGCAAACCTTTATAAGGTACATTATTTCGATTTGTTTCGGCAAAAAAACGTGGAAATAATCCAGCATCAGAAGCGGCTTTCGGAACTTCGGTTTGTAAAATTTGCCAACCAGGCATAGCTCCGAAGCAGGCAATAATAGCGAGTGCCGATATCAGTAAAGCAACTTGATTTCCCCATAAAATACGAGCGGTATCTGCAAATGGCGAACTTGATACAATAAGTTCAGCATGAGGCATTATACCCATGATGACATTACTTGAACTGACATAGCATAAGGCTGCCAAGCTTAGGCCTAAAATGGTTGCTAATGGGACATTGCGCGTTGGATTACTCACTTGATCGCTTGATACAGAGGCCGATTCAACGCCTAAAAATCCCCACAACGAGATAGAGGCTGCCGCCATGATGGCATGGATATCATTTTGTCCGGATACGTTATATATCATAGTATAGCGTTGTGGAGAAAAACCTCCCCAACCAAAAATTCCGATGCTCAATACGACAGCGAGCATACATAGTCCAGTAAAAATTTGTGCATATCCAACGACTTTTGCACCTTGTAAACCAAGCAGTACAAAAGCCCAAAGTATACTAATAGCGGTAATGGTAGCGTAAAGGGGAGTATGAAGAAGAGGAAAGAAAACCGATAAGTAACCAACACCAGCAATCAGTAGTGCGCAATTTCCTATCCAAGTTGCAATCCAATAAAAGAGAGATGATTGAAAGCCTATATAAGGGCCGAAAGTATGGTTAATGTTAGCAACAATTCCGCCTTTACAAGGGGAAAGCATACTAATTTTTGAAAACGTGAGTGCGAGTGCGAGTACTCCAAAAAAGGTTAGCGCCCATCCCCAGACTGAGATTGAACCGATCCCGGCCAGTGAACTAGGCAGCATGAACACTCCGCTGCCCATCATGTTTGAAGCTGTCATGAGTGTTAATGCACTCACTCCCATACGGCAGGTGGTTGATTTTGTTTTGTCCATATCATTTTATCTTTTCACATTTAATAACTCGGTTTGAAAATAAGTTGCATTCTGAAGCAAAACCATGAATGATTCAGAATTGTTGCCAGTCGGCCCCAAACCAAACTGGCAACAATGAGTTCACTGGCAGTGTTTTTCACTGCCTTTTTTTATGCTGCTTTATCTTGAGCGTCAGCAATTACATCATCGATGAGTGCATCAATTTTGCTTGTTTCAATGTGATGTGCGGTTGTGATGAGATGAGCCACACCACCGGAAGTGGCTAGGCAGTGTTTTTTCCATACCGCTTCTGAAGGGCAAGGGAATACAACGGTAATTGAGTTTGGATTGCGCCAAGCATCAATGCCTGCAGCTTGTAAGCGATCAACAGCATATTGTGCCATAGATAAACTTCTATCGATGCGACGTTTCCATTCAACAAACGAATGAGAACGAATGGCTTCCCACATCATTAGTGGAGTATGGCCGTTACGTGAGCCTGTAATTGTTTTATCGTGTGCTGAAATGTAATCAATTTCAACTGAAATACGATCAACATTTTCTTTTTTCGCCACTACAATACCGCATGGAATTGGTGAGCCAATCATTTTGTGTCCAGAAACACCGATAGAGTCAATACCATCAGCAAAGTTAAATGCTTGAGGATGATCAACGAATGGAAGAATCATACCGCTGAGTGCTGCATCAGCATGAATATAATATTCTTCGCGTGCTAGGCCCATATCTTTTAAACGTTGCTGAATTAACTCAATATTATCTACCGCGCCACGGACTGTTGTACCAATATTGGCGAAAATAATAGGGTGTTTTTCATTATCAGCCTGAATTTTACTCATCAGATCGTCGTAGTCAATTTCACCATTAGGTAATGATTCAACCACCTGAGATTTAATTCTTAGGAGTTTGACAATTTTAGCAACAGAATAATGGGTATCTTTTGAGTAATACAAAGTGCTATCTGGAAAAATTTCACGAGCTAGATAGCAACCGAACATGTTTCCTTCTGTACCGCCATTTGTAACATACCCCCAGCTTTTTTCAAAAGGAATTTTGAATAGATCTGCAAAATACTCCATTACTTCTTTTTCAAAATCAAAAGAGTTCAAAAGGTAGTTACAATACTCTGACCAGTCACCACAGTTATTAATTGAAAAACGCATAAAACGTTCTAAGCTCGTGTAATCAAAGTCGGCTGATTCTGGGTAGCCAATATTAAAATATTGGTTTTTAACACAGTATGCCCAGAACTCGTCTAAGCGATTTTGATCTTGTATAGATAAAGTCATAATATATTCTCTAAATTTATTGATTTTTTAATAAATGAATAAGGTTGCTTATTTCAAATAAAGAACCTTTTCTCCCTTATTACTTTTACCTGCAGCAACAAAACTAAACATTGGAATTGTTATCATCATCATCACAATGCCCCAGAAAATAGAATCACTGCCTGAGCCTAATAGGGCAAATATGCTATACACCATACCAAGCACAACCATCACGCTATAGAACATAAAGGTACGGCCTCTGTTTAGTTTCTTTGATACCATAATAATTGGCAGAGAAATAAGGGCATACATATAAGGAAGCAAAGAGGCAAAGACAGACATTAAAATAATAATTTCAAATTGCTTGGCTAAGTTAGGTGATGCGGTCATCATTAACACGATGCTCATGAGTACACCGGTGAAAATCAGGCTTTTCATCGGAACGTCGTTTTTATTTACATCGGCGAAGAATTGAGGGAATAGACCTTGAGCGGCACCGGCACGAGGCCCCTCTGATTGTAGAATTAACCAACCAGAAATAGAACCAAAGCAAGCAATAATACTTAATGCTGAAGCGATATTACCTGCAGTTTCACCGAACATGTAGCGTGCTGCGTCTGCAAATGGCGCGGCAGAGTGAATCAGCTCTTCATGAGGTACTAATCCCATGATGACTGAGCAGCTACCTACATAGCAAACAGAGGCAATCAGCAAACCATAAACCGTTGCTTTAGGAACTGTACGCTCAGGATCTTTTACCTGACCACTTGATACTACTGCGGATTCAACCCCCAGAAAGCCCCAAAGTGCGATAGATGCGGCAGCCATAATAGCGGAACTGTCACTTTTTCCTGTACCATTATAAACTTGGGTAAACATATGAGGATCAAACCAGAACCAGCCAATAACCCCAACACCTAATACGACCAATAACATACAAGAAGCGGTAAAAGATTGAGCGCGACCTGCAACTCTAGCTCCGAAGCTAGCTAATAAAACAAACCCCCATAAAATAGCAATCGCGGCAATGCAACCAAAACTCGGATTTGTTAATTCAGGAAAGAAATAACTTAGATAACCAACCCCTGCCACTAACAGGGCAACGTTACCAACCCAAGCACTAATCCAATAGCATACTGTTGTTTGAAAACCAATAAATGGACCGAAGGCATCAGAAGCATAAGCAACGATTCCTCCATTACGAGGAGTTAATAAGCTTGTTTTTGCAAATACGAGAGCAATAGCAATGACTCCAATAATTGTAAACAACCAACCCCAAAGAGAAATATAACCGACACCCGCCAAATTCGTCGGTAGCATAAACACACCGGAACCCATCATATTTGATGCGGTTACCAATGTAAGAGCGACAACACCCATCTTATGGGCAGAGCTTGCACTTACAGTCTCCATATTTTTATTCCTGTTGAGTTAATTACATTGAATTGTCATAGGTATGACGTCAAAAGTATTCGTCGCTGATTCTAAAAGGGTGAAGTAATGAAAATTAGATCTTAATCAAGTTTTTCCAGATATATATTTTTTACTTTACTTTTTGTGGTTAAAAAAAATACAATCCTATACATATTGACTCCGTCCCCTTTTTTTTGATGAAGAATAGTTAAATCATGAATTTTTGATATAAAAATTTAAGATTTATTATGTTGATATGTATTTGTGATTTATATATGTTTGGTTTGTTGATATGCCAATAAATTTACTTATTGTTTTGAATGTAAAGGTTAGGCTATGCCCAGAAAAGAACGTTTGTTTATTGAAAGTCTTCCACAATTAATAAAACTTAAGGGCCATAATAAAGAACTTATTTTCCGTGATGAGGACGATTACAGAACTTTCCTTGGTTGTCTTGAACAGGCCATCAAACGTCATGTCATAAGGTTGCATGCTTATTGCTTGCTTGATAATGAATTGTTTTTGTTGTTAACACCAAGTACCAAAGAAAGCATTGGAAAACTGGTTCAACATATTGGTCGTCGGTATGTTTTTTATTACAATAAAAAATACCAAAGAACAGGTTCTTTATGGGAGGGGCGTTATAATAGTTGCTTAATTGAGCCTAGTAGTTACTTTTTAATCTGTCAGAAGTATGTTGAAAAGCTTGTGCAAAGTAAACTTAACATTCCACATTATCAATATCCTTGGTCTAGTTACTTACATCATGTAAGTAAAGAATTTCAAGAAATAATATCCGAACATCATGAATACACAATGTTAGGTAATACATTAGAAAGTAGACTTCATGAATATAACCGTTTTTTTCAAAGTCCAATCAATAGTATTACAATTGAAAAAATAGAAAAGTGCCTAAATCAAAACTGTATATTAGGGACTTTGGCTTATTGTAATAAAGTTGAAGAAAAGATTAATAGAAATGTTAGGCCTAGATGTTGTGGTCGGCCGAGGAAAAAATATTATAATGTTATTAATGATTGGGTTTGGTTAGAAAGAAAAGCAAGAGCTAGTCTTAGTTCTTATGGATATCAAGAAATAAGATTTCCTATTTTAGAATCTGACACGCCAGCTATATCTGATTATCAATGCTCACTTACTAGCAAAAATATAAAATGTTTAGATAAAAATGTTTCATTAAGAAATGATGGGACATCAAGTTGTATTAAAACAATAGCTAAGTATAAAGAACTTCAATCTTATAGCCGATTATGGTATCAAGGGCCAATATTTAAAATATCAAAAGATAATGCATATGCTATAAAACAGAGCCATCAAATAGGAGTGGAATCGTTCGGGTTTAGCAATATTGATATATTGTTGGAGCAAATAATGCTTCAGAAAGACTTTTTCTCTTCATTAGGCGTGTTACCATTTGTTGAATTAAAAATCAACAACTTAGGTAGTAGTGCTGAGTTTTGTTTATATCGAAGAAAGTTGCAGGAATATTTTGAGCCTTTCAATGTTATTTTGGATGAACGATCTAAGAAGTGGTTAACGAAAACGCCAGAGAGAATATTATATTCTTATCCTCCATTTCTTGAAGGATTAGTTAGTGGTGCCCCTAGATTACATCAATATCTTTCTGAAGAATCTATACTTAGGTTTAAAAATATAACCAATTTATTAGAACGTTTTAACGTCCCTTTTTCAATACAGCAAGGATTATTTCCCAGTAGGGAATATGAACAAACCGTTTTTGAATGGAGTTCGGAAAGATTAAATTCAGAACAAGTCATATGCCGAGGTGGATGCTATAGATTCCTATCCCAGAATAATTCTAATTTAATACCCGCTTGTGGTTTTGCTCTTATGTTAGAACCTATTTTAAAATTATTAAAAACGGTTAACGTTAAATCTTGGTCTTTTGAATCAGTTAATATATTGGTTATACCTAAAAATAAAATATCAACTTACTCGGCCCTAAGTTGCTGCCGTCATTTGAGGATGGTTTTCCCAGATTTTAAAGTAATATATGAAGGCTCGTGTTTTTCAACGGCTAGAGCAAAGAAAGATGCTATTAAATATGGTTGTAGATTTACCATTATTGTCGATACAGAAAGTGAAGAGGTGTTAACTCTGTATGACGGAACTCAAAATGTACAATCCACCTTGACGTTATCGAAGTTAGTTAATCATTTAGTACGTTATAGCCAATCATCTTTTGAACAAATAATGATGTAATTATCAGCTATTTCATCATTAATATCATAATAGTGACAGCAGCGCTGTAGATCAAATGAGTGCTGCTGTTTTGTCTTGGACACAATACGTGACCAAACTCTCTCTTTTGTTTTCCTCCTTTGAAAAAGGATCTCTGCTTGCTCTTCTCTTTGATAATCTAGGTTTAGGTGAAATTTTTCATTGATTGATAGAGTGCTCTATCGCCGAAGGTGATTAAATGCAAGATAGTTATCAGCCCCTAGGTACTCGAGAGTTAGAATTGACAGCGTCAAGCGTATTTGTGCCTGTTCGGTGGACTCTAGATATTAAGAGTCAACGATTTACTTGCGTCACTGAGTCATTTTCGGATAAGCATACTGCTTCATTTTGCGCTCAAACGTTAGATGATTGGCTTGCATTAATGAATGTGACGAGTCAGCAAAAGGTTGAAAAGTTGCTTCAGGAGTTGCTTCGCAGTGGCGATAAGCGTTCGATTAATATTTTGCTAGTAAATTCCAGACGTTTTTGTTACGCGCTCTTTTCTGTGGAACAATTCTCTAACTATGTTTTACAAGGTGAAATCCGACCTATTGTTCAATTAGCTAAAACCGCTCAACAGGCGATCTGGCTAGAGCATTTGTTAAGTTGTGCACCATGGGGAATACTTATTTCTGATCAGAATAATAAAATTTTGGGTTGTAATCATACTTTTGAGCAGCTTACAGGCTTTCATTCTACTGATTTACAGGGGCTTCATAGTGAGTTTTTGTTTACAGATGAAGCCTTACCTTTAAATGATTATGTCGATAATACGCCACAAAAAGTAACCATTATTTGCGCAAGTGGTCAGCAGCATCATTATCAGTGCTGTGTATCATTGATGCCGGTTGAGGGGCAGGCGATCTACCTTAGTTTTTATTCACCCCAGTTAGAGGAATATGAGCAAAGAATAAATAGTTCTATTGCTAATAAACAATGGTTTCTTGAACAGTTTGAACGGCTATATCAGCAGCGGCTGGTTGAGCAACTTTATATCGTGATGACGTTAAGTATCGAGCAATCGCTGTCTGCAAAGCAGCAGATTGTATTACATGATGTGATGATGCGTTTGAAGGAGAGCCGTTTATTTGGGCAAATAAAAGAAGGCTTATACTTGGTTTGTGTGACTTGCCCTTTACCATCTTCTGGAGAGTCATATCGGTATGTTCACGCCAGTATTCGAGCTTTTTTTCATGAGTTGCGTCAGATGGATCGTCACCTGCATAAACTTTGTACGTCAGGAAAAGTGGGCGTCTCTATCCTAGGTTTAGACGCACGCAGTACAAAAATAGCGGTTACTCATTCTGTTCAAGCGATTTTAGAACAAGAATCCGAATCTGGTTTTCAGAAAATCCGTTTTTTTGATTCACAGCTTCATCGACAGATTCAAAGGCGGCGATTGTTAGAAGAGTTTGTGCATGACGCGATTAAAAACCAGTCTTTATCTGTGTTTTATCAGCCAATTATTGAAACACAAACCTGGCAAGTGATTGGTTACGAAGCCTGCTGTCGTTTTTCTCTCCCCACTTCATTACAAGCCGATAATCGTGAGTTGATAGCTATCGCGGAAGATCTCGGATTAGTGTCTGAGCTCGATCTACACATTCTACATTCAGCGCTGGAACAACTTTCTAAATTACAAGCATTACATGATTACCCGGTTCGCTTAGCGGTTAATGTGTCAGCGGATACTAAACAAGGCTTCTCTGAGTTACTTGGTTATTTAATTACATTGATTCAACAGAAGTCGTTCGGGGCAGAGCATCTTATTATTGATCTGATTCAAGCCAATGCTCATGTCACTGGGATTGTTCAATCAGCTGAATTGAAAGTGCTACGGGCCAAGGGTGTGCAAGTCACGATTGATGACATGGGGTTGGATTACTCTTTATTAGAGCATTTACCTTTATCTGAGTTTGATTATCTAAAAATTAGTCGACATTGCTTGGATGCGATAAAAAGCAAGATCAACCGTTATAAAGTGATCAAAATGCTAGTTGAGCTTTGTCATTCTTTAGGCGTAAAAGTGATAGCTGATGGCGTTGAGTCATTAGAAGAAGCCTCTTTATTGACTGATACAGGCGTTGATTTTATGCAAGGCTTGCTCTTTTCAGCGCCATCCTCGGCTGCTCATTTAAAAATCGTTAATCGTCAAATTGCTCAAAAAATAAAACCATTGTTGAAGAACCATCATGAAAGCAAGCAACCGGCTCATTTAGTAGGGCTTCATCATGCTTATGCACCGCGTCTTGATCCTGGTGATCCGCTTTCATTGGCTTTTCAATATTTTCAAGTATCTGATATAGACGTTTTGCCGGTGATTAACCAGCATGAATGTGTAGGAATTATCGATCGTCAAACGTTGAACCTGTATTTAACCCCAACAATGGGGACAGAATTAGAAACGATGAGAGAAGCTGAACGATGGCACCGACCCGTCAATCAGATCATGATGCTTTCTTTTACTAAGTTAGATGCATACACTGATGTTCGGCTAGTGACCGAGCTAATTTGTGAGCAGAAATTAACTTTTCCTTGGGTGTTGGTTGATGGTAACAAGTTTAAGGGGATTTTGACCCAACAAATTATCATTAGCTACCTTGCACAGCGACAAACAGCGTTAATATCGCAAACTCAGTTTGGTGCTTCATCAGAGCAATGAATGGTAATGGTAATGGAAGGAGATCTCGAAAAGGAGTTCTTCTAAAATAATAGCATGACGAGTGAAATATTGAGCTAACTGTGGCAAACATTAAGATAACCGTAGATAGGTTGCAACCAGGATTGCATATTCGATTACCGCTGAAATGGAATGAGCATCCCTTTTTGTTTAATAGTTTTAAGATCAAATCGACCGATCAAATTCAATTGATCAAACATCTTGGCATCCAACATGTTTTTCTCAACCCAGCACAAAGTGATACCGCGCCGCTACCTGTTCGCCAAATAGAAAACCAAGACACAGAAGAAACGGCTGACTCTCAGCAATTAGAAGACGAAGTTAATCAGCTTTGGCAAGAAAAACAACATCGGATAGAAAAACTTAACCGCTATCGGCGGCGGGTGATGCATTGTGAAAAAGAATTCGAACGATCGTTAGCTCGTATGAGGGCGGTAATGAATAAAATTCGTAGTCGCCCTGCGGATGCGGTTGAAGAAGCTTTACAGCTTATCGATGACGTTGTTGAAAAATTACTCAGTAATGAAAGTGTTACCTTACATCTGATTAATAGCAAAAGTGAGTTTGAGGATGTTTATTTTCATTCTTTAAATGTATCCGTTCTGGCGATGATGATTGCGAAAGCAAGAGGATTCACGGAACAGCAAATTAAAGAGGTTGCTTTCGCCTCCTTATTTCACGACATTGGTAAAATGCGAGTGCCGAGTGCAATTGTACGTAAAGTAACGCCATTGACTGAGCCGGAAAATAATTATCTAAAATTGCACACTCGCTATGGCATTGATCTTGTCAGTGATATCGATGGGTTTCCTGAGAGTGCTAAAATAGTGATTGAGCAGCACCACGAACTTAATGATGGTTCTGGGTATCCTCTTGGATTGAAAGAGCAAGATATTGATGAGATTACTCAAGTTGTCTCTGTTGCCAATGCTTTTGATAATTTATGTCATCCCGCGATAGCGGAAGAACAAAAAATACCTTACATAGCACTCTCTCATTTGTACAAGAATTGCAAGCATCTTTATAACCATCAGAACTTGAGTATTTTAGTGAAATTTATGGGGGTTTTCCCTCCTGGCACGGTCGTGCAACTTTCTAACAATACTGTTGGATTAGTTATTTCTGTTAATGCTGAACACTTACTTTCTCCTAATGTACTGATCTACGATCCAGCTGTGCCCAGAACACAAGCACCAATCATTGACTTAGCAGATAAAGAGATAAAAATCGTCAGCGCTATTTTACCGACTAAATTGCCGGATAAAGTTCGAGACTATCTTAATCCTAGAGCAAGAATTAGCTATTTCTTTGATAGCGATGATTAGTTATCCACAGTGTTTTGTGAGTAATCTGTTAGCTGAATACTGAAAACCTATGGGTAAAATAAAAGATGCTGATAATTTGGTCTAACGAGTTTTTTTTTGAGAAAAAATGCAAATTCGACTTGCCAAAAAAGTTCAACTCCCTATAATGCCGCCTCACTGACACGGCAGACGCCGCAAGGCTTCAGACAGTGTTAGTGGAGGGAAAGCTTCTAAAAAATAAAATTTGAAAAAGTGTTTGACTCTTCAAATTAACTCGTTAGAATTCACCTCCGCTTTGAAGCTCAATGAGCCTTCCAAGCAACGCTCTTTAACAATTTAAACCAATCAATCTGTGTGGGCACTCGT
>NZ_VHSP01000003.1:0-283307 GCF_013048485.1 Vibrio sp. 1-1(7) | reverse complement strand
CAGTGTGGCTGATCATCCTCTCAGACCAGCTAGGGATCGTCGCCTTGGTGAGCCCTTACCTCACCAACTAGCTAATCCCACCTAGGCATATCCTGACGCGAGAGGCCCGAAGGTCCCCCTCTTTGGCCCCCGCTCATTATAAGCAAGGGCATCATGCGGTATTAGCCATCGTTTCCAATGGTTATCCCCCACATCAGGGCAATTTCCCAGGCATTACTCACCCGTCCGCCGCTCGTCAGCAGAGAAGCAAGCTTCTCTCTGTTACCGCTCGACTTGCATGTGTTAGGCCTGCCGCCAGCGTTCAATCTGAGCCATGATCAAACTCTTCAATTAAAGTTTTGTTGGTCTTACGACCGGCTCAATGAATACTGATAAGTTTCTAGGCTCTAGAAGCTAGTTCCTAGAAAACTTGAATTGACTGTGCTCGATACCGTTCTCTAAAAGAGATAAGTATCAAATTGGTCACTCAGTTCATTGATAAATCTTTTTGATTATCATCAACGAGTGCCCACACAGATTGATTGGTTTAAATTGTTAAAGAGCGTTGCTTGGAAGGCTCATTGAGCTTCAAAGCGGAGGTGAATTCTAACGAGTTAATTTGAAGAGTCAAACACTTTTTCAAATTTTCTTTTTTAGAAGCTTTCCCTCAACTAACACTGCCTGAAGCCTTGCGGCGTCTGCCGTGTCAGTGAGGCGGCATTATAGGGGGTTTGGTTAGCTTGGCAAGTGCTTTTTAAATAAAAAATGGAAAAACACCTCAACCAGCCTAAAAAGCAACCAAAACGGCATTTTCTGATTACTTTATGAACTATAATTTAAATAAATGCATAAGCATCCGCAAACATACGCTCGTTAACCGCATGTTTATGCTGAGTAAATTGGTCTCTTGCTGCTCCTGCCATATCAAAACGGCCAGCGATATAGATGTCAAAGTCAGCTAAAGATTCAAAATCCGCCATCACCGCCTGTAATACATTGCCAACTTTGCCAGACCATGCAGATGATGGCGTTTCCACTGTGGGAATAAAATCCATATTGGAATATTGACTAGCTAACGCTTGTAATTCTTCCAGCGCATAAAGCTGGCTTTCATCCTTAGCTCCCCAATAAAGATGAATCGGCGTCGTTTGTTGGGTCGCTAAGCAATGATCCAAGATCGAACGCACGTAACTAAACCCAGTACCGCCTGCGATTAATAGTAGTGGCCGCTGGCTATCTTCTCTTACCCAGGCATCCCCATGAGGCGCATCAATAGTGATATCACTGCCCTCAGCCAATGCGGTTTCCATCTGCTGGACAACTTGCTGCGCATAAAGATTATGCTCAGCAGCACCAATATGCAGCTCGATGTTTCCTTCCAGTTGACAAGGGCTATTAGCAATTGAAAATGCCCGTTTGTCCTTTTCTCCCATTATCACCATAACATATTGTCCCGCTTTAAAATCTAATCGCTGCGCGGGCTGCAGTAAAATGCGATAAGTATGGCTCGCTAGAGGAGAAATAGACTTAACTTTACATTGCATAGTGTTGAGCTTCCTTTTTACTTGTTTTGCTCAGGCTGACGACCACAAAACAAGTTATCTATAGCCTAAAAACTAACCAGTACATAGTGAGCGAATTCATCACTGACTGGTATTCTCTATATTATGTGGCAAATTAAAATAATGACGATATCGGTTACCCAGCCACTGAGCACCCCATCGTTAACTTAAAAGTGATCTAACCCGTCTCTATATACGCGCCTAGGTCAACAACGCATTATTTGATCGCTAATTGTGGCCAAAGTTGATCAATCTTAGCTACTAGCTGAGAATCTTTCTTAATTGGTGTCCCCCATTCACGAACCACTTCTCCTGGATATTTGTTCGTTGCATCTAAAGCAAGAGGCGATATGCCACGACCCTGATTATCCAGTTTGAACGTATCACGAGCTGGATCCATGCGAGTGGTTATCGCCCAAATGACATCATTCCAATCATGCACATTAACGTCTCCATCACAAATCACCAAAAATTTCACAACGGTAAAATATGATAAATATTGCCATACCTGTTCAAGCATTAATTTTGATTGCCCGGCTTGGGTTTTATCCATTGAGAGTAAAACGAACTGATTGTCGGCGCTTGGTGGTAAATAGATCTCGCGCAATTGGCTATGTTGCTGCTTCAATTTCAGCAAATCAGCCTCAGTGATCGGCGTCACCGGTCGAGTATTATTAAGGTTACTCGCCGACTCGACCGGCCATTTCTCAGTCGCGTCTAAGCCCATTTTTGAACCTAGGCCAACCACAGGTGAAGCAAAATCCAATGAATCAATAGGGGTGTTTTCAATCATCAAACTATCTCGTACTGGCTGCATATACTGAGCCATAGCTTGAATAACTGACGACCAATCGCGCGCATCCACGGTGTGATCACAGACAATCACAAATTTGGTGTACATAAACTGACGAAGAAATGACCAGACCCCCATCATCACTCGCTTAGCATGACCTGGATATTGTTTTTTCATCGTCACTACCGCCATGCGATAAGAGCACCCTTCCGGTGGCAAATAGAAGTCAACAATTTCAGGGAACTGTTTTTGCAAAATAGGTACAAAGACTTCATTTAACGCAACACCGAGCACCGCTGGTTCATCCGGTGGCCGTCCGGTATAGGTACTATGATAAATCGCTTGTTGACGCATGGTGACATGAGTCACCGTAAAGACATGATGACGCTCAACTTCATTGTAATAACCAGTATGATCGCCATAGGGGCCTTCATCAGCGAACTCATTCGGGTCAATATAACCTTCGAGAACAATTTCAGCACTCGCGGGAACGTCTAAATCGTTACTGACGGATTTAACCACCTCAGTTTTACTACCACGTAATAAACCAGCAAAGGCATATTCAGACAAGGTGTCTGGCACGGGGGTAACTGCACCAAGAATGGTTGCCGGATCAGCACCAAAAGCCACCGAAATTGGGAACGGTTCACCAGGGTGAGTTTCCATCCAGTCCCGCAGATCAAGTGCACCGCCACGATGAGCTAACCAGCGCATAATAACCTTATTCTTGGCGATCTTCTGTTGTCGATAAATTCCTAAATTTTGCCGTTTCTTGTTCGGGCCACGAGTAATGGTTAACCCCCAGGTTAACAAAGGGGCGACATCATTTGGCCAACAACTCATGACTGGGATTTTATCTAAATCAACCTTATCTCCCTGCCAGATGATTTGTTGGCAAGGCGCTTTACGTAATCGCTTAACAGGCATATTAAGCACTTGCCGAAAAACCGGTAGTTTATCTATCGCATCCTTAAACCCTCGCGGAGGTTCCGGTTCTTTAAGATAAGCGAGCAATTTACCCACTTCACGCAAATCTTGGACGCTTTCTCGCCCCATCCCCATCGCAACGCGTTCAGGTGTGCCAAATAAATTGGTTAAAACGGGCATATCGTAGCCAATAGGATTTTCGAACAGCAGCGCAGGGCCTTTCAAACGTAAGGTTCTATCACTGATCTCGGTCATTTCATAGTGAGGGTCAACCGGATGGGTAATACGTTTTAACTGACCATGCTGTTCCAGATAGTCGATAAAATCACGTAAATCCTTAAAATTCATAAGCTTTCTTGGTCGCTGGTTACCTAGAATTTAGTATAACAAAAAAGCACTTTAGTTCAGCGCTCTTTTCTATCGAATTAGAAGGTAATTTTTATTCAGCCTCCAAACTGACGTGACTGAATAAAAAAACACCACTCATTTAAGTGGTGTTTTTTTTATCTAATAAAGCGTTATTGTCGGCGCATGGCATCAAAAAATTCATCATTGGTTTTGGTCATTGCCAACTTATCGATGAGGAATTCCATTGCATCAGTTTCGCCCATTGGATGCACGATCTTACGTAAAATCCACATTTTTTGTAACTCATCAGGCTTAGTTAATAGCTCTTCACGGCGGGTACCTGAGCGGTTAAAGTCAATTGCAGGGAAAACGCGTTTTTCAGCAATTTTACGATTAAGGTGCAGTTCCATGTTACCTGTCCCTTTAAATTCTTCGTAAATGACTTCATCCATTTTTGAGCCCGTATCAACAAGAGCGGTAGCAATAATGGTTAAGCTGCCTCCCTCTTCAACATTACGCGCGGCCCCAAAGAAACGTTTAGGACGATGCAACGCGTTGGCGTCAACACCACCGGTCAACACTTTACCAGACGAAGGAACCACCGTGTTATAAGCCCGAGCTAAACGAGTAATCGAATCGAGCAAGATGACAACATCTTTTTTGTGTTCAACCAAGCGTTTAGCTTTTTCAATGACCATATCGGCCACTTGAACGTGACGTGAAGCAGGTTCATCAAAGGTGGAAGCAACCACTTCGCCTTTTACTAAACGTTGCATTTCAGTGACTTCTTCTGGGCGTTCATCAATCAGTAATACCATCAAAACACACTCAGGATGATTGCTGGCGATACTTTGTGCGATGTTTTGCAGCAACATGGTTTTACCCGCTTTGGGTGGCGCAACGATCAAACCACGCTGCCCTTTACCAATTGGGGCGGCAAGATCAAGAACACGTGCAGTAATATCTTCCGTTGAACCATTACCACGTTCCATGATCATGCGCTCATTGGCATGCAAAGGTGTTAAGTTTTCAAAAAGAATTTTGTTGCGGGCGTTATCAGGCTTGTCGTCGTTAACCGTGTTCACTTTAAGCAGTGCAAAGTAACGTTCCCCTTCTTTAGGTGGACGAATTTTCCCAGCGATTGAGTCACCCGTTCGCAAGTTGAAACGGCGAATTTGGCTCGGTGATACATAAATATCGTCGGGGCCAGCTAAATATGAGCTGTCTGCACTGCGTAAGAAACCGAAGCCGTCTTGAAGGATTTCCAAAACACCGTCGCCAAAAATATCTTCGCCGCCTTTAGCATGAGCTTTTAAGATAGCGAAGATAATGTCTTGCTTGCGTAGACGCGCGAGGTTTTCAAGGCCTAGGCTCTCACCAAGTTTCACAAGATCAGACACAGGTCTGTTCTTCAGTTCTGTTAGATTCATTGTGGTGGATACTTGTTTAGTCAAAATAGGATCTATTTTCTAGTTAAGATGGATTTGGTCTCAGGATTGACCAAGAAGTGAACACTTGTTTAATTAACGTGCGATAAACTAGCACTAAATAACAGACTAGTCTAGAAAATGTTTTTTGCAAAATAAAACCGCACCTCATGTGCGGTTTTATACATTGCGCTAAACGTTCGCGTCCAAAAACTCTTTTAGCTGAGTTTTTGATAACGCACCGACTTTCGTCGCCGCCACACTGCCATCTTTAAATAGCAGCAGTGTTGGAATTCCACGGATACCAAATTTCGGCGGTGTCCCGGCATTGTGGTCGATATTTAATTTACCGATAGTGAGTTTGCCTTCATATTCGTCTGCGATTTCATCCAGAATTGGGGCGATCATTTTGCAAGGACCACACCATTCTGCCCAAAAATCAACCAGAACAGGGCCTGCAGCTTTGATCACATCGTTCTCAAAACTTTCATCAGAAAGCTGCAAAATTTTATCACTCATCTTCCACTCCAATGTGTTTTTTCTGAACTGGTTGCATACTAACCAGTAATTAGATGCTCTATTGGAATGTATTTACTTCCGTATTGCAAGTGTAAGCTGATATTCTATAGCAATGAAAAAGACACACATCACAGAGCAAAAGTTCGCCGACTTCGGTTTACACCCGCAAGTCATTGAAGGATTGGATAAAAAAGGGTTTGAATATTGCACCCCGATCCAAGCCTTGGCGTTGCCGGTCCTGCTCACCGGCCAAGACATTGCAGGCCAGGCCCAAACGGGCACTGGTAAAACCCTTGCGTTTCTTACTGCGACCTTTAATCACTTACTAACAACCCCTGAAGCGGAAGGACGAAAACCTAACCAGCCTCGGGCAATCATCATGGCCCCGACGCGTGAATTAGCGATTCAGATTTATCATGATGCAGAATCACTGATTGCCACCACGGGTATAAAAACCGCGCTAGCCTATGGTGGTGAAAGCTACGATAAGCAACTGACTAAAATTCAGCAAGGCGTCGATGTATTAATCGGTACCACCGGACGTATCATCGATTTCTATAAACAAAAAGCGTTCAACCTTAACCATATTCAAGCAGTCGTGTTGGACGAAGCCGATCGTATGTTTGATTTAGGCTTTATTAAAGATATCCGTTTCTTGTTCCGTCGCATGCCTGAACCGAAAGAACGCCTCAATATGCTCTTTTCTGCGACATTATCTTATCGCGTGCAAGAATTGGCCTTTGAACACATGCATAACCCTGAACATGTGGTCGTGGAAGCGACGCAAAAAACCGGTCACCGCATTAAAGAAGAGCTGTTCTACCCTTCAAATGAACATAAAATGGCACTTTTACAAACCATTATTGAAGAAGAATGGCCAGATAAAGCGATTGTTTTTGCTAATACGAAGCATCGCTGTGAACAAGTTTGGGGAAGTTTAGCCGCTGACGGACATCGAGTAGGGCTACTGACTGGTGATGTACCGCAGAAAAAACGTGAACGTATCTTAGAACAATTTACCCAAGGTGCATTGGATATTTTAGTGGCGACCGATGTCGCGGCTCGTGGCTTGCATATTCCCTTAGTCACGCATGTTTTTAACTATGATTTACCTGACGATAGCGAAGATTATGTCCACCGTATTGGCCGGACTGGTCGAGCGGGGGAAAGTGGTTCTTCGATCAGTTTTGCTTGTGAAGAGTACGCCGTCAATTTACCTGCGATTGAAGAGTATATTGAGCATAGCATCCCTGTATCTGAATATGATGCCAGCGCGCTGTTGACAGATTTACCCAAGCCGTTAACACTGCGTTCGTCACAACAGCGTCGTACCAATACTGCGGGTTCACGTTCAGGAAACCGAAAGCCTCAGCGTCGTCCACGAGCACCACGTCCAAAAAAGGATTCGTAACTAACCGATGAGTCAAAGTACTTCTTCACCATTGTATGCAGCTATCGATCTCGGATCAAACAGCTTTCATATGCTGGTTGTACGCCATATTGATGGCAGCGTACAAACGATGGCCAAAATTAAACGTAAAGTACGTTTAGCGGCAGGCTTGGATGAACATAGTGTTCTCAGTCAGGATGCCATGCAGCGTGGCTGGGATTGTCTGAGCTTGTTTGCGGAACGATTACAAGACATTCCGGCGCAGCACATTCGTATCGTCGGTACTGCAACGTTACGTACCGCAACCAATGCAGAACAGTTCTTAGTCAAGGCGAATGCCATTTTAGGTCATCCCATCGAGGTCATTTCCGGTGAAGAAGAGGCGGCAACCATATACAAAGGCGTCGCACACACATCTGGTGGTGTGGGTCGTCGTTTGGTGGTTGATATTGGCGGAGCGAGTACAGAACTGATTATCGGTGAAGGGTTTGAAGCAAAAGCCTTAACCAGCCTGAAAATGGGTTGTGTGACTTGGTTGGAGCGTCATTTTAAAGATCGTCAACTGACGGCGATAAACTTTGACCATGCCATTCAAGCGGCCAAGCAGATGATGACTCCCATCTTAGAGGTCTATCGCCAATTGGGTTGGAATGTCTGCGTTGGGGCAAGTGGTACCGTGCAAGCGCTACAAGAAATCATGTTGGCTCAAGGCATGGATGAGGTCATTACGTTAGCGAAACTTCAACGTTTACAAAAACAGGCCATGTTAGCGGATCATCTTGAAGAGCTTGAAATAGAAGGCTTAACGCTTGAGAGGGCTTTAGTTTTCCCCAGTGGTTTGTCTATTTTAATTGCGATTTTTGAATCCTTAGACATTGAAGCGATGACATTAGCGGGTGGAGCACTACGTGAAGGGCTGGTCTACGAAATGGTGCAAGATCTCCGGCAAGAAGATATTCGCGCACGCACAATTGCCAGTGTACAGAGCCGCTATCAAATCGATCAACATTATGCTGATCAAGTCGCTTCACTGGCTAGTCGGCTTTATCAGCAATGTGGTTCTGAACAATGGATTCCAGAGCCTCAAGCCGAGATGTTGTTACGCTCTGCTGCTCAGTTACATGAAATTGGTCTGGCCATTGATTTCAAAAAAGGCGGCGAACACAGTGCTTATCTACTGAAAAATTTAGACTTGCCAGGCTATACTCGTGCCCAAAAACACTATTTGGCAGAGCTAACCCGTCGTTATCGAGAGACTCTCTCTTCACTTCCCGAACAGCATGCGTTATCTGCTACCAGTGCAAAACGTGTCTTACGTTTGTTGCGCCTTGCGATTTTGCTAAGCCATCGACGCAATCCAGCCTTAGAGCCGAAATTCGCTTTATGTGCCGATGAAGATAAGTTGACGCTAACTCTCGATGGGCAATGGTTACGTGATAATCCGCTCACTCATGCAGAACTGGAGTTGGAAGCTAACCGACAAACGGATATTGGCTGGCCACTCGCCATTGTAACCAAGTAACGCCCATCCAGCCCTTGCTATGCCAAGGGCTTATTCTCCTACTTGATTAAGCAAAGCCCTTAATTTGAGTGGTTTAACTGGTTTGGCCATAAAACTGAATCCGTTAGATTCTATTCCCTCCAGAATATCCGGATTACGATCAGCACTGATAATCACACCGAGAAACCCCTCTCCTAGTCGTAAACGGCATTGCTGTAATACTTCTAATCCTGTTCGACCGTTGTCGAGTCGGTAATCTGATAGAATGACATCCGGAATCCATTGATCATCGAGTGCTTTTAAACTAGATAACAGATCGGTAGACGTTTTTACCTCACAACCCCAGCGCTCAAGCAGATCACGCATCCCAATCAAAATATCGGCCTCATTATCCACACATAAAACCCGTAAATAACTCAGCTCAGAAACTGGGCTGCCCCCCAGCGAAGAAGGGATTATCTGCTCCGCTACACTCGCCCGCGCTAAGGTGATGGAAAAAACACTTCCTTTCTCCGGCCAAGAGCGCATGGAAATTTCATGACCCAATGCTTGGGCGATCCCTTTTGATATCGCCAATCCTAACCCTAACCCTTGATCGGAACGAATTTGTCCGCCTCGATTAAACTCTTCAAAAATCTCTTGCTGTTTATCTTCTTCAATCCCGATGCCGTTATCCCAAACATCAATGCGCACCTTGCCTTGCCTGCGCCTCACACCGAGTACCACTCGTCCTTTGGGATTATACCGAAACGCATTAGTTAAGAAGTTCTGAACCACTCGGCGCAATAACTTGGGATCTGAACGCACATACAGTGATGAGGGAACCATATGAAATTCAATCGCTTGTTGCTTCGCTAACGCACTAAATTCGGCATCTAAATTCGTGAAAACATCCTTAATAGCGAAACTTTGCAGCTGAATATCTAATTTCCCCGATTCCAAACGAGAAATATCCAATAAATCACCAATCAAATCCTCAGCGGCACTTAATGCACTTTCAATATGATGAGCAAGCCGCTTCGACTCTTCTTCCTTCGCCACCTCAGATAAAGACGAGGCAAAGAGACGCGCAGCATTCAAGGGCTGCATGAGATCATGGCTGACTGCGGCTAAAAAACGAGATTTCGATTGAGACTCTCGTTCGGAGCGTTGCGTTGCTAATACCAACTGCTTGTTGAGTTTCTCTAGCTCACGCGTTCGCTCTAGCACTCGTTCTTCCAAATGCTCATTGGCTTCTTGTAAACTGCGTTCCACATTGCGAAAAACCGTAATATCGGTAAAGCTCATGACAAACCCGCCTCCCGGCATTGGGTTGCCTTGTACTTCAATCACCCGACCATCAGGACGCATCCGTGATGAGGTATGTCGTGAACCTTGTTCTAAATAGTAAACTCGCTTACGCACATGTTCTTCAGGATCACCCGGTCCACATAGCCCTTTTTCGGCATTATGGCGAATAATATCGGCAATCGGTCGCCCGACCTGAATCAGTCCTGCCGGAAAATCAAACAGTTCTAGATAACGCTGATTCCATGCCACTAGCCTTAACTGCTTATCAACGACCGCAATCCCTTGGCCGATATGCTCAATCGCACCTTGCAGTAATCCACGGCTAAAGTCATACAGTTCAGAGGCCTCATCGACAATCGTCGCCACTTCTTCAAGCTGCATTTTCCGCCCTTGCAAGGCTGACGTGAGTACTAACTTCGCCGATGAGGCTCCAAAAACACCTGCTAGCACTCGCTCAGTATGACGAATTAATCCAGAAGAGGCTTGCTGATTTGGCAGCAAGGTTTCTTGCTGTTGATGCCAATATTGCCCGAAGGCACTCCGTACCCTTGGTCGCCCGACAAAACGGGACGCTAACATTTCTAATTCAGCCACCGTTACCCGACTTTGATACAAACTCATATTCTCATTTTCAGGTAACGGCGTCCCAATAAAAGAGGCCGATTGCAAACGTTCACTCAAGCTAGAATGGGTAAAAAGCGACACCACCACATAGCACAACGCATTTAAACTGACACTCAATAGCATTCCCCAATCAATAGGACTCATACCAGCCGCCATTAAAGATTGAGGGGGTGTGATCACCCAAAGTAAAATATTACTGTCAGCATCTCCGGCCAGCATCTGAGTCGCGGTCATCAAGGTAATTAACCACAGTATGAATCCAACGGCTAAGCCAACATAAACGCCTTTACGATTGCCTTCCCGCCAATACATCCCTCCCAATAAGGCGGGGGCAAATTGGGTAATTGCAGAAAAAGAGAGAAAGCCAATCGCGGAAAGAGACGGAATACTATCCAGTGCAAGATAAAATCCCCATGCTCCCATCAACAATAACAAAATCAAGGTACGACGAATAATCACCAACAAGCCCGAAAAATGGCGATGGTTGCGATGTGTTAATCGCATACGACGCAGTAACAACGGCATCACCAAATCATTGGATACCATAATGGCAAGAGCAATGGTTGAAACAATCACCATACCAGAGGCAGCAGAGGTTCCCCCTAAAAAGGCCAACAATGCGATCTGCTCTGCGCCAACCTGCATGGGAATGCTCAACACTAAGGTATCTGGAGAGCCATTCGGTAACAAAATTTGTCCTACCCAAGCAATTGGCAGCACAAACACGCCCATTAATAAAAGATAAAGTGGAAACAACCAGCGAGCGGTGTGCAGATCTTGGGCTCGTTCATTTTCGACAATCATGGTATGAAATTGCCGAGGCAAACAAATAATGGCTAGCATCGTCAAAACAGTATGAACCAGGAGTGTCGGCCAATTGGGTGCTTGATAGGTTTGTTGCACATGACTTAGAAAATCAATGTCTTGCTTGCCAAAAATAAGCAAAACAATAAACACGCCTACCACTAAAAATGCGAATAGCTTAACGAGTGACTCAAAGGCGATCGCCATCATCATGCCACGGTGATGCTCCGTGTTATCGATATGTCGCGTGCCAAATAGCATGGTAAACAGCGCCAAAGCCAAGACCACAAACCAAGAGACATGATTGTCTTGATAGCCCAGTTCTGCATATAAATCAGGGGCAACCACATTAAGCCCCATGGTGATCCCACGCAGTTGCAACGCGATATAAGGTAAAATTCCTGCTACCGCAATCAAGGTAATGGCTACTGCTAATCCTTGCGATTTGCCATACCGCGCGCCAATAAAATCGGCGATAGAGGTAATGTGTTCTCGCTTAGCGATTAAGATCAACCGAGCTAACATTCGCCAACCGAATAAGAAAACCAATATTGGCGCGAGATAAATGGGGAGAAAAGACCAAGGATTCTCACTGGCTTGGCCGACTGTTCCATAGAATGTCCAAGAGGTGCAATAAACAGCAATCGATAAACTATAAATCCAAGGCCGCCACTGAGCTAACCACTTAGCTTGCCTATCGCCATACCACGCGATTAAAAACAGTACGCCTAAATAAACCAGCGAAACTGAAATAACTAACCATCCTTGCATTATTTATCCTTGGGTAGTCGCCCCGATTGATAAGGAGGCCATTTTCTCAACTAGGAGGATTTAAGCGTCGACCACCATCACTTTAGAAAGTATGAGAAATGTCGTTTCTTTAGTTTAAGTTATAACCGAAAAAATGAATCCTCCGCAATACTTCGAACCAAGCATCACGGAGGATTGCGCTCTAAATCCAATAACATGAATATAAACGAGCGATTATGTCGATTAAAATTAACGTTTACGGTAGCGAACTAAACCAGCCAGGAACATGCCTCCTAAATAGAACAGTCCCATACTTCCACCTGAACTGGATGACAACTCCGGTTCGATTGGGGTCTTGCTCTTCACTTTCTGAGCAAATACATCAAACTCAGCGGCTGAGACAAAATCACCTACGCCCGATAACGCCTCAAATTTCAGATATTTCGCTTGATGTGGCGAAAATTGTAATTTTTGCACGCCATCACGCTGCTCAAAAGTACCTACCGACACTTCGGTGAAGTTCTGACCATCTTCAGATAAAGAGAGACGATAATCACCAATCGCGCCGTTTCCCGCACCAGGCCGTGCAACATAGCTAAAGCCACTGACCATAAAATCAGCGTTCAGATCGATGACAAAATGTTGCGGCGCTTTTTCTGAATCGTGTTCAGGAAACCATGGTGAATGATAAATACTATTCAAATCACCATCGAAAGCTTTTTCGATTTCAGAACCAGATTGCGCTTTAGGTTTTTCAATAAAGCGAATCGCCGTCCGATCAAACTCATTAAAGGTTGCTGTTTCTGGGCCGGTTAATTTTAAATTAGCCCAGTTGACACAATCTCCCGTCACGTCGTGATCGATATCATCAGCACGTAAAATAACCTGTTTGATGTTATACAAATCCAAATCCGGTTTCACTACCGCTGGGCCTTCTAGATCATATTCCCATACTTTAACACCGTCGGCGTAAACGCTCGCTTTAACTTTGTTGCCTTCAATTTTACAGCTGTCATCAATGCCGACATCCGCGGTTAAGCGCGTCCAAGTTCCATCCAGGCTAAAACTGACGTTTGCTGGTGCTTGCATACCAATACCGGACTGAAAATTCAATCCATTCATCTGCATTTCACTGCCCGTGACCGATGAGCCCACTTTGACCTCTCCTTCGATCGAGAGTTGCTCTTCGGTGAGTTCAATCGTTTGGGTTGGTGTGCGCTTTTTCGTTGCAATAATGTCAAACTCTCTTGCACTAACAAAGCCACCTGACGCTGCAACCACTTCAAATCGTAAATAACTCGCTTCAGTTTCTGAAAAATCCGCTATTTTTAACGCCTTTGTTTGTGGCCAAGTTCCTTCAGCAACAGGCTCTCCCCAGTTGCCATTCGTCGTCGATAGATAAAGACGGTATTGAGTAATGGTGCCATTACCTGCCAATTCGTCGGGTAAATAGGTAAAACCGGAAACGTTAAACGTGCCACCTAATTGAACAATAAAATCCATCGGAGCTTGTTCGGATGGTTCTGTCGGCTCCCATGGTGAGTGGTATAAGCTCGCCACATCACCATCTAATGCATTCACAAAAGGTGTTCCCGGTTCAGCTGGCATTGGTTTAACAATCTTGAGCAAACTTTTATCAAATTCCGTATGGTAGTTAGGCTGTGGATACGGTAGCGTTTCTGGCCATATTGCCGCTTCATCAATATCAAGCGTGACTTGCTGTTGCTCATGTACAGACTGTTTAGCAAGTTTAATATGCACTACACCATTTTTATCCGATGGGTCAAAGAACCACCCTTCAGCCACTTGTGCAAAGTCCTCTTGAGTCTGTTGTTGATTCAACACGAGGTGATTATGTTTAACTAACTGCGGAGCAATCAATGAACTCACTTGAAGGTGATAGCTGCGCTGATTAATTTGCCCATCATAAGGATGATGTATAACAGCCGGATCAATCGTGATCGTAATATCACCCGCAGTACCTATCTGAGGAGCTTGCACGCGAATCTGTGTTTCTGCGTAAGCATTCTGCTCTCGGTAAGCGCGAGTTTCGCCATCATCTTCATACAGAGTAAATTGGCTTTCACCGTGTGGGAAAACCTGCATGATCAAATGTGATTGATCTTGTAGTGCATCAGAACGCGCGCCTTGATACATCGGGATAATCGCACCAGCTCGAACTAACACAGGGATTCGATCAATCGTAACGGGATAGTATTCCAACACTTTTCCCCCATCTGGAACAGAGGTACGAGTCCCATCCCAGAAGTCTATCCATTCGCCTGCGGGTAAATAGAGTTGTTTATACCAACCATTGTTTTTTGCCATTGGCTCGTACACCGGAGCAACCAATAAAGACTCACCGTACATATATTGATATTTAAACGCTTCACTTTTCAAACGTGCATCATCAGGAAACTCCCAAGTCATGGCTCGAACGAGGGGCGCTCCCGATTGATCGGCTTGATAAGCATAATGATACATATAGGGCATAAGGGCAGACTTCAACATCAAATAATCCCGATTGATATCCCGATATGATTTGCCATTAAAATCACCATCATGCCACCAAGCATGCTTACGCTCTCCACGATCCCAACCTGACATAGAAATCAATACCGGAGTGAACGTTTTAAATTGGAGATCACGAGTAAAGGTTTCGGCACCCGAACCAAAAATACCATTAACATCTGAAGAGGCATAAGCTTGTCCCGATAATCCAGAACCGATAAATGTTGGAATATGCCAGCGTATATAATCCCAACTTGCCGCTTGATCGCCTGTCCAAGTGACACCATAGCGCTGTGTTCCTGCCCATCCCATGACCGTCCAAATCATACCGCGCGTTGTTGAGTTTTCCATCAACCCTACATGAGCATCATGATTCGCGGCCAATGAATAAAGCTTTCCAGGGCCTGTCCAAGCAACATCCAATTTATACACTTTTACGCCATCACTCACTTCTTGACGAATTTGATCGAGCGATTTTTGTGTCCACAACCCGGTTTGGATTCCTAGCTGATCTAGCTCATTCACCGTACCCGCTAGATCAGAATATCCACACCCATAACCATCATTCGGTAAAATCCAACCCACAGGCATGTCGTGGTTTTTATAAGGTATTGCGACTTGATCCACCACATCTCTTGTATTTCCTGGCGAATCAGGCCAACCGGAAGGGTAAGCACCATTTTTATTTTGATAACAATCCGCATCGCCCAAATAATAAGCCCAGCGAGCCATCAAATGTGGACGTCCAGTTAATTTTGTATAGTGATCAACCGTAAGCGCCTATTTAAACCCACCTACCAATAACTCACCATTCTAGGCATAGTGATTCCGCAACCAAGGAGTCACTATGAACCAATCGAACAAAACTCAGTTCTGAGCAGAAATCATTGAGCAACAGAGCATGAGTGAATTATCCATTGTCGCGTTTTGCAAGGCAAACCAACTGACGGTAAATACCTTTTACTACTGGCGCAAAAAGCTTTATGGGGGGCGAACAGCAACAAGTGGTGTATCCTATCCTGATAGAAGATAGCCCAAAAAGCATAGGGGGAACGCCAGTCGGTTATGCTTTCACTACCAACAGGAATGACCGTTGAATTTCCCGCTAACATGCCAGCACACCAAATCCAAAACTTGTTACAGGCTCTGACGTGTTAACACCGAACTGGGTATTTACCTGGTCTCGGGCATAACTGATATGCGCAAGTCTATTGATGGCTTGTAATTGATTGTGGCTGATGTGTTGGAAATGGATCCGTTCAGTGAAGCCTGGTTTATCTTCTGTAACCGCGGCCGAGACAAAATTAAGATCTTGTTTTGGGATACTAATGGTTTTTGGCTTTATTATCACCGACTGGAGAAAGGTCGTTTTAAATGGCCTAAACCAAATGCATCTGGTCATGTCGCTATCTCCAGACAGCAACTTCAATGGTTACTCTCTGGGCTTAATCTGGAACACCCGAAAGCTCATCAGCCCTTATATGGCCTTGAAGTGTGAGCCAATACCATGATCGTGATAAAGGACTTGAACGATCCTTTTACCCTGTCAGACTAACGGCATAATCCTGACCAAGAGCAGCCTGACTGATGAATCACCTTCCTGACGATGTAGAACAACTGAAAGCGATGATGTTAGCGCTTCAGGAAAAAAACAAAGCGAAAGACAGGCAACTACAGGCCCAGCAAGAAGAAATGGCTGAGCTTAAAACACGGGTGGAACTCCTGCTTGAGCAACTCAACCTCAGTAAATCCAAACGGTTCTCTTCCCAGAGTGAAAAAGTGGTTAAAGGTAACTTCAATGAAGCCGAGCAGCAAAATGCACTGCACAAACCAGAGCCAGCTCATCATAAAAAAGGACGTAAACCGCTACCTGAAGAGCTGGAGCGAGAAGTTCAGGTTCACACTCTGAATGCCCCACACTGCGAATGTTGTGGGCAGGAATTACATAAATGTGGGGTGTGACTTGCCGTGCTAACGACATCAATCCCTACTTCTACTTCGAGCACCTGTTCAGGGAGTTACCGAAGCGATGATTTAACTGATCTTATGCCATGGAATGTAGAAACCATCGAGGCTTAATAAAGTCTCACTGGTTAACTAGGCGCTTACTTTAAAAAGGCATGGAATACACTAAATCCTAAAAAGAAAAGTTCCGTTGAGTATCGCGCCTTTAGTGCCCACTCAGCCCGTGTCGGTGCTGCTCAAGACTTACTCGAACAAGATTTTAATTCTGCTCAGATTCGCCAAGCTGGGCGTTGAAAAAGTGACACTATGGTAATGCTATATGGCCAGCATATCTCTGTGAAAAAATCTGCAATGGCGTTGAGTCGAAAAGCTAGAAAGTACAACCTGACTAGTTCTTGATTTATTGAAAGTGCGTAATATCAGTCAAAAATTGTCATATCTTTTTCTTAAAGTCACTCTGGTTATGCCAAATATTTTTAGGTTATCTAAGGGGTTTATTAATAATAATAACTAAGAGGTCAATACTTTATATTTTTGCTCACGAAGCAGCCGTATAATTGTAATTACATTCACTGTAATTACGCTTAATTCCAATAATGTGCCGCCAATAGAGCCGATCAAGACGTTGTTGATAAGCCAACAGCAAGCTCCTGCCAAAAAGGCGAGTCGCATTTTGATACCTTGCAACATGAACACGGCAAAAGATCCAATCGCTGTACCGAATATAGGCCAAAGCTCCCAAATGGAATCGGCGATGGCAATGCCAAAGCCAGAGCTTGCTAATATAAATCCACCGGCAGCCCATGTTCGTGACACTTTATTGGGAGTAAGGTAAAGAGCCGTCCCCGTTCTGAGGACAGAAAGTAGTGAACTTAATGCGGAAATAACTGAGCCCATTAACAAATAATGGGTTAAATGATTGAGGTTTAAAATGAACATCACGATCTTTAAACGACGATCGTCTTTTTGATAAAAGGTAGACAAGCCTAAAGCAAAACTTACTAAGCCAAAGGTTTGAGCGATAGAAAGCGGCTCGGAAAAAATACCCACCTGACAATTCCTTAAAGATATAACACTAAGACCAATCGAAGTGATTGGTCTTTGATTACTACCCCAAGTGTTTTGATGTTACTTAGGTATATACAGATTACTCTGATGTATTAGTTTAGTATTGAACGAACAAAATCTGAAATTATATCAACTTGACTGTTTTCAAACAGGCATTTCTGGAAACGTTCACCACGACATGCTGTACGAATAAGTTCAATATCGATTGCTTTCAAACCTTCTAGGTAATCTTTCGCAACAGCTTGTTTTACATCATTTAGGATTGCGGCGTTTTGTTGCTGAGGAATCACACGCTCTATAGGGTAACCTTGACCACGCTCACAACCAGACTTCATCACTTTCTCGAAAATACCACGAACGTTAAGCTCAGCAGCCCAACCAAAATTTTTTGCAAACGCTAGTGATAAGGCATTACCGTTGTTGATTTGAGTAAATAGGAATGCATCTGAAGGTTCTAAAGCGTAACCACACACAACGTTGGAGTGCGCGTTGCAAGCCATTAGAGCACCTTGCCCTGTACCACATCCTGTAAATACAAAATCTACGGCTTTTGCCGCTAGAAGGATAGAGGCTTGAATACCTAAATGAATATAAGTTAGGTGGTTGTCTTCGGGGTCACACATACCCACGTTAAATACTTCATCACCACTTTGTGTTGCTACGTATTTAAGTTCTGTTAAAATAATTCCATTTTTAGCCGCTTGGCTATTTTCCATGGTTAAAGCAATTTTCATTTTTAATCTCAACTCATTGATTAGTAATTAAGTAACCTTTGGTATTAAAGCTGATGGGTTGTTGTCGTATCTATTTTAAACCCAAATCATTCGCCCATATCCAACAACCTATACCTCTTTATCTACCTTGAACCGTGAAAGTTCACGATAACTCATTTTCTTTCGATACTTTTCTATCTTCTACTTAGGCTAAAAGTCGCACGAAAATGACAAACTACTACTTTATAAAGCCTAAAAGAGCTTCTTCTCATAAAGAGGAGCCTTCAATTGGTTGTTAAATCAATTGACTACCTTTTGCTAGATAGTGCTATATGCTCTTATTTGAATTGGCCCACAGTCTCTGCGTTGAAGTTTAAAAACACTACCAAGCACTCTTTTAAAGAGTGCAATGAGCAGTTGAATCTACGCCGAAGATATTAAATTATTTTTAATAAGTTGAATATCTGCGATTGCTTGAAAAAATATTTTAAATATTTCAAGCAAATCACTTTTTCCAGTATTCGAAATAAATATGGTTTGCTTGGTGGTCTACTTTCTCCACACTATCTGGTAGCAATTTTTCAGCAACCGTGAACGAGAACTCAAACGCAACACCAAGACCTTTACCAGTAATGAACTTATCGTCCACAACGATTTTTTGATCCACGTATTTACCGTCTGGGAATGCGCTGATCAGGTTGTCACCGGTCGAGTACTCGCGGCCTTGTAACAGACCATTCTTCGACAGTACTTTTGCAGGGGCTGAACACAGTGCACAAATCCATTTATCGAGTTCAATATGACGTTTGATGAACGCAAGTGCCATTTCATTTACGGTCATATTGTCCGTATTTTTTGGTCCGCCAACCATTGCGATTGCATCGTAGTTATTATCGAAGCAGTTTGCGAGTGTGTCATCAGCCGTGATGTGAGTATGGAAGTATGTCGCTAGCTCAGTGGTTTCCATACAAGATAAAACGTCAACGTGAATGTCTAAACGTCTTAGGATATCAATAACAATTACCGCTTCTGCATCTTCAAAGCCATCCGCAAGCAATAAAGCGACGCGTGGCACTATAGTTTGAGAATCTGCCATGTTGGTTAAGCTCCTATTTTCTTAATGGTTTCGATCGTGTTTTGCACATTTTCGGCAATCGCGTCCCAATCATTTGCTGTGATGCGATCAGCTGGGGCAATCCAAGTGCCACCACAGCATACTACTTCTGGGATACTCAGATAATTGCTTAAGTTGATGATGTTCACACCACCGGTTGGCATTAGCTCGAGACCTTTGTATGGGCCTGTTAGTGAGCGAAGCATTGCAACACCGCCAGACGCTTCTGCTGGGAAGAATTTTAGAGTTTTCAACCCCATTTCTAGCGCTTGCTCAACTTGAGATGGTGAGTTAACGCCAGCGATAATATGGATATTATTTTCTAAGCAGTAACGAACCGTGTTTGGGTTAAAGCCTGGAGAAACCACAAATTCCGCACCAGAATCCATCGCAAGTTTCGCTTGCTCTGCATTAAGAACCGTACCTGCACAGATGATCATCTCTGGGTATGCTTCACGCATTAGACGAATAGATTCTGCTGCAGCATCACTACGGAATGTAATTTCTGCTGCGGGTAGTCCATTTTCTACAAGAATTTTAGCCAGTGCTGGTGCGTCTTTGGCGTCTTCAATTTGGATAACAGGCATCACGCGAAGTTGACGCAGTTTCGTGTTCATTTCGTTAGTATTCATAATTATAAATTCATCATTGAGGTGATATAACGAGTATTTTCCGCTGGAATAATAGCGCCTTTATGCTGAATCACTTCTGCAGCAAGCTTATTACCCCAATGGCAGCATTCTTTTAATGTGCAACCTGTCGCCCATGCCGCAAGGAATCCAGCGTTGAATGAGTCCCCTGCCGCTGTCGTGTCAACGACATTAGTCACCACGTTGCCTGTTGCCACAGCTACATTGTGTTCAGAGTCGCTAAACATCGCTCCGTCTTTACCCAGCTTCACAATCACTTCGCTCACGCCAAAATTACGTAAACGGGTGATGAGTGCTTCAGGGCTGATGTTTTCACCAAGTAACAACGCTTCGTCGTCACAGGTGACCAATGCGATGTCCGCCAAACGATAGAGTTTTTCTAGCCATTGGATGGCATGTTCCTTCCCTGCCCATAAGCGAGGACGGTAGTTGGAATCCACCGCAATTTTCACCCCTTGCGCTTTAAGTACGTGCAGAGAATCGAGCAGTGTTTGTTTGTCTTCTTCCGGCAAAATCGCCAGTGAGATACCCGACAGGTAAACCAAGTCAAAAGAGGCAAGTGAGTTCATAACGCAAGAGTAGCGTTCGTTCTGGCATAAGTAGCGTGCTGCCGAATCATTACGCCAATATTGGAAAGAGCGTTCACCGTCAGCTGCAAGTTCAATCGCATACAGTGCAGGAAGCTTATCTTGGTTGGTCATGACTAATGAGCAGTCAATCCCCTCGTCTTCCCATGCTGTTTTCATATGCTTGCTGTAATTATCAACGCCAAGCACCGTGATGTAGGCCGGATGAACCTCCGGTGCCAGACGTGATAGATACAAAGCGGTATTGAGTGTGTCTCCGCCGAAACGTTGCTCTTGGGTAGAGAACGGTTGGCCAGACAGCTCAATCATACATTCACCAAGAATGGCAATTTTCTTATCTGAAAATGTCGTCATTTAGGTTGTGTCCCAAAATTGAAAAAACCGATTGTGACCCCCTTTTGCTAGTAATAGTCACAATCGGTAAAGCACAAAATACTCTGAGGGCGAGGGGTCGTGCTAAAACGGGTAGTTATAGTTTATCTGCGCTGCGGCAAACGTTGATCTTCGAGATGATGACGTCACGCATGGCGGCTTTAGAAGCGATGTTGTAATGGCGAGGGTCATTCGCGTCCGGGTTGTCAAGGAAGTACTGTTTTAGCGCGTTGGCGTACGCGATTTTTAGCTCTGTCGCAACGTTAACTTTACAGATACCCAGTTCGATACTGCGGGTGACGTCTTCATCCGACACGCCTGATGCACCATGCAATACCAGTGGTATGTCAGTTTTTGCTCGGATTTTTCCTAAACGATCAAAATCCAGACGTGGCTCTTCTTTGTACATCCCATGAGCAGTACCAATGGCCACCGCCAGAGAATCAATACCAGTGCGCTGAATGAATTCTGCAGCTGCATCAGGGTCTGTATACATTGCATCTTTGGCATCAACAACAAGATCGTCTTCGATACCACCAAGACGACCGAGCTCTGCTTCAACGGTACAATCCCATACGTGACAGAATTGAACGACTTTTTTAACCAACTCAATGTTTTCTTCAAACGGGAAGTGCGAGCCATCAATCATTGCAGATTTGATGCCGGCTTCAACTTTATTGCGGATATCTTTCATTGACTCGTGATGGTCAAGATGAAGCGCAATCGGCATGTGATAGCGACGTGCTGCTGCTTTACAAATATTCACCAGGTAATCGGTACCGGCGTAAGCGTAAGTACCAGGTGTACCCGCTAAAATAACAGGTGAACGCATTTCAGCTGCGGTCTCAAGTACGACTTGTACGGTTTCGAGATTGTGAATGTTGAAAGCAGGAACGGCGTAACCGCCTTCTTGCGCTTTACGTAGCATATCCTGAGTTGAAACTAAAAACATGATAAGACCCTCTAAATCTTTCGACAACTTTCGTTATACTAACCGAAAGTTGTCGAAAGATAGCTGATCAAGATCACAGTTTAGGGGGACTAGAAAAAATTTGACATTTTCGAGCTGTAGCACGTAATGCCTTTTCTCAAAAGGTTATTTTTGGGTCTGAATGCCCTTCCCAGCAGAATTTCTTTGCCTTTATCGAGGGCGCTTTGGGTCTCTAGGCGTCGGCTCATCGGTGTTTGATCTTGCGTGTATTCCTGCTCAAAAATCACCACGACCTCTTTCGTTTCTTGATGACCAGTGACAAAAGCATCAATAGAAGGAATACGAAAGGAAAAATCTTCTTTTTCTACTGCGAGTGGCGCACTCTCTGCCTGCCATAATCCACATCGATCGCCACAATACAGCGCGATATTGAGAGCGCGCAACGACCACAAACTGCTCGCTGGCCCGCTGTAGTTATCCGTGAGCCGTGCATCGCTAGCAAACAGCCCTTGTGTGGGCACACCATGCTTAAGCGCCCCGTTGGCAATAAAGTATTCAAAGTTGGTTTGCAACGCGCGTTTCACCTCGCCGGGATGAAGTGGCGTATCCGCCGCGCCCTGTACGTCAAGGGTTGCAATAAGAGGCGCAGTGGCGGCCAGGCGATAACACGCACTTCGCCCAAAAAACGGTAAGCCTTGCGGTGTGAATAAGTAACGGAACTTGCTGGAGAACTCACACAGATTGCGTCGAATGTACTCTCGGTCGAACTCAGGATTAATCTGATCGATCCAATACAGCGAGTAATGAAACCCCCACGCGTTATAAAAATCGTAGTTGCCTTTGGCACCGTCTCGGAACCATCCTTCACCGACGTTGAACTCTTTCACCCGTTCATAACGCCACATATCAACGCACTCTCTACCGGTAAGCGATTGAATGACCAACTGAACGGTAACAGGGAATAAATGCCAGTTATTATCGACAACTTGAACATGATTGACTTGTTCAAACCAGGCGATGATTTGATCTTTTTCGCCCTGAGTAAGCGTATTCCATACGCTCTCTTTGCTTGCCCATAACGCGAGTGCCAGATCGGCACTTTCGCACGTACGTTGGTCATAATCCTGGAGTGCGCCCCAGTAACCTTTATGCGTTGGATCGGTACCGGCAATAAAGGCGTGTTTTAACCAATTAATCGCATCAAGCTTGCGCGCATAAAACGGATCGCTGCTTTCAAACGGATGCTGCGCTGCCCAGAAGGCAAGCGTTGGCAAGACGCGACTGCATCCTTCCATGGCATCCATACGCGCGCCCTGCTGGCTCGGCATGCCAGGGTAATAAGCGTGAGTAAAATTATCGACACTGTAGTAAGCAAAAGCCTCAGCAATATAGTCAGCAAAATGCTCACACTGAGATTTGAGGCTCAACGAGGAATCACTGAATATCTGTTGGATTACGGCATCATTTTTACTCAGTGCTTTTTTTCCGCGCAGCAGTTTGCTGATGTGTTGGCGAAACGTGCGCCAATAAAGTGCCAAATCTGGGTGCTCATAAGGTATGGTCGGTCTTTCTGTGGCTTTAATGACTTTTTTCATCGGATACCTACATAAAAAAGGCTCCTTCAGGAGCCTTTATTTACCTGTTACTGTTTGAATCAAAGGCTTCATTAATGAATGAAGACTTGACCACTACTTCGCTGACTCAGTCAGAATCTGGTAGCGGTCCTGGCCCCAGCCCATAGGTGCTGGTTTGGTTTTGATCCACTCATAAAACGCGGCTTTCATCTCAGTGACTTTTTCAGGGTACTGTTTTGCTAAGTTTTTCGACTCTGAAATATCTTTTGAGTAGTTATACAGCTCATACTCATGATTACCATCGTCGTAAAAATGCAAAGACCACTCTTGATCTTTAATTGCCCACTCACCGCGAGATTTACGTTCAACGTAAGGGCTTGGCTCTACGTTTGGTTGTTTATAAGTGATCCAGTCCCAGTACTGTGACCAGAACGCGTCGTTTTTCTCTGCATCATAGTGGAATGCACGCGGACCCGCCCAGTACAGATATTGGTGTGGCTTATTGCGCGCCCCTTTCATGGTTGGAAGAATATCAACACCATCGACTTTCAACTCACTCGGAATATCAATGCCAGCAGCACTCAATGCCGTTGGTAGAATATCCATGGCAGATACTAAGGTATCGTTAGTGCTGCGCTCAGGTAACACACCTTTCCAGTGCACAATGAATGGTACGTTAACACCACCACGATAGCGCTGGCCTTTGTATGCCTTGTTCATGCCGTTACGTGGCATCGGAGAATCACCTACGGCTCCATTATCCGACAAGAAGAAAATAAGTGTATTTTCGTACTCACCTGTTTCTTTTAGCTTATCGATAATTTGGCCAATGCCTTCATCAGACGCATTGATGTGCGCATAGTACTTATCGACTTCCACGTTACCAGTATCGAACTTACTCATGTATTTATTCGGAGCAGGCTGTTCCAATGGAATGTGCGGTACAGAGTAAGCCAGATTGATAAAGAAAGGTTTATCTTGTTTCTCAGCTTGGTCAATGAAGTTCAGCGCTTCATTGGTCAGATTATGCGTGAGGAAACCCCAAGCGGTGATGTTCTCATAGTTACGGAAAACGGCTGGGGAATTGTAAACGGCAGCACCAGAGGCAAAGTATGAGTATGAGTAACCAAAGCCGCGATCATTCGGGAAAAACCCTTTGTCAGGTTTTGAGATTTCATTATCGTGGTAGTCACGCGTTCTTTGGTTCTCAGGCACCTTGGTTTTGATAATCTTGGCGTTGTGATATTTACCAATATTTGCGGTCGCATAACCATTTTCCTGGAACAGCTCAGGAAGCATCTTGATATCAAGTGGCACACCATGATGTGCATCATCATTACTGTAGATACCGAAGCTGTGAGGGAAGCGTCCAGTTAAAATCCCTGCGCGTGATGGGCCGCATACTGGTGTCGCAACGTAAGCATTGGTCATGCTCACCCCTTCTTTTGCTAGCTGAGTTACGTTAGGCATGGCGCGTTTTGCCGCATCATAAGCTTTATCAAAATCGACCTTATAACGGTCAGAGACAAAACGCTTCTTCAGCACCTCTTTTTCGATTTCGCCCATCGCAAAATCCAGTTGCTGTTTCCCCAAATCGTCCATGACAATGACGAGTACGTTAGGTTGCTTGTCTGCGGCAAGGGAGTGCATTGGCGCTGCGATACACGCGGCCCCAACCATCCCTGCAAGCACGCTCTTTTTAAATGACATGATTAACCTCTTAACGGTTGTAAAATTGCGCCATCATCGGCATAACATCAGCGGCTAAGCCACCACGACGGATAGCTTCAGACATGTGATGCATTGCAGGCGCTGTATGTGTGAAAATCGCTTTGTAAGATGGGCATAAATAGTTCTGACGATGATGCTCACCTTCAATGACATTGATGCGATGTTTTGGGCAACCGCCGTAGCACAACTCTTGAACGTTACAGTTAAGGCATTGACTCGTTAGTGTTCTGGATTTATCAAGACCAAAGTTACGTTGTTGCTTACTTAAAGCCAGTTGCTTGATGTTCGTCTGCATCATGTTTCCGAGCCGATTATCGTCGTAAACATAGTGGTCACAGGAGTACATATCGCCATTGGCTTCGATGATCATCGCTTGACCACAGTTTTTTGCTTGGACACAGACCGAAGCAGAATGCCCCATCCAGCAGGCTAAAATGCTGTCGAACATACGTACATACACCTTACCCACATCATTGAGTACCCACTCGTTAAAGACGTCGATCATGAACTTGCCGTAGCCTTCGGCAGGCACTGAGAAAGGCGCCAATTCAGCATTTTCAACTGGTGAGTAGGATTGCACGCCTTTATTGCATTCTGGGCGAATTTCGACGATAGGAATAAACTGCAGGAACTGTGAGCCGAGGTCTTTCAGTGCATGGTACACCTCTTTCCCTTTGTCCCAGTTTTCATCGTTGATGACGGTTAAGGTGTTAAATTCGACGTTGTACTCTTTAAGCAAATCGATCGCTTGCTTAACACGTTGGAAAGTCGGTTTACCATTAACCGATACACGGTATTTATCGTGAATATCGGCTGTGCCATCGACCGAAACGCCAATCAAAAAACGGTTTTCAGCAAAGAATTCTGCCCACTGGCGATTAATCGCAATCGCGTTGGTTTGAAAGCTATTATGAATGGTTTTGCCGTTGGCAAACTGCTTTTGAAACTGAACCACTTTTTTAAAAAAGTCCAATCCCGCCAAGGTCGGTTCTCCGCCTTGCCAAGCAAAATCAATCACATCTGCATCCTGAGATTCAATGTAATCGCGCACGTAACGTTTGAGGACACTGCCACTCATCAGATCTTGATTACCTGAGTTAGGAGTGTGGATGGTGTCTTCTTTTTCTAAGTAAAAACAATAGTCACATTTAAGGTTACAACGGTAACTAACGGGCTTAGCCATCATGTGAAAGTGTGTGGGTTTGCCTTTAGACATTGTGGCCTCCACGGAAGCGGTTCTTTAACAGGGGAATATACGTGAAACAGAAGCAACGACCAATGTTCTAGATCACAAAGCGAAACAAAACAAAAGTTTTTTGTTTTTATACGAAAGTATTTATAGCAATATAAAAAGAAAATGTAAGTAAAGTTGGTTTTTAATTCATGTCAGGCTCCTTGCTAAAGTCAGCACTTATTATTGCTAGTGTAACATCCGCTTCTTTCGCATACGCGAGTACTTCACCACTGCAATCCACCATTATCAGCTTTGAAGAACAAACGCGGCCAACGTTTGTTAGTCATGGTGAAATAAGTAAAAAACGTGCGATTTTAGGCGAGCAATCTTTACTTTGGAAATGGCGAGCTGGTGATATCCTTACGATAAAAAAACGCATCCAGCGCTACGATAACAAGCAAGCGAAAAAAGCGTTTGGTAAGAAAGCAACTCAAGTCATTTCGTTTTGGGTTTACAACGAAGTACCGTTAGATCAGTCGATGACCTTGTTACTTTCAAAGCAAGGCAATAATCCAAGTGAAAAAGCGATTAACCTCAATTTTAAAGGATGGCGTGCCTTTGGGTTATCTTTGGACAGTGACTTTGAGCATCCCGTCACTAAAGAGCTCGATACCGTTCAGTTTGTGGCACCAACTCATGAATCTGGTGAGCTATTTATCGATCGAGTGATGTTTTCTATTGATGATGGGCGTTATCAGTGGTCGGATTATCATGTCAAAAACAGAATGGCAGGCCATTTCCCAGAAATCGACTTTGGATTACCCACTTCTTTACCTGAAGCGACTGAGCAACAAAAGCAAGCGCTGAATGTTGTCAAACAAAAAACCATCACATTACTGGCAGACAGCAACATCAGACTTCCTGCTCTACGAGCTAAATTTGATGACTTTCAAATACGAGAAGTGGAAGGAGTAATTCGTGGTCGGCACATTCTCACCGATAAGCAGCAAGTCATTTATAACTCACGCTATCTGTTGCCTGGAGATTTAGAAGACTTTAAAGAATACGCCATTTTAGGAAAGAAAGACCAATTTGGAATCATCAAGCACCTCGGTTACTCCGATCTCATGCTCGATATTGCCAGTCGTTATGTGAAAACCAAAGATGCCGCAGAACGCGCCGCCTTGTCTGAAATGTATCTACTCATGACCAAGCATTTGCTCGATCAAGGCTTTGCTAAAGGCAGCAGCCTCGTCAGCACCCATCACTGGGGCTACTCATCACGAGGTTGGTATTCTTCCGCGTTGCTGATGCAAGATGTACTTGAACAGAACGATTTGCTGCCAGAAGTGTATGACGCTTTGCTTTGGCATGCGCGTGAGTTTAAAGCCAGCTTCGATATGGAGATAAAACCACAGAGCTCCAATTTAGACTACTTCAATACGCTATCTCGTCAGCATTTGGCGCTCATTTTGCTCAATCCTGATGAAAAAGAGCGCGTTGCTTTGGTAAGTAAGTTTGGCCGTTTTATCACCCACGCGCTAGCTCAAACGCCACCATCGTCTTTTGATGGACTTCGTGATGATGGCACTGCCTATCGCCATATGGGGCATTACCCGAATTACGCGTTTCACGGGTTTGATCATATCGCACAGGTGATTTATGCCCTTCATGGTACCGAGTTTGCTGTTCAAAAACCGGGATTGGATAAGCTTAAAAAAGCCATGATCGCTGGCTGGATTTATTCTAACCCTGTTGTGCCCATGGGCATTTCCGGGCGGCATCCTTTCGATGATTTAAGCGTTAAACGTTACACGCAAGGCATGAAGTTATTAGCCAAAAGCTACCCACAACTTGATGAAGAGTTGGCTTCGATTTATCTGCAAATCAGGGGATTATCTTCAAAAGACAGTGCCAAACATTTTGGAAAAACCATCCTTCCAGCCACCCTGCCGGAAGGAAGCTGGTCATTTAATGGCGGTGCGTTTGCCGTACATCGACACGGCACGCAAATGGCCTTTATGAAAGGATATAACGATGTGGTGTGGAGCTCTGAAATTTATACCCGCGATAATCGTTACGGCCGCTATCAAAGCAATGGCAGCGTGCATGTGATGCCGTATGGCGAGCTGAAGCAACACGGCTATCAAGAAAATGGATGGGATTGGGCGCGCAACCCTGGCGCAACCGGAATTAAAGTCGATTTAGATAAACTCGAAAGTTTTACCCGTGATTCCCTGATGATGTATTCGAAAGAAGGAAAAAGCGCCGCTACCTCTTTAGACCAGAAGCATACCCTCTTTAGTCACAAACACGTTGAGCGCAAATACCCGAATTTTGACCCAACATTCCGCGCAAATAAGCATGTATTAGCAACAGAAAACATGCTTTACATGACGGGCAATCACATTAGTAATTCTCTTAGTGAAAGTGACGAAGCTACGGAAACCACCTTATTCCAACTCGCCACAAACGGCAGCGCGACAAGCATCAACATTAATGGCTCTCTTCATTCTGATGCGAACTTAAACATCACATTGAACAATCACGATTGGTTAATTGATAGCAATAACGTGGGTTATTTGCTGATTGATGTGGACCCAGTTCGGGTTACCCGAAGCGTACAACACTCACGGCATAACAAAACGAAAAAAGCGACCCAAGGCGAGTTCGTGACCGCTTGGATCGATCACGGGGTAAACCCAACGAACGCCCATTATGAATATTTGGTGGTGATGAATGCCACAGCCAAAGAAATGCAGCAGCTCGCGCAGCGTTATCAAAACGCCGCTCATGATGCATCCGAAAAACCAGGCGAAATTCTAGAGACCAGTGATAACCACCACCTTGTCAGAGTAAATGACTTATATGGATACAGTGCCTTTAGTGCTGCTCACTTTACTCACGGTGTGTTGAAAGACGTCAGTCAAGCCGCTCAAGTGTTGGCACAGACGTTAGCAAGTGGAAACGTCAAACTCAGTGTCTCCGCGATGGATCTCAACCTCGTCAAAGAGTGGGCGTATGGACCCACCGAGGCACCAAACAAGCCGGTCATCATTGAGCTGACTTTGCGGGGTAAGTGGCAAATAGATCAGGCCATTCGCCATCAATACCGCGATAACACAACCATAGTGACCATTTCGAGTCTATTTGGCGCCGCCACTGAATTTGAAATAAAACCCTAACAAATGATTTGAATAACTTGAGACATGATTCTCACTTGGATACTTCAATGAAAAAAAACGCTCTCCTTCCTATAAATAAAGTCGCACTGTTAATTGGCAGTGCTTTAATGGCGCAAAGCGCTTTCGCTTCCCTTACGCCAACGATCCTCAGTTTTGAGGAAAGCAGCATCCCGACGTGGATTAACAGCGATGTAACGGCGGTAAGCCTAAGCACTAAGCGCGCGATATTGGGTGATCAATCGCTCTTGTGGCAGTGGAACGCCGGTGAAAAATTAGTGATAAATAAAACATTCACCCGCTATACCGATACCGAAGCTCGTGCACTCTACGGCAGTTCAGCCACACAAATCATTTCCTTTTGGCTGTATAACGAAATGCCAAGCGCATCCCCCGCCACGCTGACGTTAGCCAATCCTGATGGCGCTTACCCACGTACCACCACCATTAATTTAAACTTCACCGGGTGGCGAAACGTGACATTATCACTTAATAATGACTTTACGTCATCAGTCCCAAATAAGTTTGGCCAAATCATACTCAGCGCACCAAACACTAGTTCTGGTTATTTATATATTGACCGCATTATGGTGTCCATTGATGATAGCCGTTACCAATGGAGTGATGATCAGGTCACCACACGCTATCCAGTCGAAGAGATTAATTTCGACTTGCCAGTGAACTTACCCGCACCGACGAGTGCAGAGCTCGCGGCCATCGAACAAATCAAAACCAGATTGATGCAAAAGCTCGGTACGGGCAGTTCTAACCTTTCTAGTTTAGAAAGCAAATTCAATAGCTTTAATATTATCAAACGAGCTGATGGCACCATAACTGGCCGCCACCTTATTACTGATCCGCAGCAAACGCCGTACCAGCCGAACCACCTCTCTGCGCAAGATAAAGCGGACTACAATGAGTACGCTCTTCTGGGTGAAGGCGATAAATACAACTCAAAAATCACGGGATATGCTCAGTTGATGCTTAACCTGGGCAAGGCGTATCACAATCCTCTTGCGAACAAAGATCGCATTGCTGAAATGTATACCCTCATGACAGAACACATGTTCGACCAAGGCTTTGTCAATGGCAGTGCGCTAGGAACAACCCACCACTGGGGTTACAGCGGCCGTTGGTGGTACCTTTCGGCACTATTGATGGAAGAGCCACTTCGTGAAGCGGGTCTGCTCGATGAAACCTATAAAGCGTTACTGTGGTTTTCTCGTGAATTCCGTGACCGTGGCTTTGAAATGAACGTTACCCCAAGCAGCACGGATATGGACTTTTTCAATACCCTGTCGCAGCAAAATCTGGCAATGATATTACTCAATCCAGATGAGAGAGAAAAAGTCGCATTGCTGCATAAGTACGCCGATTTCCTCTCTGCAACCATTGATCGTAACCCTCCGGGCTACAACGATGGTTTTCGACCGGACGGCACAGCATGGCGACATAAAGGTCACTATCCAGGCTATGCATTCCCTGCCTTAACCAGCATCGGTGATCTTGCTTATCTGATGAAAGGTGATGAGTTTGGCTTCAAAACTGGCGCTCTGGACATGTTAAAAAAGGCCATGATATCAGCATGGATCTACACCAACCCAGCGGTTCCTTTGGGTATAGCAGGTCGTCACCCTTTTACTGATTTATCAGTCAACAGCAGTTTTGCTGAAAGCATGAAAAATATAGCCCTTAGCTACCCTACGGTAGACAAAGAGCTAGCGAGTATTTATCTCACGATAACTAAGCAAAGTGCAGCTCAAAGTGTGGCTATTTTTGGAGAATCCATTACCCCATCGACCTTGCCTGAGGGTAGTTGGAGCTTTAACGGTGGTGCCTTTGCTGTTCACCGGGTAGGCGATCGTATGGCGATTTTCAAAGGGTATAACCAAGACGTTTGGTCTTCAGAAATCTATACCAACGACAACCGTTATGGTCGTTACCAATCGCACGGCTCGGTGCATGTACTCCCGCACGGAGACCCTGTCAATCATGGCTATAAGCAAGAGGGATGGGACTGGAACCGTAATCCGGGCACTACCACTATCCACTTACCCATCGACGAGCTTGAAAGCCCTCGCTCTTCTACGCTGATGGTACGCTCTGATGTAGGCTTAGCGGGGGCGACTTCGTTAGAAAACCAATACACACTATTTAGTTTTAAACATAAAGCGCCCCAAAATTTAGACCGTTTCGAGCCAAGCTTTGAGATGAACAAACATGCGCTAGGCTCAGAAAAGTTTATCTATTTAACGGGTAATAACATCCGTAATCTGGATGGCAGCCATCGCACTGAGACGACCCTCTTTCAGTTGGCAATACGTTCAGGAAAAGGGGTGAATATTAATGGCATTTCCTATACTGGCGGCACACTAAACACAACCTTGCAGTCAGGTGATTGGATCATTGACGACAACAATGTCGGTTATTACCTCGTTAACACCGACCCGGTAAAGGTATACCGTGGCGCGCAAACGTCAAAGCATAACAAAACTAAAGCCGTTACCTCTGGCAACTTCTCTAGTGCTTGGATTGACCATGGCGTTGCTCCGAATAATAAGCAATACGAATACATCATGGTGATGGAAACTACACCACAAGAGATGGCACAACTGGCGAGCGCATTTAAAGCGCAACCACGTTTTGTGACCTTGCAAAGTGATGAACTGCGTCAAGTGGTGAAGGATACGTCATCCAATCTCTTCGGTTACACCAATTTTGCTGAGTCTACCTTTACTCAAGGCTACGTCACTCATGTAGACAAGCCGTCTCAAACTCTGCTTCGTGTTGATGCCCTACAACAAAAAATGGTGTTATCAGGATCGTCTCTGGAGCTTAACTATCAAAAAGACTTGGAGAATCAAGTGCTTTCTGACTTAACCACCGGTCCTGAACCAGTCAGTATTACTTATACCATCAAAGGGAAATGGCAGCTCTCGGCTGGTGAAGCGCAAGTCGTGGCATCAGACAATGAAACCATGGTGACATTAACCAGCGGCTTTGCCATGCCACAAGAAGTGACGCTCACAACAACGAGCTTGCCACTGCTCCCTCTGGAACCATCGATTCCAGCGCAACCGGTAGAGCCAGAAGTACCCGAAGAACCAACATCTCCATCATCTTCAGGTGGCAGTGGTGGCTCGACATCGCCATTACTGATGTTTGGACTGGGTCTATTAGGGCTATTGCGTTATCGTCTTCAGTAAAAAAAGCGCCAATCAATGGCGCTTTTTTATTGTATAGAGAAAACCCCCAGCTAGGCTGGGGGTTCTGTAAAGCTTACAGCTATAAGTCAGTTATATAACCCATTTCAATTTGATAAAAACGTCTTGTGGTCTGGCAACTGCAAGAGTTAATTAAGAATTGAAAGGGGGTCCCAATGGGGGACGAAAAGAGCTTAGCGCATACGCGATGGAACTGTAAATATCATGTGGTTTTTACACCTAAGTATCGAAGGCAGGTGTTCTATGGTGAGAAACGAAGGGCAGTAGGCGAGATACTTAGAAAGCTATGTGAATGGAAAAACGTGAATATTATTGAAGCGGAATGCTGCGCAGATTATATCCATATGCTTTTAGAGATACCACCTAAGATGAGTGTTTCATCCTTTATGGGGTATTTGAAGGGAAAAAGTAGCCTGATGCTCTATAAGCGATTTGATGATTTGAAGTTTAAGTACAGGAATCGGGAATTTTGGTGTCGAGGGTATTATGTCGATACGGTAGGAAAAAATACCGGCAAAATACAAAGTTACATAAAGCACCAACTAGAGCAGGATAAAATGGGAGAGCAATTGTCGATCCCGTATTCAGGTAGCCCGTTTACGGGCCGCAGGAAATAGTCATATGCAAATGTCAGATCACTATGCGCCTGCTAGGGCGCAGCCAGTAGGAGAGCCTTATAGGCGCATATGAAAAACCACCGGCTATGCCGGTGGATACTTTTTTTATTTAACAAGTTTGCATGTACCAAATGGCTTTGGATTATGGAATGCAGGTTTTGGAAGCTTAGGATCATTCCATGCAATCCAACCCATATCGATACCGCTTTCTGTTTTAGTAAACTCCGCACGCATTAAAGCACAAATAAGCTCTGTTTTGTCTTTATTCTGCCACAGTTGCATATTTGTTAATGTGTCCATAGGAATAGAACCTTCAACCAAATAACCATATTCTGTTATTTTTGAGCGAGTTTTAAGACCTTCCCATTTATATTCCAGCAAAGAGGTTCTTTTATTAATCTTGGTGTCGAAAGTGCCCACAGCACTATATATTTGATCTTCAGCGTCTATTTCCATTGTGTAATATTTTTCTAGATCATGATTTTTCGCTAAAAATATTTCAACACGGTCAGAATCCAAGGCACCACGTTCACCCTCGCCAATGGTGACATGCTTATCATCCACGCGGAAACGGAAATAAACCGCTTCATCATCCCACACAGCCTTGAACTCAGTTGCCGGTGCCAGTTTAGTATCCCAAGGGAATGTAAACTGAGTCAGTGTATCGGCTTCACCCCACGCGATGTCGCTGTCATTTGCATCAATAACAGGCGCTTTCTCAACATGTTTAATTAAGTAAGTATCACCCGCAAACACAACAGATGAAGCAAGTAAAGACGCAATGGTAACCGTAAGTAATTTTTTCATAAACATCCCCAAAATAATAAACACAGTAAATAAATATATATTTCACACGATAATAAAAAATTATCAACCAAATATTATTAAAAATTTGAATCAGTTTAAAAATACATTTAAATATTTATTGATAAATAAATTAATAAAGGTAGAGAAAATGTGATTTAATTATTCAATTCAACTTACCCATAAAAAACGGCGCATTAGCGCCGCTCTCTCTTTCCCCATTTGTGCTGCACGCTACGCCAGCTTCGATACTTCAATCGCCGCCAGAATAAACGCCCCTGCCCCATAATCAATGTTGTGCTCAAACTGCACATCACGCGGGTTGAACGCCGGCAACTGTACCCAGCCAATCATGCCGTTGTCGTGAATGGCCGTTTCTAACGCCGCCCACGCTTTATGCACGACAGGCAGGTAGGTCGCTTCGTCGAGCAAGCCCTGGTTGAGGCCCCACGCCAGACCGAAGGTGAACAGCGCGGTAGCGCTTGATTCCGGTGCCGGGAACGAGTCCGGATTCAGCAGGCTCGCCCGCCAGAAACCGTCGTCGTGCTGGTACTTCACCACTTCTTTGGCCAGGTTAACGAACAAGGTACGGTAGCATTCGCGCTCGTCAAAGTGCTCTGGCAAACGCTCGAGAATGCGTGGCACGGCGGCCAGCATCCATCCCAGTCCGCGCGACCAAAACACTTTTTCACCGTTGGCTTCACGAAACTCGCTGCCACCATCCCCAAATTCGTTGCGGTACTTCTGGCCCACTTCGGTTGGCATGTAGCGATAATCACGGTAGTACAGACCCGTGTCAGGATCGTACAGGTGATTCACCGAGTCCCAGAACGCGGTGTGCATGTAGTTAACGTACTTGTCGTCACCGGTTTCGCGTGACAGCGCCGCAAACGCCGGAGGGGCCATAAACAGCGAATCCACCCACCACCAATCACGGTGACCCGGTTTTGGATCGTTGACCATGAGGTCAAACGCTTTGATGGTCGGCTCCAGTGCTTCTGGCACGTTGACCGTTGGGTACACGTCTAGGTACGCCTGTGCGCACACGTGGTCGTCGGCAAAGCGCGGGAAGGCGCCAGTACGAAAACCGGTGTGTAAGGTGTAGTTCATCACCCCGTCGAGGTACTCTTGATCGTCGGTCGCTTTCCACGCCGCGGCCACGGTAGACCAGAACACGCCCCGCTCCCAATCGGTGTCTTTGATGAAGCGCGTAGCGCCGCTGCGGCGGATCACGCTGCGCGTTTGGTTTGCCGCTTGGTAGCGGTAAACGCGTTTCATCTGATCCAATACGTGCGCTTTATTCAGTGTCATGTCGGCTCCTTATTAGCGAGCTAACCAGCCGCCATCCACCGCTAGGGTGTAGCCGGTAACGTAGTTTGAGGCTTCTGAGGCAAGGAAGGTGACCGGACCTTGCATGTCCGTTGGCAGACCCCAACGACCCGCTGGAATGCGCTCAAGGATCGCTTGGTTACGCTCAGCGTCAGCACGCAGGGCTTGAGTGTTGTTGGTCGCCATGTAACCTGGGGCAATCGCGTTCACTTGAATGTTGTGACCCGACAGTTCGGTCGCGAGTGCGCGGGTGATGCCCATCACTGCTGATTTAGACGCGGTGTAAGAGATCACGCGAATGCCGCCTTGGAACGACAACATGGAGGCGATGTTGATGATTTTGCCACCTGACTGTTGCGCGATGAAGTGTTTTGCCACGGCTTGAGAAAGGAATACCACGGCTTTTTGGTTGATGGCGATCACGTCGTCCCAGTTCTCTTCTGAGAAGTCGAGCAGATCTTCACGACGGATGATGCCGGCGTTGTTAACGAGGATGTCCACACGACCCATGATTTCTACCGCCTGGTCGACAAGCTCTGTCAGTGCCGCCTTGCTTGAGTTGGCAATCAGGTTCGCGTTGATGTATTCGAAACGACGGCCTTCGGCTTCGATCATGGCTTTGGTTTCTGGTGCTTCTACGTAGCCAATGCCCAGTACGTCCGCGCCGGCTTTAGCCAGACCCACGGCCATGCCTTGGCCCAGACCAGTATCACAACCGGTGACAATCGCGACTTTACCTGTTAAATCGAACATGTTCATGATGCATTTCCTTTATAAAGCTGCCCTCACGCCCGGTAGTCTTTGAGGGTGAGCGTGAGAGCGTGTATTACTATCAAATATGAAAATCAGTCGCCTGATTTAGCGTAGGTCGGACATGGCCACGTGGTCCATGTCGTCAAAGGTCTGGTTTTCCCCACACATGGACCAGATGAATGAGTATGCAGCGGTGCCCACACCGGAGTGGATAGACCAACTTGGTGAGATCACGGCTTGTTTTTCGCGCATCACGATGTGACGCGTTTCGGTCGGCTCGCCCATGTAATGGAACACGACGTTGTCATCCGTCATATCAAAGTAGAGGTACACTTCCATGCGGCGCTCGTGCGTGTGGCATGGCATGGTGTTCCAAAGTGAGCCCGGGTGCAACTGGGTTAAGCCCATGGTCAACTGACACGTTGGCAGCACCGATGGCACAATGTATTTATTGATGGTGCGCACGTTGCAGTTTTCGGCTTTGCCTAGCGTGACTTTTTCTGCGTCATCAAGGGTGATTTTGCGCGTTGGGTAAGCGTGGTGTGCCGGGGTGGAGTTCATGTAGAACTGCGCCGGAGCACTGGCGTCGACGCTTTCAAAGGTAACCTCTTTGGCACCCATGCCGATGTACAGGGCTTCGCGCGCGGCAATCTCGTAAACCTCGCCATCAACGGTGACTTTACCCGCTTCTCCTAGGTTGATCAGACCCAATTCGCGGCGCTGCAGGAAGTACTCCACGCCAAGCGCTTTACCCGCGGCTAACGCTAGTGGCTTTTGCGTTGGGACGATGCCTCCAAAGAGGATGCGATCGATGTGCGAATAAGTCAGTGTGATCTCGCCGTCGACAAACACGGTGTCGACGAGAAATTGTTCACGCAGCCCGTCCGTGTCGAGCGTTTTCGCGTGTGCACTGTGAATGGGTTGACGAATATCCATTAGGACCCCTCGTTATTCTTGAGAATGAAATGCCCACTGCCCCTTGATAAGGGTGCGGTGAACGTGCAGTTGATTGTCCATCACGACCAAGCTAGCATCAAAACCGGCGGCAATTGAGCCTAAACGCCGCTCGAGTCCAAGGTAGCGCGCAGGCACAGCGGTGCTCATCTGCACGGCTTCCCACACGGGGATCTTGGCGTCGAACACCATGGTGCGCAGCGCTTTGTCCAGGCTGCAAGTACTGCCTGCTAAAGAACCGTCGGCGGTCATGGCGTTGCCATCGGTGACGGTGACGGTTTGCGCGCCGAGGACGTAATCGCCATCGGGCATGCCTCCGGCACGCATACAATCGGTAATAAGGGCCATCTTCTCATGCCCTTTCATGCGGTACGCCAGATTCATCATCACCGGATTGACGTGCACGCCATCGGGGATGATTTCGGCCAACATGTCGTGGTACAGCACCGCGCCAACACAGCCCGGCTCACGGTGGTGCAGCCCCAACATGCCATTAAACAGGTGCACGCCACAGTCGGCACCATGCTGATGCGCTTCGGTCACCTGCTCGAAGGTGGCGCTGGTGTGCGCGACGCTGACTTTGATCCCGCGCGCGACCAGCCAGTCAATCACCGCCATTGAGCCGTCGTATTCCGGCGCGAGGGCCACACGCAGTAAGGTGTCCCCGGCGCAGGCGCTGAGCTGCTCGAGTTCATCCAGTGTCGCGGCTTTTAAAAAGCGCGTCGGGTGCGAGCCACGAAACGGTTCGGTAAAGTAAGGCCCTTCTAAGAACGAGCCCACCAGTTCGGCACCCGAGCTCTGACCCTGCTCAATAAAGCGTTTCACGCCACTGAGCGCGGCGTGGATTTCGTCCATCGGCGCGGTGACGGTAGTGCCACACCAGGCAACGACGCCCGTTTCTGGCAGCGCGTCACTGATGGTTTGCAGCGCCTCAGGGGTGGCGTCCATAACGTCACGCCCACCGCGACCGTGAATGTGAATATCAACAAAGCCAGCCATCAGAGACTGGCCTTCAAGACGAATGCACTCACAATCACTTGGGATCTGCTGGGTTACCGCTTCGATGGTATCGCCATTGACGATCACGGCGGTGTCGTGCTCCACCCCATTTGGGGTGAAGACCTTATCCGCTAATAGGGCAAAACGCATGCTTATAAACCGTCGTCGTCATCTGCCGCGGCCGCGCTGATTTTCGCGAGTGCCTGACGCATGGATTGCATGGTCGAGCCACCAATTTCCAGCAGCGTTTCCACCAAGTCGTGGAGGTTGCTGCCATCGCGCTCAAACGCTGAGTTGGCGATCATCGCCAGGTTCACGCCGGCGACAATTTCGACATTCGGGGTATCCATCATGATGTTCATCGCGCGGTTGCACGGCGAGCCCCCCACCATGTCACACAAAAACAGCACGCCGTCACCGGTGTTGACCGCTTGCACCGCTTTGCGTAGCTCAGCTTCTAAATCGTCGGTCGACATGGACTCTAAAAAATCCACAAATTGAAACTGATCTTGTTCGCCAGCGATGGCTTGAAAGGCCGACTGCATGCCGGTCGCAAAGTTGATGTGGCCTGAAACAACAATACCAATCATGAGAAAATTCCTTAAAAATAAGGAGAAGCGCTTGCCTTCCCCTTTGGTCAAACTTAGAGAATACCGAGATAGTGGCCCACGACGCCAAACGCGAGAGTACCAAAAATCAGTACTGGTGGTTTGGCAAAGAAGCCTTTGCCGCGCACCATTTTGAACATGAAGAACACCAGTGCCAGTGGCAGCAGGTTCGGCATGATCTTGTCAAACAGGTCGTGTTGCAGCGACACCGCTTTGCCGCCCATCTCGAGCTCAAGCGTGGTGTTGACTTTGATGAAGGTGGCGGTCAACGCCCCAATCACGAACAGACCCATGATGTTGGCCGCGCGCGCTAACTTCTCGGTCACGCCACTCATGGCGCTCATCGCTTTCGCACCCGCGTTGTAGCCAAGGAACATCAGACCAAAGTACGCTAAGAAGTGCGGAATTTGGTACAGTACGAAGAACACGAACGGACCGGCAATCGAGCCATCCGCGGCAATCGCCGCGCCCAGTGCCAGAGTCAATGGCATCAGCGTCATGTGGTCAAGCGCATCACCAATGCCACCCAGTGGACCAAGACCCGCCACTTTCACGGCGTTGATGGTGCTTGGTTTTTCTTTGTTCTCTTCCATCGCTACCGACAGGCCAAGCAGGAAGGTGAACAGTTTTGGTGAGCTGTTGAAGAACTGCAGGTGGTTTTTCAACGAGGTCGCAAAGTCACGCTTGTTGTTGCCGTGAATTTTTTTCAGCGCTGGGATCATCGAGTACGCGTAACCACCGGCCTGCATACGTTCGAAGTTGAAGTTGCCTTCCATGAACAGGCCACGCAGGGCACACATCACAAGCTCACGCTTGGTGATCACTTTACGCACTTCAGTGTCCTGGTACGCATCAATCTCATCAGTGAAACGTTCTGCTTGTTCAACTTCTTTTGGAAGTGTGTCTGTATTAGATACCGTCGTCATCGTAATTCTCACTTTGCACAGAGTTATTGCTTGCGACTGCCTGGGCTTGGTTGCCAGTCATGAAGTAGTAAAGGACCGCGGCTGAGCCACCGAGTACCGCCACCGCCATGATTGGCAGTTTCAGGTACGTGGTCATCACGAAACCAATGAAGAAGATCCCCGCCATCTCTTTGTTCCACATCACTTTTAATAGCATGGCGAAACCGATAGCTGGCACCATTTTCGCGCCGATACCCAGACCTTCAAGCAGCATGGTTGGCGCGTTTTCGTCAATCCATTGTGCCGCGTGCTCACCAAAATACACGGTGATAAACGCGACCACGGAGTACATGGTGGCACGAGCGGTCAGAATGCTGATCAATAAGAAGTCGATACCGCGAGAATCACCGCGCTCGGCGCAGTCGTCCGCTTTACCCATCGCAAACGAGGACATGGCGAAGAAGCCGATGATCAACATCTGCATCAGTACCGCAATCGGCATACCGACGCCCATTGCGATTTCTGGGGTTTGGTTGGTCATGATGGCAAACGCCACCGCGGCAATCGTACCCATGGTTACATCTGGTGGCTGAGCGCCAGCGTTTGGCACCAGGCCAAGCCACGCCAACTCCAGAACCGCACCGGTCATCAGACCCAATTCCAGATCACCCATGATCAGACCAATAATCGGACCGGTGATCAGAGGACGGTGAATGTTCAGTGCAACATCGTATTTATCGATACCACACAGGAACGCCCACGCCGCAACAAGCATTGCTTCAAATAGCATTGTCTCTTCCTTTATCAGAGCCGGAGGAGGACGACCTACCCCAGCGGTTGAAAATTACGCGCTCGCTGTCGCCAGAGCTAACACCTCAACCGGTTCTTGGTCTGGGGTGTTTTGGATAGTGGAAACCACATTGCACGCCGCAATGCGCTCAAAGGCCGCGATGTCTTTGTCATCGACTGACACGGTTTTTGAGATTTGTTGTTTACCTCCGTGGAAGTGCATGTTGCCCACGTTCACCGCCTTGATAGGCACGCCGCCTTCAATCAGACGCGCCACGTCGGTTGGGTTCGAGCACACGATGAATATTTTTTGCTCCGGCTTGGCTTTACCAATGATAGTGCACAGCTTGTCGACCGAGTAGAACGAGGTTTTGAACTCGCCACCGGCAGAAGCACGCATCGCCGCCTGAGAGAACTCGGCGGTTGGGCCTTCGGCCACATCGTCGTTACACACGATGCAGGTGTTGGCACCAGAGGCTGGCATCCAGGTAATTTTTACCTGGCCGTGTAATAGACGCTCGTCAATTCGACACCATACGATATTCGCTGACATAATATTAAAACCCTCAGTTATGATCCAAATGGGTGGATAATCACGCCTTGCACGACACGGTTGACTTCGCCCGTCGGGCATGGATTATCCGGTGTAATGTCTAGTGCTAACGAATGGAAGAATGAGTACTCCTGCGCCACAACCAGGTATGGAAAAATCAACTCAACATCAGAAGCCGCTTCCAGACCTTCAATATGCAGGTAGTGACCATCAGTGACGACATCATCGAGTTGCGCGGCCACTGCCACAACTTGTAGTGCCTGATTATCACGACGTAATTCTGTTAGCAGGTCTAAGTCGTATTGACGTGTGTATGGGTCATTCGAGATGTAGACCATGATCAGGGTTTCATCATCAATAATCGACTTAGGACCGTGACGGAAACCAAGTGGCGAATCGTACATCGCAATCACTTTACCTGCAGTTAACTCTAGCAGTTTTAGCGCCGACTCCTGAGCCAGACCTTGGAAACCACCCGAACCGAGGTAAATCACACGTTTTGCATCTTTCACTACAATGTCACGAATTGGTGCACATACGTCTTGGATGAGTTTTTTAGATTGCTCACATACTTTCTCTAAATCTTTCGCATCCGCTTTATTGAACGTTAAGAATGAGAATGCCGCCATCATCATTGAAGAGAACGAAGAGGTCATTGCGAATGACTTATCGTTGGTTTCCGCTGGCATTAATACTGCGAACGAACGCGCATCGCTTTGACAACGACTGTACAGCTGACCTTCCGCATTACAGGTAACAACCAGATGGAAGGAGTCAGACAGTACTTGAGAGGCCAAATCCACCGCATGCACAGATTCTGGTGAGTTACCTGAACGAGCGAATGACACCAATAACGTTGGGATATCTTCCGCGAAGTACTGAGATGGGTTTGATACGATGTCTGTGGTCGCGATCGCTTCTACACGACAGTTCAGCTCTTTCGCTAGGATTGGCGCTAACGCTTTACCAGCAAAGGCAGAAGTACCTGCGCCAGTCATTACGATGCGTAGGTTATCTTTGGCAAACAACGGCGCAAGGAACGCCTCTGCTTGTGCGCGACACTCATTTACAATTGAAAGCGTTTTTAGCCAACAGTCCGGCTGCTGCTCAATTTCTTTTGCTGTCCAGAAACCTTTATTTTCTTCTAGTTCAGCAACCTCAATGCCTAGGTGTTTCATAATTTGTTCACTCGTATAATTAGAACTTACAAGCACGTGCGTAGATTTCTAGCACGGTCTTTTGAATCTTGTTGATAACAAACGCTTTAGGGTTGTTTTCGATATCGCCGCTACGCAGTGCTGCATAACCTTCTGGTAGGTATTGGCTCGCCAATGCGAGAGGCAGACCATCCTTTAGATTAGCGAACAGTTTATCCACGGCTGCTTGAATAGTTTCATCAGCCCAGTAGTAGCGGATACGGTCAGACAGAGAGTAAGAACGTGCGAATTTTTGCTCGGCTTCGTTACCGTGGTAGTACTTCGCCCAGTTATCTGGTTTCGCGAGCATTACCGATTCGATCACGTCACGTAGGTTAGAACGCAGCTCCGTTGGTAGCATTTCATCTTCAATAGCACATAGACCGTATAAGGCTTCACGCATTGCAAAAGTCAGTTGTGGCCCCACTTTCAGAATGGCAAAGTGATCGCGAACTAATAGGCCGTAGTTCTCTGGAGATTGATAATCAGTGGAGTGCGCTTCAAAAAGCATGTGTTCAAACTCGTTGACCACTTTTGATAGTTCAGCGGCTGGCTCAGGTTTGTAATCAATGACGCTAGAGTGATCGAACTCAACGGCTGGTTGCACAACCAAGCCGACTACGCGATCCCAACAATCAAGACCAGCGCTAGCAAACGCGTCCTGATGCGCTTTAATGGTTTGACGAGCAGCTTCTGGTGACGTTGGTTGTACTTCATGCAGTTCTTCAGCTTCACCACCTGGTACAGGTACTTCTGTACCAACCACATAAGTAAGTGCATTAGCAGAACCAAAATGCTTCACTGCCGTTGCTTCTGCAATTTTCGCTAGGCGCGCTGCACGCTCAGCCACGATCTCATCCGTTAATGGCACGGGATCACCGGCGCATGACATCGAACAGTCTAAATGGATTTTCGTAAAGCCCGCAGCAACGTAAGTTTCTATAAGTACGTCTGCTTTTGCCATTGCTTCAGCTGCTGGCTCACCTTGCCAACGGTTAGGACCCAAATGGTCACCACCAAGAATTAAATTTTCAGCGTTAAAGCCATGTTCTTCTGCCAAGTTAAGAACGAAATCACGGAAGTCAGCAGGTAACATACCGGTGTAGCCGCCGAATTGATCAACTTGGTTTGACGTTGCTTCAATCAAAAGTGAAGATTGGTCTTTTTTCGCTTGCAGAATAGCCGCTTCAAGAACAAGAGGGTGAGCAGAACATACGGAATAAATTCCGTTTTCGTTACCAGCTTTATGCTGCTTTACGATGTTCAGAAGAGTTGTCATGTAATCACTCCAGAGTGGATCAATTTGGTATAAGTTTCACCCGATGTCTCTATGGAGTTCGAACACAAAAGAGGCGCACGTTAGAAGGTTTTAAATGATGACGTTTCAAGTACATCACCCCCATCCAGACGTCACACTTGCACCAGCTTTAGATGAAAGGCCATAGCAACATCGAGTCCATTCGTTATGACTACAACGCAGAAAACATTATTCAAATAAAGAATATGTCCGACGCTGTAGTACCAGAATTACTGCGTCATCACCACTTAATAGAGCAACGCCCTGGTAAAAGTAAGATGGTGGACAGATACTTCAGAGGTGAAATCGAAAGGAGTAATTAATCCAGTGCGACGATCCTCATTGGTTATTCTGTAACAACAATAAAGAAACTTTCGTTGTGCTTCGTTATTTATAGTAAATAAAAAAACGAAAGTCATGCAACCGGAAAACACTTTTTTTTTGATGGCTTTCACAAATTCTTTCATTAGTTTTCGTTTTAAAAGCTAAAATCAATACAAAAACAATAAGAAAAGCTATATAGAAGCTAGCAAAACAAAAAATTACGAAAGTAGATCTTCGTAACATTTTTTTCATTTTCTATAGTCTAATTTTAGACTTTTGTGATCTATCAATTCGACATTTAGCTTTCGAATATTTACGATATCGAGCAATAAGCGTTTAGAAAGCAAGTCGCTTGCAATTTAAAATGTTGACAAGAGGAAACCACCATGTCTTTTTCACGTCGTGACCTGTTGAAAGGGATTGCCGCTACAAGCGTTGTTGCCACAACGGCTGCTTGTTCTTCAATCACCTCCAAAGGTACCGCTCCTGCAATAAGTCAGGATAAAAATCAAAAAAATACGAAGAAGCCAAACCTACTGGTTATCTTCCCTGATGAATGCCGTACCCAGTCATTGGGCTACATGGGCATGGACAAACATACGAAAACACCAAACATTGACCGTATGGCTCGTGAAGGTGTCGTGCTTGATCAAACCATTTCAAACTTTCCGCTATGTACACCCGCTCGCGGCATGTTCATGACTGGTCAGTACCCTTACCGCAATGGCATTCACGGCAACTGCCATACGCCAGAAGAAGGTAACTTTGCAGGTTCTGATTTTGGCGTAGAGCTGAAAAAGAATGCAATTTGTTGGTCAGATGTACTGAAAAAGCAAGGCTACTCACTGGGTTATCTCGGTAAATGGCACTTAGATTGTCCAAAAGCGCCATTTGTGCCGTCTTATAATAACCCGCTTGATGGTCGTTACTGGAACGACTGGACACCGCCATCGCACCGTCATAATTTTGATTGGTGGTACTCGTACGGTACTTACGACCTGCACATGAATCCAATCTACTGGACCAATGACACACCACGTGAAGCACCGTTAAAGATCAACCAATGGTCGCCAGAACATGAAGCAGACATGGCGATCAAGTACCTACGTAACGAGGGTGGTCAATACCGTAATGAGGAAGACCCATTCGCACTAGTTGTATCTATGAACCCACCACATTCACCGTATGATCAAGTGCCAGAGAAATACCTAGAGCGTTTTAATGGTAAAACCTCACGCGAGATGAACGATCGTCCAAACGTAAACTGGGATAAAGAGTATCTAGAAGGTTATGGTCCAGACTTCTATAAAGAATACCTGGCAATGATTAATGGGGTTGACGAGCAGGTTGGTCGTATTGTTGATGAGCTTGATCGTCTTAACTTAGCCGAAGATACTTTGGTCGTATTCTTCTCAGATCACGGCTGTTGTCTTGGTGCGCACGGTCAACCAACGAAAAATGTAATTTACGAAGAGGCCGTTCGCATTCCGATGATTTTCCGTTGGAAAGGCAAACTGATGCCAATGCAGGATGACCTACTCTTCTCTGTTCCGGATCTATTCCCGACCATGTTAGGTCTGATGGGCTTAGACACCGAGATCCCAGATACGGTTGAAGGCACCAACTACGCAAAGACGATTCAGGGCGATAAAGGCGATGAACGCGCAACATCCCAGTTCTATGTGAAATCACCTTATGGTGCACCATCCTACGGAAATCGTGGTGTGCGCACTGATCGTTACACGCTGCAGGCCACGCGTAAGATTGGAAAACCGATTGAATACATGCTGTTCGATAATGTTGCCGATCCATACCAAACCACAAACATCGCAAAAGAGCGTCCAGAAATAGTTGAACAGCTGGTACAAACCGAACTTATGCACTGGCTTGAGCACACGGGTGACTCTTGGCGCCCAACAGAAGTCCCGGCTTCTGTATTAAACGCTTATACCTAATAAGTATTGCTATACCCAAGCCCCTTAAAGTGACTTGGTTTATAAAAAAAGCCAGCGCCGTGCTGGCTTTTCCTTCTACCCACCTCAGCAGTTAACGATTTTTACTTATTCTGATAACTCCATTTAAGGCCGTATGATGAAACAGAAACTCACTTTACTCGTTGCAGCCCTAAGTTTTTCACTACCTTCGTTTTCTTTTGATTTCGAGACCCCAGAACAGCTAATAAAAGCGCATGGTACACTGGTCCACAGTGATACTTTTGACAACAAGCTAGATAACTGGGTCGTAGAAATGAGCGAGGTATCACGCACTGAAATTAAAAACGGTGCCCTTGATATTGATGATGGCAACGGCACTACCGTGTGGTTCAAACACGATATTGACACCCCTTCAGTGATTGAATTTGACGGCATGGTCGTCGTGAATGGTGGTCCTAACGACCGAGGTACGGACCTGAACTGGTTCTGGATGGCACAAGATCCGCACTCAAACAGTTTTTTTGAAAAATCAGAGTGGCGCGCAGGCAACATGCGCAAATACGATCCAATGCGCCTCTACTACATCGGCTACGGTGCGAACGATAACTCAACCACTCGCTTTCGCCGTTATGCAGGCGACGGAAAACGTCCTCTTCTTCCTGAATACGATGTCTCAGCGAAAGAATTCATGAACGTGCCTAACGTGTATACCAATATCAAAATCATCAACTTAGATGACCGCATCTACGTATATGCTAATGATAAGCAACTGTATGAAATTACCGATGAAACACAATTTAAATCCGGTAAATTTGGTTTCCGTACCTGGAAAAGCCACCTGAAAATTGACAATTTCAAAGTGTACACATTGAACTAAATACTCTCTCCATAAAGCACTAGCGCATAGTCCACCCATGGAATATGCGCTGTTACAATACCTTTGCTAACACACCTATTTCTTTAACAACACCCTCCACAGCACGGCATAAATCAGGATTAACACCTAATTTTCGATTAATTATTTTATATTTGCTTTTGTTTTCGTGCAACCAGTCACGAAAGACCACGAAAGAAAATAGTAAGATTAATCCATGACTTTTTCCTTATTCTTCGACCCCACACGATAAAGTGGACATTGGAGCTGGACTTTTATGGCACGTAAACATCAACCGACCATTTGCACACAAGCGGTAAAACTGACCTTAGGTGGCGCACTCTTATCTGGTGTATTGGCAGTCCCTGCTATTGCTAATGCCTCAATTTTAAGCCATGCCTATAAAGAGGCGACCACAAACGATAAAGTCACCGTATCGATGGTGAACTACTATAAATCGGCACACCGTTGGGATAGCGACGTCAAATACTTTGATGAAAATGGTAAATTCCAACAAGACAAATTTGGTCACCATACACAATCAGAGTGGACCCAATCTATCGGTATATTCTACAATTCAGGCAAAATAAAACTTGGTGACAGTCCAGTAAAAATGAACCTCAACCTAGGCTACTCGCATTTATTTGAACTTGATAGCCAATACCCAGGAGGGATGAGTAACTGGAACGGTGGACAAAAACTGCTTGCAAATAAAGATTGTGTTTGGACCGGTGGTGAGAAATTTAAGGGTCAGTACAAATGCTACGGCGTGGAAGGTTTCGGTAAAGTGCCAATGGCCAATGCCAAGTTTTACTGGAAAGACGGTAACCTTACTGTCGGTGACGGTTTCTTCAATACTGGCATGATCACTACCGCTAGCGTTGATGACGCAGTGCTTTCAAGCTACCGCGGGTTTATGGTTCGTCATAAATGGAATAATTTTCGTTTTGATGGTGCATTTGTAACTGGCTTTATGGATGGTCTTGGTGACAAAATGGGCAATCTTACCACCAATAGTAATTATTATGACCCTTATCCGAATTCTTACGATTATCTATATACAGGGCGTATCGATTATCGTGCAGGTCGTGACTGGGGTTATGTGTTCTCTTATGGTGAAGCACAAGATTACTTACGTCGCTTCCACACTAACGTCTGGATGAATCATATGATCACGCCAGAAACGAAATTACATTTAAAAGCACAATATTACTACAACAAAGCGGCTGGTGATCTTTGGCACGAAGATGTCGAAAGAGGCGTTGCTGCCTTTGATGACCATGCCTACCTGATTGCTTATCACGGAGAATTAGAAAGAAATGCCTGGAAGTTATGGTACGGCTATCATACTGTCGATGCGCCAAAATCTAACGGAAAAGGCGGATTTTCTTACGGTTTTGGAGGAGCAAAGGGATATTTAAACCTTGTAACCTCACCAGGTTACTCCTCTTTCCGAAGTGATGGAGGTCAAGCTCACGTTGTTGGTGTTTCATATGACTTTCGTCATATAGGTTTACCTAGTCTTAAACTGGCTTATCGTTATCATTGGGAAAGAAAACCAGTACAACATCATACAACCTATGAAATAGAGATGGGGCGAGGTGAAGAGCACGTTATTGATGTATTTTATCGCCCTCGTTCTGGCAGTATGAAAAACTTAAACTTTCTTCTACGCAGTAGTTTCTTCCGCCCAGATCGCCTCTATGCAGGCTTAGGGGCAGACCGGTCATCAGACCGTGGCGATATCAATGCGATCAAAGCCATTGTCAGTTACTCATTCCAACTCTAAAACCACTCCTTAATTAAAATCCAAAGCCAATCTTGCGATTGGCTTTTTTTGTCTTCAAAAACCTGACATTTGTCATCATTTTCTTTCAAAGCGAAATAAAACACTTCGAAAATTGGCACAAATCACATTAATGAAAGATTTAGAAAGTTAATATCCCTCCTGATAACACATTACGTAAATGAACAAAGCAACCAGCACGCCATCCGCTGACTCGCAGTAGAACGGCATTGTTGTTCCACCGTAGGAAAAAACGCGATATGACATTCAAACAAAAGACCCTAGCTGTTGTCATTACAGCAACCTTGATCGGCTGTAATGCCGAAGACAACAAAGAACTTCCAATCAGTAACGACAATGTATACCCGCCTATTGCGACTGAAGTGGTCGCCCCTGCGCTTTATGTAGGCGAAACGGTAAAGGGTACATACAAATTTGTTGACCCGAACGCAACCCCACGTGCAGAAGAAGGCAGTGCCTACTCATGGCGTAATGCTGCAGATGAGACTGAAATCGTTGCTACACAAGTACTTCCTGTATACGCGTATCTTGAAGGACTCAACCTCAAATTCTGTGTGACACCAAAAGCACAAGGCGATATTAATACAGTGGGCACAGAAAACTGTAGCCTACCCAAAACTGTTAACGGTCCGCTGGGTGAAAAACCGGTTGCAACTAACGTGGCGATCACGCCAGCTTCTACGCCAACGGTTGGTGATACACTGACTGGCTCTTATGATTATACAGGAGAGACAGAAGGTACTTCTGCGTTTGCCTGGAAAACCAGCACTGACACTGTGGGCACTGAACAAACTATCACTCTTGGCAACACGCTAGAAGGTAAACAAGTTCAATTCTGTGTCACTCCTAAAACCGATAGCACGCCAGCCGTAGCCGGTGATGAAGTCTGTTCAGCGTTAACTGACGCGATTACAGCCAAAGCGGGTTCAGCACCAGTTGCATCTAATATCACGTTCTCTGCGGACGCCTTTGTTGGTGTAGAACTGACCGCCGACTACGCCTTTACTGATGCCGATGGTGACCTTGAAGGCTCCAGTACCTACAGCTGGAAATCAGGTGTAAACGAAGTCTCAACCACAAAAACCTATACCCCAGTAGAAGGTGACAAAGGCACTGCTCTCGAGTTTTGTGTTACTCCGGTCGCTAAAACAGGTACACCAACAAGTGGTACTGAAGTTTGTGCCACAACGACACCAGTAGCTGTTGTTTCAGAAGCGAAACCAACCGCAAGTAACGTAATTGCAGAAGTTGAGGCTCCTGCCACTGATACTGAAGTTGGTGCCACACTACGTGGTAACTACGACTATGCTCAAGCAGACGGTAGCCTCGAAGGTGCGTCTACCGCGGTCTGGAAAGTAGACAATATTGCCGGTGAAGTTTGTACGGATGCGCGCACCTGTGATTACACCATCACCCAAGCAGACTTAGGTAAAGCACTGGATTTCTGTGTCACACCACAAACTGCATTAAATACCGCAGGTGACGAAGTTTGTCTGACGTCTAAAGTGACGCCAAAAGGCATCAAAATCGAAGGTAAACTTGAGTACGACCAAGAGCTAATCGCAACCGTGTATGGCTATGCAGCTGACGCGACTCTTGGCGAGTGGAAGGTTGATACAAGTAACAAAAATGGCCCAGCCGGTGACCTAGCGCCAACCGTACAAAAGACGAGTAACACATACAAAATCGGTGCGCGTAACGGTCTTCTTACTGACTACGCTTGGTTTGCTGCACCAGAAGTCCTAGAAGCGCGTGATTTCATTGGTAAAACAGTGGAATACTGTGTAGATGTTAACGGCACAGAAAAATGTGTGAATGCTGCCAACAGTGCAAGCGTGACCGGCGGTCTTTACTACGATGCCACAGACGCAAGCAAACGTGGTATTGAGCCGATACGTGAGATTGTCAATGGTGCTCTTATTTACCACCGTCCACTCACTGTGGCCGAAACGCAACTGAAAGACAAAGTGGGCTTTGGCGCGAACCTATTAACGGCAGCAGCACCACAACCATTCAATGGCATTGAGTGGGCGATGTACAACCATAATCAAGTCAATGTCTATGAGGCATGTACTAACCTATACGCAGATAACACTTGGGCACTGCCAATTGGTAATACGGGCGGCTATTATGATGGAAACCATTACCCAGCAAACAATGCCCCAGACCCTTCTGGCGATTCAAGCATGTCAGATCTCAACGCGAATCAAATAACATCTAATGAGGAAGATGATCGCTTTATATCTCCAGTATTTGGTTGGCCTACAGGAGCAAAAACACCTGTAGATATCAAAACACACTATATGAGTGCATCAATGAGAACCACTGCAGACAAATGGAACGGTACTTACTGGTCACTACGTATGTATGCCTCTGTAAATAGTAGTTCCGCAAACCTTACACCAGATACGAATATGTTTGTGTCTTGTGTTACTGCTCCTGTTATTCCTTAGTCAAATAAGGTCCTCTCATACACAAAAACTCCACCTTGTAGGTGGAGTTTTTTATTGCACGATTTTATCTTTTTTAACTCCATTAGCATGTAAATCAAAGAAACATTGATTCAATGCTATTACCTGATATTCAGTGCAATTATCACACTTTTTATATGGGAAAAATTCATTCCCTTGAAGGACTCACCTTATCGGTAGGAAAATTGTCTCATCAGATCTAATGAGTGGGAAAACATGACCAAGCAAGACTTTATCGATAGTGTAAATGAGATTGGCGCACTGACGCCAAGCGAAAAACTCATCGTCAATTACTGCCTCAAAAACTTCCCAATGCTCCCGTTCGCCAAGATGGATGAACTGTGTAAAAACATCGGCGTAGGTAAAGCCACATTAGGACGCTTTCTTAATCGCCTTGGTTTTACTGGCTTTATCCAGTTTAAAAAAATTGTCTCACAAGATTTGGTGCAGGAGCTGACGACACCGATTGAACGCTGCTACAGCGCCGATTCCACACACCCAAAGCAAGGTTTAGTCAATCAACACTTTGAAGAAGTGATGACCAATATGGAGGAAACGTATAACACCCTCTATCTGCCCGATGTTGAGCGCGCCGTCGAATACCTGCTCACCCCAAAAGGCAAGCTTTACATTATGGGCAGCGCCTCGGCTGAAGCCTTGTCTAACTATTTTTATCTGCTTGCTCGGTATCTGCGCAAAGATGTGGTGTTACTCAAAGCCGATGCTTCCACCCTGCCTCACCAATTGGTCGATGTGGATAAAAACGACACCTTACTTGCGATCTCTTATCACCGTTTTTCCAGTATTACCGTGCGCTGTGTACGTTGGTTTCATCAACATGGCGGCAAAATTATTGTTCTCACTGACCAACAAGTGAACCCTTTCTTTTCCTATTCAGATGTTCAATTCTGCGTCGCGAGCCATAGCGATGGTATTTTTAACAATCGCACAGCTGGCTTTTCTTTAATTGAACTTCTGATCAAAGGCATGTCTGTCAATACAGATAAAGATCAACGCTTTAGCAGAATAGAGAACACGTTCAACGAATTCGAAATATTCAATAACAAGTAAATTTTATTCCGAAATAAACTCAAGCACAGGATTCAGAGTGTTGCCCCTTTGTCGGATAAGGCACCCACACTGAAGCAAGCGCCTTGAGGCGACTTCGGTATACATCGACCGTTTATTACTTAAGAGGTGTAATACGATGACCTACCTAGCCTTACCGATTATATTTTTTGTCGGATACTTTATCGTTAAGAAATATAACACCCAAGCTGTGCTCTTACTGGCTGGCTTGTTAATGATTGCTTTAGGTGTTCTTAGTGGACACGAAGACTTTATGCCCAAAGGAGGCAAGCCGACGGGCGCGGTGATTGTCGATTTTTTTGAAGTGATTAAAGTTATTGCCTCCTCTACTTTGGCAAAACTGGGCTTAATCATCATGGCGGTCGGTGGTTTCTCTAAATACATGAGTCACATCGGCGCGGCCAATGCGATGGTTCAGATTGCGACCAAACCGCTTTCGCACATCAAAAACCCATACCTTGTCTTGGCAATGGCATACATTATTGGTCAGCTGATCAATATCTTTATCCCAAGCGCGACTGGTTTGGCATTGCTCCTTTTGGTAGCGATGTACCCGGTGCTTGTTGGTGTGGGCTGTAACCCAGCAGCGGCCGCAGCAGTGGTTGCCACAACGGGCTGTTTGGACTTAGGGCCAGCCTCTTCAGCAGCGAACAAGGCAGCAGAGGTCTCCGGCATTGATGTTGCGACTTACTTTGTGAGCTACCAGATGGTGGTTGCTGGCGCGGCGATGATCGTGATTGCGATTCTGCACTTTGTCTGTCAGCGTTACTTCGATAAAAAAGACGCAGAAAATGGCGTAGAACGCGAATTTAATCTAGAAGAAAAAGAGCAGCGTCAGGTACCAAAATGGTTCGCGATTCTGCCTGTGCTGCCATTATTGCTCCTACTGACATTCAGTAAATTTGCCATCACCAGTATTCGTATGGATGTGGTCACAGCGATGTTTATTTCCCTCTTTGTTGCCATGGCCTGTGATTACATTGTCGAACGCGACGGTAAGGCGGTGGCAGCGTCTTTAAAAGTCTACCTAGACGGGATGGGCGGCGTGTTTGCCAGCGTGGTGAGCTTGATCATCGCGGCACAAGTGTTTGTAAATGGTCTGAAATCTATCGGCTTCATTGATTTGCTGCTTAACTCTGCCTCTAGCTTTGGTTTTGGTTACCTCGCGATGGTTCTGGTTCTTGTGGGCATTATTTTGTTGGTCACGCTGCTATCAGGCTCGGGTAACGCGTCTTTCTTCAGCTTCTCGAACCTGGCGCCGGATGTGGCCACTCAGGTGGGTGCACCGATTGCGGCCGTTGCCATGCCAATGCAGCTCGCTTCTGGCCTGATGCGTTCCGCCTCTCCGGTGGCTGGCGTGATCATCGCTTGTTCTGCGGTCGCGAATGTCTCTCCAATTGATTTGGCGAAACGTACTGTGATCCCAATGCTTGGTGGTCTGGCGACGGTGCTTATCGTCTCTCAGATGCTCATTTAATGGGAGGATGTATGAATATTATTGATCGCTTTATCAGCTATACCGAAATTAACACTACCACCAATCGTGCTAACGGGGCGGCGGGTATCATGCCCTCCTCTCCGGGTCAGATGGTGTTAGCGAAAAAATTGGCCGATGAACTCATTGGCCTCGGAATGCAAGAGGTGCAGGTTGCAGAAACCGCGATCGTCACCGCGACGCTGCCCGCCAATATCGATACTGACGCGCCTGTGGTCTCTTTCTTTGCTCACCTTGATACCAGTGCTGAGCAAAGCGCCGACACGAAAGCACAGATTAAGCGTCACGACAGCGACGCGATTTGTCTTAATACGGAGCTTGGCATCTACCTCAGTGAAAAAGAGTTCCCAGAACTGGCGGACTACCGTGGTGAGGAGATTCTTGTCACCGATGGTACCAGCCTGTTAGGCGCAGACGACAAAGCGGCGATTGCTGCCATCATGGATGCGCTGCAACATTTTCAGGCTCACCCAGAAGAGAAGCATGGCACGGTCAAAGTCGCCTTTGTTCCGGATGAAGAGCAAGGTTTACGCGGTGCAAAAGCCTTCGATGTCGAGGCGTTCGGTGCGGACTTTGGTTTTACCCTGGACTGCTGTGGCATTGGTGAGTTTGTGTGTGAAAACTGGAACGCGGGCAACGCAGTGGTGACCTTTACCGGACAATCGGCGCACCCGATGTCAGCCAAAGGCAAACTGAAAAACTCACTCCTGATGGCGCACAAGTTTATCGCCATGTTACCTCCGGGCGAAGCGCCTGAATACACCGAAGGGCGTGAAGGTTACTACTGGGTAAAAGAGCTGAAAGGCAACAGTGCGAAAACCGTGCTCAACCTCGACATTCGTGACTTCTCTTTTGAAGGCTACAAAAAACGCATGGCGTTCTTGCAGCAGCTGGCTGATAGCTGCAACGATTTGTGGGGCGGTGTTGAGATTGACTTAAGTAATCGCTACGAAAATGTGGCCAATAGCCTGCAAGGTGACACGGCTTATGTCGTGGATATCGCCAAGCAAGCGTACGCCAATAATCACATCGAGATGAAACAAATACCAATGCGTGGCGGCTATGATGGTGCGGTGTTGTCTCAAAACGGACTGCCTTGCCCTAACCTGTTCACCGGCGCTCATAACTTCCACTCCATTTATGAGTACCTGCCGGTGAAATCGCTGCGCGCCGCAAGCAAAGTGGTGCAAGAGATCATTCGACTCACGAGTGAAAAATCGATAAATCGTAATTAGCGGAGAAACGCCATGAATGTATTGTTGTTTAGTAATGGCAAAGTGGCTGGCAATACCTCATTACTTGAGTTTGGTATTGATTGGGTTGAAGAAGCTATCAACCGCACAGGTGCAAAAAAATTGCTTTTTATCCCGTTCGCGATGATCCGCGGCGACTATGATGAGCGATTGGCGCAATTGAACAGCGTCGTGGCACCGTTTGGTGCTAGCGTCACCGGACTCCATCAAGCCGACGATCCGGTTGAAGCGGTCAAAGCCGCTGATGGGTTTATTGTCAGTGGCGGTAACACCTGGGTATTGAACAAGATGTTGCACGACCAAGGTCTGATTGGCCCACTACGACAGGCGATCTTGAAGCAAGATAAGCTTTACATTGGCTGGAGCGCGGGCACAAACATTGCGTGCCCAACCATTCGCACCACCAATGATATGCCGATTGTATCGGCGGCAATCTTACCTGCACTCAATCTAGTGCCATTCCAGATTAACCCGCACTATATTGAAGCCAACATTTCTGGGCACATGGGGGAAACTCGCGATGAACGTATTGAAGAGTTTTTGATCCAGAACCCACATGAGATCGTGGTCGGCATTCCCGAAGGGACGATGCTGAAAGTAGAAGGTCAACAGCTGGCCTACCACAGCGCCACAGGTGCACCGCTCAAGCTGTTCCGACATAAACAAGAGGCGCAATACTTTAGTGCCGAGGACAATATCCAGGCGTTAATGCAGCAAGGTATTTAGTCTCTTTCATTGAGCTAACGTATAAAAAACGGTGATAAAGAATTATCACCGTTTTTTTATCCCATCACTCTATGTACTGTAATGAAAGCGCAACTGGTCGATGAGTATGGCGTCTTCATGGTATATATACAACCCCACACTCATCGTTAATTCTTCTTGACCAATAACCAGACAAACCGTGCTTGAGTGGTTCTGGCTTGCCTATCCCGTCGTAGGGTTCTCGTTGTATGCCTTTAATCAGCGTATTAATTCGCTTCAGGATCTTTTTATCGGCTTTCTGCCAGTAAAGATAATCTTCTCAAGCATTGGTCGAGAAAATTAACCTCATTCGAGCAGTTCTCTCTCTTGCCCTTTTCCTGACTCGAGTTCGACTATCGACTCTAGCAATCGACGAGCATTGGCTGGCGCACATAAAAGGTACGTGGTTTCTTGCATCGCTTCATAATCTTCAAGTGACACCACCACCACAGGCGCTTCACTTTTACGTGTAATAATAACTGGCGCGTGATCATTACAGACGTTTTCCATTGTACTCGCTAGGTTCGATCTCGCCGCGATATAACTGATGGCATCCATTTTCAACGCCAAAACGTGCATGTACAGGTTTAAGTACAGAGCATGGAAGTACATCGTCAATGCTTCAAGCGATAGATACGCCTTCCATCGTCACTCGATAGCGCCCCGTCTAAAAGTAGCGGGGTTGGACTAACTTTAAAAATCGAACATGGCTTTTCCTGGCACATACTAGCCTTACATGCAGCGCTCAAATAGCAGGTAAAACAAAGCCGCTCACGAGGAGCGGCTTGATCAACTTAAATATACGTTCGATCTTTATGCTTTTTTCAGAGTGACCTGAATTGGCAGACCATCTTTACACATAAAGGATACGGTCGTTTTGCTGCCTTTCACGTCCGCTTTCACGTTGCTGTGTTCACCCGTGAGTTCCCATGCGCCGTGCAGTGTCACCATTACTGGAGCGTAATCACTGAGCGTATTTTTTTCCATGTTGAGGTCTGGGTTTGCCACGCTTAGTTTCAGCTTGTCTTCACCTTCTGGTTGAGTCATCACTAAAGATGATGTACTCACGGCGCGAACATATTTATCCGTGATACGTGCAAAGCTAAATACAGAGTAACCCGTTGCACCCGTGGCTTTATCACGAACAACGTGAACGTTGCTGTTCTTTTGCACCACTTCGTACACATCGCCCGCTTTCACCGCGTCTGCAACCTGTGCCATTTTCGCTGGTGTAGCATCAAGAATAACGATGTATTCATATTCAGCGTTATCTGGTTTCACACCGTGGTTAATCCAAGCCGATTGGAAGTTACCGAAAGTTGGCTGTTTTTTCTGGTTATCGCGTGATTCTTGCGCCTGGCGACGAACTTGGATTTCGGCACCTTTTACGATGTAGTAACCGTTACCCATGCCATCGATCAACCAATCACCTTCTGTTAGCGTTGCTTCGTATGGGAACTGAGTGATCTTCTCACCATTCACATTCAAAGAGTCTGTTAGCTGAGTGATGCCATGTTGGAAGAGTGTCGTTTCTGTCGGATACTCGCTGTTATTGTTGCGGATATCATTACCCGTCAGTACCAGACGGTTGTCGAAACTGAACACCGCTTTCTTCGCCGTGAAAGCAGGATCAATTACTGGTGCGTAACGAGTTGGGTTTTGCAGGATGAAACCAAACGTACCGTACTTACCATCTAAGCTGGTTGCACCGTTAAACTTAACGTCGTTTACTAGCATTGTCGTATGTGGGTTTGGCGCATCAAGCAGCTCCCACGGTAGATGGATCGTGGTACCACCCGGTGGACGGTTCCAATCCCATCCGTTTTGATCGTAACCGTAATCTGACTCTTCACCAAATTTGTGAATTTGCACTGTACCGTGTGATTGGTAGCGACCGTAGCGGTTAGCAGGGCCACCGCCGCCGTAGATCTCTGATGACCACACGTATTTGTTCCAACCTTTCATGGTCGCCATCTTGTCGGAAAAACGATGGATACCCATCGCTGCGTAGTTAAACGCCGTAAAGCCTTGTGGGTGAGATTCTGGTGTGACCTTAGTTTTAAAAATCTTAGTGCCATCTTTTTCGGAAAGCTGCTCGATACGGAGATAAGCGCTGGCTAGCTCTTTATCTACTTGATTCGACTCTACGCCCGCTAAAGCTAGGTAGCGCATACCTGTCGCCACTTTATCAACACTGGTTTTAAAGAATGGACGACGACCAATCACACCCAGACCTGGGTTATTATTACTGTAAGTACGTGCCGCCAGCATCGTTTTTTTCAATACTTGACGCGCCTCAGTAGACAACTCGAATAGAGTGCCGCGCAGTAAGTACGCAAGATGTCCACTCGCAGAAAGTGCCGCAAATGAGTAACCTGGGTAGTTACCTTTATGACGCCAAGCGGTGCCATCTGGACGGAAACCATCTTCATAGCCCACTGGCACCTGCGTCAGGTTAGCAGACATAAAGTCACTAAACTTATTCATTAACGCAACACGCTCATTCTGATCAGGCACAGTCAGCGTCATAGAAAGTTGAGCAAGCAAGAGTGTGTTCAAATAGTCCATATCCAGGGACTTTTTGTTGACAAACATACCAAAGCCACGCTCATTAAATTCACGCGAGTACCACAACAAAGCGTCATGCACTGGTTTCATTAGATTGGCTTTGATCAGCTCATCTTCCATCAATAGGATGGATGCGTACCAATCGCGCGATGCGTAACCCCAGTGGTGGGTGGAAATTAGGCCAGAGCCTTTTTGAAAACCTTGATCCAATAGGTGCTTAGACATCAGAATGTATTTGTTAGCCAGGTCTTGGCGAACAGCAGCGTCATTACTCACTAAATAAGTACGAGCGATTTTACTCATCAACTCAGAGAATGGGCGCAGGTAGTAGTAACCATCAACCAACGCTTTGTCATAAGCGTTCATGTGTTTTACTTGGTAAATCACATTTTGTTTTTTGGTGATGATATGAGGGCCATTAATCACACCATCAGCATGTTGAGTTAAGCCGATGTTCGCGAATTCTTTATCGATATCACGCAGTACTTTGGCGCTCGCTTTACTCTCTTTAATGTAGTAATTAATCAGGTCATTTTTGATACGCGTAACGCCAACGATTTCTTCTGCACTTGCTTGCGGTAGCTCTTTTGGCAGTTTGAAATCGATTTCTGGTACGTCAATCGCGGTCATAACCGTGTAGTCTGACCATTGGTAGCGGGCATCATCAATACTGACCATAACGCGGTCAATGTAAAGTTGACCAGGTTTATCTGTTTTCGGTGTGATGCTTAAGCCATCCATTACCGACGATGGCATACCATTCATATCACGCTCAACGGCAAAGCCGATTGCTCGCCAACCTGTAAAGTTAAGTTTCGCTTTTGCTGTGCTTGAGCCGAGTTTGAATTCTAGCTCACCATCATTTGCTTCTTCGTTATAAACCCAAGTAGAGAGGACGGTGTAACCCCAACGACCCCACTCTTTTCGAATGGTTTTTATTGGGTAGAAATTAAAGCTTTGATCGATAACAAGCGGTGCGTTTGGTTCATATTTCCAGATCAGAGATTGTGAACCGTTCAAAAAACGTTTTTTAGTGACATCAACAGAACCTTCACCATCGATCGACACATAATCAGGCACAGACGCTTCTTCGAATGAGAGCATCTTCGGCGTCATCATATTCACTTGTTGTTCAACTACTGGCGCGGTCTCTTTTTCTGTCGATTTAGCAGCGTCAGCCCATACGTTACCTGACAATACGATTGAAATCGCGGCAGCTAACACGGTACGACTTGAAATACTCATGTCTATTCCTTCTAGAGGACGCGGGGGCAACCCCGCGACGCATTATTTAATTTTATTCAGTGTTATTTGGATCGGGTTGGCTTCGACTGTGGTGAAGTTAACCACGGTTGTGTCTTTAACACGTGTTAATGAAACCGTTGTTGGTAAGCTATCGGCTTGCCAATGACCTTTAAGCACCAATGAGTTAGCTACTGGTTGAGATGGACTATGACGCCACTCACGAGAGTAGATGCTCACCTCTTTTTGCACACCGTCTTCGGTGTACTGCGACTCATCCTTACCTTGGTATAAGTTGAGGTCTGGATTAACCATCGCTAGATTAATAGCTTGGCCTTTCTTCTCCACCATCAACATAGCTGGTTTGTCTACACTCGCAATCACACCAAATTTGAACTCTGATTGAGCAAAAACAGCGTAGCCAGTGGTTCTGCTCGCACGGTCAAGGACCACGTGTGCTTTGCTATCTTTTTGCAGGACTCGGTAAGGAGCCGCCTTTTTATCATCCAAAGTGCTAGCAAAAGTCAGTAACTCTTTTTGTTCTGGATTGATTAGAACAGCGTATTCGTATCCCGCCTTGTTAGGCGCTTTACCATGATCAATCACAGCCGTGGCAAATTCACCCTCAGTTACAGAGCTGTTCTTTTGGTGTAGTGACTGCTGCTTCTGAGCCGCAACTTTGACGACGCTGTTACCCGGAACAAAATAAGCGTTACCATCTGGGTCGATGATTTGTTGGTGACCATTTCTGGTGGACTTCAACGCTGTTTCAGCCCCCTGGTAAGCATTACCGTTAACCAATATGGTATCGCGTGGAGAACGAATCGCATGTTGGAACAAAGTCGTTTGTGTTGGGTAGTCGTTTACCTTGGTCACAATATCGCTACCTAGGGCAACAATTCGGTTATCAAAGAAAAAGATCGACTTGTTAGCGCGAAAAGAGGCATCATATTTAGGGTGGCCTTGCAGCACCATGGCATACAAGCCATTTTTTCCATTAGAAACTGCGCCAGCATAGGTTTGTTCAGAGAACAACATCTCTTCTAAACCAGAGAAACGGTCAACGTTGAGTAGATGCGCTTCAACCTGCCCCATCGGAAGCTGGACTGCTGTCGTGCCTGGCCAACGGTTCCAATCCCAGCCATCATGGCTGAATGCACGCGTCTTACCGTCTGCATCCATGATCTCTAATTGACCATAGTTAATGTAACGTCCGTAGCGGTTTGCATTCGCATAGGATTCATGGCTGACTAAGTAACGGCTGAAACCGCGTACGGCAGCAACCCAGTCATCTCGGCGTTGAATGCCCATACTGGCATAGTTCATTGCCCAGTTACCCTGCGCGACAGAGCCCGCTTTAAAGCCTTTATCTAGCAAGAAACGACGGAATGAGTCATCTTTCATACCTTTGGTTAAACGCAGGTATGCCGATGCCATATCCGGGTCAATATCTTGTTTGCCGTCCGGTGTGCCAGCCATTGCCATGTGCTGGAACGGCTCAACAGAGATGCCTTCTTTACCCGTTGGGTGGCGGCCAGTAATGGACATTAATGTTAGCCCATCATTGCTCCATATTTCCGACATTGCGGTTGCTTTTTTCAGCGTTTCATGGGCATGAGTGTCGATCGCATATTTTGTGCGAGCTAACGCTTCAACTACAGGTGTCAGACCGGTTAGCGCTCCGTTACCATATGCTGGATAGTGTTGAGAGTGGTGGAAGATAGAACCATCTTGCTTAAAGCCTCCACTGAGACCATGAGAAGTTGAGATAGACTTAGACAGCCAGAAACCAAACTGTGCCAACAACATGTCTCGTTTTTCAGCGTCTTCTTGCATCAAGATGCTGTACAACATACCACGCAATTGCGTGTTCATGACATCAACGTTGAAGCTGGTCATCTCTTCTACTGGTCGGTAGATACGCCCTGCACCCGAGAACCATGCCATCATCTCAGTAACATCTTTACTTAAGCCGTGCGCTTGCAATAGATCACGTGATAAGTAATGCGCCTGGAATAGCGCACGCAATGTATAACCAAAGTGATGCACAGTACCAACGCCACTCTCAGCGGTATAGCCTTGTGCTAATGCGTAGCGCGTTAATTTAACGTACTTATCAGTGAGATCCGCACGCGTGTTATCATCAAGTTTGCCTTGCAATGCTCGCGCAATATCGAGCATTAACTCACCATAGCGACGCAAATCGGCAGTATCAAAAACAACCTCAAAACCATTCTCATCAAGCAAACCACGATTTACGCCTTTGTCGAGGAACAGTTTCAATCGGTTTGAGTTATCAAGCCCTTCACCAACAATAACGCCATCCACCTCTTTCAGGTTATAAGAGGCGTATTTCTTTTCGATCTCAGCTAATTTTGCATGACTGTTACTTTGTGCTTTACCAAGTGCAAACGCATGCAATTTCTCATGAATATCAGCAATAGAACGAGGCGCCTTAGCGGATGATGTGACTTTTGCACTCTCATGCTGGCGATCTTGATATTGGTTGATAAAACCATAATAACGATGCAACGCTAACCAATGTTGGTTTGGCGCGGTATCGGCAGCTAAATTCACAAACGGGACTTGTGCGTCACGTGTAGCCCAGCGAGGATCAACAGGAATGCTCACCATCACCTGATCCAGGTAAATCGTTCCCTTATCTGCCATATCTGTGGTGTCAATCACCAACTGATCCATGGTTTCCGTTGCTTTACCTGTCATGTCTTCGAAAGGAATCATTAACTGACGCCAACCTTCGAAATCCATGTTTACATCAAAGTAGACTTGAGTTTTACCTGCCTCTTTGAATGAAAAACGCAATTGACCTTTGTTCGCTTTGGTATTGTAAATCCAAGTGGTAAAGGCACTGGTCGACTGGTCTTTACCGTTGGCTTCAAAGTGCTTGTAGCCAATTGGCTGGTTAAAAATGAGCTTACCTTTACGCTCAAATTCCCATTTAAGACCCGTATCACCGTCTTTACGGAAATCATTATTTAAGCTCAGCGTGCCTTTTTCCGCCTGAATGGGCGCAGGCATGCCTTGCTCAAAGAAATACATGTGTCCCGCAGGCTGTAAATAAGACGTAGTATCGATGTCTGCAGCCATGACCGCGCCACTTTGTAATGCAGAGAAGACAGTAAGTGGCAGGAGTTTAAGTGTCATTTTCATTTTCAATACAACCCACTAAATTAGAAAGAGTACGCCCCACGGCCGTAGAACATGGTCGTGTCTTGTGAATCACTCCAAGAGTACTGAGCACCGAGGTTAAATGAGAAGTTGCTTGCGGTTTCCCAGATGAAATCGACGTTGGTTTCATAGAAAGTGTCATCAAGTTGTGCAATTGGCGCTGAAAATTCATAACCACTATTAGCCAGACGACCTTTGGAGAAGGTGGTATGATCAAGCACTTCTTGTTTGGCTTTAAATTTCGCTTGTGCAGAGAAAATACCCAGGTTAGTGGAAATGCTGTTCGCGACTTCAACACCAACACCGAGATACAAGGCTTCATGCTCAAGTTTGTCAAAATCTTTCACTACTAGAGAATTATCGGCTTGATTTTCTTTATAACCATCCACGCGAACCAATTGGTAATTGGCGTAAACAGATGGAAGAACAGTAAAAGAACCAACGTAAAGTGGGTAGTACAAATCCGCACTCACACCGTAGTTATCACCACCAAACGTTGCATCTTCAGCGGTTGAACCTGAGTAAGAAGGAACACCATTCACATTGTGTTTGCTTAGGTAATCAGACCAACCAACAATACCTTGTGCTGAAATATATATGTCGTCAAATTTGAACAGACCATGCAAGGCCGCATAGTAATTTTCGATATCCAGCCTACGGCCAGTCAGACGGTTTTTCACGTCTGTTTTTTGTTGACTGAATGCTAACCCAACAATTGCATCACTTGAACGCATAAGATCGTAACCGAAGGCAATACCCGTGGATTCTGAGTTATAACCATCATAGCGATTGCTACCATCATTCGTCACATAGTGGCTTGAATCTGCCCCCAAAACCGATACCCACAAAGAAGTGTTACCGTAATCCCCTAAGATAAAGTCTGTGCCACGTTTACGTAAGGTATTGGAAAAGAGAGATTGTGATGACATTACGCTGTATAACGACGCCCCGCTGCGATCTGGACTGAGAGCACTCGCCAGCGCCGCCGCTTCTTCTTTAGTGGTTGCGGATTCTAACAACTGATAAAGCCCTGAGTTCCATGCCTGGTTTGCATTAACATACTCATACAGTGCTTTTAAGTTGTACACATCATAAGCATCAGCACCACCACTGGCAGCTAGTCCGGTTAGGTTATCAATATTGACGTTTGCTGAAACACTTGTTGTAAAGACAAAACCCATCGATGTAGCGAGTGTCAATTTGACTAAATTGCTCAACTTAGTGTTTTTGTTCATCGACATTCTTATTCACCCCTTGATGATAAGGCCATAGTTTTAAAGTTGCGGGGTGTCGTAGCCTTTACCCTCAACTTACGAAGATGTTCATTATATTTACAAACACTTTCGAAGTAAGTGATCTTGGTAAGGATTTCATATAAAAACTAGTAAAAAATCAAAAAAGAAAGGATTCGAAAAGAATAAATCACAAATAAACCACGCGCGAGGAGGAAAAGAAGGGACAGAAGTCACATTCTGAATTTTTCAGGATAACGCACTCAGATTCATACCCAGCGCAGCAAAACTAAAGAGAGATTTATATCCATACGTAACCATAAAAAAGTGCCGAACTTGCGTCGGCATCTTGAAGTTAGTTAACTATAAATTAGCTTAAGAAGTCTGGAACATCATTTTGTTCCCACTCGCGTAAGTGTTTTTCTAAGAAATCACCTTGCTTAAAGTCTTCCATACCATAAGGTAAGCGATTCTTTGTTGGGATCCATACTTTGAGTTTTTCAATCACACCTTTGTATTCTGACTGATTTGCCAGGTTGGTATGTTCATTTGGATCGACGTTGTGATCATACAACTCTTCAGAACCATCGCGATATTGAATGTAACGGTAGCGTTCATCACGCACGGCATGGTTTTTATATCCCCAAGTCATCACCGCTGGCTTATTTCGTTTAAAGTCAGGGTTATTAATGAAAGGGGTCAGGCTTAACCCTTCGTTGGAAGGCACTTCTGGCAAACCGCATAGTGATGTAATGGTCGGGTAAACATCAAGTAAGCTTACCGCTTCTGTATATTCCACACCTTGTGTCTGTTTCGGCATTTTAATTACTAAGGGAACATGAGTAGACTCTTCCCATAACGTGTTTTTACGCCAGTTTCGGTGTTCACCAAAATTTTGCCCATGATCAGACCAAAGCATCACCACGGTATTATCGTTATATTTACTCGACTCAAGCGCATCTAAGACTTTACCAATTTGCGCATCCACGAAAGCAATGCAAGCCAGGTTAGCGCGCACCAGCTCTCTCCAGAACGTCGGACTCACTTTTTCTACTGCTGCGTGGTCCCCTCCTTCAATTGCGCCCATCGTCATGGCTTTACCGTAAAGTGGGATATCTTTCATTTCGTCTTCGATAATGTCCGGCATCTGAATAGACTCAAGCGGGAACATATCAAAATACTCTTTCGGCGCAGTGAAAGGCACATGCGGTCGAATAAAACCCGCCGCTAAAAAGAAAGGCTGATCGTAATCTTTGTGCAGTTGCTCGGCCGCCCAATGTGCAAAATATTCGTCCGGCATCAAGCCGCCCATTGGGATATCCTTACGCTCAAGTTCGCCCCAGCAGAGGGATTTCCCTTTCGCATCCGGACCAAATGTCGTGACGATTTGACCGCCATCTTTCGGAAATGGGTAGTATTTGTGATCATTGACGCCGTAACGACCATAGCCAAAACCACGATCGAGGTATTCCTGGTTTTTGATTTCGTATTTATCTTGCTCAACGTGCCACTGCTTTTCTGCACGATAGTCCGAGGTACCATGATGGAAAATTTTGCCACACGCCATGGTGTAGTAACCATTCTGCTTAAAATGCTGTGGTAAGGTGGGAATATTGCCCATCACTTCTTCAGCGATCGCTGGAAAGTTTTTCAGACCAAGTTCTCGGTTGGTGTACCAACCTGTTGTCGTTGGCGCCATACCAGACAAAATCGCGTTACGTGACGGACCACAAACGGGGACCGCACAGTGGGCATTGACAAAATTATGGCTTTTTTGCATCAAACGATCGATGTTCGGTGTTTTTGCCTGTACATGACCACGTAACCCACCAATCCAATCGTTTAGGTCGTCAATGGCGATAAACAGCACATTCGGCTTTTGGTTCTGAGCATGAACTAACGGGCTCAAGCTTAAACTCGCCCCTAACGCTCCAATAGATTTAAGAAAATTACGGCGTGAAATTTTCACTTGAACTCCTTGGTTTAAATTCTACGTTACCAAAACGATATACCCAACAACTCCAAATACTTGGTCTACAGACGCGCTAAGTATGCGAATACCCACTATTGATACAAATACCAATAGAAACAACTAAAAAACCAAACAGTCCTGAAGGCATGCAATTGCATACAAACCGGGCATGAGTGATCTATTTGGATATAGTAAAATTAAGACAGATGAAACTGAGAGACATGCTCATTGATGTCATCCTTACAAGCAGCTAACTGCTCTGCGGTTTTTTCTAGCTGTTCAGCTCGCTCGGAATAACGTCGGGTAATATCGACAATGACTTGCATGCTTTCGTTAAATGACTCAGCAGTCACGTTTTGCTCAACCGATGCCGATGATAAGTTAATCGCCTGATCAGCAACATTGCTGACTAAATCTTGAACATTGTGCAGGTGTGAAGCAATATCATTCACTTGTTGGTGAGAGGCAGACATCGCATTGCGGCTCTGTTCCATGACTTCAACCGCTTGTGAGGCATCTTCACGCAATGAGGTGATGATGGTTTTAATTTCTAGAGTCGAGCTTTGTGTTCGTTGTGCAAGCAAACGTACTTCATCTGCCACCACAGCAAAACCACGCCCCTGATCACCAGCACGTGCCGCTTCAATGGCGGCATTCAGTGCCAATAAGTTGGTTTGCTCGGAAATGCTATTGATGACTTCAAGCACGGAGCTGATGTTTTCCGTCCCTTTCGCTAGCTGCTCAACGACAGTGGATGCCCCCATAATATTGCTATCTAGTGTGGTAAAACCCTTAATCGCGTCGTCGGTCACTTCATTACAACGATTGATGAGCTGCTGACTTCTGCCTGCACTTTCTGCAACTTCAGAAATACTGCCTGTAATCTCATTCATTGTTGCCGTCAATTGAGTCATCGCCGTCGCAACGAGTTCAGATTCTGATAACTGTCTTTTCGAGCCGTTATTGTTTTCCGTTGCCATCACGCCCACGTCTGCCGCGATAGTGTTAAGTGCACCAAGGTTATGACTGATGTCCCCTACCATAGCACGTAGCGATCTCGTCATATCGTTGATCGCAATCGCAAGGCTGGCCATTTCATCTTTACCTGTGGTTGGCAAATGATGGTGTAATTCCCCCGCAGCCAAATGCTTTACAATACGAATAGTCGCATTAACCGGGGTAACCACAGAACGCGTAATCACCAAACCAATAAAGAAGCTCGCAATAACGGAAAGCAGGCAAACCACAATACTGACTATCGAACTAAAGCGCTCCGATTCCTCCATTTGGGTTTCAATGTTACTCGCTAACGTTTTGGCACTATCACGCACTTGTACTGCATATGTGTTCATTACTTCACGAGTATGAACAAGGTTAGAAACATACTGAGCAACTTGATTTAACTCATTTTGATATTCAGCAACTTCGTTACCCGTCACCATAATATTGCGATTCCACTCTTCAAGCTGATGCTGCCACGCTTCAATCAATGACGGTTCTAATTGCAGTTCAACCTGCATTCTTGCTTTACTTAGTTGTATTAATCTCAATTGTGCGCTGTCAGATAAAAACTCACTTGCCCACTTTTCTTCTAATTGTTCAAGCTGCTTATTGATGCTTTGAACCTTATTCATCTGTTGATTGAAGGCATCGAATTCCTTGCCATAAGCAACACTTGCAAATTCAAATGTCTCAACTAATTCACGGTTATCCGGATGAGTAAAAATATGTTCATTAGCAATAAAATTATCTAAGTTGACCTTATGCCACTTTTTGAAACGTTGAGCATAAACAGGGTCTCGTGTATTAAGGTAGCTATTTTCTAATACTTGCAAACCAAACACTTCACGTACGCCAACATGCGCTTTAATCAACTGACTGACTTGGCTCTTCGTCACCGAGTGAGAGCGAAGACCTTCTCCATAAATCACCAACGACAATAGGATGATGATGGCAAACCCGGCCCCTAATCGTTTAGCAAAACCATACTGGTTCAAATGAAACATCTGACTTCCTCATGAATCTATTAAATAAAAACTACATACATTGAATACCAAACACTTCTCTCACGCAGATTCATAATTATTTAAATATCATTGAATTGTACCGTGTTTTTCATCATCCCTTTGTGACTTTATGCACAAAACGAAAACAAACGAAAGGTAATGACTTTTACCTTATTACCAACTTGCAAAAAAAAACAAAAGAAAAAGAAAGTTGATATACAATAAGATGAGTTTAGTATACTAGTTCGTATTATCAAAATGATAGATTGTGTCCATTTTTAGATCTTATAAGTTACTGTAAGTATTAAAAATGTTAATTCTCTTAAATAAAATACTTTGATGCCAGCAGGTATTGGACGAATATTAAATAAGTTATTTGTGCGCTGCATACCTAGATGAAAGTAGATGAAGAAGAGAAGAGTGCAGCCTGTCACGGAATTGAAAGCTGCAACATGATTCAATCAAACTAGTTTAACTGAGTTGAGCCTGCACTTATTTAATTTTTATATCGCCGACAACCCCCTGAATATTAGAGTTTGAATACTAAAAATGGCGCGCTGTTTAAAAAAGTCAGATGCGACGCTTGGTTAACGATACTTTATAAAAAAAACAATTCGCAAGTGGTTAGCTTGTTGTAAGCTTGCTTTCGATTTAGTATATAATCCTTTTAAAGAAACAAAATGAAAGTTAGTTTCATGTTACAGGAGTAATCCAATGATAACGGCGGTCGAAAGACGCAATGAAATTGTTGAGCTAGTCAATTCTGTCGGCAGAGCCCGTGTTGAAGACTTGGCCTCTAAGTTTAATGTGTCCAGTGTTACAATTCGTAGCGATCTCTCTTTTCTTGAAAAGAATGGCTATATTGTCCGTTCACACGGCGCAGCAATCCCTAATTCAGGATTAATCTCTGAGTTGTCGGTCCACGAAAAACGACGTCATAACTCTGAGAGTAAAGCGCTCTTAGGTAAGGCGGCAGCAAAACTCGTAGAAGATGGTGACACTGTGATCCTAGATTCCGGTACCACGACGCTAGAAATTGCACGTTATTTAAATAACGTCGAAAACGTAGTCGTGATGACTAATGGACTCGATGTCGCGATGGAACTCTCATCGAAATCAGGCGTTGAAGTCTTAATGACCGGTGGCGTTTTGAGAAAAAAAGCTATGTCTTTTTCAGGACCAAAGTCAGAAGCAGGATTGCAAAATTATCGCTTCGATAAAGTGTTCTTAGGCGTAGATGGTTTCGATATTAAAGCGGGTATTACAACATACAGCGAACAGGAAGCCTCCCTCAACCGACTCATGTGTGAAGTGGCAGATAAAATAATTGCTGTGGCAGATTCAAGTAAGTTTGGCAAACGCAGCTGCCACATGATTCGAGCATTTAACAACATTGATACGCTGGTCACTGATTCAAACATTCCAGATGAATATTTGAAAGAACTACAAGATCAAGGAGTTAACGTCATTATTGTACAAACATCTCCTCAATAAATCGTACTCACTTTTGTCACGGTCGACATGCTGTTCTCGACAGCTGGACATAACCTAAAGCGGTTCAGGACATTTCATTGGTGTAGCTAATGTCTTCCATATAGGGCCGCCTAATGTTATTCAAATCTATTTTCTCCCCTACTATACCCGTTCAACTTGAAGATGCAGGTTTCAATATCTGAAAATTATCTGTAATTCTGGATGCGAGTGAGCCTGCAACTTCAGGGAGCGTTACATCAAAAAACGTTTTGATAGCAGAGGTGAATGCTGCTTTGGAGGGAAAATAGACGTTGTTCCTCACATGCTCATTCATTACTTTCCAAAGCCGCTCTATCGGATTTAAGTTCGGACTATATGGCGGAAAGTAATGAAGCTCTATATTGAGCTTCCAAAAGAAGCGAACAATACTCTCGCTATCTATCGTCTCATAAGTATCGGTGATCGTGGCGCTAATATCTTTCAGGGGGAGAGCACCGATTAAATTCACTCGAGTACGACTACCTGTCGTTTCAATAAGCTTATCCTGACCCTTACGGATCCAGCCATAGCTGAGCTTTGTTGATTGAGTCGGATGAACAGCATCCATGAAAAGCACTGGCGCATCATTGGACTTAAGCACCTCGTTGTAATACTCGATAAATGCTTGCTGCTCTTCAGGTTTTAGCTTGTGCGGTACACCTTTAGGCTTTTTGTATGAAAAACCATGGTGATGTAACCACTTATTCATGCCTGCAACTGTGTAGCGAACGCCGAATTCAGCCTCGACGTAAGCAACGATTTGATGGGTATGGAAATAAGTTTTTTCAGTCAAATGCTCGATTAGATGCATGGTTTGGGTAGCAGAAAGCTTGCTTTGGCTTCCACCATTTTCAGGCTTGAGTTTTTCAGAAAGCACGTAGTCGCTGAGGTGACGTGCAACAGTCGATTCGTGAATGCGAAGAGCTTGAGAAATCATCGCCTGACTCCAACCTTCAGACGCAAGTAAGACCGCTTTGATGCGGTCACGTACTCGACCATCACGAGTGGAATCGTGCATCTCTTCGAGTTGTAGTTTCTGTTGGGGAGTCAGTGTTATTTTCATGGAGCGTAGCATGATCCTGATTTTATGAAAAATCAAGCATCTTCAATGATCACTGGTATAATACTAAGCCCCTTAAATTTTTCTTCCTGTTACTTTTCACAGGCACTTAGATAAAGAGATCAAAGCACAAGCTCTATGTAAGAATAAGTATTTTTAGAGGAGAGGACTTCGGCCTACTAAAGCGATTCCGTTAAGACCTCCATATACCTAGAAGCCAAAAATTGGACTGGCATTTAAACTCTTAAAGCCACCATTTCGTTTTGATCAACCAGCTCATGAGGTGTCTCCCCAACAAAATAGTAGGCATCAAAACGGTTTTCATTATAATGAAGATACCGCTTGATCAATACTGCGGAAATCATGTCACCCAGGTTTCTTTTAATTCAATCGCTGGGTTAACGCATAAAAAATTAGCTTTTTTACCGACAGCGATGGAACCATATTTATCCTCAACACCCAATAAACGAGCCGGAAATAAACTGGCTGATTCAATCGCATGTTTTAATTCCACACCCGCCATGGTTGATAAATTCTTCACCCCTTGGAATAACGCTAAAGTACTCCCTGCTAATCCCCCTTCTTGGGTGGTCACAATGCCGCTTTGCATACGGACCGCATTACCGCCCAAGAAATACTCACCATCAGGTTGGCCAGTTGCACGCATGGCATCGCTGATCAGCACTAAACGTTCTGCGGCACAACTGACACAAATTTTCATTGCTGCTGGATGAACATGATGGCCATCTGCAATCAACTCAATATAAGCTCGTGAGTCACTGAGCCCAGCGCCTACCACACCGGGTTCTCGATGATGAAGGCCACTCATCCCGTTGTAGCAATGGACAATGCCATCTGCACCGGCCTCAAATGCCGAGTTTGCTTGAGCGTAACTCGCATTGGTATGTGCCAACATCACGTTGAGTCCTCGCTGTTTCAAATGACGAATGGCGTGGCATGCATTCTTTTTTTCTGGTGCTAACGCAACCGCTTTTAATGTGTCTCGACTGACTGCGATCAGATGATCCAGTTCCTGTGTGTCCAACTCACGGAATAAACTGGCATCATGAGCACCTTTATGCCGTTCGGTAAAATAAGGGCCTTCTAAATAACTGCCTAAAATCGTCGCCCCAGGAACACCTTGCACCATGGCTTCAGCCACATTAATCAAAGCACGTTCAATATGTGGTAGCTGATCGGTAACCGTGGTTGCGAGAAAAGCGCCAACGCCTTGACTCGCTAAATGTTGTGATAATTGGGTTAATGATTCGAGCGTGCCGTCCATCACATCGACACCAGCGCCACCATGCACGTGTGAGTCAACCAGTGCGGGTAACATCACTTCCACTTGCATCATGGTGGATATATCGTCTTCGGGCTGCTTAGGCCGAATTTGCGTAAAACACTCATCTTCGATGCTAATAATGTAATCTTGCTGCCATCCTTGCTCGGTAAGAATCTGTTTTACATTAATTTTCACTTTATTCGCTCCTCAACATATCACAAAAGCATTCGGTTAAATGCCTTCACATGCCGTTTCGGTCTGTGATTGTTTGGCCAACTCATCAAATAAACATGTCATTCCACGGTGGCCACATAACAAGGCTTGTTCTCTAAATTCGGTAATGTTGAGTTCGTCACGCTCCAACATCATCTCTAAAATTAATTGCAGGTTAGCCCCTGTAATGACTTCTATATTACCGTGCTCTAAAGCAAGGGTTGACGCGATACGAAATGGACTGCCACCCAATAAGTCGGTGATAAATACCAGCCCATCTTGTGTACCAACATTCTCCATTGCGGCTCGAAATTGTGCTTCCAGTTGTTGGGTTGTTGATTCCGGAGGGAAATCAATCGCTACACATTGCTCTTGTACCCCAATCACTTGGTGCATGGCTTTTTCCATACCTGAGGCAAATGCACCATGGCCGGAAATAATCACACTCAACATCTTCTTTTCCTCTTCTATTAAAGAGGGGGATCCAGCTGACTTAAAGCATAAGCGAAGTCATCGATTATCCAACACTCATGGCAACACCAAGTCAATTGGCTGGTACGTTGATCCCTTTAAGGATTCACGCCCCCTCTGATTAGCCGTTTTCTCTCTCGGTTAAAGCGTTATAAGAAACCGATAAAACGACCCGCAACCGCCATCACAACCGTAACCACAATCAGTTTAATTGGGCTCCAACCACGTTTAACTAGGGTATACATTAGCAAGGTATACACTAATGGAAGGAATGCGGGCATCAGCTTATCAATCACATCCGCTTGCAACTTAACGACCGCATCACCGGCATTAATTTCTAGCGTAGTAGAAAGACGTACATACGTCGCGACCAGTGCCCCAATGACCGTCATCCCCACAATGGAAGCCGCATGACCGACTTTTTTGGTATTGGCTTTAATCATCGGTATCGCTGCCACGCCCATTCGGTAAGCATAATGAGCCAAACCAAAGCGAAGGCCGAAATGGACCACGTTAAATAAGCAGAAGAAAACCACGGCTCCGAGAATCGAGCCTTGCAATGCGAGATCGGCACCAATCCCGCCACAAATGGGCAGTAAAGTGAGCCAGAACATGGCATCGCCAATTCCTCCCATAGGAGCACCAACCGCAATTTTAGTGCTTTGGATACTATTCACATTCTGCTTTGAACGCTCCATCGCCAAAATAATGCCCATCACAAACGTAACTAAGAATGGGTGTGTATTAAAAAAGCCCATATGCCCACGCATTGACTTGGATAGGTCACTTTTGTTGGTATGAATTTTTTCTAATGCCGGTAATAACCCATACAGCCATCCCGCAGCTTGCATACGCTCAAAGTTAAATGAAGCTTGTAATAGCAGTGAACGCCATGCCATTCGGTTAATGTCTGATTTGGTTAACTCAGTACCAATCGATTTATCACTGTATTCATCTTGTGGGACGTCAGGCGTTTGGTTGACATCGATATTGTGATTAGATCCCATCTTCAAATTCCTCTTGTTTAGTCGCAACAACAGCGGTGTCTGTTCCTTTTTTCATAAAATCAATCAATGCCATCGCCAGTGCTGCAGCGGCAATCGCTAACACAGGGAGTTCAAGCCAAGCTGCCGCGACGAATCCAAGAATAAAATAAGGAATGTAGGCATTTTTCATCATAATTTTCATCAGAACCGCAAAACCAATCGCTGGCATGATGCCACCCGCAACCCCTAAACCGTCGATCAAGGTTTTAGGTAGGGCTTCAACAGCCACCTTGGCGTGTTCTGCACCCAAATAGATTGGAAGAAAAGCCCATAGGAAATAAAAGGTACCCAATACCAGTAGCGCAAAATAGTTGACGCGTTCAATGCCTTTAGTGTCGGCGTTATCTGCCATTTGGTCACATTTAGACATCATGGGTGCCATCACAGAGAATAAGAAAGTAATCCCCATTTGTACGGCAACCGCAAAAGGTACCGCGACCCCAACCGCGACATCAGCGGGCACACCGGAACTGATAGCAAATGTCGTCCCAACAATCGTCCCAATAATAACATTGGGTGGCTGAGCCCCCGCTAACGGGGCTAACCCCATCCAAACTAGCTCTAATGTTCCGCCCACTAATATCCCCGTTGGTAAGTCGCCCAAAATCAAGCCAACTAAAGGGCCTAATACCACAGGTCTATGAAAGTGAGTTAAACCGTTAAAGAGATCTAATCCAGCGAAAAATGCCAGTATTCCCAGCATTAACGCTTGTATGAATCCTATTTCCATCTTTCAGTTCCTTTCTTAATTAAAGTAATTCAAAAACATCCGTAGCAGATTCGGTAGGGACTCCCTGCACACGGCATTTCACGTTATGTTTTTTTAATTGTTCAAAGCTTTCAATATCTTGTGCATTGACGGAAACGGTTTTATGAATTTGTTTTTTTCCATCCACGTAATGCATATTGCCAATATTAATGTCTTGAATTGGCACTCCGCCTTCAACCATCCTTAAAAAATCAGACGGTGTTTTAGCGACTAACAAAATTTTCTGGCGATCAGCGGCTTTGTGAATATTGTCGATGACTTTTTGAATACTCCAGAAACGAATCGCAATGCCTTCGGCAATCACCATTTCCATTAAATTTTGTTGGATGGTGTCCTCGGCAACGTCATCATTAGCCACAACGATGATATTTGCATCGACAAACCCAACCCATTGCACGCCCACTTGACCGTGCACCAAACGTTCATCAATGCGACTTAATACGATATTTGGCATTGTTTATTCCTTTTTAACGGTTGAACGGATAAATATTAACGCCCTGTACCACACGATTGACTTCCCCACTTGGGCAAGGATTATCTGGGCCAATCTCGAGATCAAACGAGCGAGTAAATGCATAAATCTGGGCAAACAATAAGAATGGGAAAGCCAGTGCCGCATCATCTGCATCGGCAAAATGCGGAATTTGAAAATAATCGCCTTCGGCAATCATGGCATCAACTTCAGTGGTTAACGCCACCACTTTCAGAGCTTTATTTTCCGCTCGTAACTCCCTCAAGAGATCACGATCATATTGGCGGGTATAAGGGTCATTAGAGATAAAAATAAAGATTATACTGGCATCATCGACAACCGATTTAGGGCCATGACGAAAACCTACCGGGGAGTCAAACGTGACAGAAAGCTTACCCGCCGTTAATTCAAGTAACTTTAATGCCGCTTCTTGCGCGACCCCTTGCAAGCTGCCACTGCCTAAGTAAATAATTTTATTGGCGTCTAAACGAGCCAATGCGGTAATACTGGCTAACTGGCCGGTCAAAATGGCACGGCACGCCTGTTCTATCGCGTTAAACCGTTCTCCATTAAACTGCTGGGGGAGCAAGGCATGTAAACAAGCAACCATCATACTCGTTAGGCTACTGGTCATCGCAAAGCCTAAATCATTCGTTTCAGGTGGCATTAATAAGGCAAAACTTCTTACATCTTCGCTGGCTCGTAAATACAAGTTACCTTGCTCATTACACGTAATCACCAAATGATAACAGGTATCAAGCACTTCGCTGGCAAGCTCAACCGCAGCAACGCTTTCTGGGCTATTACCAGAACGAGCAAACGAAATCAGCAAGGTGGGACAGTTTTCCGCAAAATACTCTTCAGGATCAGCCACAATATCGGTGGTTGCGATTGCATCAATTCGACGCTTTAGTTTTCCTGATAAATAAGGCGCAAGAGCGCGTCCAGCAAAAGCAGAACTCCCCGCTCCCGTGAGCACAATTCTTCCATTCGGATAAGAAAAAAAGGTGTTCATAAAATCGTTGATGCTCGCTTGCAAAGGCATTAATCCTTGTAACGTTCTTTGCCAAGCATCAGGCTGTTGTGTAATTTCTTTAGCGGTTGCTAATCCATTTTTATGCGCTAATTGTTGTTGAGAAATATTTAAATACATAAGGTTAGCCTTCTATTTATCACGGCAAGCGGCAGCATATAACGCCACCACTTCACCAATTTTGTTAACAATGATTGCCTTGGGATCCGGTGTGAGCCGGCCTTCACGGATCGCTTGAAACTGAATGGGTAAATATTGGCTGATTAACGGCAGAGGAATAGGATGATCTTGTAAGTTGTGTAATAGCACAGCTAAGCCGTCATTGACCTTTTGATCAGGCCAGTAGTAGCGAATGCGATCAGAAAAACTAAAGCTACGGGCTAAACGCTGAGTTTCGCTGTCTCCTTCGTAATACTCCTGCCAATATTTCGGCTCAGCATGCATCGCCCCTTCAAGTACTTGTCGCAATCCAGAGCAATGTCTCGCTGGAATTAATTCTTCTTCAATGCATGAGAGGGAAAATAAAGCTTCACGCAAAGCAAAGGTTAACGCGGGCCCAACTTTTAAAATCGCAAAATGATCGCGAACTAATGCTTTATAAGCCTGTGCGGTTTGATAATCGGTCGAATGAGCTTCAAACACCAAATGAGGATAACGTTCAACGACTTTACTCAGCGCTTGTGCTTTCTCTGGGCAATAATCAATAATGCCTTGATGATCAAACTCAACACCAGGTTGTACTACAAGGCCAATAACGCGTGACCAAATGTCTGCTAACCCTTGCTCAACAAAGGCAGAATAATGCGTTTCGATCGTGTTAATCGCCGCTTGAGGTTGAGTGACTTGTACACTGCTTAGCGTTTCTGTTGCGCCACCAGGAACAGGAACTTCGGTACCGATCACATAAACCAATGTGGAGTGGCCAAAAATACGATCCGCGGTTTTTTCTGCCACGAGAGCCAGTTTCGCTGCACGTTGTGCCACCGTTTCATCACTCAAGGGTACGGCATCACCCAAACAGCTCATGCTGCAATCTAAGTGAATTTTTTGAAATCCTGCAGAGACATAAGCCACAATTTGATCTTCAGCGAATTTCATCGCCGTATCTGCATCTAAATGCTGCCAACGATTGGGGCCTAAATGGTCGCCCCCCAACACGATACGTGACATGGGAAAGTGAGCCGATTCAGCTAACCGTTCAACCAAAGCACAGAAATCATTAGGTTGCATCCCTGTATAGCCAACAATTTGGTGTTTCAACTGTCACCATAAGAAATGATTTGGCAGCATTGGAAAAGCAAGGAATCGCAACGAGAGCTTATGGTGGTGCTTACCTTCAAGACAATGACATTCGGCCATATGAGCACTCAGTTGAAGATAAAAATCAACTCAATAAAACCTTGAAGGAAAAAATCGCCGCAGCGGCCGTTAGTCTGATTGAAGACGGAGATACCCTGATCCTTGACTCGGGCACCACAACCCACTGTATTGCAGAGGCACTAAGACACGCCAATGATTTAGTGGTTCTGACGAATGGCTTAAATATTGCCAATGCACTTTTTCCAGCAGAAGGCGTTGAGGTGTTAGTCATTGGCGGAAAGTTACGCCGAAAATCCATGTCATTTTACGGCGAACAAAATGATGGCGTGTTAGAGAACTATCACTTTAATAAATTATTTCTTGGGGTGGATGAGTTTAACCTAGAAAAAGGCATTACTACACATAATGAAAATGAAGCAAGACTGAACCGGAAAATGTGCGATATTGCCGATGAAGTGATTGCTGTTACCGATTCATCAAAATTCGGTAAAGTCAGTCTGCATAAAATTCTAGAAACCACACGAGTTGATAAAGTGATCACCGATCACGGGATTCCCGAGGAATATTTACAAGGCTTGAAGCGTCTAGGGATCAGTGTAATTTTAGTCGACGACTGAACGACGTTCGACGATCACAATCTGATTGATCTTACCGCCGATGGTAACTTATCAAGACAAAAAACCTCTCGTAACTGAGAGGCTTTTTCATGAACATTCAACACACAGAACTCAATCCATTAAGATCAATGTTGCGCTTCTGGCTCTACCTTTGACTCAGCCACCGGATCTGTTTGCGCTTGTGGTAATTCAACCTTAATAAATAAAGCCAAAACGCCCATCAACGCCATCGCCCAGAAAACAGCCGCACCCCAATGTTCATATCCCCATCCGCTGAGCGTTGTCATTGCCGCAATCACCGCACCAAGAGGAATCGCATTGTAAAGTGCCTGCAATGCCACCATTTTATTTTGTGGCGCATGCTGAATGTATTGAATGGCCGCAATATGTGCCATAGCAAAGGTGACGCCATGCAGTAATTGAATCGCAACTAAAGCCACAATCATCGTGGTCGAGGCCGTCAATCCCCAACGGATGATCACCCCAATGGCAGCGACCATAAAGAGTGAACGTAAACTCCAGCCAGCAAACATCCGTTTACTCAAGGCAAAGACTAACACTTCAGCAACCACCCCCAAGCTCCACAGGTAACCGATGATCGCCTCAGAGTGTCCCGCCTCTTTCCAATAAATCGCACTAAAACTGTAATAAGCAGCATGGCTTCCCTGAATCAATGCCACCAACACTAAAAACTTAATAACCGGTAATTCACGTAGCAGTTCTGAGAGTTTCGGTCTAACCGCATAGGCTTCACTCTCGGTGACTGGCAATGGTGTTGGGTTACGTAAACTAATCAGTAGCGCCACCGCCACGCCAAATAAGGCGGTATACAAAATCATCGGAGTGCCATACAACGCAACAAGATAACCAACAACTGTTGAACCCGCAATAAAGGCCACCGACCCCCATAAACGTGTCCGTCCATAATCCAACAAATTGTGTTTTGCGTAGTAGTTCGCCATCGCGTCAGACAGTGGCACCACAGGGCCACAGCAAAGGTTAAACAAGATCGTCGCTAATGCCATTAACCAAAAACTGCCCCCAGTAAAAAAGTGGAAAGCAATAAACAGGACAGCTGCCAAGCTTAACCACCGTAAGGCCGGTAATAGATGCTCAACTTTATGAACGCGTGGGGTAATCACTAAATTAGCAACACAGCGTGTCGCAAAACCGATACCGACTAACAAACCAATATCAGTTGCCGAGACACCTTGATCTGCAAACCAAAGCGCCCAAAATGGTAAATACACCCCATACGCAAAAAAGAAACCAACAAAATATTGGGATATCCACCCAAACGGAGAGGGGTTAAACATACTACATCCTAGAAAATCAATAACCAGTGAATCATCAGTGGTACTTACAAAGGTCGCTATTATGCAATGACTCCCTTTAACTAAAAAGGGAACTTTCACTTAAAATCTTATTTCCCTGATCTGCTAAGTCGATAAGGACTATACCCAAACAACTTGCAGTTGCAGGGAGGTGGCAAGTGAGTGACAAATTTGTCTGGAACAAATTTGAATAGCCGTAGGCTGGCCTTGGGTGAAAGTCACGGATAGCTCTCATCATCCCCATCAGCATAGGCAAGCTATGTGATTGGGGGTGAACGAACGTAGCCAAACACTGCCGCTTCAAGTAGGAAGGGTATAGACCAAAGTCGTCTGGCGAGAGACAAAAAATTAGCCACACTTAATCCAGTGTTCTCGTTGCGGTGAAAACCATGCCAGAAAAATTCAATATGCACTCGCCTCCGTTTGATCGACTCACGGAACCTCAGCAACAACTGCTCCGCCGTTCATTAGATATCGCCTACTACCGTGAGCGGGATATTTTGATTCAAAGTGGCCAAACGTGTCAGCAACTCTGGATTTTGATTAAAGGCACCGTCGAAGAACGCTCTGCCGATGGTCGAGAGATTTATGCCCATTACGCTAACGACGATATGTTTGATGTACGTGCCCTGTTCGAGCCGCACGCCAAACACCATTATGTGGCCTTAGAAGATACCTTGAGCTATCTATTACCCAAAACGATATTTTTAACCTTATATCGAGAAAATGGTCAATTTGCGGCTTACTTCGATAATAACCTCGCTAAACGACAAGCCCTCATTGAAGCTGCCCAGCAACAAAAAAATATCGCTGAATTTATCCTCACCAAGATAGAGCCTTCGCTCTATCTTCCCCCAACATTACTCAAACCAGAAGACTCTTTACAAGCGGTAACACAACTCATGAGAGAGCAGAGTATTGATGCCGCTTTTGTCGAATTAGCCCCCGATGATCCACGTTTAACCCAGCAGAATATTCCGCCTTATGCCATTATCACCAGAACCAATTTATTGCACGCGATTGCGCTAGACCATTATCCGCTTGATACCCCTGTGGCTCAAATAGCCACCTTTCCCGTGTTACATATTGAACAAGGTGACTTTCTGTTTAATGCCATGGTGATGATGACTCGCCATAAGGTCAAACGTTTAATGGTCTGCGATGGACATCGTGCGGTGGGGTTGCTATCGATGCTGCAGATCTTAAGTACCTTTTCGACCCACTCTCATGTCTTAACACTCGCGATTGCCAGAGCTTCTAGCATCGATGAATTAGCTCTCGCCGCCAATAAACAACGGCAACTGGTGGACAACTTACTCAGCCGCGGGGTTCGTACTCGTTTTGTGATGGAATTGATTGCGGCGGTCAATGAACAAATTATCGAAAAAGCCTTTGCTCTCGTGGTTCCACCAGCGCTGCATGATCACTGCTGCTTTGTCGTACTTGGCTCAGAAGGACGTGCGGAACAAATACTCAAAACCGATCAAGATAATGCCTTGATCATCAAAGATGGCTTTGAATGGCATTCATTTTCACCGGTGTTAGAGACGTTAACCCACACCTTGTTACAACTTGGCTATCCACTTTGTCCCGGTCAAGTGATGGTAAACAATCCCGAATGGGTAAAATCGCAAGCAGCATGGAAAAAGACCCTCACCGATTGGGTGAAAAACGCGCATCCCGAGCACGTAATGAAGCTCGCCATCATGGCCGATGCTCATGCTATCGCCGGCAATCAACAGCTATTATCGCCGATCAAACAACACCTCAGCCAATTAATGGCCCATCAAGAATTGATTTTAACGGAATTTACCCGCCCCGCACTTAACTTCTCGGTGCCACTGACATTATTTGGGCAGGTCAAAAGTGGCAAATCTGGGTTAGATATTAAACAAGGCGGCATTTTTCCAATCGTCCATGGTATTCGTGCGCTCAGTTTAGAATATGCCATCACCTGTAATAACACTTTCCAACGTATCGAAGCCTTGGTCAAACAACAAATATTAGAAAAAGAAACGGGAGATAACCTCAGTGAAGCCCTCAAGTTATTTTTTAAACTGCGCCTCGCTCAACAGCTCGATAATCAACATAACCATAACCAGCTTGACTTAAAACAGCTAGAACGAGCCGAGCGTGATCTGCTGCGCCACAGTTTGCATGTGGTAAAAAAATTTAAACAATGGTTAGGCTACCATTACCAAATTAGAGATTAAGTAACGATGAATCGGCTTATGCGATATTATTGGTTTCGTAAGTTAAAGGGCTCGCCATATCAAGCGCTTTTTGCTCCCTGTCAACAACAAGAGCTGGTCTCTCTAGACTGTGAAACCACGAGCTTAGATCCTAAACGAGCAGAACTTGTCACCATCGCGGCCACTAAAATCATCGGGAATCGTATTTTAACCAGTCAGCCCTTCGAAGTCCGCTTGCAAGCACCACTATCTTTAGATTCTCAATCAGTCCGCATTCATCGCCTGCGCCATCAAGATCTGGTTTATGGCCTCACAGAACGAGAAGCCTTGCTCCAACTGATCGAATTTATGGGGAATCGCCCATTAGTGGGATATCACATCCGCTATGATAAAACGATTCTTGATCGCGCGTGTCGTCAACAGCTTGGCTTTCCATTACCCAACCGATTAATCGAAGTTAGCCAACTTTATCAGGATAAATTAGAGCAGCAATTACCCAATGCTTATTTTGATCTGAGCTTAGCGGCCATCTGCCATCATCTCGACCTCCCTTTACATAACAAACACGATGCTCTACAAGATGCGATTGCCGCTGCACTGGTATTTGTTCGTTTAACCAACGGCGATCTTCCCCGTTTAAGCTCTCCCTATCAACACATCGCTTAATTCGATACCAAACGTCTCATACTTCATCCTAAAGTCTAATTGTAGAAATTGTGCCTGTGGCTAACAGTTATAGGTATCGACCCAGCCCACTCGAAGTTATCGCTTCCAGTCAAAAATGGGGTCATTAATTTCCTCAGTGATGTTTAAAACCGGCACTGAAATGGAAATTTGTCGTATTCACAAGGAGAATAACAATGAGTGATGCCTATATCTATCCGGTCAAAGACCATATTAAAGCCCATACTCATGCTGACAACGAGACGTACCTAACCATGTATCAACAGTCCGTGAACGATCCAGAAAGCTTTTGGAGTGAGCATGGTAAAATGGTTGATTGGATAAAACCTTTTCATCAAGTCAAGCACACCTCATTTGATACTGGCCATGTGGATATACGCTGGTTTGAAGATGGTACTCTGAACGTTTCTACCAACTGTTTGGATCGTCACTTGGCAGAAAAAGGCGATCAAATCGCGATCATTTGGGAAGGGGATGATCCGGCAGATGATAAGACATTAACCTACCGTGAACTGCATCAGCAAGTATGTCGTTTTTCAAATGCCCTAAAAGAACAAGGCGTTGGTAAGGGCGATGTCGTCTGCCTCTACATGCCGATGGTACCAGAAGCCGCGGTTGCCATGCTGGCTTGTACCCGTATTGGTGCCGTTCACACCGTAGTATTCGGTGGATTCTCTCCTGAAGCCTTGTCTGGGCGCATTATTGATTCGAATGCGAGTGTCGTGATTACCGCCGACGAAGGCATTCGTGCTGGCCGACCGGTTCCGCTCAAAAAAAACGTCGATGAAGCCTTAACCAATCCTGAAATCAAAAGTATTAACAAGGTCATCGTCTTGCAACGAACAGGCGGCCATGTTGAGTGGCATAACCACCGAGATGTATGGTGGCATGATGCCATTGCCCATGTCTCCGATGACTGTCCAGCAGAAGAAATGCGTGCCGAAGATCCACTCTTTATTCTTTACACCTCCGGTTCAACGGGCAAACCCAAGGGGGTATTGCACACCACTGGCGGCTATTTAGTTTATGCGACCATGACGTTTAAATATGTGTTTGACTATCAACCACAAGAAGTGTTTTGGTGTACTGCAGATGTCGGTTGGATCACCGGGCATAGCTACCTAATTTACGGCCCACTCGCCAATGGTGCAAAAACCATTTTATTTGAAGGTGTGCCAAATTATCCAGATACCAACCGTATGAGCCAAGTCATTGATAAACATCAAGTCAACATTCTCTATACTGCACCAACAGCGATTCGCGCCTTAATGGCGAAAGGTCATGAAGCCATCAAAGACACCCATCGCAGCAGCTTACGCATTATGGGATCGGTTGGCGAACCAATAAATCCAGAAGCTTGGGAGTGGTATTACAAAACGATTGGCGAGCAAAAGTCCCCGATTGTTGATACCTGGTGGCAAACAGAGACTGGAGGCATATTAATCAGCCCGTTACCCGGCGCAACCGCATTGAAACCCGGTTCAGCAACTCGACCTTTCTTTGGTATTCAACCAGCGTTAGTGGATAACATGGGTAATATTATTGACGGCGCAGCAGAAGGAAACTTAGTCATTCTCGACTCTTGGCCGGGGCAAATGCGCAGCGTCTATGGTGATCACGATCGATTCGAACAAACCTATTTTTCTACCTTTAAAGGGATGTATTTTACGGGTGATGGCGCACGTCGCGATGAAGATGGTTATTACTGGATAACTGGACGCGTAGATGATGTGCTCAACGTTTCTGGCCACCGAATGGGCACAGCGGAAATTGAATCCGCCTTGGTTGCATTCGATAAAATTGCCGAAGCCGCCATTGTTGGTGTCCCACATGATATTAAGGGACAAGCGATTTATGCCTATATCACCCTAAATGATGGCGTCTACCCTAGCGCGGAATTACATAAAGAAGTCAAAGACTGGGTACGAAAAGAGATAGGCCCAATTGCTACCCCTGATGTTCTGCATTGGACCGACGCACTCCCCAAAACCCGTTCAGGCAAAATCATGCGCCGTATTTTGCGTAAAATCGCCACAGGTGATACCAGTAACCTGGGCGATACCTCCACACTGGCGGATCCAAGCGTGGTCGACAAGTTGATCGCCGAAAAAGCACTACTGTAGAACAGTAAGCTAGGGTTTTAGGTTCTAGGTTTTAGGTCCTAGGTCCTAGGTTCTAGGTTTTAGGTTTTAGGTCCTAGGTTTTAAGTCCTAGGTTCTAGGTTCTAGGTCCTAGGTTCTAGAACCTGGGTTTCGCTTTTCCTAGAATCTGCTTTCCTCTAGGCCTCTCCTTTTCTAGCACCGTTTTTAGCTAAGATCCGATCAGCTTCAGCCAACCACATTCGTTCAAAAAACCACCCAACCGAGTCATTAGACCAGTAAATTGCTGCCATTTGCGATGAATTAGCTATAATCATGGTCAATTTAATAAAAACAGTGAACTTTTGACCAAAAAAATGTGTCGAAAAATTTAAAATATGGGATTATTGGATTACATCTCACAATAGAGGAAGATAGCCACACAATGTCCACAAATTTACGCATTCTTGTTCTTAATGGTCCAAACTTAAACCTACTCGGTCTACGTGAACCAGAACACTACGGCTCGCAGAACCTAGCGCAAATCGTCGAAAAACTAACAGAACAAGCCGCACAAGCTAATGTGGAATTAGAGCATCTCCAGTCTAACCGTGAGTATGAATTGATCGAAGCTATCCACCGAGCCTATCAACGGGTGGACTTTATCATCATTAATCCAGCCGCATTTACGCATACCAGTGTCGCTCTACGTGATGCGCTGCTTGGTGTGGCCATCCCCTTTATTGAAGTGCATCTGTCAAATATACACGCACGAGAAGCTTTTCGTCATCACTCCTATCTATCGGATAAGGCCCAAGGGGTGATATGTGGCCTAGGCGCACAAGGTTATGAATTTGCTTTGGCTGCAGCAATCAATACGTTGCAAACCAAGTAATAACCCAACACTCTACAACCCAAACTGGGTTGTCTTACTCACAAGATAAAAGAGAAAGAAACAATGGATATTCGTAAAATCAAGAAACTGATCGAATTGGTGGAAGAATCTGGCATTTCTGAGCTAGAAATCTCTGAAGGCGAAGAATCAGTACGTATCAGTCGCCATAATCCAGCGCCAACCGCTCCGGTTCATTACGCTGCAGCACCGGCTCCAACTGCCGCACCTGCGCCCGCTCCGGTGGCTGAAACCGCTGCACCAGCAGCGAAAGTACCAACGGGTCATCAAGTGCTTTCTCCAATGGTTGGCACCTTCTACCGCTCGCCAAGTCCTGAGGCAAAATCGTTCATTGAAGTAGGACAAAGCGTTTCAGCAGGCGACCCTCTATGTATCGTAGAAGCCATGAAAATGATGAATCAAATCGAAGCCGATAAATCAGGCGTGGTAACAGAAATTTTAGTCGAAGATGGTCAGCCAGTAGAATTCGACCAACCTCTTGTGGTCATCGAATAATCGAGGCGTGTTGTTATGCTAGATAAATTAGTCATCGCGAACCGAGGCGAAATTGCGCTTCGTATTCTTCGTGCATGTAAAGAATTAGGCATCAAAACTGTTGCCGTCCACTCCACCGCTGACCGTGATTTGAAACATGTTCTGCTGGCGGATGAAACTGTCTGTATTGGCCCAGCAAAAGGGATCGATAGCTACCTAAATATTCCTCGTATCATTTCCGCCGCTGAAGTGACAGGGGCGATTGCTATCCACCCAGGTTATGGTTTTTTATCAGAAAATGCCGATTTTGCCGAACAAGTTGAGCGTAGTGGCTTTATCTTCGTTGGCCCAAGAGCGGAGACCATTCGCTTGATGGGGGATAAAGTCTCCGCTATTACAGCAATGAAAAAAGCCGGTGTTCCTTGTGTACCGGGGTCAGATGGGCCACTCGATAACGATGATGCCAAAAACAAAGCTCACGCTAAACGCATCGGCTATCCCGTTATCATCAAAGCCTCAGGCGGTGGCGGTGGCCGCGGTATGCGCGTAGTTCGCAGTGAAGCAGAGCTTATTCCAGCCATCAATATGACCCGCGCAGAAGCAAAATCGGCGTTCAACAACGACATGGTATATATGGAGAAATACCTAGAAAACCCACGTCACGTTGAAGTTCAAGTGTTAGCCGATGGCCAAGGCAATGCGATCTATTTAGGAGAACGTGACTGCTCCATGCAGCGTCGTCACCAAAAAGTGGTCGAAGAAGCGCCAGCTCCGGGAATTACCGAAGAAGTTCGTAAATACATCGGTGAACGCTGTACTCGTGCTTGTATCGAAATCGGCTACCGTGGTGCAGGTACCTTTGAATTCTTGTATGAAAATGGTGAATTTTACTTCATCGAAATGAACACACGAATTCAGGTTGAGCACCCCGTAACCGAAATGATCACTGGCGTTGATTTGATCAAAGAGCAATTACGTATTGCCGCTGGCCAACCACTCTCCTTTACGCAAGATGATATTAAGATCCGTGGCCATGCGGTGGAATGTAGAATTAATGCCGAAGATCCTGAACGCTTCCTTCCTTGTCCGGGTAAAATCACTCGCCTCCATACTCCAGGAGGAATGGGAGTTCGTTGGGAATCACATATTTATTCCGGTTATACCGTTCCGCCATACTATGACTCAATGATCGGTAAACTCATCACCTATGGTGAAAACCGTAATGTAGCGATTGCTCGTATGCGTAACGCGTTAGACGAAATGATTATTGAAGGAATTAAAACCAACATTCCTTTGCAAGACATGATCATGAGAGATGAAAACTTCCAAAATGGTGGCACAAATATCCACTATTTGGAGAAAAAGCTTGGCATGCAATAATCTATTGGCCTGTTAATAATCCTCATGAGCATAGATACACCATGCTCATGAGGTAAACGGACTTGGCTAATACCGCAACCACTTAAAATAGAAGGAATATAACATCATGATGTCTTTTGCTGAGTTAACCTGAAACCACCTAATGTAATACCTAACTCTTGTGCTTGCTTATTCAAGTTCTCAGCTAAAGTTTGCAACTGTTCCGCCTTACTCTCAGTCGTTCGACTTTGTTCACTAATTTTCTCTACCGATTCACTCATTTCACGGGTAGCCTGCTCTTGCTGTGCGGCGGCAGAAGAGATTTGTTCACTCATATCAGCAACCGCATCTGCTTGCACACGAATATCATTAAAGTTTTGCTGGGATTTATTCACATTATCAAGTGCCACCTTGGCATGATTACTATTCTGAGTAATAGTTTCCGATGATTGAGCAATCCCCAACTTGAGACTCTCCAGCATAGAACGGATATCCTGTGTTGCTTGCTGGGTTCTCGTCGCTAGTTCGCGGACTTCATCGGCAACAACCGCAAAACCACGGCCCTGCTCCCCAGCGCGCGCGGCTTCAATGGCAGCATTCAAAGCTAATAAATTGGTTTGTTCAGCAATCGAACTGATAGACTCCGTCACCGTACTAATTTTTTGGCTCTCATCAGAAACAGTAATAATCTGTTGAATCGTGTGCTCCAACTCGGTAATAAATTTACCCATACTCATCACGGCACTTTCAACTAACTGGTCACCTTCACGCACTTTTTGTTGAACTTCGTCAGCAGCATGAGCAGTTTGCACAATACTCTCGGTGACTTCGATAACCGTTGCGGTCATCTCCGTCATCGCGCTCGCCACTTGGGTAGTATGTATGGATTGAGAGCCCATCTCATTCTGCATTGAATGGCTATGCTCCGACATTTTACCAGCATAAATAACTAAATCTTGAGTCACTTCTTGCATGCGCCCAAGAACCGCCTTGTAACGAGCTTGGATCATTTTACTATTTTGAATCAGTAAACCCATTTCATCTTCGCCTGCTAACTGAATGTTTTCCGTTAAATTTCCCGTAGCAAGTCTGCGTAATGTCCTCGACATGATTTCCACTTGCTTAAGCAATCTGCCTCGAATCAAATAGAGTTGGAAAATCAACACAACCGTGGTAAGCGCTAACGATATTAAAACTGGCCACTGCTGAGTCATATCGATTTGAGTGACCGAAAATATCAACATCAGCAAAGCAAAACAACTCAAGCTAGTATAGAGAGAAGCATAGGTGAGTCTCTGCAACCAATTGGGCTTAGGTAACAACTTGGTTGGATCGGCTTTCATCTGCTTATAAAGCGCTTCAGCTTGGCTAACTTGCTCTCTAGTCGGTTCTGAACGTACCGACTGAAAGCCAATGATTTCCCCCTCTTGGGTAATCGGAGAGACAAACGCATCAACCCAATAATGATCGCCATTTTTACAACGGTTTTTAACCATGCCACGCCAGTTTTTGCCTGATCGGACGGTCTCCCATAAACTTTTAAACGCGGCAGGCGGCATATCAGGATGGCGAACCATATTATGGTCACTCCCCATCAGCTCTTCCGTGCAATAACCACTAATCGTTATAAAAGGATCATTAACATAGCGAATTTTTCCTTGCGTATCGGTGATCGATACAAGATCACCGAGTCCATTAAAGTACACTTCCTTATTTGTCACTGGCCCATTATTTCTCATATTATTGCCTCCCACCAAGTCCCTTACGATGACATTTCATTGCTGTATTTATACTGATTACAACTGCTGAAAATATCACTGAGCAAATATCGTTCCAGAAAAAAATAAGCAACAAAATACATAAGCAACTGATTTTTTTAGCTACATTTGGCGTTGTAGACATTCTGTTGCAATTTAGTAATCATGTAGAGAAGCCGTTGCAAATTGCGAGCTTGGCACCAAATCATATTCATCAACACCACCTTATTAGAAAATATGCAAATGAACAGGTAATGAGATCTATCTGTTTCGTTACCAGCTCTTTTCTCTTACACTTAATCTCAATCGTTAACCAACCCTCTAAAGAGCCGATCTCCATGCCTTGGATTCAAATAAAACTTAACGCCACCAATCAAAATGCCGAGCCCATTAGCGATATGTTAATGGAAAAAACTGGTGCATTATCTGTCACCTTTCTCGATGCAAAGGATACCCCTGTTTTTGAACCTCTTCCGGGTGAGACTCGCTTATGGGGGGATACGGATGTACTGGCCCTTTATGACGCTGAAATCGACACACAACGCGTCATTCAGCAGATTCAAGCAAGCCAGCTACTGGCTGATGGCTTTGCGTATAAAATTGAACAGATTGAAGATAAAGACTGGGAACGGGAATGGATGGATAACTTCCACCCCATGAAATTTGGTCAACGGTTATGGATCTGTCCAAGCTGGCGGGAGATCCCTGAACCAAATGCTGTCAATGTTCTTCTCGACCCGGGTCTGGCTTTTGGAACCGGAACACACCCAACGACAGCGTTGTGCCTACAATGGCTAGATTCACTCGATCTATCCGGTAAAACCGTCATCGATTTTGGTTGCGGCTCCGGTATTCTCGCCATTGCTGCGATTAAACTCGGTGCAGCAAAAGTAATCGGAATCGATATTGACCCACAAGCATTACTCGCTTCTAAAGATAACGCCGCTCGTAATGGCGTTGCCGATAAAATTGAGGTTTACCTGCCACAAAATCAGCCGGAAAATTTAATGGCCGATGTCGTGGTCGCCAATATTCTAGCCGGGCCACTACGTGAGCTTTCCCCTGTCATTAAAAGCCTGATTAAACCCGGAGGGCAACTGGCGATGTCTGGTGTACTCAATACTCAAGCTCAAGATGTCGCTAACTATTATCGTGATGAATTGAGTATTGATCCGATTATCGAGCAAGAAGAGTGGTGCCGAATCACTGGGCGAAAACAAGGCTAGTGATAAGTTTATACGCTAATTGATTGAAAAATAGACTATTTGCAAAAACAATTTGCTAACGCTCAAATATTAGTCTTTTCACACAGTAAAAAAATGCGTAAAATGCGCGCCCTTGCTGGTACGAAGCTGTGAAGACGTTTTGAAAATCGGAAATCATCAACTTAACAACAATCTCATCGTTGCCCCGATGGCCGGTGTCACCGATAGACCGTTTCGAGAGTTGTGTCTCCGTTATGGTGCAGGAATGGCAGTCAGCGAAATGATGTCATCCAATCCGGCACTATGGAAAACAGACAAATCGAAAAACCGCATGGTACATGAAGGCGAATCGGGCATTCGTTCTGTACAAATTGCAGGTAGCGATCCACAGCTGATGGCCGAAGCTGCGCAGTTTAGTGTTGAAAACGGTGCACAAATCATCGACATCAACATGGGCTGCCCAGCCAAAAAAGTGAATAAAAAGCTAGCCGGTTCTGCACTATTACGCTATCCGGATATTATAGAAGGTATCCTCAAAACCGTCGTCAATGCAGTGGATGTTCCTGTAACACTCAAAACCCGAACTGGCTGGGATACAGCGCATAAAAACTGTGTCTATATCGCTAAATTAGCCGAAGACTGCGGCATACAAGCACTTGCCCTTCACGGGCGCACTCGAGCTTGTATGTACCAAGGAGAGGCAGAATACGACAGCATTAAAGCCGTTAAGCAGGCCATCAGTATTCCTGTCATCGCTAATGGAGATATTGATTCTCCACAAAAAGCTAAACAGGTACTGGAATACACAGGGGCCGACGCTTTAATGATTGGACGCCCAGCCCAAGGCCGCCCATGGATTTTTCAGGAAATCCAACACTATTTGGAAAACGGTACCACCATGCCTGAACTTCCAGTGATGGAAGTAAAAGCCATTTTGCTTGGTCATGTAAGCGCTCTCCATCAGTTTTATGGTGAGTATTTAGGGCCTAGAATCGTGCGTAAACACGTAGGCTGGTACCTAAAAGAACATGAGCAAGCAAGTGAGTTTCGCCGTGCCTTCAACGCGATAGAAGCAGCATCGCTGCAACTAGAAGCGCTTGAAGGTTATTTTGATAACGTTGCATCATAATTAAGAGAAGAGCTAGACCGAATATGTTCGAACAAAATCTGACTTCAGAAGCTTTAACCGTCACTACTGTCACTTCACAAGATCAAATCACGCAAAAACCCCTGCGCGATTCCGTTAAAGCATCTCTTAAAAACTATCTTGCCCAGTTAAATGGTCAAGAAGTCACTGAACTCTACGAATTAGTTCTAGCTGAAGTTGAGCAGCCACTGCTCGACACCATCATGCAGTATACGCGTGGAAACCAAACTCGCGCAGCAACCATGATGGGGATCAACCGCGGTACACTTCGTAAAAAACTGAAAAAATACGGCATGAACTAATACCCATTAGTTAACCTATTATTTATAAAGGGCTTATCTTTTAAAGGGTAGGCCCTTTTTTATTAAACGACCTTATAAACTATTTTAGACGGCTCAACGCTGATGCTTGAGTTGTGTGAAGTGAAGAAAAGAAAAAAGAGCCCGATTGGGCTCTTGATTGAATCATTAACAGTGAGTGGAAAGGCGTCAGATTTAACATCCATCGTTTTCCCGAACCACCACTCACCGGATTGGTGGCTAGGCTTTTAGTACCTTCACCGTGTAGCTGCCATCATTTTGATGATACAGACCGTGAATATCGGTCTCAAAGCCTGGATAGTGAGCACCAATTTCACACAGCATTTCTAAAAATTCCAATACTGGGCGAGAATCTTCAGTCACCATTTCACCAGGAAGCACCAAAGGAACACCCGGAGGATAAGGCAAAATCATATTAGCACTAACTCGGTTTACCATCTCACTAAGTTTCACTTCTTCAGTTTGACCGCGTAATTCTTGCTGCCAAGCCGCATGAGGGGTTACTTTCATTTCAGGTAATACATCAAATGCTTTATACATCAACTCAGGCAATTGATATTTTTTAATCAGATCATGAATACCTTGCGCCAACTCTTGAATGCGCATGCCTTCATAGAAACTTGGATCTTCTTTATACAGTGCTGGCAACATCGTACGGATCGTTAGGTTCAAATCATAACCACGTTTAAATTCGGTTAAGCCGCGTAGCAATTGCATCGCTTTTGACTTATCAATCCCAATCGAGAATAGGAACAGCAAGTTATAAGGGCCGGTTTTTTCCACCACAATACCGCGTTCATCCAAGAATTTCGCTACCAAAGAGGCTGGAATACCCGAACCTTCAAGCTCCCCATCCTTGCTCATTCCTGGCGTTAGTAGGGTAATTTTGATCGGATCAAGGTACATGTGGTTATCATCGAGATCCTTGAAACCATGCCAGTTCTCTTTAGGATCTAACTTCCAACATTCCGTGGTTTCAATATTTTCAGGTTGCCAAACATCAAAGAACCAACTTTCGCTTTCCCCTTTCAACCGTTTAATCTCTTTACGGAAGCGCACTGCACGATCGATAGAATCTTGCATCAATTTGCGCCCGGTATTACCGCGCATCATGGCCGCCGCAGTTTCAGTTGAAGCGACAATCCCGTACTGCGGTGAGGTTGAGGTGTGCATCATAAAGGCTTCATTGAAGGACTCTTTATCAAATTCACCTTTAATATGAATCATCGATGCCTGAGAGAAAGCGGCAAGCAACTTATGGGTTGATTGTGTTTCGTAGAACACTTTACCCGGCATCGCTTCACCACTCATGCCACACTTACCTTGATAAATCGCGTTAAAGTTAGTGTAAGGCACCCAAGCACTATCGAAGTGGATATGTTTACAATCTAACGACTCTTTAATGAACTGAGTATTGTAAAGCAAACCATCGTAAGTTGAGTTGGTGACAACCGCATAGCTTGGTGCGCTTGCACCCGGTGTGTTTGCCACTTTTTCGGCAATCACTTCACGGCTAAATTCACGTTGCGGAATACCGCCTAAAATCCCGTAAGCATTACGAGTAGGACGGAAATAAATCGGTGTGACATCGGTCATCATCATCAGATGAGTGAGCGATTTATGACAGTTACGGTCAACTAACACTGTGCTACCCGCAGGAGCGGAGAACATGCCAACAATCTTGTTTGAGGTCGACGTTCCGTTGGTCACAATGTAAGAGCTATCAGCATTGAAGGTGCGAGCAATGTACTCTTCTGCTTCTTGATGTGGGCCTGAGTGATCAAGCAATGACCCCAATTCAGGCATAGAAATGGATACGTCTGCTTTGAATGTATTTGGACCGTAGAAATCATAGAAGATGCTACCTGCAGGGCTTTTTTGAAATGCGGTGCCGCCCATGTGTCCAGGTGTACAGAAGGTATATTTACCTTCTTCGACATACTTAAAGAGTGCTTTGGTAAACGGAGGCATAATCGCCTCTTTATACTCTTGTGTCGCCTGATTGATTTTAATCGCAATATCATCGGCCATGCCTAAAGCATATTCGAAAAAGCTCACGTTCAAACGCAGATCAGTTAAAGAAATATCCAGGGTCGATTGCTCATTGGCAAAGGCATGCACTGGCAATTTTTCATTGACCTGACTGATGCGCTCGCACAGTTCCAGTGAGTATTTATCCCAGTCAAACAACACACCACAGATACGAGGGTTCATTTCAATCAGTTTAATCAGGTCTTTGTCATCAACCGGATAAACCACTTCATAACCCGCTTTTTCTAAAGCCGCATGCAGTTGGCGCACTGGCTCTTCTTTAAAGAACACACCCATGTGGTTCAAGATAGCAAAAATATTCATTTGGACATCTCCAAGACGAAAGAAGGCGCTCCCTATCTAACCTGATAGTGAGTATTAGGAACGCCAAAGAAATTAATTGACTAGCGCAAGCTCGGTATTGCGAGCGCTAGCATTGAGGAATTAAGCTGCTGACGTCGAAACGCGCTGCTTATGCGATTCATGGTATTGAGCAAAACCGGCTTTTTTGCTGTAGAACATCAATATGACTAATGAAATGATGAAGGTTGCGGTCAGTGTGCTTCCTTCTGCTCCTGCAAGCGCAATCATACAAAAAGCACAAGCAACACCAGAGAAGAGCATGACAAAACCATTACGGGTGGTCATACCTTCAAAGCGAATCAAGTTAATGCTGGAATAAAAATAAGGCAGCATGGTCAGTAGTACCGCATCGGTCGTAAGTTGGCTAAAGATGTCCGCGGCATGAGCGGTTTGCGAGCTAAACAACATCAACACAATCATTAAGGCTGTCATTTTCAGCGACGCAAGGATTAAGCCTTTTTTCGGTACACCATTACTATCCGTTTCACCATAAACTTTCGGGAAGTTACCATCAGCCGCCGCACGTTTACCGGCTTCACCCACCAACATCATCCAAGAACCTAATGATGTAAAACAGGCTAATGCGGTAAAGGCAGACACAAAAGGTGCAGACCAACTACCAAATAAGTTGGTGGTTGCCATCGCAAAAGGGGCACCAGAAGCGGCAATTTCACCCGCAGGGAAAAGGCCACTAATCATCTGAGTTGAAACAATATAAATAACACCGGCCAATGCTGTACCCAGCATGGTTGCTAATGGAACAGTGCGTTTTGGATTGTGAACCATACCGGAAGAAACCGCAGCAGACTCAACCCCCACAAACGACCATAAACAAATAAGTACCGCGCTGATGATTGCATGACTATCACTACCAGCAGACACATTCCAGTTATGCTGATAAATGGCCATGTCAAAATTCATCCAACCAAATAACGCCGTTCCAAGAACCGGGATCAAAATCAGCACCAAACCAATCGTACATAAACGGCTCACCCAGCTGCCACCAAGTAAGTTAACCAAGGTAAAAAGCCATACAGAAGCAATGGTTGCCAAACCAGCAGGAACCGGGTTATTCAGAATAGGGAAGAAAACAGAAAGATAAGAAACACCCGTAATGGCAATCGCGAGGTTACCAATCCAGTTAGCATGGTAGTAGAGTACGCCAGCCTGAAAACCAAACACTGGTGACACTTCCCCAGCATAAGCAATCGGGCCACCCTCTTGTGGGTTTTTTGTCGCTAAACGTGCGAAAACAAAAGCCAGACTCAACGCACCAATAATGCAGATAATCCAACTAAATAAAGAAATAGATCCAACGGTCGCCAGACTTGATGGTAACAAGGCAATGCCACTTCCCATCATGTTACCTGCGACGACCCCTGTACAGGCAATAACGCCAATTTTTTTGGTACTCGATGACATAACGTCTCCCGATTTTTCCACGAGCTATTTGCTCAAACCCTCAGAAGTAAAAGAGCGCAACACAAGCAGGCTCCTTCACTGAACAGGGCGAAGGTTACGCTGAAAAAGCGCAGAAAAAATCAAGATGTGATTATCAATAAAAAAATGACCAAATCTTTATTTTGGTCACAAGCTGATAAAAATAAAAAATATAAACAATTTAAAATACAAAGCCTTATTGACAAAAAATTGTGTCAATAGGAAAAATATAAAGATATAAACCACCCCACACGATTCATCTTTATACCCAATAAAGTTATCAACCTTTATACCCTTCCTACTTGAAGCTGCAGGGGTGTTGGCTACGTTCTTTCACCCCAATCACATAGCCTGTCTATGCTCATGGGGATTCACTCACTTGCCGCCTACCTGCAACTCCAAGTTGTTTGGGTATACTTAAACCGTTAAAGGGAAGCATAGCTGAGTGATTTTTTCATCGTGCGCAACCGTTCCATCACTCCTAACGCAACACGTGGATTGAGAACGATCTTGCGATCAAATCGACCTGATCATTGAACAAGCAAGGGAAAGGCAGTAGCGGGGAAACTGTCCTAAGTAAAAAGCGTCGTAAGTAAGAAATAAGATGAGTAAGAAAGATGGATCAGTAAATCGACGCCTTCCTCCAATCATCCAAGATAACTGGAAAGCGCATCATCACCATAACCGTCAGTTTACGTTATCCATAAAGGCTATAGCACGGTGGTTACAGAAGGGTGTACTGAGCGATAAAGCGCATAATCAATTGATTTTAAGTTGCTATAAAACGCTAGGTTTTCGCATAATAAATAGGTTTCTAATGAGGTATCAATATAAAAAGCTTCGCTATAAGCATCACTGGCAGCCTCCATATCCCCGTTTAATTCAAAAAGCTTACCCCGCAACACATAGCCTAATACCGATTCACGCTGGGTAAATGCTTGCTGCAAATAAATATGCGCCTGTTCAGGGCGGTTGGATACGATTTCATGCAGCGCTAACGCTTCAACAATGCGCCCTTGAATGTCAACGTCAGCCAATTGAGTGGCGTTGATGAGCTGATACGTCAGTTGATTAATTCGATCTTGCGCTAACGCTTGCTCTGGTGCTAAAGCGACTTGTACATAATAAGCCACTAATAATTCTGCTTGCACATAACGATTGTCTGGCTCAGCACGTAATACTTGCTCTAATAATTGAATCCCACGTTGAAATGATTCAGGTTGTGAGGTATTCAAATAATGATGCGCTCGAATTAATTGAGAAAGTGTTTGGTGATTCACCGGCAGACCAGCCATTAACTGCTCTACATGACTTTGAGCATCAACGACCTGTAAGGCCTGCATTAAGTCAAACGAGACCTGTTTAAGCACACGATTCAAGTGTGGAGGAACCAACAAGTATTGACGACTAAATAAAATGGTACCGGATGCATTATTTCGGTATTCCAGATCGAGATAAGCCTTATCCTCTTGCTCTTTAACCAATACAGTCACGGTTTTTCCCGGTAATATTCCCGATGCAAAGCGAGCCTTACTCAGTCGGATACGGTAATGGGTCACTTGGCTTATATCTGCCGCTAATTTTTGTACAATCCCATCAGCTAATTCGGCACGCTCCTCGTGTTGAGAAAAGCCGTGATCAAATCTAAATTCAATTAAACGCGTATCGACCGCTTGAGTGATCGAGATATCAGATTGATGATAGGTAAAAAGGCCAAAGCCGATAATAAGCACGCTGATCCATAGCACATCAAAAATCAAAGTTCGCCAGCGTTTAAATGCCGTATGATGATCTTTGGTCGTCGTGCAACGAAATTGAAATGCTCGAGTTAATGGGGCCGCCGGGAAAGTGATATCAGAAGAAGAAACAGCGCCCTCTTGCTCAATGGCCCGGGCATCGTCGACAGTGATTGGTGGGCTAAGATCCCCTTCCTGCAATTGATGCACAGGATCAGAAAAAACTTCAGTGACCGTGGCGACTAATTTATAACCTCGCTTAGGTACCGTCGTTAAATAAGAAATGTTTTCTTCACGTCCATCACGTAGCAATTTTCTCAATTCAAAAATAGATTGAGTAACCACTTGATCGGTGACGATAGCGCCACCCCAGACATGTTCGATTAATTCCTCTCGACCAAAGACTTCGCCGGCATTTTTTGCTAAAAAATACAATAGATTAATCAATCTTGGCTCAACCGAAACTTCCCTATTTTGGCGATACAATTTATTTTCATCAACACTTAGCATCCAGTCGTTGATTTGAAAGCATCTTCCAACCATGTGTACACCATGAAGTCACAGTAAAGGCAGTGAGTTATCTCACCGCGACTGATCCATCCCTAACCATCCAATAACAAAAGAGGCGAATTATACTGATTTTTTACTCCGCAAGACTAACACTCAAAAGCCTCAAAAATGGAAACTAAGGTTGGGCTATTCTAAGGCCGCTAAAATTGAGCAGTGACTGGCATCATCATCAGTATCGCCACAACACGCATCGTTGATTTTTTTCAGTGCCGATCGAATTCGATTTAACTCTGCAATTTTTTCATCAATCAATTTGAGCTTAGCACTGGTAATTGACTTGACTTCGGCACAGCTATGCTCGGTAGCTTCGAGTTTAATCTCAAGCAACTCTTTTATTTCATCAAGGCTAAGCCCCAACGCTTTGGCTTTTAAAATAAAACTGACTTGCTGTTCATTCGCTTCATTATACAAACGATACCCGGACTCACTGCGTCCGGCCGGTTTGATCAGCGCATTTTTCTCATAAAAACGCAACGTATCACTCGACACCCCACAACGTTTCGCTAATTCACCAATTTGAAACATCCGCTTATCCTTTTTTCTGTCTGATTAAAGTGCGCGTTGCTAACAGCATTTTTACTTGAAAAAGGCCTTTTTAACGGTTATTTTCCCAATGCCAAACGATTGCTCGAGATCTTTTCACATAAACTCGCTAGAATATGCATCATTAAAATAATCAGTAAAAGGCCTTTACCCCAGTGAGGAATGCCATCATGTTAACGCATAGTATCGGCCATTGTGGTAAAGCTCTTTAGTGATAGTCCACGATGTAACATCGTATAAATTGAAGGAAAATGGAAGCATGAACCACGCTCGCCCTATTCGTCGCGCTCTGATCAGCGTATCCGATAAAACTGGTATTGTTGAGTTTGCGCAAGCCCTTGCGCAACGAGGTGTCGATATTCTCTCCACTGGCGGTACTGCTCGTTTGTTGGCGGAACAAGGAATTACCGTGACCGAAGTGTCTGACTATACCGGTTTTCCAGAGATGATGGATGGGCGAGTAAAGACCCTTCATCCCAAAGTTCACGGGGGCATATTGGGCCGTCGCGGTCAAGATGACGCGATCATGGCCGAGCACGGCATTCAATCCATCGACATGGTGGTGGTTAACCTGTATCCCTTTGCTCAAACCGTGGCAAACGCCGATTGTACTTTGGCAGATGCCGTAGAAAATATCGATATTGGCGGGCCAACTATGGTGCGTTCAGCCGCCAAAAACCATCAAGATGTGACCATTGTGGTCAATGCTAAAGACTATTCACGAGTGATTGCAGAAATGGATGCCAATGAACGCTCACTCACACTGGCAACGCGTTTTGATTTAGCCATTGCCGCATTTGAACATACCGCCGCCTATGACGGCATGATTGCCAACTACTTCGGCACTATGGTTCCTTCTTATGGTGACAACACAGAAGGGGATGAAGAATCGACCTTCCCTCGCACTTTCAACCAGCAATTTATCAAAAAGCAAGATATGCGTTATGGTGAAAACAGCCACCAATCTGCCGCTTTCTACGTAGAAGAAACCCCTCAAGAAGCCTCGGTTGCGACCGCTCGCCAAATCCAAGGCAAAGCCCTTTCTTACAACAATATTGCTGATACCGACGCAGCATTAGAGTGTGTTAAAGAGTTTGTGGAACCCGCTTGTGTGATTGTCAAACATGCCAATCCATGTGGAGTCGCCCTAGGCAGCGATATTCTCGAAGCCTATAACCGCGCTTACCAAACCGACCCCACCTCGGCCTTTGGTGGCATTATCGCTTTCAACCGAGAACTTGATGCAGCAACAGCAAACGCAATTGTGGAACGCCAGTTTGTCGAAGTGATCATTGCACCGAAAGTCTCAGCGCAAGCGGTCGAAGTGGTGGCAGCGAAGAAAAATGTTCGTCTACTAGAGTGTGGTGAATGGTCAAGCAAAACTACCGGTTTGGATATGAAACGGGTCAATGGCGGCTTACTGGTGCAAGAACGCGATCACGGCATGGTATCAACCGCTGACCTTAACGTCGTCTCCAAACGTCAACCCACGGAAGAAGAACTCAAAGATGCGTTGTTCTGCTGGAAAGTGGCCAAGTATGTAAAATCCAACGCGATTGTTTACGCCAAAGGTGACATGACGATTGGCGTCGGCGCAGGGCAAATGAGCCGCGTTTACTCAGCGAAAATTGCAGGCATTAAAGCCGCTGATGAAGGTTTACCAGTAGCAGGGTGTGTCATGGCGTCAGATGCATTCTTCCCTTTCCGTGATGGCATTGATGCCGCGGCCCAAGCGGGTATTAAATGCGTCATTCAGCCTGGGGGTTCCATGCGTGATGAAGAAGTCATCGCCGCTGCGGATGAACACGGCATGGCGATGATCTTCACTGGAATGCGCCATTTCCGTCATTGAGTTTGGTTCTAGGTTCTCTAGGTTCTAGGTCCTAGGACCTGTTCTTCCTCGGGCCTAATATAAAAATTTAAGGTAATTATTTATGCAAGTTCTCGTTATCGGTTCTGGCGGTCGTGAGCACGCTCTAGGCTGGAAAGTCGCACAAAACCCTCAAGTAGATACCGTATTTATTGCGCCTGGCAATGCCGGTACTGCGCTTGAACCCAAGTTAGAAAACGTCAACATAGCGGTCGAAGATATCGCTGCTTTGGTGACATTTGCTGAGCAAAAACAGGTTGACCTGACCATTGTTGGCCCAGAAATTCCATTAGTACTTGGCGTCGTCGATGCCTTTCGTAGCGCTAATTTACCCATATTTGGCCCAACTCAGGCCGCAGCACAACTTGAAGGTTCAAAAGCCTTTACCAAAGACTTTTTAGCTCGCCATCGTATTCCAACCGCGGCTTATGCTAACTTTACCGAAATCGAACCCGCACTGGCTTATGTGCGAGAGCAAGGTGCACCGATTGTCGTGAAAGCTGATGGGCTTGCCGCTGGAAAAGGCGTTATTGTCGCCATGACGGTGCAAGAAGCAGAAGCCGCCATTAAAGACATGCTGGCAGGGAACGCGTTTGGTGACGCGGGCAGCCGGGTTGTGATTGAAGAGTTTTTAGAGGGTGAAGAAGCCAGCTTTATTGTTATGGTCGATGGTGAACATGTATTACCGATGGCGACCAGCCAAGACCATAAACGCGTCGGTGATAACGACACGGGCCCAAATACGGGCGGGATGGGCGCTTACTCACCGGCTCCGGTCGTCACGCCAGATATTCATGAACGGATCATGCAGGAAGTAATTTATCCAACGGTGCGTGGTATGGCAGAAGAAGGCCATCCCTATACTGGATTTTTATATGCGGGTCTCATGATTGATCGTTCAGGCACACCAAAAGTGATTGAATACAACTGTCGCTTTGGCGATCCGGAAACACAGCCGATCATGATGCGTATGCAGTCGGATCTGGTTGAGTTATGCTTCGCCGCACTTGATGGCAAGCTAGACCAAGTCGAATCACACTGGGATCCTCGCGCATCGATCGGTATCGTCTTAGCCGCAGGCGGCTACCCTGCCGAATATCGTAAAGGGGATGTGATCCACGGTTTACCCACGACAGCAACAAGCGACCAAAAGGTTTTCCATGCCGGAACCGTCGAGCAACAAGGTGAGGTGCTGACCAATGGTGGGCGGGTTTTATGTGCTACGGCACTGGGTGAAACGGTTTATCAAGCCCAACAACATGCTTATCAGTTAGCGAAGCAAATTCACTGGCAAGGCATGTTCTACCGCCATGATATCGGTTATCGCGCTATCGCCCGCGAGCAAGCGGAGAAGTAATCCAAACGCTTAATCGCAACTCTGTTGTCTCACAAGCCGGGTATCCCGGCTTGTTTATCTACCTATCGTTATCGTGCACCATTCACTCATCGCCAATCAATTCAGGCTGTTCAATACATCCATGTTGACTGTCCGTCATCATCAGTACATCTTGAACCTGCAATTGATTTCGAGTCTTTTTACCTAACAAAACAAGAAAATGCTCGTCGTTCAAACGTGATTGAATCCATTCAGGAACCGAAGCGTCAAAGGTAACTTGAGAGAACGATTGCGCCGAACAACTGGTCAATGTCTGATCGCGCCAAACACCTTGAAATAAAGTGATATGTTGACTCGCTTGCGCTTTACTGAGTTCAGATAAACCTTGTGCCTGCTGTTGATACTCGCGCCACTGCTGTTGGTTTAGGGGAAGGACTTTACCTTCGAGGCGAAACTGCTGATAAATCGCCTCACCTTGTTGGTTAAATCTTAAATGAACGCGATAAGGCACCAACGCGTTATCCTTTAACTGCATACCTTCCCGAACCACTTCACGAACTTGTCCATCTTCCCAGCGATAACTGGTCTGATAGTGTCCATAGTCACCTAATAAAACATAGTCTGAAGCTTTTACTGGACGATTCTGATACTCGGTGTACCAGTAGAGACGCGTCGCATCGCCGAGAGTTTGACCACCGGAGTAATCATGCAGTAATTCAAGGTTAGGATGAGGGAGAGAAGAGGCGCAACCGGCCAATAAGCCTATGGTATAAAGTTGTAGCAGAAGCCGTTTTTTCATAAAAGAGACGCCGAGATAAGATACCTCGGCGTAGTATAAATTACTTTACTGAATCTTTCAGTGCCTTACCAGCAACAAACGCTGGAACATTGGCCGCAGCAATTTGGATTTCTTCACCTGTTTTTGGATTACGCCCCGTACGAGCGGCACGATGATTTACTTTGAATGTACCAAAACCAATGAGTTGAACCTGGTCTCCTTCTTTCAGTGCCCCTTCAACAGCACCAAGAGTAGCTTCAAGAGCAGATTTAGCCTGTGCTTTTGAAAGATCTGCTTTCTCTGCGATAAAGTCGATTAATTGGGTTTTGTTCATTAGGTTTCCCTTCTTATAGGTTGTCAAATTCAGCCCACTCTAAAACATAAAGCCCCTGTCTGGCAAAGGTTTGTCGCGTCACTTCGGCTTCTCTGACGTAGTTTTAACCATAATATGAGCTTTAACTCACAATTTCCCCTTGATGATGGTAGGTATTAACCTTGTTTTTGGACGTTGACGCCATTATTTATAGCCAAACAACTTAGCGTTGCAGGGAGACGGCAAGTTGGAAAGATATAGTTCAACATAGCGACAACAAGCATCAAAAACTGGATCAAAACCAGCTTAGATAAAAACAGTATCCGACTTTAACCACGACAAATTGAACGTTTAACTGAGTAATTTTTCTTGCTATGAAGAGTAAATCACGATAGAAACACAGCACATTAACCCGGTCAGACACCTAATTTTTAACATCACCATTTTTTGATCACGACCAGCTTAATGCTAAGGACTTTATGCTACTGCTTACTCTATACATCACGATTGCTATTGGTGTGTCATTTATCTGTTCGGTACTTGAAGCGGTGCTACTCAGTGTCACCCCAAGCTATATTGCTCAACTGAGACAACAATCTCATCCTGCAGCTCAAAAACTGAGCGACATGAAAGCAGATATTGATCGTCCACTAGCCTCTATCTTAACGCTCAATACGATCGCGCATACTGTCGGCGCATCTGTCGCGGGCGCGCAAGCGACCTTGGTATTTGGTAATCATTGGTTAGGGCTATTTTCTGCTCTGTTAACGCTGGCCATATTAGTTTTTTCTGAGATCATTCCGAAAACGATCGGGGCAACCTATTGGCGTCAATTGGCTCCGTTGAGTGCAACAATTCTGCGTGCCATGATCTGGTGGCTAACGCCTTTTATTTGGTTTTCTCAACAAATCACCAAGCGATTAGCAAAAGGAAATGAAACCCCGAGGCTGCGCGATGAACTGTCGGCGATGGCCTTAATGGCCAGTGATAGCGACGAGTTTGATGTCGGTGAATCTAAAATCCTTAATAATCTACTTAATATTCGGGCCGTCCCGGTGACCCAAGTGATGACTCCTCGGCCAGTTCTGTTCCGAGTACCAGCAGAAATGTCGGTTAACCAGTTTCTGCAAGAGCATCAAGATACGCCCTTTTCTCGGCCTTTAGTCTATAGCGAAGATACCGATAACATCCTTGGTTTTGTTCATCGGTTGGAATTATTCAAATTACATCAAAATGGTCTTGGTAATCAGCAACTCGGGGCCGTCATGCGCCCGATCCATGTACTACTTAATACCCAAACACTGCCTGTAGCGTTTGAACAAATGCTTAAAATGCGCTTACAACTGGCGTTGGTGGTGGATGAATATGGTACGGTGCAAGGTTTGTTAACCTTAGAGGATATTTTTGAACACTTACTGGGCGAAGAAATCATTGATGAGGCCGATAAAATTACCGACATGCAACAACTTGCGACTGAACGTTGGGAGCGCTGGAAAAAAGAGCACCGGGTGATTGAAAGCCGAGATGAAGAAGACCCACAATAAGCGCACCTAGGGGAAATCTATCCGTCCCTCAATAAAACGCCATCCCCGCCTAAGCGGTGGATGGCGAAAAAGACCAAAACAGCTTCAATGCATCTGCCAATTTCAATGCATCTGCCAATGGCGAAAATCACTCCCGGTAGGAGCCTGAGAGACGCGTAAATCAAACTCTGGCAACACAGCATAAAGATGGTCAAAAATATCTGACTGAATCCGTTCGTATTCCACCCAAACCGTGGTGGCCGTAAAGCAATATAACTCTAAGGCAACCCCTTCATGAGTCGGTGCCAGCTGACGCACCATCAAGGTCATATGCTGATGAATTTCAGGATGAGCACGAAGGTAGCGTTCTAAATAAGCCCGAAAACTGCCTAAGTTGGTCAACCGACGACCATTTATCGGAGTACTATCATCCACCTGATGCTCACGATTATAGGCGGTAATTTCTTCAACCTTTTGTTTTATATAAGGTTCCAGTAACTGAGCATGGGTTAATCGTTCAATCTCACGCTCAGATAAAAAGTGGATACTCGAGGCGTCAATCAGCACGCTACGTTTGATCCGTCGCCCCCCTGACTCCTGCATTCCTTTCCAGTTTTTAAACGAATCAGAAATCAGTGCGTAAGTCGGAATCGTGGTAATGGTTTTATCCCAGTTTTGTACCTTGACCGTGGTTAAGCTGATATCAATCACAGCACCATCCGCACCATATTTTGGCATTTCTAGCCAGTCACCGACACTGAGCATCTTATTAGCCGAGAGTTGAACTCCGGCAACTAATCCTAAAATAGGATCTTTAAATACCAACATAATCACAGCGGTCATCGCACCAACACCGCTGAGTAGAATCAAGGGTGACTTGCCAATCAGAACCGAAGTGATCAATAACGCGGCAATAATAAACAAAATGATTTTCAGACTTTGAGAAATGCCTTTCAGGGGCATATTTCGCCCAATCGAGGTTCGAGAAAGTAACACCTCCAATGCGTTCAACAATGAGTACAAAGCTAGTAGCGCATAAATCACCACCCACAGCGCGACAAACATCAGAATACTTTCTCGTATTGCACTCTCCGGAGCCAACCACCATTTGGCCTGAATCCCTATGACTATCCCCTGAATCATTAATGCAATACGGCTAAATAAGTTGCCAGCAAAAAGCACATGACGCCAAGAAGCCTGAGATTGTTCAGCATGCCGCTTTAACCAAGCCACCACACCTCGATGTAATAGGATATGGATAACAATGGCAATCAGCACAATCAGCCCCAAAGCTTCAGTCAGCTGAATCACTTGCGACATCTTAATACCATATTGACTCAACCATTGAGTCATGGATTCCAGCATGCTTTACTCCTTTTCTTACTTTTCTTAGTCTAAAGTGAGACCAATATTGCTGACACATTCATCACGCAACTCTTGGCGTAAATCTTTGATCAACTCAATATCTCTCTCAGTCGCTTCACGTAACGGTCGAAAAATTGCCCATTGCACATCCCATTCCTCGCACACCGCTTGATTATTTTTCTGATTATCGTTGGTAATGACGTCACCGGTTTGCGCTTCTTCCAACTGGGCAACCGTACGCACCGAGATCTGACTGATTTTTTGCATCGATTGGTAAAGATCATCCCGATCTAATAAGCCATGCAATAAGGTAGACAATGCTTCACAGGCATCAATGGCGGGATAAACTAAATAAAGCTCAAACTCCGCGGCGGTCGGAATTAAGACTTCCAGCTTTTCTAATTGACGTTCGAAATTGATTTTAGCATTTTTCACCGTCATCAGCTCCCAGACGCTATCAAGGATATCTCGATAGCCACGCGCTTGAGCAAACTCCGTTTGTTCACAGAACAAGGCGTAATTAGGATACATACGTTCACATAGGCATGCCATAAAGGTAATCTGTTGCCAAGGTTCAAACTTCTCAAGACGAAGTTGTAATGGGTTCTGTAACATAGCCACTCTAATGGTTGTGGAAAAAGACACCGAAAGTGTACTGGATAACCAGCAGAGGGAAAAGGATGCTTATCGATAATGTGCCCGATAATAACCCAAGGTCAGATTGATATAACAAGATAGGGAAGCAGGATCATTTCCCTATCTTGGGCTGGCGGTTAAATATTCAGCAACAGGCTGGTTAACCAATGCGATGGGTACATTAATGGTTTGGTTGTCCCCTTTAATCACGCTTAATTCTCAAAAGACTAGCTGATCCTTAATGATCGCAAGCATTAACGCCTGAGATTAAACGCCCACCAAGATAAGCCTGAACTAATAATTCTGGTGTCTCTGATGGTGCACCAACAACAACTTGAATTGAACGCGCTTCAAACAGCTGTTTCGCTTTTTGGCCCATTCCACCCGAAATAACCAATTCGACATTTTTGTCACCTAACCATGCTGGCAATAATCCAGGTTCATGGGGAGGAGCATCAACATCATTTCGTGAGACAATTTTTTTAGTATCTAAATTCACATCTAATAGTGCGAAGTTTTTGCAATGACCGAAATGTAGATCAAGTTTTCCGTCTGCGACAGGGATAGCTATTTTCATTTTATTTCCTTTATCTAACAAGCAATTGCCTGTACTTGATTCCAAATAATTTGAATCTCTTTTGATACATCGCTCTCACCTAGCTCGATCACGCTTTTCTCTTCGATTTGAGCCTGAGTGATCGCTTTGTCATATCGGATTCGTCCAAGAATATGAGCGCGATAAGCAGCAGCAAGACCTTCAATCTCGGCCGTCATATCAGGGTTTATGTCCCATTTATTTACCACGACAGAAGCTGGTAGGGAAAAATGTTTCGCCAGCTGCAAAACACGTTCAATATCATGCTTTCCTGATAATGTTGGTTCGGTAACTAATACCAAAAAATCGGCACCAGTAATGGAAGCAATAGCTGGACACCCTATTCCGGGAGGCCCATCAACCAACAAAACATCAGCCTGTATTTGTCTGGCTTTTTTCTTTGCTTCCTGCCTCACCAGACTCACCAGTTTTCCGGAATTTTCGGCTGCGATACCCAAATGCGCGTGAACCATAGGGCCAAAACGGGTGTTTGAATGATACCATTCACCACATTTCCTTATAGGAAAGTCAATACAATGATCAGGACAAAAATGGACACAGACACCGCAGCCTTCACAAGCAATCGGATCGATACGATATTCACCACTTTCTTCGTTACGCTGGATGGCACCGAAACGGCAGTAATCGGTACATACGTCACACTGCGAACAGTCTTGAGTGCGAATAACCGCTTCATGTCCGCTGGTAAAGGTATGAATAGTCTGGATATCAGGTTGAAGGATCAGGTGTAAATCGGCACCATCAACATCACAATCAGCGAATACCGCTTTATTGGCTAACGAGGCAAATGACGCTGTGAGACTGGTTTTACCTGTCCCTCCTTTACCACTTAAAATCACAATTTCCTTCATGCAACCTCTCCCGATTCTAAGACAAGTTTTATTGCAGACAATAATTGACTAAACTCGTCTTTTAATTGAGGTAATGCTGAAAACAATGACTCTCCCCGAGAGTAAGCTTCAGCTATCTTTCTGTTTTCGGGAATACGAAGCAAAACAGCGATGCCCTGATCCGCACAAAACCAATCAACACAGTTATCTATATTCTCAAAACGATTAATGATGACAGCAAAGGGGCGCTTTAACACTTCAAGCGTTTTGACGGCGATCTTCAAATCATGCAAACCAAATGGAGTGGGTTCTGTAACCAATAGAACAAAATCTGCATCCTGCACCGTACTCACCATTGCACAGGACGTCCCCGGAGGTGAGTCAATAATCGTCACTCCGTCTGATACCTGTTCTTTTACCGCATCAATCACCGGCGTCGCCATGGATGCACCGACATTCAATAAGCCTTCTATATAACGTATATTTCCTGCTTGGCCTTGGTTAAGCAAACCAACCGGATGCATTTCTTCCGTAATGGCTCTTTCAGGGCAAACATAGACACATCCACCACAACTATGACAAAGTTCAGGAAACACCATGGCATATTTCCCTTGAGTAACAATGGCATTAAACTGGCAGATATCAACACAATCGCCACAACCTGTGCAGCGTTGACGATCAATGACAGGAACCGGTACGCAAACCTTTTCGCTTAGCTCTATTTGTGGCTGAAAAAACAACTTCCCATTAGGCTCTTCAACATCGCAATCTAAATAAGTCACGGTACTCTCTGCTGACAGAGCCAATGCGATGGATACGGTTGTTTTGCCGGTTCCACCTTTACCAGAAGCAATGGCTAACTTCATAACTTCCCTCAATTTGATAAAAATTCAAGCTCCGAGCTTTTATCTCCCGAAGCTTGAGTTTATAGATCAGGCTTCTATGAGCTTGCCGCTATTAAGTAATTCAAGACACGCCTTCAGCGTCACTGAATCACTGTTAAAAATTTTAACGCCAGCACTTTTAAGCACTAGAGTGGCTTTGGGCCCACAAGAACCCGTGACCAAATATTGGACACCAGCCGCGATAACATCCTGAGCGGCCTGAATCCCGGCTCCCTGAGCTGAAGCTGAATTGAGGTCATTATTCAGATATTGGATACTTTGCTGATCGGTATCGTAAATCAAAAATCCTGGCGCTCGACCAAACTTAGGATCTAATTCACCATTCAACGTGGATGATGCGGTAGTAAAAGCGATTATCATCTATGTGCCCTTTTATATACTGTCCCGTGTTAATGCCTGTATTCGTACTAGGCCGTAGGAAGTGCTCTGTGCTATTCAAAGTCAACAAATCCAATTCGGCCTTGTCCCACAGCATTTCTTCCCTGTCCTTGAACAGGAGTTCTCCGCCTCATTCCTTGAGAACCTTGCACGTTTTGTCCAGCTCTACGACCATTTCCAACCCCGGCGTTATCTCTTCTGTTACAATTTGGCCCGTCTTGACAGGCATTTCTCATTCGCTGACGTCGTCTGATGCGTTTACATGATTCACCATCACGCATGCGAGTTTGCTCTTCCCCACGACTCAACCCCATACTTCGGCCAGTACGTGGCCCATTACCTTGTGGTCCTGTTTTGTCATATCTAGGCATCGTTGCCTCCTAAATGTTTAATTTGTCTTCGACAGTGATTATCTGAGTTCCGGCAACCATTTCCTTGTGTCCTCTGCCTTATTCGCCGTCTCTTACCGCAACCAGGCATAGCAAAAGACACCCGTTCAAGCTGATCTTTCTGCCAACATTCAATAAGCTCGGAAACTTCCCCGGAACAGAACGGATAAACATTGATGCCTTGTTCTTCAATGGCTAACTGCAAGGAACGGGAAATCGCGCCACATATCAGCAAGTCGACTTTCTGAGAAACCAAAAAAGTCAGTTTATTGATTGCCGAGTCCACAGGTAAATCGACCACTTGTTGCTGCTGGATTACACTTTGTTGCGCTTCCAGCAACAAGACATGTTGTGCAACATCAAAAACCGGAGAGATTCGATTATTCCAAATAGTTAATGCGACTTTCATTCTGGACTCCATTGCTGATAATCCCTATAGAGCAACAAGCATTCCACTTTAATCACAAATACAAATTAAACTTATCCCTTTGTTTTTTAATACAAAACTAGAAAGATAAAAATCAGAGATCCACACTACTGTTGCAATATTGCAAGCATAGTGATTGCAGTTCGATTCACAAATGCAACCATTGCAACACCTTCTCACTCCATCACCAAACGTGACCTTATTCACGCTTTGCATAACACATCACCATTTCTAGGACTTTTTCCTAGTTCACCTAAGCCGCTCTCTGATGTTCAGAGATCAGACAAGACATACACTTTGCGACAACGCTTTAATGTCCCTTTTATTTATACGGCAAAGAGAACGTATTATGTTGCAATTCCTAGAACAAGTCAGAAAACCGACGCTAGACATCCCCGTCGAAGTAAGACGGAAAATGTGGTTTAAGCCCTTTCTTCAATCTTATTTAGTGGTCTTTATTGGCTATATGGCCATGTATTTGGTGCGCAAAAACTTCAATATTGCGCAAAATGATATGATCTCAACCTATGGTCTATCGATGACCGAACTGGGCTTAATCGGCCTTGGTTTTTCGATTACCTATGGGGTAGGTAAAACGTTAGTTTCTTACTACGCTGATGGTAAAAACACCAAACAATTTCTTCCCTTTATGCTGATCCTTTCCGGTTTAGCCATGCTTGGCTTTAGCTTTAGTATGGGTGGCGGTAGTGTGAGCCTGTTCTTAATGATCGCTTTTTATTCATTAAGTGGTTTATTCCAAAGTACCGGTGGGCCATCAAGTTATTCGACCATTACCAAATGGACACCACGCAATAAACGCGGCTCTTACTTAGGGCTATGGAATATGTCACATAACGTCGGTGGCGCTGGTGCGGCTGGGGTGGCTTTATTTGGCGCTAACTACCTGTTTGATGGCCATGTAATCGGTATGTTTATCTTCCCGTCTATTTTGGCATTAATCATCGGTTTTATCGGCTTACGTTATGGTAGTGACTCACCAGAAGCTTACGGCTTAGGTAAAGTTGAAGAGCTGTTTGGCGAAGCGATCAGTGAAGAAGATACTGCTGCCGAAGCGAACAACATGACTCAATGGCAAATTTTTGTTGAGTATGTTTTGAAAAACAAAGTCATTTGGTTGCTTTGCTTTGCCAATATTTTCTTATATGTCGTACGAATCGGGATTGACCAATGGTCTACGGTTTATGCTTTCCAAGAGCTTGGTCTTTCAAAAGAAGTGGCAATTTCTGGCTTCACCATGTTTGAAGTCGGTGCACTCATTGGCACCTTGATGTGGGGGTATTTATCTGATCTCGCCAATGGTCGCCGCGCATTAGTCGCCTGTGTATCACTTGCCTTAATCATTATGACGCTGGAGTTCTACCAACACGCCAGCAGCGAATTTATGTATCTGGCCTCCCTTTTTGCTCTTGGCTTCTTGGTGTTTGGCCCGCAACTTCTCATTGGTGTTGCTGCGGTTGGCTTCGTACCGAAAAAAGCCATCTCGGTCGCAGATGGGGTCAAAGGCACCTTCGCCTACTTAATCGGGGATAGTTTTGCGAAACTGGGCCTCGGCATGATTGCTGATGGAACACCAATTTTTGGTCTTACCGGTTGGAAAGGTACCTTTGCTGCGCTGGATACCTCTGCATTTCTTTGTATTACCTTACTCGCTTTTGTGGCGATAGCTGAAGAGCGAAAAATTCGTAAAGAGAAAAAACGCCTGCTGCAGCTTGCAAGCAATCAAGCTTAATGATTCTCTCCCCACCGAAGAGCGACCTCGTCGACCAGTAGGATGGGGATAGCTGCCAAGTGGCAGGCCTATCATGACCTAGCCTGCCACTATTGCCCTCATCAATATTGTATTTATCCAATTACTCATTGCCAGCATCCTATTTTGGCGTTAATTTACCCAATTGGTTCTTCTAATCGATTCTGCTCATGTATAACGTCGTCTTAGTTGATGATCATATGATTGTCCGCTCCGGTTTCGCTCAGCTACTAAACCTTGATCCCGAGATCCAAGTCGCGGGAGAATTTGGCACCATTGATGACGCCACACGAGGCCTACCAGGCTGTCATGCGGATGTGGTGATCTTAGATATTTCCATGACCAATGAGAGTGGTTTTACGCTATTAGAAGCATTACCTTCAGGTATTGCGGCCATCATGTTAAGCGTACATGACTCTCCAGCCATGGTAGAAAAAGCGTTCGAGTTAGGCGCGAAAGGTTATTTGAGTAAACGATGCAGTCCTGATGAATTGATTCAGGCGGTCAAAACCTGTGCTCAAGGTGGCTGTTACCTGACCCCCGAAATCGCGAGTCGTTTGGTTATGCCAAAACAAACCCACTCACCTTTAGCCTCTCTCACCCCTCGAGAACGCGAAGTGTGTCAATTATTAGCAGAAGGCATTGACGTAAAAGCCATCGCCCAACAACTTGGCCTAAGCCCAAAAACGGTGCATGTGCACCGCGCAAATGGTATGGATAAACTGGGAGTCACGAATAATGTCGCGTTAGCCAAACTGATCACGAACGAGCTTAACTAATGCGCCTGCACCCATTTACAGCGCTCTGCAGCATGATGGTCACTGCTTGTGCGTGGTTCTGCTTATGGGTCATTGGGGTCTATTTTGTCAACGACTCGGAACTGGCTATATTATTTTTTCCTTTTGCTTTGCGATTGGGAATTACTCTGCACTGCGCGCCTCGCTACTGGTTAATTATTTACCTTACCGAATGGGCACTGACCATCAGTTTGGCGTTATTACTGGCTCAGCCACAATGGTTAACCATTTTAATTGCCAGTGTATTAAGCCTTCCTATCACTGCCGTGGCCTATCATTATTATACTGGCGAGCAATGGCGCAGGCTGATGGTGATGGGCACACTGATTACCCTAAGTGCGACCCTCAATGCCGCTTCTGTCAGCCTGCACGTCCCCTCCATTTATCTCACTTGGTTGGTCAGCTTAACGGGGGGGCTGATGGTGGTTCCGACCTGCTATTTATTATGGAACTACCTGTTCCAGACCCATTGGATCCCGCTGTCAGTACAACTGATTCGGCGAACACCACGCTTTAATATCAAAGCGATCTCGCTGTGTAGCCTGCTATTTTTTATTAGCATTATCTTACAAACCAGCTTACCGGAAGAGTTACGCCGCTTTGCCCCTTTCTGCCTCGCGATTCCGATCATTTTATTAGCATTACGCTATGGCTGGCAGGGCGCGTTACTCGCGACTCTCCTTAATAGTATTGCCTTAATTGCCGCCCGAAGCGATGTCACGAACCTAGAAATCACCGACTTATTACTCTCTATCTCAGCACAAAGTTTAACCGGGCTATTTCTCGGGGTTGCCGTACAAAGACAGCAAGATCTCAACAGCCAATTACGCCAAGAATTGAGGCGTAATCAATCATTATCTCAGCAACTGGTCAAAGCAGAAGAGTCCGTTCGAAAAGAAGTCGCGCGCGAGTTACATGATGAGATAGGCCAGAGCATTACCGCCATTCGTACTCAAGCCAGTATCATTAAACGTGCAGAGCAAACCCAAATAAAAGAGGCTTGCGCTCATACCATTGAACAACTGTCACTGAATGTTTACGACACGACCAAACGGCTGCTGAGTAAATTACGGCCACGATCGTTAGATGATTTACGCCTCTTAGAAGCCATTCAGCAACTGATCCGAGAGATGGAGTTTGCCCGTAATGGCATTCAAGTCAACTTAACCGTGCAAGGTGAAGTGGAAACCCTCAGCGATACACTGCAAGTCACCCTATTTCGATTGTGTCAAGAGGCATTAAATAACGCACGTAAGTATGCTCAAGCGAACAATATTGACATTTCATTCGTGGTGGCAGAAAAAATCACTTTATGCATCCAAGACGATGGTATTGGTTTTAGCCAAATCGATAGCCTGCAAGGGATGGGGCTCAAAGGCATGAAAGAGCGAGTACAAGCATTAGGTGGGCGGTTTTCTCTCCAGTCACAAAGTTCATCACCGAGCGGCACACAATTGTATGCTCAATTACCCATAGTGTAGCAGTAGCCATGTTGAGTTTTTTATATCGTTCCCATACCCCTTCACCCTTGACCGATCCCGCAACGATCAATGCGACCTATCGCTACTGGCGTTTACACATCATGCTTGGTATGTATCTAGGCTACGCGGGGTTCTACTTTACACGGCGAACACTCAACTATGCGGCCCCTAGCTTGCTGACGGATTTAGGATTAGATAAAGGCGACTTTGGCTTATTAGGAACGTTATTTTACATCACGTACGGTTGCTCTAAATTTATTTCTGGGACAATTTCTGATCGCTCAAACCCGCGCTATTTTATGGGTATCGGCTTGATTGCTACTGGCTTTATCAACATTGCTTTTGGCTTTTCCAGTTCGATCAGCGCCTTTATTTTACTCTGGGTTCTTAATGCTTGGTTTCAAGGATGGGGTTGGCCGGCTTGCTCCAAATTATTAACGACTTGGTATTCTCGCTCTGAACGAGGTTGGTACTGGGCCATTTGGAACACGGCGCACAATGTTGGTGGGGCATTGATTCCGATCATGGTTGGCTACCTAACACTGCACTTTGGTTGGCGACATGGTTTTATTTGGCCGGGCGTGATTGGGGTACTTATTGGGTTGATTCTCTGCTGGCGATTGCGAGATAAACCCATTACTCAAGGTTTACCTAAAGTGGGTAACTGGAGGAACGATCCACTAGAACAGGCTCAAGAAAATGAAGGGCAAGGATTAAGTTACCAACAAATACTCGCCCAGTATGTCTTCACTAATCGCTATATTTGGTTACTCGCTGCCAGTTATATTTTAGTTTATATCGTACGCACCGCCATTAACGACTGGGGAAACTTGTACTTAACCGAGCAGCATCACTACAGCCTAATCAACGCCAATGCCGCGCTGTCTTTATTCGAAGTAGGTGGATTTATTGGCTCACTGGTAGCAGGTTGGGGATCGGATAAATTATTTGCTGGTAACCGCGGCCCGATGAACCTCCTATTCGCGATTGGTATCTTCTTATCGGTTGCCGCGTTATGGCTCATGCCTATGACGCACTTTATATTTCAGTCAGCGGCCTTATTTTGTATCGGTTTTTTTGTGTTTGGGCCACAAATGTTAATTGGTATGGCGGCGGCAGAATGCTCCCATAAAGACTCTGCAGGGGCGGCAACCGGCTTTGTTGGGCTTTTTGCCTACATGGGCGCAGCACTGGCAGGCTATCCGTTGGCCATCATTTTGGAACACTACCAGTGGAATGGTTTCTTTATCACCATTGCTCTCTGCGCTGGAGTCATCGGCTTACTGCTGTTGCCTTTTCTTTTGGCTCAATTGCCGATTAAAAGTCAGCGCCACATCACACACCATTGAGCAGCAATTTCGAACAAAATGTCATCGCGAAAGGTCAACAGCCCGTAATGACCTCTCACTATGCCCAAACAACTTGGAGTTGCAGGTAGGCGGCAAGTGAGTTCATCCCCATAAGCATAGACAGGCTATATGATTACGGTCAACGAACGTAGCCCCCGGCAGGTTCAAGTAAGAAGGGGATTATAAGCGGTGCTACTGATGCACTTTAAAATGGCTCATATGCTGGCTCAACTGTTGTGCCAACGCTTTCAACTCCAGGCTGGCATGTTCTGATTGCTCACAGGCATTGACCGTCTGGGCAACCGCATCATTAATATTAGCGATGTTGCGGTTAATTTCATCAGAAACAGAAACCTGCTCACTGGCGGCACTGGCGATCTGAATATTCATCGCGTTAATCGTTTCAACGGTGATGGTAATTTCATGCAACGCGGTACCGGCTTGTTCGGCCTGCTGAACAGAATGTCCCGAGCTATCAATACTATGCTGCATCACATTGACGGCCTGTTTTGAACCTTGCTGCAGCCGCTCGATCATGGTTTGGATTTCTTCGGTCGACTGCTGAGTTCGGCTTGCTAAAGCTCTGACTTCATCAGCAACCACAGCAAAACCTCGCCCTTGCTCACCGGCACGGGCCGCTTCAATCGCGGCATTTAACGCTAATAAGTTTGTCTGCTCGGCAATACTACGAATCACCTCAAGCACGGCATCAATATCACGACTCTGCTGCTCTAACTGTTGAAGTACTTGTCCGGTCTGTTCAATATCATTCGACAGCTGATTTATTCCCCCAACCACCAAAGCCACGATCGATTGTCCGTCGAATGTTGCTTTATTGGCTGCTTCGGTTGCCTCTGCTGCTTCAGCAGCATTCTTCGCGACTTCCTGCACCGTTGCGACCATTTCATTCATTGCCGTGGCCACTTGCTCGGTTTCCGAATGCTGCCGTTGAATGATACTCCCAGTTTGCTCAGTCACCTGAGAAAGCTGCTCTGCGGCAGAATTCAGCGATAGAGAAACTCGGTTTGCTTGCACGACGGTATCATGCACTTTGTTCACAAAGTGGTTAAATTGGCGCGCTAATTCTCCCACTTCGTCTTTAGCACGGTCATCCAACCTCAATGTGAGATCACCATCACCATGTGCAATATCAGCCATCGCTTTCGCCGCTCGATTAATTGGGCTGGTAATGCCCAGCGCAATCAAATACGCAGCAAGCAAACCTAATACCAGCGCCGCTAACGCTCCCCACATGGCTTGGTACAACAGCCCTTGTTCCGCTGCCACACTGTGGCTACGATCCATCGCAATTTCTATCACCGCGATCGGATGACCAGAATAATCAGGAATGGTGTGCAGATAGGTCGCTAACGGTTTCCCTTTTAACTCACTGCGACCCTGTTCGAATTCAGCTTGCCCTTTAAATACCGCCATGATTTGCTCGGGTGCGCTTAACATGACGCCATCTGTAGTAGAAGCAAAAGTGCTTACCTGACCATTTTCAACGGTATATAAATTAACATCCACACCAAAGGACTGTTTAAACTGGTCAAAAAAGGTCTGATCAAACGACATGCCGAACTCCACGGAGCCGACATGCTGCTTCTGGTAATAAACCGGAACAATGCCGCGAATGCCAATTCCTGCGACCCCTTTTTCCAATCCCATGATCGTGCGCTGAGACTGATTGGTGATCACAACAGTTTTACGAAACGAGGCGAGATCGTCGCCAAATTTCTCTGGCTTATGAGCACGAAGAAAGGAGATTGCCGGCGGAGTATGAAACTGAAATTGTCTCACACCATATTCTTGTGCCACGGTTTTAAACATCGGTATCACACGGCTTGCTAGCGCTTGGCGATCTCGATAGGCAAAATCCTGTTGGATTTCTGGCGTTAGAGCAACCACTTTGGCCAACCCAGTAGCTAAATTGCCACTGCTATCGATCCGCGCCAGAGCGATATCATAAAAGCCCCTCAATTCGCGCATCTCAGCCACCTTCACCGCCTCTCGCGACTTCGACAATGATAGTGCGATGGTTAACGCCGAAACTAACACCACCAGCAAGCTTATCGCGAACATCACGCGAGTCTGAATTTTAAACTGGTCAAACATACCGAATCCCTTGTTTTGCACTTTTATTTACTATCGGTGAAGTGCACGATTTGTGAACCTGCTAAACATCATCCAATTGATCTATCTCAATCTTCTTAACATAAATATTAGGATATTTAATACAGGTCACAAATCATTTGGGAACGCGATCCTCAATTGCGTCAGGCTGGGCTCACGGCTTTGTCTTTCTCGCTATTCTGGCTGATATAACGCCATCCGAGTCGAAACTTTTTGCAGATACTGTTTTGTCTCGTCGTAAGGTAAATGCTGGATCAACCGTTGATACACTTGTTCTGGTGTAAGTTGATTGATAATCACAGCAGCTTGACGAATATTGGTCGAGCGATCGGGGTTAAAAGTACGCGCCACATTACCGGCACCGGTATTGTAAGCGGCAATCGTACAATATAAACGGCTTTGATCATCGGTAATCGCTTTGAGATAACTACTATTGAGAATATGTAAATACGCCGCCCCCGTTTCAACATTAATCTCAGGCTGATATAAATCAGCTTCTGTCATCGGCGCATCAATCTGACGTATCCGTCGATTCACATCATGCCCTGCCGTCGTTGGGACGATTTGCATTAAACCAAATGCAGGCACATGCGATTTTGCTTGAGGACGAAACGCAGATTCACTGTGCATGATGGCCATCACCAGTGCTGGATCTAACGCCCATTTCCCGCTTTCTTCCAGCGCTAACGGTTGATAGGTTTTTGCCCTCGTCGCTAAACTATTGTTCGGTAAGTTGACTTTATAACTGATGATTTTTTTCGGCGCTTGTGGAGCCGTAACTTCCTGATCGGTCGCCTGCTCTGTGGAAGAATTTGTAAGCGGTTGGCGGTGAGCTTGATACTGCTGGCTAATGACCATTATTCGCGCTTTCGCTTCATCAAGTAACGCCATTTTTTTTCGATAGGCCCGCTGGTAAATAAAATCATCAGCCACCCCAATATTCGCCGCAATGAGTCGGTCGGCCTGAATATCATATTCATTCATTTGCGCGTAGGTTTGCTCAATGATAAATTTTTTCTCTTTTTGCTCTTGGGTCACCGAGTAGTCAAGGTTTGCGGTAGAGACTTCCGCTTGAGTCAAATCTAAAGTTTCACCATCGGAAAGTTGTGCTTGCGCTTCGATGAGCTGACTCACCTGAGCTTGATCCATTGAAGGGTCGACTAATACCGATACCACTGCGGTATTATTTTCATAATCGACGACCCTTTTGACCGCGTTGCTCTCACTGTAAGTCACTTCGGTGGACGAATCGGAGAGTTCTGCGCTTCCCCAACGATCAATTAACGCCAGACGCTGTTGATCAAGTTGAGTGGTATACGCGTCTCGCCACGCTTCATACTCATCTAGCCGTGCATCAACATACTTCTCAAATTCTTGATATTGCGCTTGTTTACTCTGTTTTACCTGCTCGGTTGCTTGAGTGAGTTCAGCAAACGCCGCCTCTGAATTGGCCACACTCACTGAAGATAACGTACTCAATAACAATACCAAGAGGGGCTTTTTTGTGCCTTTCATCATTTATTCCTGATAAAAAAGGCAGGGATAAACACCCTGCCTGATAAAAACCATCATTAACTCGTTTAATCCAAGTTAAATTATAACGCTTTCAATGAATTGAGTGCTTCTGTTAAATCTTGGGCCGCTTTTTCACTATTAAATTGGGCCCATAATTTTGACTCTTTACTCGCTTCATCCACCACTTGGTTGACGTTTTCTTGATAGGCTTCTTTATCCATTCCTACCAATACATAAAGGCCGCCCGCCGGGCTTACTTGGCTCACAATCAACTTACTGTTTGATAAACTGCGTGTGACTACGTTTTTGGTAACGTTCTCAAACGTTTCTACCACATTTTCTACTGCAGCCTCATTGCTGGTTTCTACTGAGCTTTGTACCGCTTGCTTAAACATATTGTTGACATCAGTTTGGAACTGAGAAGCAAGCTGTACTCGTGCGTCATTGATCGCGACTTTACGCATCACACTCATACCTGCAGCACTTTTCTTCGCATAGCCTGTGGCACCTGCGGCAAGATCTTTAGGCATGACATCACAGATCCACGCCGGCGCTTCAACAGACGGGGTATCAGGAAAAGTACATTGAGCAAACTGCTGCGCTTGTTCAACGGTTTGAGTACTGCTACATGCGGCAACAGAGAGCGCAAGCACACTCATTACTATTGTTTTTTTCATCATTCATTCCATATTATTGAACGGTCAAAACACCATTATAAGTTCTTAAATTTGCACTCAAGATCTAACCAACTTTTACAAGGATTAGGTACAACCTGAGCTTGATCCCCTTTGCGGATCTTCAGCGCAGTGTCCTCATCAATCGTCACCCATGAGAATTTCGCCTTAATACCATGCTCAGGGTTATTGACAATGGTTCCCTTGCCGACACCAAAAGTTTCTAGCTCGCCATCTTCACTTTTCATAATTTTAGAGAAGGCAATTTCATCTTTCGGTTGGATATTTTTATCTGACCCAACGCCAATTTTCACCATACTACCGCTTTCGCATTGACGCAATTCTAATACTGAAGCCTTAGCCGCAAGCAATGACTTTAACTCTGCGCTGTATTCAACGGCTTCAGCCGCCGCTTTACTCGCTAACCCTTGATAACCCGCATCACTGATTGGGCAACTTGAATTACGCGTCTCGGTAGAGGCATACTCATCACCTTTAATATCAATGCGTTTTACTAATGCCATGTCAGGCAGTGAGACAACTTTAACAATCCCTGCGACTTCCATTTTGTAGCTACATTTGGCTGGCACATGCACGGTTTCGCCTTTTTTATTTTTATAGCTGCGCGCTTCACTGAAAGACTTAGAAAAATCCAGATTGGTCACTTCAGTTAACACCGCATAATCGGCAATTGGCACACCTTTAGTATTATAACGACCACTTTGCTCGGCTAGCTTAATTTCACCTTTCAGTTTATTCGCCAATTTACGATCAACCAGCTCGGTACCGGTTTCAACGATTTGGCTTTCCAGTGAGTTACGAATCACCGATTGCACACGATCTTGCGCCACATCTCTAAAGTTGACGTCCACGGGTAACACAATCGCTTTAACATCTTGGCTCGCTTTCGCAGGAACCTCTGACTCCAAAAGAGGAACAGACGTATCCGGTGTACAAATAGGGACTGGCCCCATCGAAATACAGCCAGAAAGTAATGTAGACACACCTAGCGCCACTGCAGTTTGTTTAAACATTAAGATAACTCCATCGTTTTTTTTATTTGAATCCTAGTGAAGACCATAAACCTTGTTGTTCAATCAACTCCATCAAGTGACGCTGAGCGCCTTCTTGTGAAAGAGCATAATTGGATAAGGAGTTGCCACTAGAGATAATTTCATTACTGGCGAGAATAGTTCCGTTCTGCGCTTGGAGTGTAAGCGACGTGAACAGAGTGGAAATATAGGCATCGCCGACCCGACTTTGCCGAAGCTCTGAGGTCAGGATAAGAGAATGAGTTCGCTTGCTTGAGCGATTAAAGCTGGTTTTTAAACGTTGAGAAGAAAGCTTATCGGCTAATAACTCAGCACTTTTATGATTATTTGCAGCAGCCACCACTTGAATCAGGATAGATGATTGCGCCTGAGCAACTTGTTTCTCTAATTGCTCAATTTGCGGTGCCGCTGGAGCTGAGGCACCAAGCGAACGAAGCATTGCTTGGCGTACCGCAACATGATTCATCTCACTTAATAAATGACGGCTTTCTAACCACCAAGGAAGCACATCTTGATGGCCTCGTTTACTGATCTGCGCCTTTGCTTGGCGATCACTGTGTTGAATATCCGCTTGCAATTGAGCGATCACGGTGGCTCGGCTCACTTGAGCTTGCACATAATACGCAATGTCGTTTTTTTCTACTTTCGGATATTCAATCCCGGTTAATATTACCGTCGCCGTTTTACTATTGACTTTATTATCCACCAGAGAGCTACTGACGGTGTTGGCGTTTTGACTTTGAAAAACATCGCGAGAAGAGAAAGAGGAATCGATCTGAGTCCATAACTGAGCGTTGATCTGGCTCAGGGCCATTTGTTTCGCTTGTTCTAAACTGCGCCCTTGTCCAACCGCGACAAGATAGATCGGATCATTAGTTTCTGGTAACGAATACCAACTGGGTGGGTTCGTTGATTGGCAAGCAACTAAAAACAGCGCCAGCAAAGGCAGAAGGAAGTTTTTCTTGACAGTAAACATAAGGAGAGTTGGCCAAATCCTGACATAAAAGTAACATTTGCGTACTATAGCTTGATTTATTCTGACATGAATACCCTTTTTGGGAAAAATATCACTTTTTTATGAAACAGAGCAGACTTTTCCCGATTAAAAATCAACAGCTATACCCATCTGGATATTGAGTAATTTAGCTTGTTGATAATCTAACTTGTCACTTTGTATACCAAGCGTAAACCATCCCCACTGTCCTTCGACACCCAGCGCCCCAGTTTGCAAATTGTAGCTAAGTTTAGAGTAAAGACGATCCTGCCATTGCATACTCCATTCAAGGTCGGTTAACCAAAGCTTATCAACGTATAAACTTTTTACACTATAAGCTTGTTGTTGATAAACCATCCCCAAACGAGAATGATATTTCACTGGTAGTCGTTGTGTTTTATCCCGAAATCCTTCCACTCCATTAACCAAAGGTTTAATCGAAACAAAACCATGCTCATCCGTTTCAGCTGTCGCAGTATTGGCCGTCGCTGAGGTATAAGGCATATCCTGCCAATAAATAGCACTATAAATATCTTGCACTAGCAAAGAGGCAAAGCCATAGTCATAAAATTGCCAGCTGACCCCAACATCCGTGGTATAACCAAAATAACTCGAAGGAGCATCAACCTTTCTTTTTAGCAAGGCATCTTCGGTATAGGTGTAATCTAACTGGAGTAGCCCAGTATATTCCCCCTGACCTGTGTCACCCGCGTGTCCATGTAAACGGCCACTCATCATTTCACTGGCCTGTAAATAACTAGCAGATAGATGCCATATCCATGGCTGAGATACATCCGACGTCCACGCCAGTTTAATGCCTTGGCTGATTAAATGCTCAACGCGTAAGTCAACATCATAACGTTTACCCGTTTGCATATCTTGCCGATTGACCGATTCGCCATAAAGCCGCATGGTGTCAGGACTAAAACGTAGATACCATTCATAACGGCTCAATAAAGAAACCGAGAGATGCTGATAACGAACTCCCAATTCGGCTTGATTAAAAGTTAACGCATGCTTCGCTGGGGTATAAGCCATTTTCTTCCCCTTGACTAAAGGATAAATCGCGTTATCTTGCGAATACCCAAACGCCTGATTCTGACTGAAAAGTTGCCAATCGGTATTCGGTTCGGATAATGGAAACAGACTTAAGCTTGGCAATAACAAAAAAACACTCGACATGATGAGATCTCAATAAATAAGGAGCCCCAAATGGAGCTCCTTAGCGCAGGTAATAAAAATTAGAATAATGATTCAAACTGACCGTTGCTATAACGAACAATACTGGTATTTTTAACATACTCAATCGTCGCTACGGTTTTATTGCCAACCTTGATCTCACCTAAGATCTCACCTTTCTTATCGCCTTCACGCAACACCGCTGTCGCTTGCGCATTAGCCAGTTCAACGGTGAGTGTTTGATCCTCTGCAAGCGTGTTGATTTGAGTCTTAAGGTTTAATGTCTGATCGTTATAGACCACAGCACCATTAACATTGAGCAAATCAAATGCAGGCCGAGCAGCTTGTAGACTAACTTTAGCTAGCTGTGGTTTCGCAGGATTGACCTCTGTTTCTAAGCTGGCGGTTACTGAGCCACGTAAGAAATCCGTCGCGGTTTCCTCATCCAGTGACCAGTTTTCACCATCTTTACTGCACTTAGAACTGCCCAAATAGAGCCCATCTTCATGTTGGTTGCTCCAAGTATGATTGTCATCAATCCAAGATGCCGCATCACGCATACAAGATAAATACACCACCTTGTTCGCCGGATTATCCAAATTAATCGCTAGGTTTAATTTAGCCAACTGCTCGAGATAGTTCAGCTCGGTATTAAAAGTTAAGTTTAATTTCTCTGCCGCGATAGTTTGGCTTTCAAATTTGGTATGACTACCCTCATTCGGGCCATCCTTCCAGTTACTTTGATTATGATTCAGTTCCACCCCAGCGACTTTGGCTTTATCTGCACTAAAGGTGATCGTTCCACTTAACTCGATAGTCTTTTTATTTTGATCTTTGGCGGTTAACGTAACGCCTTCAAGCTTAAGCGCCAGTTTATCCGCCGTTAAAGCATACTCTTCTTCATAAGAATAAGCGTACTCTTGAGCCTCATCATCCCAAGGCTTATTATTTTCCAACCTTGCTTCTTGACTCTTAAACTCGATCACCTGTGCCAAACCACTTTCGGCCGTTAATGTTACCTCACCTGAAGTCACACTTAAGCGGGTGATCGTTAGTTCAATTTTTGGCGCATGATCTTGTTCACGCTGCCAACCATCCTCGCTAACCGTTGGCTCACCACCTTCAGGCCAGTTGACGCTAGCAACCACAGCCAGATCTAAAGTATCATCAATTTTCAGAGTATAAACACCATCCGCAGCGCTAATAGCTTCATCATACTCCCCTGCTTCACCTTTCAGCCGGTCATCAACTTGATGAGCAATCGACATCAAGCCGCTTTGTAGCGCTTCAAAGGCTTGTGCCATATCATCTTCAAATAACTCGCTAGGGATCGCCTGTAATGAATCCCCCCACTGAGTTAACCCCAAGCGTAGATCCCCTTCTTCACCAGCAGCGTTATACACAGTACGCACTTGCTTAACTAAGTCTTGCGCTTTGGTAACGTCGTTATTTGGGGTCGGCTTCGGAAGCTCGATTTTATCTGGGACACGATCCTCTTTGTTTAAACTATTACTTACATCACTTAAACTAACGGACGGTTCTACTTTTTTTAATTCCGTTTCTAAAAACGTTACCGCACCACTAGAATTACCTAACGTCCCTGTAATGACGGTTTTATCGTCATCTGTTAATCCAGCACCGTTATTAAATTTATCTGTGATAGCAAAGAATGACTGGATAGCACCTTCATCTTTCTCAAATAAAGCTAATGACAGAGCCGCCACTTCAATAGAGGCGGCGTTATTTTCATCAGCTAACGCGGCGGTTACTGCTGCTGGCTTGGTTAAGTCAACCGCACCAAGCTGTTCAATATTCGCACTCGCAGGAAGCCCCAAGGTTTGAGCAATAACACTACGGTTGCGAGTAATCGCTTCAGGAGACACCTGATCACCAACCATATTACGAGCAGTATACTGGGCAACAACATCGGTTAATTTGGTCATATGAGCGGTAATATTTTCCGCATCAGGAGCAAGAATCGAGATTAATTTGAAATTATTGTCAACCGGGAAAAACTCACCAAATTTCATGTCACCCTGAATACAAGCCTGATAATCACATTTCATTTGCGTCTCTTTTTCAGGATGTTTCTTCAACACAAATAATAATGCTTGGTTTTGCGGTAAGCCGGTAAAGGAATAACCGCCATCCTCTCCTGTGGTAGTGCTAGCCAGTGGTGTATCACATGCCTTATTTTGAACATTCGCTGCAGTGGCAGGGCACACCTCAACTAAACCATCTTTTACTAAGCCTTTATTCACCACGCCTGAAACGCTCGCTTTTGCTTCAGGGGTTACTTTATCTGAGCTACTGCTCCCACCACAGCCAACTAAGGCCAAAGAAGAGAGTATAGCTGTTGCCACTAACGTTTTTTTCATGAGCCGATTCCTGTTTAGCTACATAGTTCAACGATAAACGTAAAAAAGTGATTTTCTACGCAAAATTATTGTAGGAATCATACGGTGATGTTTTTATGATTCATAAAACAAATTTATTGTTATTATATAAAAGTGTGATCTATGCAATATATTGATTGGCAATGTGCATGCTTTTTTCAGATCCATTTAAGTGACAACTCAATCCCCCATTAATAACCACTTTAGGAAAAGCTTAACTGTGTCATTGTACGGACAAAAAGCACGTACAAAAAATCCTCGAACTTGCGCTCGAGGATTGATGACATAGGGCCATACTCATGGCCCTTTTCATTTACTCTTTTCAATAACAGATAAGCTTAGTTTTTCGTCACCGTAATAATAGGCGCACTGTTATCCGCCGCATTGAAGTCGAAATGGTAGCTGCCTGCTTCGGCTATTGTGATGCTGATATTACCACTGGCACCGCCAACTTCCATCGTCAAAGGTGTACCAAGTACCAGCGCACCTTGAGCACCAAAGTTAGTAGCATCAGCCCAGTCGGCACTGGCCACTTTCATCTCATAGCTTCCTACCGCTAGCGTAATATCGAGTGAGTAAATATCATTGGCAACATAACTAAACTTGGCAGCAGAATCTGGCGCTGGCGTCTCCCAACTTGTGATAGTGCCACGTAGGTACAACGCTGTTTCACCAAATGTAGGCGCATCGGCAGCTTTGGTGACAGAGACCACCGGTTTGGCTACGCTTTCATCTTGCTCGTTCACTGCGTTTAAGATGAAATTGTATTTACCTGTTTCAGCAACCGTAAGTTTACAATTTGCTTCTGTACCTAACTCAAGAGAGTCATTAGCTAAATCCGCAGCATCACAACCGATATTGGGATTTGCCCAGCCTGAATCCGCAAATTTGAACTCATGCTCACCGGCTTCAAGAACGCCAGTGACAGAGTACAGACCGTTACCAATAAAGGTCATCGCCCAATCACTGCTATCAGACCATTCGTTCATCGAGCCTTTGACATACACCACAGCATCACCATAGGGAGGTATGCTAGAGACATCTTTATTGTCTTTATTGACTGGCAAACCTACACCTTGCGCGCCGTTTTGTGGCTGAACAAATACCGCCGTAGTGAGCGCAGGAACGATAAAGGTTTCAGCTGAGAAGCTTGCACCTTGCACGATGTTATCCGCAGAGTTTTGTTGAACTGGATGCAGCTCGAAACCTGTTGCGCCAGCAACTTTGAAAGATTGCTCCGTTGATGTTGAGTTCACAACAGCCACAATCGCATCGTAGTTCGAATCCAAATCGGCACCTGCTGATGTACCATCGTCGATGGACATCACAATCAAGCCTTCCACTTGGTCTTGGCCCACGTTGCGGAAATCAACCCGATTCATCACCTCTTGCGCGGTGTCTAAGCGGAACAGTTCACTGGTACTACGAATTTTTAGTAACTCTAGGAATTGTTGCTTCGTCAGCTCGATGTCGGTTGAGTCTGGTTTCGCCGTGCTGTCACCGACGATGGTTTTGATTAGCTCCCAGTTTGCACCGTCTTTATCTTCACGCGGTAAACCAACGTTCCAGTTGTTATCGCGCCCATCAAAGAAGACTCGGTTAAACCAGTCACCCGAATCGTACGAGTCGCGCTGCATGGATTTCGAACGCAATAACTCAGATCCCATATGGATGAACGGAATACCTTGGCCTAGCATCACCGTTGATAACGAGACAGATTGCATGCGTGCACGCTCTGCTGACAAAGTACCGGTCGCGATCTTATAGGCGTTGTTGTCCCATAGCGTTTGGTTATCATGCTTAGAAACATACGAGATATTTTCTGATGGTGCTTTGGTGTAGCCCGCTGGCGCACCATTGTAATCGACGTTTTTACCTAGTTTAGTATCGCCTTTGTAATCCAGAAGAACATAATCGGCTAAGTTACCGGCCATGCCTAGACGAACCAGATCTTGGTTGTGTAAACGACCATTGATCGATTTTGCATCGGTTTTGGTTTCTTCGTTTGCATAAGCGGCATTACCGAAACCTTGGTTAAAGCGAAGTGGGTGCAGCCCCTCAGAATCAACACCGCCATCAAACGGGCTTCCGCCACGCACTGCATCACGCAGACGATCCGAGAAAGTACCAATTTCAGTGCCCGCCATGTTGACTTGTGTTGCCTGCTCAAAACGAGCGTTTTGCGCAACTTCACCGAAGTCCCAACCTTCACCGTAGAATAAGGTATTTGGATCGATCTTACGCACTTTTTGCAACGCATACACCATCACATCTTTCGGCTGGTGGCCCATAAGGTCAAAACGGAAACCATCGACTTTGTAGTCATCCGCCCAAATCAACAGCGAATCAACCATCAGTTTGCCCATCATAAGGTTTTCGGTGGCGGTGTTATCACAACAGGTTGAATTTTCGACACCGCCAGTGTTGACGTTTAGACGGTGGTAATACCCAGGGACAATTTTATCCAGTACTGATTTTTCGTTCACGCCAGAGGCATTGGTGTGGTTGTACACCACATCCATCACTAATTTCAGCCCCATTTTATGGGTTGCTTGCACCATTTCACGGAACTCAAGGATACGCGTAGCGCCGTTAGGATCAGTCGCATAACTGCCTTCTGGCACGGTGTAATGGTATGGATCGTAACCCCAGTTGAAGCTATCTAACATGCGAAGGTCGTTCATTAACGCTTGTGCTTTATCTGTCGCAGGATCGTAGCTGTTGAGTACCTCTTCAATGACTTTTGTCTCAGATTCGGTTTCGCAAACGGAAGCATCAGGTTTAATACCACATAGCTTGCCTACCGTATCGGTAATATCAACACGATTTGCCACATCTTCATCTACCGTAGCAATGTCGAAAGCGGGCAGAATGTGAAGGGTTGTTAAACCTGCATCTTTTAATGCTTGCAGGTGTGAAACCGATTCTCGGTTTGCTTCGGTGAGTGCTAAGTACTTACCGTTGTATGCTTTGGTACCTTGAGTGTCGCTAAAGCTAAAGTCGCGAAGGTGAGACTCGTAAAGGACGTGATCTTCGTCTTTGTTAACCGTTGGTCGTGCGTAGGTGTCCCAACCTTGAGGTTTTAGGCTAGAATCATTTTCAAGATCAACCACTTGAGAATAGCGTGAGTTTTTCGACAAGCTTAATGAATATGGATCTGTGACCAAACGCGTTTCGATGGCACCCGTTGTTGGGTGGTACACCTTCACTTGATAGCGATAGTATTTGTTAACAACGTTGCTTTGCACCTCAGAAGCCCAGATCCCTGTTGCTGGATCCTCTGTCATTGCAACGGTCGCTTCTTCTGCTAAATTTTCATCGTAGATAATCAGATCAACATCTTGCGCGGTGGGTGCCCATAGTTTGAAGGTCGCGGCACCGCCTTGCACAATCGCACCCAGTTTTTGGCTAATTGCGTCACCCGTCTTGGAATCGGCAAACACAGCATCTAATACACCGGCTTTTTGTACTTCCGTCGCTGCGATCACCTCATCATTGGCGTTATATGCCACCATCACGATTTGTGATTTTAAAATGGTACGTAATGTCTCATCATCTACATCAAGGCTTGCCGCTTGTAAACTCGCAAGATGGCGAAAACGCGCCTTCAGTTCAGCAGACAATTCACCCGTTTTAGTCAGCTCAAGTGCGGTACCGCCGGAGATTTGCTTATCTTCATCCATCTTGATGTCGTTGCTGAGGCTGTAAAAAAGCTTAACCGAATCAGCATTAGCGACCGCTTCCCATGCGATAATATCAGCATCTAACCAATGCGCTTTTTGACCATCGATCCCCACTGGTCGCTCTGCAATGGGCGCATAATAAAGTTCGCTGCTGCCATGAAAACCAAACAAGCCCTTTGACTCACCGAGTTGGGTGAGATCAACTTTAGAATTAGCGCTGCCAAACGCTTTCTCATCCCCTTTATGCAAAATAAAGTTCATACATTGATGAGGATCAGAAGCATCAGGATTAACTTTCAACACATAATAAGCACCATAAGTTTCACTGATCCCTGTAAATGGATAAGGTGATCCCCAATCGGTGCCTGTCGTGGCCAGCCCCATGGCAGCAAGATCGGTACTGGTACAACCTTCACCATTCCATAAATGGAGTCCCCAGCCATCATAGTCATTCGCGTTCGCACTGGCTCTTGCAGTAGAAGCAGCATCTCGTTTGTAATAGATGACAACTTCGTTCTCTCCTGCGCGGTATAAATCAACACTTGAGTCCGTGTTGTCATTACTACTATCACTGCCACAACCACTGATCGCCGCAACGGAAATCAAAGGCAGGACGATTTTAGCAATCGTTGATAAATTAAAGTTTTTATTGTCCACGTTTACAAATCCATTGTTATTGAAGTGAGATAATCGATGTGTTGATGTTTCAAAGTACCGTACCTGAAGCGCTGCACACCTGATTAAAGGCAACATGCCGAAAAGGAAATGTTCCGCTCAATGCTAGAGCACCGAAGCATCCACAAAACGTGAGAACCAATGGTTAAGTTTTTTACCAAGAAAAATTTTCTAATATCATTGAGGTTATTCACAAATCAGATAACAAAATGGCTGCAGAGTGAGATAAAGCCCACACCTTGGAAGGGAAAAGTTTGCTAGGAGGAGACGTTGGGGATGAGTTGCAAGGAGGAGATCTCAGCCTCAAAATGGTGAGTCGGATCACTCAAAAGTAACGCGATATTTTTCATTAAAAAGTAAGTCACCATCAAGAGGCTGCCAAACCGCCGATTCAATCAGTTGATCGTTCAACGGATACCATCACGCTGAACAAGCAACCATCTGCCATTCAGCGTGGGAAATATCACGGTACTGTTATTGATGAACTGTTATTGATGATAAAACTCACGATACCAAGCAATAAACTCAGCAACGCCTTCTTTGACCCCGACACGAGGACGATAACCTGTAGCCGTAAATAAATCTTCCGTGTCTGCATAGGTTTGATACACGTCACCAGGTTGCATACCGCGGAAGTTTTTGTTTGCCTCCATACCAAGTTCGTCTTCAATCGCTTTGACAAATTCCATCAGATTAATCGGACTACCGTGACCAATATTATAGATGGCATAAGGAGCAGAGCTGCTTGCGGGTGAACCTTTTTCGACCGTCCAATCCGGATTACGGGTAGGAACCACATCAGCAATCCGTACCACCCCTTGGACAATATCCTCAATATGGGTGAAATCACGCCACATATCACCATGATTATTAATATCGATTGTTTCCCCGGCTAAAATCTTCTTGGTGAAGATAAACGGAGCCATATCCGGCCGCCCCCATGAGCCATAAACCGTAAAAAAGCGTAAGCCAGTGGTGGGAATATCGTATAAATGCGCATAGCTGTGCGCCATCAACTCATTGGATTTTTTCGTCGCGGCATAGAGAGAAACCGGATGATCTACCGAATCGGAAGTCGAAAACGGCACTTTGGCATTTAACCCATAGACTGAACTGGATGAGGCATAAACCAAATGGCCAACCTGTTCTTGCCGACAACCTTCTAAAATATTTAAGTGCCCCACAAGGTTAGAATCGGCATAAGCGTGCGGATTTTCTAACGAATAACGCACCCCAGCTTGCGCCGCCAAATGAATCACTCGGTCAAACTGTTGCTGATGGAAAAGCGCTGCCATTTTTTGGCGATCAGCAATATCTAGCTCAATAAATTGGAATTGAGGATGCACAATACGTGCTAAACGAGCCTGTTTTAATGCGACATCGTAATAATCGTTAAGATTATCGATCCCAATCACTTGATGCCCCTGCGCCGTCAGTTTTTCTGCAACAGCGCTACCAATAAAGCCCGCCGCTCCCGTGACAAGATATTTCATAAAATAGGTACCTTTAATTAAGTCAAACAGGTCGTTACTCGGCCCAGATTCTTGTTTAAAAAAGCTTATCACGAGATGAAAAAGATGTTTATCGCTTTATCGAACCATTTTCTTGGTTTGATGGTGGCAAAAACCTCATCAACACCCAAACAACTTGGAGTTGCAGCTAGGCGGCCAGTGAGTGACAAATTTGTCTGTAACAGATCTGAACAGCCATAGGCTAGCCTTTGGTGAGAGCCACGGATGGCTCTTATCATCCCCATGAGCATAGACAGGCTATGTGATTAAGGTGAACGAACGTAGCCAACACCGCTGCAGCTTTAAGTCAGAAGGGGATAATCTCGAATTGGCTCCTATTCCGATAAATTAAGCGGCGGCTCGGGCACTTCTAAAAAACAAGCAATTACCCTGTATAACTCACGTTCAGCCACGGTCACTCGCCCATTAGACTCAATAATCCATCGGCAAGTTTGTGCAAATCGCGCCCTTTCCTTAACCTTGGCTTGAAGTAATAATTCCAAGGCATCACGGCTTCGAAACCAATTTTTCTGCGCAGGCAGTAAGGGGGCCACCGGCAACCCAAGACGAGATAGCGCCTGTTCAAAAGCGCCCCGAGCCTGTTCTGGTTCGGTATAACAGACCCAAGTAAGCTCGCCCAATAATCCCTGTACGCTTGGTTGAAGCTGGTGCAGTGTTTTGTGAAAACGAGGCCGATTCACCTCTGGAAGTAATTGTTTTTCAAGTAGATTAATGACACACCATTCAGCAAGAGAATAATGATGATCGGTCAGCGATAGCTCGCGTAACACTTCACATAACTGATACCGTTGCGGTTGGCTAAGAGTCTTCAAGGCTGGAACACTTAATTCAAGTAACGGCAAGCGTAAATGAGTCGGAATTGCATAATCCAACCAAGGCAAGAGCTTGTCATGTGATGCCTCTGGAATATGTTGCTTAATGATAGTGCGTTGAACCTCACTACCATCGAAAATAAGCGCAAAAGCCACAAAACGAGCGCTGTATGGCTCTCGTGCCATATTGATCAATAAGAGTGGTAACTGGTTAATCAAAGCCTGACCGATGATGTAAAGCTCACCTGGTATTATTATTTCATCCGCCGTTTCCATAGGAGGCGAACTTGCTCCTGCATCAACCCCACAAATAGACGAATGAGTAAAAACCATTGATGAGCCTGCTTCAGGCAGCGCGCTGTGGCCATCCCAATACGGCTCAATACGGCGAATTCGCTCTTTTAATGGTGGATGAGTGGCAAAAAGCGCCGCCAATCCCGACTTTCTGCTTTGACCAAACATCATATGGCTCACCTCATCACAAGCTTTCGCTTTTAAGGTTGACCCTTGCGTATGCGCCGCAATTTTTTTTAGTGCACTACTAATTCCTTGGTCATTACGAGTAAACTGCACAGCACTTGCATCAGCCAAATATTCACGCTGCCGAGAAATAGCTGCTTTAATTATCGCGCCAAATAAGGTACCGAACCACCCTAAGACAATACAAATCAGACCGAGGACAAACAACGCCGCCACACCTTTGTCTGAGTCGGATGTTCGCCTCGTTTGGCGACGTCGAGCTCGAGATAAATTATCCACGACCAAATGACCAAAATAAGCAATACAAGTGATCCCAAATAATAAACCAACTAGGCGTGTATTTAGGTGCATATCACCATTGAGGATATGGCTAAACTCATGAGCAATCACGCCTTGTAGTTCATCACGATTAAAATGGTCGAGGGCACCTTGAGTGATACCAATCACAGCATCATCGATACTCACTCCAGCGGCAAAGGCATTTATTCCTGGTTCATGCTCTAGTAGATAAACTTGTGGGACGGGTGTTCCTGATGCAATGGCCATTTCCTCAACCACATTGAGCAACTGACGGTGCTGGGGATAAGTGGTATCACTTGCTATTAACTGGCCGCCAAGGCTTTCAGCAATGCTAGATCCCCCTTGTTTTCGTAAATCGTACCACCGTAGCCAAGCACTTAAACCTATCACCACACTGACAACCACAAAACACAATAAAGTTAATCGCACAGCGGTTTGCCAGTCTAATGGTGCATGAGAAACACTCAAGTAAACCAACAAACTACTGAGGCTGAGTAACGTGGTAATGGTTAAAATAGCAAAAGCAAATAGCAGCACCAAGCGTCGAGTTTGTTGACGAGCGATATCTTGATGTTGGAAAAAATTCATTCGAAGCTAACCTTAGGATCTGCTGACCTTTCGTGATTAAATTTTGTTCAAGATAAAAGTGTTTTAATCGCGGAGAGATATTTGTCGCCTAGTAACTCTAAGCAAAACACCGCTCAACAAAGAGTAAGACACTTTTAGCCTACCCCTTCGGGCAGCGTTTGTGGCTCCTTTCTACAGTGTTATCGGCTTCTCAGGTAGAGTCACTACATTTCAAAGCCTCTGCCTTATATAAAAACACCACAAACTGCTGCAAAAATCAGCTCAAAAGGTCAGCAACCCTAGGTGCTTCTTGTATCGCCTCACTATCAGAAAACTCAAGCAACTGAGCATGTTGAAAACCAAACATATTGGCAAGTAACACGGGCGGAAAGGTTTGCTTATAGGTATTATAAACCGTGACCGAGTCATTGAACGCTTGGCGAGCAAAAGCGACTTTATTTTCAGTGCTCGCAAGCTCTTCTTGCAATTGCACCATAGTTTGGCTCGCTTTGAGATCAGGGTAAGCTTCAACAACGACATTCAGCTTGCTCAGTGCATTATTCAGCCCGCCCTCAGCTTGAGCTAGCTGCTCAATAGCAGATTCACTCTCCGGCGCAGCACTGGCGGCTTTTAAACCAGAAATCGCTTGATTACGCGCCTGAATAACCTGCTGCAAAGTTTCTTGTTCGTGTTGCATATAGCCTTTAGCGGTACTGATTAAATTAGGGATCAGGTCATAACGTCGCTTTAATTGAACTTCAATTTGGGCAAAGCTATTGGTAAAACGATTACGTAGCGTGACTAACCGGTTATAAATTGAAATTACATACACGATAATAAGCAATAAAAAACCAATCACGATGATCAAAGTAGCCATAGTAAAATCCTAGTCAGTAAAATCGCTAAAATAATATCCAACGATCGACGATTATTTGGCAGAAATACACCAGTTTCTAACCTAATATGTTTTGAGGTAAAAACATAACTTTATCTGCTTTTTAATGACATCACTTTGATGTTACTGCCATTTTATGTCATGCATATTTAATATAATTAAGTTTTTAGGTACTAGTTTTAGCGTTTGCCCTGCTTTTACTAGCACATACACTTCTCTAGAACCTTGGTTTAAGACCACCCCGTCAGGCTTCGCCTGCCACCCCTCCGAAGGAGGGGAATTTTAAAAAAACGTGCTCGCCTTTACTCCTCCTCGCTCGGAAATTTAAACCTGCGATGAAAGCCAACACAACATGCTCATTCCCCTCCTCCGAAGAGCGGATGGTTGCTGAAGCTAATGGTTAATTATTAATTGTTAATTGTTAATAATTAATGGTTAACGATACTAACGCATTCGCTTTTATTCCCCTCCCCCGGAGGGGTGCCCGTAGGGCGGGGTGGTTGCTGACTTAAAAATTCTCAGGTTGTATTGAATTAGAAGCACTTGATAATAACTGCGGATGATTTTCCAAAAATGCAATGACTTCTGCCAAATTTTGCAATACATCACTCGCTAAAATACGAATTACTGTCACCCCTAAGTTGTTCAGATAGTTATCTCGCTCGATGTCTTTTTCTGGCTGGATATTGTGAGAATAACCATCAACCTCAATCACAACCGATTTTTCTGCACAATAAAAATCGACAATGTAGTTACCAATAACTTTCTGACGGTCAAAATCCAATCCATTAAGCTGCCGCGATTTAAGCTGTTGCCATAATAAAACCTCATGCAAAATACCCGCCTTTCGTAGTAATTTTGCTTGTTTTCGCAACTGAGGGTTATAAGGTAAGGACTTATAAATTTGGGTTTTTCTCATCGTCTCTTTCCACTTCAAAGTGAATATTATCAATGCTAACGAAATTGTTATTCTTATATAGTAAATAAGCAAACAATAGCACATTGATTAAAGATGAATTTTTCACTAGAGAAAAATTTCGAGCCAATAGAAAAAATCAGTGGAATGGAATGGTGGCGAGCATAAACAAAAAAGCGAAGGCAACCACCCCGTCAGGCTTCGCCTGCCACCCCTCCGGAGGAGGGGAATTTTAAAAAACGTGCTCGCGTTTACTCCTCCTCGCTCGGAAATTTAAACCTGCGGTGAAAGCCAACGCAACATGCTCATCCCCCTCCTCAGAAGAGCGGATGGTTGCTGAAGCTAATGGTTAATTATTAATGGTTAATTATTAATGGTTAATTATTAATTGTTAATTGTTAATAATTAATGGTTAACGATACTAACGCATTCGCTTTTATTCCCCTCCCCCGGAGGGGTGCCCGTAGGGCGGGGTGGTTGCTGAGGTTAATGGAATGCGATTAAGTTTTTAGGTACTGGTTTTAGCGTTTGCCCTGCTTTTACTAGCACATACACTTCCCTAGAACCTAGGATCTTGGTTTAAGACCACCCCGTCAGGCTTCGCCTGCCACCCCTCCGGAAGAGGGGAATTTTAAAAAACCGAGTGTGCTCTTATTCCCCTCCTTCGGAGGGGTGCCCGAAGGGCGGGGTGGTTGATGCTCTTAATTAGCGCTTCAAGTAATGTTTATAAGAATAAGTATTGGGCTTACTGACAATTTCCGTATATTCAAATAACCGCCCATCAGTTAATTTTCCCACTGAAGTTAACTTGAGTAAGGGAGTCTCTGTTGTTACCCCTAAACATTTAGCAATATGCTCATCAGGTAAAATGGCGGCAAAATCTTGAATAGCACCATCGATTTTCAACCTTAGTACTTGCTCTAAATAATGATATTTAGACCCTTTTAAATGATTCAAACTCAGATCGGGAAATAAGCTGGCAGGCATGTAAGAGTCTTCATAAATTGATAAGACACCATTAATAAACATAAAGCGTCGAATAAAATAGACCTTCTCACCATCACTGATCGCAAGAGCTTGAGCAACATGCTCAGGAGGTGTCATCAGCGCGAATTGCTCAACGTCGTAACTCAATTCGGCTCCAGATTCAGCTAGGTATTCTCGGTTACTGCGTAAACTAGACATTGAACCCGTCATACTTTGACCGATCACCGTCGTTCCTGCACCTTGCCTTTTTTCCACCATACCCATTTTTACCAGTACATCGATCGCCTTACGTACAGTAATTCGACTGACGGCATATTCATCCATTAATTTACTTTCTGTTGGTAGGTTATCGCCGATCTGAAACTCTCCCGAATCAATGCGTCCTTTGAGTGCCAACATGACTTTTTTATACAACATAATTAACCTCTCTCACGATAAAAAACATCATACAACAATAAGTAACAAATCAAATACCTATTTATTGACTGAGTTCACTTTTTCGTAGCATATCGGCTAAAACAGAAAATTCATGCTAAAATTGTATCTTAATCACACAAAAAACAAGCAACTCATCCTTTTTAATACCAAGATCACATTAAATACATTATATATTTGTACTATATTGGATATACCAACTACATTAGTAGGGTCTTAAGGCGGAACCGTATTTCCCCCAAGATTACTTGGGATACATCAATGGACACTAGAAGGATTTTCCAATGTTAAGTGCAATACAACGCTTAGGCGGAGCCATGTTTACGCCCGTACTGCTCTTTCCCTTTGTTGGGATTATGGTTGGGCTGACTATCGTACTCAAAAACCCCATATTTGTAGGTGATTTAGCCAACCCAGACGGTTTGTACTATCAAGTCCTGTTTATTTTAGAAGAAGGCGCTTGGACTCTATTTCGTAATATGCCCTTGCTTTTTGCGGTAGGCTTACCGATTGGTTTAGCAAAAACCGCACATGCACGGGCCGTATTAGTAGTGATGGTCTCTTACCTTACTTTTAACTATTTTATCTGTGCGATGGGGACTCAATGGGGTACCTTCTTCGATGTTGACTTTAATCAAGCCATCGGTGGAACCTCCGGGTTAACCGATATTGCAGGCATAAAAACATTAGATACCGGTATTTTTGGTGCCATCATTATCTCAGCCATCGTTACCGGACTGCATAACCGTTTTTTTGATAAACCCCTACCGGCTTATTTAGGCATTTTCCAAGGAACAGCATTCGTTGCTATTGTTGCTTTCTTTACCATGCTTCCTGCTGCATGGGCCACTTTATATATCTGGCCTTCTATTCAACATAGCATTTTAGATTTACAAGGGTTTTTGGTCAGTTCTGGATCTTTTGGTGTGTGGCTTTATACCTTTTTAGAACGCATTTTAATCCCGACGGGCCTGCACCATTTTATCTATGCCCCTTTTGTCTTTGGTAATGTCGCAACCCCCAACGGCATTTATGTCGACTGGTTTGCCGGGTTAGAAACCTTTACTCATTCGACACAAGCCATTAAAGATCTTTTCCCCGCTGGTGGTTTCGCTTTGCATGGTAACTCCAAAGTGTTCGGTTGCAGCGGTATCGCTCTCGCGATGTATCATACGGCTAAGCCAGAAAACCGTAAAAAAGTAGCAGCGTTACTGATTCCCGCGACACTGACTGCCGTCTTTGTTGGCATTACCGAACCGTTAGAGTTTACTTTCCTCTTTATCGCACCTTGGCTATTTGCCGTCCATGCTTTGCTGGCAGGTACCATGTCAATGGTGATGTATATGTTTGGTGTCGTCGGCAATATGGGTGGAGGATTAATTGAAATTATCACCGGCAATTGGGTTCCACTACTCGGTAGCCACACTTATATGATGATCACACAAACCGTCATCGGGTTATGTTTCACGGTAATTTATTACGTTACCTTTAAATTTCTTATTATCAAATTTAACGTCGCACTCCCCGGCCGAGATGGTGCCGAACTCAAGCTACGCACTAAGCAAGACTTTAACGAAAAACACGGCATCAGTAATAAAGCAGCCGCCTCCACCACGCCATTACATATTCAAGCCATTGAAACCATTGAAGGGCTTGGTGGGATAGACAATATTACCGAACTCAGTAACTGTGCCACTCGCTTACGCGTGACCGTGCAAGACCCCCAGCTAGTCGCTAACGCTGATTATTTTATGGAAGCTGGAGCGGTCAATGTCGTGAAAAATGGCTGCGCAATTCAAGTCATTATCGGTTTACATGTACCGCAACTGAGAGAAGCGTGCGAACAAATCATCCAACAAACACATAAGCATAGCGAACAAAGCCCAATAGCAAGCTGTTAACGTAATGGTGATTCTCTTGTCATTCATTTGCGGCAGAGAATCCCACTCATTTTGATTTTATTGCAGGGCGTGCTTAACACCCTGCCTCCTGGAACGATTTGCCGTGATCGCAGCCAATCGCACAGGAATAGACACTGATTAACTAACGTGAGGTTTAACATGAACAAAGCATTCTCTATCGTAATCGCAGGTGGTGGCTCAACATTTACGCCAGGTATCGTCATGATGTTATTAGAAAATCAAGCACGCTTTCCCATCCGTCAGTTGAAGTTTTACGATAACTTTGCCGAGCGCCAAGAAGTGGTTGCAAAAGCCTGCGAAATACTGCTAAAGGAACGCGCTCCACACATCCAATTTTCCTACACTACCGATCCTAAAGAAGCTTTTACTGATGTCGACTTCTGCATGGCACACATTCGTGCGGGTTTGTATGCGATGCGTGAGCAAGACGAAAAAATCCCACTCAAACATGGCTGTGTCGGCCAAGAAACGTGTGGAGCCGGAGGTGTAGCTTATGGGCTGCGCTCTATTCCAGCCGTTATCGAGCTGATCGATTACATGGAAAAATATTCACCTAATGCTTGGATGCTTAACTACTCAAACCCAGCAGCGATCGTTGCCGAGGCTTGTCGTGTCATGCGTCCAAACTCAAAAGTATTGAATATCTGTGATATGCCAATTGGTATCGAGACCCGTATCGCGGAAATTCTCGGCTATCAAGATCGTAAACAGTTTGATGTGATGTATTACGGACTCAATCACTTTGGTTGGTGGAAAGAATTTAAGGATGGAAAAACTGGGGAAGATTTATTGCCTCGCATCAAAGCATACATTAAAGAACATGGTTATTTGCCGCCTAGTGCGCTTAGTGGTGCTCAACATACCGATGAATCTTGGAAAGAGACCTTCATCAAAGTGCGCGATGTATACGCACTTGATCCAGAAACCATTCCGAACACCTATTTAAAATATTATCTCTTCCCTGATTATGTGGTAGAGCATTCCAATAAAGAATACACCCGAGCCAATGAAGTCATGGATGGTCGTGAAAAAGAAGTCTTTACTGAATGTCGGCGCATTATTAAAAATGGCACAGCTGTCGACACCAGCATTGAAGTGGAAGAGCATGCTTCTTATATCGTCGACCTTGCTACCGCGATCGCGTTTAATACCAAAGAGCGCATGTTACTTATTGTTCAAAATAATGGTGCCATCAGTAACTTTGATCCAACGGCAATGGTTGAAATTCCGTGTATCGTCGATAGTACGGGAGCAAAACCACTACAAATTGGAGCTATCCCCGAATTCCAAAAAGGTATGATGAACCAACAAGTCTCGGTCGAAAAACTCGCCGTACAGGCCCATGTCGAAGGTTCGTATCAAAAACTATGGCAAGCGCTAACCCTGTCAGCCACCATCCCCAGTGCTGCGGTTGCCAAAGCGATTCTCGACGATTTAATGGAGGCTAATAAAGATTACTGGACAGCTCTAAACTAACCCCCCATTTTTTCTGATTAAGCATCCCTTCTCTATTTGAGAAGGGATTTGTTTTTTAATTTGTAAAGAAAAAATACAACCAGCCAAACGATACCATTCACATATTTAAAATAAAATAATTTAATACTACCAATTGTGTTTAATCATCGATCTTGATTATAAAAATAAAGACCCAATTTATTCCATTTTAAATAACCCACGTCCATCACAGCCAAAAATAATAATTTAATTTAGAGTTTACAGTATTATTTTTATCAATAACCATTTAGGTCGAGTTTTAAAATAATCAAAATCCAACGATTATATTTAAAAACAAATATACCCAAACAACTTGGAGTTGCAGGTAGGCGGCAAGTGAGTGAATCCCCATGAGCATAGACAGGCTATGTGATTGGGGTGAAAGAACGTAGCCAACACTCCTGCGGCTTCAAGTAAGAAGGGTATAACAACCTAATGGACAAAACGATGAGCCTAACATGCATAAAATAAAACTCGTGGCACTATCAGTGCTGTGCGCCCTGCCCGCCCATGGGCAAATCATTATCTCTGAAACAACCGAAGGTTCTGGGCTCAATAAAGCCATCGAACTGACCAATATTGGTTCAGAATCGATTAACCTCAGTACTTACAGCATCAAACTTGCTTCGAATGGAGCCAGTGACTGGACAAGTTCGCCTTTAGTACTGGAAGATCACAATCTATCACCCAGACATACCTACGTCATTGCTCATCCTGATGCCGACGCCGCACTCGTCAGCAAGGCAAACCTGACAAATAATCAGGTCACCGCTTTTAATGGCGATGACATTATCGGATTGTTTAAAGAACAACAGCTGATTGATATTGTAGGTACTCTCGGCATTCGTGAAAACTTTAACCAAGACACGTCATTACAAAGAATCGATGTCACACCGAATACCACATTTAATCCTGCACAATGGCATAGTACGGGCGTGAATAATGATTGGCAGCATATTGGGATAGCCCCCGATTACGATGATGATTTTACGCCAAGCGAGCCACCAGTGCAGGCCATTCGCAAGACCATTATGGAACTACAAGGAGATGGCTGGGCCTCACCTTATACCGATCCCGCAAAAGGGCAATATCAATCAGAACAAACCTTCCAAGTGAGTGGCGTGATCACTCATATACAAGATAATGCCGACCTTGGGGAAGATTTGCCCCAAGGCTTTTTTATCCAAGATCCACAAGGGGACGACAACCCGAACACTTCAGATGGCCTCTTTATTCAAGGCCCAACTCAAGGCGGTGTGGTCGGTGACCTGATCGAAGTAACAGGAAACGTAATTGAGCACTATGGCTCAACCCAGTTTATCCCTAGCGCAGAAAGCCGCATTCTTGATCACGGATACTCTATTCAGCCGACTGTCGTAACACGATTAAACTCAGATCGATATTATGCGCAAACGCTGGAACGGCATGAAGGCATGCTGGTACGCTTCACGGCAGAATCAGACATGCATGTTTCTCGAAGCTTTGCCTTCGACCCTGGCCCACAACGTTACAATATGGTTTTGGCTTATCAACAACCAAACGAGCACCCTCATCACCGTAACCAACCCGGTAGCCAAGCGGCAATCAAACAAGCCGATTGTAATCAGGATCAACAGTTAATTGTTGAAGCCACCCAAGCAGGCACCCCAGAAACCCCGATTGCTTGGTACCCTGATATAAGCCAATCGAGCGATGGACACTCTGACAATCACCTCACGATCGGTGATCAGGTAGCCAATTTGCAAGGCATCATTGGCTATTCCCACTCCGACTACCGCTTGTTCATCACTGAAGAGGCCACATCAGCATCATTTAATCCGGTCGCCAAACAAAATAGCCCAGGTTTGATCGAAGGCAATGTCAAAGTCGCCACCTTTAACACACAAGGGGTATTTACCTCTCGCGTTAATGGCCCGCGTAACCCGGCGATAGATAACGACAGCCCCAGTGGTTTTGTCACTGGTGGAGCCAATAATCAAGAGGAATTGGATTTACAAGTCACAAAAATTACCGCCGCGATTAAGCAGCTCAACCCAGATATCGTCGCCCTTTTACAAGTCGAAAATAACGGTTACAGCGCTCACTCAGCGATCGGCTATTTACTCAACCGCCTCAACCAAAACCAAGACCCACACCACACTTATCAAGTCGCTAAGTTAAGTGACACCTCAAGTGACTTTGTGGGAGAAAATGCTACTGCTAGCTTTATTCTCTACCGCCCTGCACTGTTTAAGTTCAAGCAGCTTGAGTTATTGGCCATGCCCGGAGATGATGATTTGGCGATCGCCATGAACGATACCTTACTCGCGACATTTGACCTCAACGCCAAAGACCAACCGACCACGTTCACGCTCGCAGTTGCTGATTTAGTGGATAGAAATCAACACTGTTCTCAACCCACAGAAACACAAGGTGGCTGCTCAACACTACGTGAGCAAGCGAGTGAAAAAATTGCCCAAGCACTCGAGCAACACTCCGGACATAAAATCCTGTTAGGCAGTTTCCACGCTTATCCGAAAGAAGATGCGATTACCAGGCTCACTGGGCTCAATAACATGGCAAGCGCACCGTCTAGCGCTCATTACCTTGATAGCACGACCATTCGCGATACGTCTAATCCACACTATTCGGTTGAAAACCATGCGGCATCCGGTCGAGTGGATTACATCTTCATCTCGCCATCACTGACCTCACAATTTATCGACTCCGCGCCTTGGGCCATCAACGCCAATGAATCTGAGCTTTGGGACTACCAACACAAAACCGCCAATACCAGTTGGCACCGATCCTCTCGCCATGATCCGGTTCTATTAAATCTGAATTTTGAATTAGATGAACGCCAAAGTCCGGAAGATAACTCATCCGAGAATCCCTCTGCGGAAACCGAGCAGAGCAGTGGTGGTAGCCTTGGCTTAATAAGCCTGCTGTTATTCGCTTTAATGACCATCCGCCGTACTCGTGGCACACAAGCCTAATTGGATAGATAGAGATCAATGAACATGAAAAAACTCGCATACGTTGCCTTACTTATCAGTTGCCATGCAACGGCTAACTATATCCAAGCGGATCACCCCCATGTGATTACCCCGTTTTTCTCAACCTGCATCACCGATAGCGGAACCGTAACTCCGCCCCCTGTTCCCTCTGACGTTTACAACCCGAACGGTTATTATGATGCAGCACTCGACCAAACCGGCCAAACATTGAAACAGGCATTAAATGGCATCATTTCTCAAGGCCATATTAAACTGAGCTATACCAACAATAGCCCTGATGCCATGGATGTATGGAAAGCATTAATGATTACAGATGAGGACCCTTATCAATCAGATCATGTCATTTTACTGTATACCGGACGCTCGCAGCTAAAAACTGAGCGCTCAGGCCAAGGCTCCCTCGGACAAGACAATTGGAACCGAGAACATCTATGGCCAAAATCTCATGGCGGCTTTAATAACAGCTCCGCGTATGCTTACACCGATATCCACCACCTTCGCCCTAGTGATGAGTCGATCAACAGTGAACGCGGTAGTTTAGAATTTAATGAGGGCGGAGTGCCCACTAAAGAGTCTCCAGAAGCTGGCAACAAAAAAGATCCACAACGAGGCACGTTTGAACCCCGTGATGCTGTAAAAGGAGATATCGCGCGAAGCATGTTTTATATGGCCACGCGTTATGAAGGCAAAGACCCTATCACGCCAGATCTAGAAATCAACGTTGGCAATCATTCACCCACTTCTCACCTTGGTGATTTATGTATCTTGCTTAAATGGCATAAGCAAGATCCGGTGGATGATTTTGAAAAACAACGCCACGAGAAAATTTATTCCATACAAAACAACCGCAATCCTTTTATTGATAACCCATTCTGGGTTGAAGAAATTTTTTCTAGCCCTGAATGCCCTTAAGTGCGTTTGTCGTTCTCCTTTCATCCCCGCGCAAGCGGGGACCCTCGCCACCCCCCTTTCCCTAGCTCCTGAATAATCTTTGCGTTATGATTGCAAAGCTAACAACATCAGAGGCTTAAACATGAATATCCTAGTCACCGGAGGCATGGGCTACATCGGTAGCCACACCTGTATTCAACTCCTTCAAGCCGGTATCACACCGATTATTCTCGACAACCTATACAACAGCAAAAAATTGGTGCTTGACCGCATTACCCAAGTTACTGGTATTACCCCTAAATTTTATCAAGGCGATATCCGCGACAGCGCACTGCTCGAACAAGTTTTTACCGAACATACTATTGATAGCGTGATCCATTTTGCCGGTCTCAAAGCTGTGGGAGAATCGGTCGAAAAACCACTGATGTATTACGAAAATAACGTTGCAGGTACCTTAAGCTTAGTCCGTAGCATGGCAAAAGCAGGGGTTAAAAGTTTAATTTTCAGCTCTTCTGCCACCGTTTATGGTGATCCCGCCAGCGTCCCGATCCGCGAAAACTTCCCCACATCGGCAACCAACCCTTATGGACGCAGTAAATTGATGGTGGAAGAATGTTTAACCGATTTTCAACACGCCAATCCAGACTGGAGTATCACGCTACTGCGTTACTTTAACCCGGTTGGCGCACATGAATCTGGCTTACTCGGTGAAGACCCACAAGGCACGCCAAATAACCTCCTTCCCTTTGTCGCCCAAGTTGCTGTAGGCCGACGCGAACAAGTCGGTGTTTTTGGCAATGACTACCCAACACCGGATGGCACCGGTGTCCGCGATTACATTCACGTGGTCGATTTGGCTGATGGCCATTTAGCCGCGCTGAATAAAGTAAGCCAACGTGCTGGAGTGCATATTTTTAACCTCGGCACCGGAAGTGGCCATAGTGTGCTTGATATGATTGCCGCCTTTAGCAAAACCGTCGGCAAACCGATTGCTTATCAAATTCAAGCACGCCGCGCAGGTGATATCGCAGAATGCTGGGCAGACCCAAGCTATGCAGAACAAACGTTAGGTTGGAAAGCAACGCGCAGCTTAGCAACCATGGTCGAAGACACCTGGCGCTGGCAGTCAAAAAACCCGAATGGGTATGAAGGCGAGTAAGGTTAATGGTTAATGATTAATGATTAATGATTAATGATACTAACGTATTCGCTCTTATTCCCCTCCCTCGGAGGGGTGCCCGAAGGGCGGGGTGGTTGCTAAAGCTAATGAAATACGATTAACTTTTCAGGTACTGGTTTTTAAGACCTGCGCTACTTTTCCTAGAATCTACTCTTCTCTAGAATCTGAGTTTAAAACCACCCCGTCAGGCTCTGCCTGCCACCCCTCCAAGGGAGGGGAATTTAAAAAACATGCTCGCCTCTACTCCCCTGCGGAGGGAATTTAAAAAAACATGCTCGCCTCTACTCCCCTGCGGAGGAAATTTAAAAAAACATGCTCGCCTCTACTCCCCTGCGGAGGGAATTTAAAAAACATGCTCGCCTTTGCTCCCCTGCGGAGGGAATTTAAAAAAACATGCTCGCCTTTGCTCCCCTGCGGAGGGAATTTAAAAAAACGTGCTCGTGAGAACTAACGCAACAAATAACACATTCGCTCTTATTCCCCTCCCCCGGAGGGGTGCCCGTAGGGCGGGGTGGTTACTGAAGCTAATGAAATTAATCAGAATAACCACAAGCCAAAGTCACAACTGAGCCATCAGAACCAAGGTTTAGAGCCATTAACATAAATGTTTTCAAAATCTTCATCTGATTTAGTGAGATAAATAATAAACTCAACAAACGCAATGATACCAATGATCATTGACGGAATACCCAGCAGAATAAACCCAAAAATAAACCCTAGCAGCATAATCCAACCTTGCTTTTTATAGCCAAGGTAAAATTTATGCACGCCGAACGCACCAAAGAAAAAGGCCAATAAAGCTGCAGCGATTTTTTTTGAAGAGCCAGAGGAGACAGAAAGTGGGTAAACAGAAATAGATTGATCCCCCTCGACAGAAAAGTCGACCGCTGCCCCAACCTTAGGAAACTGGCTACCTTTCCATTCAGACATCGCTAATTGATAACGCTGTCCATCTTCACCCGAAATCAGCCCTAAACGCTGCGATTCATTAAAGTCGATGATAGTGCCTTTCATTTACGTGATACCTCAAATAAGAATAAAGATGCGTATTTTTACCAATTAAACCAAATATGTCTATAAAATCAGTGCGCTTTGTTGAATTTAGATGATTATCACTCTATTTTTAGGTGCACCAAGTTGGTGAGCACTCTAACATAGCAAAAATAGAATTCACCAATGACAGCCGTGTATTTATTGCGCTATACTCATTTTCATATTGATTCGCAGGCTTTATCTCTTCCATTCTTATTAAAATAATTTCCTATGACTGATACGTTAAATGGCTCAATACAAAATCGGCAGAATAGCACAACTGTCATAACCTTATCTGAATCAGAAGTGGATTCTGCTCAAAAAATTGAAGAACAATTAGCAAAAGACACACTCCTTATCTATTGTCCGGATGAAGATGTTGCAAAACTAAGTAACCTAGTTTCACGCCATGCCGAGCTTAATGTTGAAATCAACAACTATAGAATTAGAGATTTCAAAAATAAAACACTTTGCCATTTTAGAAGCTCTCACCTCACAAAAGATCAGCAAGCCTTTTTGATTGCAGCAACTGAGCTAGGAGGTTGGGTCGAACCCTTAGTCAGCTTTTTAGACCGTAAACTCGGTTATACCGAAACAGAACTGCTGCACAGTGGTTACTTCCTCCATCAAAAAGCTTTTTCAATATTAACTAATCGAAAAAATAGTTGGGAAAAACGTTTTATTGATCTGTTATTTGTATTTGCTCTTGCATGGGTCGCAATACCAATTGGGCTGTTGACCGCACTGTTCATCAAACTTGAATCACCCGGACCTGTTTTTTTTAAACAACGTCGAACGGGTCAATACAATAAAGAATTTGATGTAATTAAATTCCGCTCAATGCGCAATGATGCAGAAAAAGATGGCGCTAAATGGGCGACAAAAAATGATGCTCGAGTGACAAAAGTAGGAAAATTTATCAGGAAAACACGAATTGATGAACTACCGCAACTCATCAATGTGTTAAAAGGTGAGATGTCGATGGTGGGCCCTCGACCAGAGCGCGAGGTTTTTATCAGTGAATTAGAAAAAGAGATTCCATATTACCGGTTTCGCCATGCAGTAAAACCCGGTGTCACAGGCTTGGCACAAGTCAAATACCCTTATGGAGCATCTATTGAAGATGCGATTTGGAAACATAAATACGATATTTACTACATTAAACATCAAAACTGGAAGATGGAAATAAAAATTCTCTTGCTTACCGTTAAGACTGTATTGTTTGGGATGGGGAGGTAACATGCTCCAACCATACCGCTAAGGCTAAGTGATGACGACACCATTAAACCCAGCCACTTCTAAAGCACCAGCAAAAGTTTGCTTTGTCGCAACCTCACCATGAATCAAATGGATTTCTTGTGGCGGCTCCGCAATTCCTTTAATAAACGCGAGTAATTCAGATTGATCCGCGTGGGCGGAATAGCCGGACATGACATGAATACTGGCTTTCACTTCGATCTCTTCTCCATCAATACAAATCGATTTTTCACCCTGGGTAATGGTTCGACCTAAGGTTCCCTCCGCTTGAAAGCCGGCAAAAATCACATCGGTACGCTCATCTCCCAGCAAGGCTTTTAAATATTCAACAATTCGCCCGCCTTGGCACATTCCTGATGCGGCCACCACAATCGCGGGTGCACCGGTTGAGGCGAGACGATTGACTAGCGCCTGATGAGTACGATAATCAGTAATTTGTATGCACTGATCGAAAGCCAGCGGATGACGATGCATCTCTAAACGCTGCTTTGCCTCCTCTCCCCATAGGGTTTTAAAGCGGCGATACGATTGGGTGACTTGTTGAGCCATGGGTGAATCAAGAATAATCGGAAGATCGGCATCAATTTTGTGCTCAAAGATCAAGCGTTCAATATCAAACAGTAATTCTTGGGTACGGCCAACACTAAAGGCAGGAATTAGGATGGTGCCACCATTTTCTAATGAGCGCTGAATAATCTCGCGTAACTTCTCAACTCGGCCAGCCACATCATCGTGATTTCGGTTGCCGTAAGTGGTTTCAATGATCAGATAATCTGCCCGCTGCGGCGATTGTGGATCAGGCAATAATGGCGTATTACTCGGCCCTAAATCGCCTGAAAACACCACCACTTCACCGTTAGCTAAACGCAGCTCGACATAAGCGGAACCAAGAATATGCCCGGCTGGTTGAAAGCGAAGTTGCAGTGAAGCCTGAGCCTGACGATGAGCTGAAATGGTGGCCCATTCGCCATAGCAACATGGTTGTAAACGCTGTTTTATGATGTCTAATATTTGCTGAATTTGCTGGCGATTTAGGCCTAATTGCAATTTAAGTCCATCTTCTAACATTAACGGGATCAGTTCTGCACTGGCTGGCGTACAATAAATTGGCCCGGTAAAGCCTGCGGCAAGCAACCACGGCAGGCGACCGATATGATCAATATGCGCATGCGTCACAATCAGCGCATCAATATGCTCCACTGGAAAGTCCAACTCAATATCTCGGGCATCTTTACCTTGAAACATGCCACAATCGATCAACACTGCCACACCATCGGCGCGCAACTCATGACAAGAACCGGTGACCGTATGTTTACCGCCATGATGAAGTATTTGCATATCCTTTGCCTTATTCTGAAAATGAATACGCAAACACTAGCATAATGCATGTAAAACAAGATGGGGAGGAAAAGAAAATTCGAGCCAGTTGGCAGGAAATCCACCCTACTTTGTGCAACTTATAAGTCGCCAAGACCACCCCGTCAGGCTCTGCCTGCCACCCCTCCAAAGGAGGGGAATTTTGTGCAGTACCAGATGGTGAGGTGATCGATTTATTCACTACCAACGTTGTGTTTTTAATTCCCCTCCCTCGGAGGGGTGCCCAAAGGGCGGGGTGGTCGGCAGCGTCCCCGTCATTCAAGGGCTCCGAGAACCTTGCTTAAGTACTTCACATCCATCGCGCACTTCATTCGTTTGCGTTGAATGCCGCCCTTAAAGCTCGTTTCTTGCTTTAAAAGGTTCAAACATACCTGTCTGATCCTTGAAAAAGCCTCTGCGCGATCATCGACTCGAATGCGACATGCATCTTCTCTAAAAGTAACATCAAGTTGCCAGTGCATCGACTCAATTCCCCAGTGAGAACGCGTTGCATCATGCAACTCTTTCGCACTGAGTTTCTTCGAGCTGATGTAGAAGCGAACAGACATGTCTTGCTCTGTCGCACGCTCTTCTGTTTTACGCATGTTGACCATGATGCCAACACTTTTCAGATTTGGCCATTCAAGCTCTAAATCACCTAAAAATGACAACTCATTCGTGACTAATGCACAGCGTGTTTCCTCACGGCCATGCCCTTTTTCTTGGCTCGCATAACTGTCGCCCTCTGCAAACTCCTGCAACATCGAAGGGCGATAAAACTCACCTATCGCTTTCTCTAACGAGCCTTGGTTTCCCTTTACAGCAAGTAAGTAATCGGCATTTTTATCGATTATCTTTTGCGCTATTTTTCTCTGACAACCCACAGCATCAATCGTCACTAAGCAACCAGAAATATTTAGCAATTCCAATAACTTCGGTATTTCTTTGATTTCATTGGTTTTTTCATTCACCTTAGATTGGCCAAGACAAAGCCCTTGCGCGGTTGCAAATGCATTGACCATATGAATTGCAGAGCGTTCTTCAGATTTGTTATAAGAGCCGCGTACCGTTTTTCCATCAATGGCAATGACTTCACCATCTGTGATTTGATGGCAATCTTTCATCCAACTAATGAACGCTTTTTGCATCGCTGACGGGCTCACCATGCCCATAACGCGCGCGATAGTATCTGACGACGGAATACCATTCTCAAAATCACCCAATGATTTAAGAAAATCGATTCGGCTTTCACCAAAATCACAGATACCTTCCCAGGTATCAAAACCGGAGAGCACACCACAGATCGTCAACAAAATAATGTCTGACAATTTGTGTTCTACCTTAGCGGCTTGACGGTAATCTTTTATTACTTCGAAATGCATAAATGGGTTCGTTAAAGTGGTCATAATTTGGCTCCGTTTAAGTACAGAACCATTAAAAAACACTCAAAATGATCTACAAATTGATCCTTAATGAGTTTCCAATATTGTGATGAATGCTAAAGAAATACCTTGTAAATTAGAAAATACTAATTTGACGAAAGCCCTTTAAAAATGGGCATGTTCATGCGATTTCCCTGATGGGCATATTCATGCGATTTCCCTGAATAGAAAAAGTATAATTAGTGATGAAAAATATTTATTAATTTTTATAAATACTTAGAATACTGGATGACAGTGATCATCGCACTTCACTAGTATTTTTTACTTCTCGAACGCAAAACTCCATTAATTGCATAGTGAGAGAAGTAATACACTGATTTAAACAAGCTTAACTTCTCTACTTCACGATATAACTTCCAATTATACTGCGCAGCCTTAAGTTTATTTGATGAAATGGAATCTTTTCGTATACGGTATTTAGCTAGAGGAATATTTAAGCCATATGCCGAATCACATTTTTTTAGAATACGTAACCACAAACCAAAATCTTGTCTCTTTCTTATCAATGGCATATATACTTTACCCAGCTTCTGGGTATCATAGATTGCCGTTAAGCAACCAATCACACAGCATTTTAGTAATTTTTGGTATGTCACTTTTTCAGGGACATCAACCTTACCGATATTGACCCCTTGCTCATCAACTTTATGATATGCAGAAAAAGAAAATGCTATATCGTTCTTTTGCATAAAACTTATTTGTGTAGCTAACTTCTCTGGCTCCCAAAGATCATCACTGTCTAAAAATGCGATATAACGCCCTTGAGCAGCCTCAATAGCCGTATTACGCGCTATCGCAGCTCCTGAATTTTCATTTAACTGTATTAACTTAATTCGTGAATCTTTTTCTATATGGGATTTGATGACGGAAACAGAGTTATCAGTAGAACAGTCATCAACGATAATCATTTCCCATTCTGAATACGTTTGAGATAAAACAGAGCTAATAGTTTCAAAAATATAGTTGGCGCAATTATAAGAAGGAGTAATAATAGAAACCATCATGGTGTTTTTTTCCTTTTTAAAGACATACTCCATAAATCAATATACATTTGCATGGATTTTTTTACATCAAACCGGTCTTGAATAATTGACTTTGCTTGAAATATGATTTTTTGAGAGTGTTTTTTATTATTTAAACAATTCATGATTAAATCTATTCCAGACGAAAAATCTCCCTTATCTACAACATAACCAGATATATTTGATTCTATTAACTCGTTAATCCCTTCAGTTTGAGTAGTCAAAACAATACACATTTGATACATAGCTTCTTTAACAACATTTGGCAAACGTTCAGAGGGATAACGTGACATAAGCAAAAAAAAATGAGAGTTTGACATAAGTTTAATTAACGTTATTTGGTTAATGTGACCTAAAAAAACAACATTTTTACCACAGCCTAAGCTATCAGCAAGTTTAATCAGCTCGCTTTTGTATGGTCCATCACCTGCGATATTTAAAGTAGCATTGGGATAAAATTTAGTTATATGATTAAATATTTTTATTACATCATCTACCCCCTTTTCTTCAATCAAGCGTGATGCTGATAAAAATCTTGGTGCATCTGATGAATTAAACTTATCTAGAGTTCCCTCGTATGGAAAATCAAGCCTCGTTCCGCGTAAAATAACCTTTACACTTTCGGAGTCGATTCCCATCTCTTCAAGTATTTCTAAATTAGCTTTTGAGTGTGTAAATAAAACATCGGCATTTTTTGCTAAGGCAGCACTACCAGGATAGTTAGTTACTAAATCATGAGCGCCTAAGAATTGAGACACAACCGTATCTGGCATATAGCGTTTAACCAAATATCCAATCATAGAAGGATAGTGCCCCCAAAAAAGGTGAACAACATCAGGATTTTCTTTATACAGTTTATTAAAAATAGATAATGCTGATGGTAATAAAATAAAACTCTTTAATAGATGTTTAGGCTTATTTAGACAATTTGACAAGATCCACCAGCAAAGAGAAAATAACACTGCTGGGTGTATAAAAAAAAATCCAAGTGACGATAAAAAATTTGATAATGAAAAATGTGATACTTCTAAGTCTTTATGCCCTCTTTCCTCCATTAGTTTATTAAATTGAGGGGGTTTAAATCTCATGCAGTGAACAGAAACTTTCTCCCCCTTGGTGCGTAACGTTTCCACATCCAAAGAAGCAAAAGTCTCAGATGGTACGGGAAATTGCATTGTAATGTATGAAATTTTCAAGTTAATTACCCTTTTTTATCACTATTTGATAGTAAGATGCAGCCACCAAACCTAAAAGCATGTAGTAAAAGAATGAGGTTCTAGCCTGCTCAGTAAAGTTATTACCTATAGATAAAAGTGGGATGGTCATAAGCCATAAAAATATTGCCATAAATAATGCATAAGATTTTGATTGATAGCCTAAAGATTTTATAATTTTAAAACAGAAAAACAACGTCAGGAGAAGCAAGTGAAAATATAATATAACACCAATCAAACCATACCTATAAAAAAAATAGTTATATATCGATTCAACAAATTCCATTTCATCTTTTGCTGGGCCATTACCAAACAACATAATAAATGGGTTAACTATTGCTTTATCTAACGCGAACAAGAATTGCTCTAATCTCGTACCTGCAGAACCACCAACCTCTCCACTCTCCAGCAATCTAATAAATTGACCAGTCAAGTAACTAAAGTTTTCAATTAAATAAGGTATAGAGACAATAAAAGATATAACAAGAAAAATAAAGAAAAGGTAAAAAAACAGTAACCTAGAATTAATTCTAAACGTTTTTAACTTGAAGCCAGAGTAAGTCAAGAACAAGGGCATTATTAGAAAAAAACCAACAATAAATCCAGCAGCAACCGATCTAGATTGTGGGAGTACAAACATAACAACGGATAACAAAAAAAATGGTAAATACACTAATCTATCATATAAGAACTTTATGAAAAAATAATAGATAAAAAATGTCATAAAAAAAGCATAGTCATACGGATTAACAAAAGGCACCGAGACTCGTCTTGTCCGAATGTTATGTGACTTAGTATACAACTCACTGATCGAATCAAATATTCTAAAAAAATGATTCAAGCCAAAAAGCACTATAATTACAAATATAGCCAAAATAAGCTTCTCAAAGTATTCAACACTGTCTTTTTTTGAAAAATACATATAACCAAATAGAAAAACTAATATATAAAGTATTGGTCGATATAATTCAAAAAAGTCTCTCTCAATTATAGTTATCCCACCAAAAAGTAGCCCAAACACCATCGATACTGGAATCAAAAAAAGAAAAAAAAGAAGGGGATAGAGATATAGTAGTCCTATTTTTTTATGTACACTATTTTCAAATGAGAAGGTAAACCTCTTGCACATCAGCAAAAAAGAAGCAATAAATAATATTAACGCTCCATTTACAACCAAAATACCAGCACTACCAATTTTGTTATGAAAAAATGGCATCGCTATTGCGTAAAAAAATAGAAGTGAGAAAAAAGCATTTATACTTAGCGACATACGCATAAACCAAAAGCTCTCATTAATAAACAAGAAACGGAAAGAAGAAAACCATGGACATTCCACGGAAATCGCATGAACATCCCCGTCATTCAAGGGCTCCAAGAACCTTACTTAAGTAGTTTACATCCATCGCACACTTCATTCGTTTGCGCTGAATGCCTCCCTTAAAGCTCGTTTCTTGCTTTAAAAGGTTCAAACATACCTGCCTGATCCTTGAAAAAGCCTCTGCGCGATCATCGACTCGAATGCGACATGCATCTTCTCTAAAAGTAACATCAAGTTGCCAATGCATCGACTCAATTCCCCAGTGAGAACGCGTTGCATCATGCAACTCTTCCGCACTGAGTTTTTTCGAGCTTGGGTTCGTTATTGTCGTCATAATTTGGCTCCGTTTAAGTACAGAACCATTAAAAAACACTCAAAATGATCTACAAATTGATCCTTAATGAGTTTCCAATAATGTGATGAATGCTAAAGAAACATTTTGTAAATTAGAAGATACTAATTTGACGAAAGCTCTTTGAAAATGGGAGTATTCGTACGATTTCCCTGTGGACCCTGACCATACTATTGCCAATATTTTTAACTATAAATTATTTATAAATTTTACTAATTTGTCACTATGAAAGTTTGATGAAAAATTCACAATCTTATTAATATCAAGCTTTTTAAAATTATTTAGTACAAACAACTCTATTATTTCATCTTCAGAATTTACTAGATAACCATTTTCATCATTAATTATTGCCTCTCTTACACCTGAAGAATTCCAGCCAAGTGCAGGGCAGCCACATGCCTGCGCTTCTATATAAACTAAACCTAAGGACTCTTCATAATTAGATAGCAACCAAAAAAGGTTAGAGTTCGAATAAATTCTAGGAAGCTTATTTCTTGGCACAGCACCTAAAAAAATAATTCTCTTAGTTAGTTTTTTTTCACTAACTACATTTTTCAAATACTCTAAATCTTCACCGTCTCCAACTATTAACCAATATATATCCCTTTTAAAGTTATTTACTAGATTTTCAAATATATTTATTTTTTCTAAATAACCTTTCCCAAATACTATTCTGCTAACAGAAACCAGTAAAAATGCGTCATCTGGAAGACCCACATCAGTGCGAAATGATTTATCAATGCTGGGTTTAAACAATTCTTGATCAATAAAGTTATGTATTACAACAATTTTACTCTCTAAGCTAAATAAACCCGTATAGTTAACGAACTTATCTTTCATAAAATCACTAACAGAAATAATTTTTTTACACTTATTCAAAGCACGTAAATATGTGAGCTTAAATAAGCTTAACTTTCTTATCAAAGTTGGATTTATAAAAACTGTCTCAGGCTCACTTCCATGTAATAACATTACACACTTAGTTAATAATTCGCTATTAAAGAATAAACCTGCTGTATATGCCGCTCCAACATCATTTAATATAATCAAATCAAATGAATCCCAGTTAGCAGCATAACGATAAGATAAAAACCAAAATCGATTTTTTGCTTTAACCCTAACCACATGAAATATTTTGGAATCGGAACGCAAGTTATCTTCTTCCGTTAACTGTGTTAACACAGTTATGTCATGACCAGCCGCTGATAAGCAATGTGCATACTCTTGAGCAACAATACCAGCCCCTCCTATTTTAGGTGGGTATTCATGAGAAAATATTAATATTTTCATAGTATTTCATCTCTTAAGATGTCAAGCACATGTTTGTGAGTAGATGCATCTGCTTTTAAATAAAAGTTCTCGAACGCACTGATTTTTTTAGAGATCTTATAAGGCACTATTTTCAATCCTAAGCAATGGCAAAGTATAAGTGCGTGCATTCTCCCTGACATGACACTATCGCAATTCTTTGCAATATCAATGAATTCATACCAGTTTTCTGTTTTAACCAGTTCAACTCTGCCAACATGCTTAGCACTCAACAGCTTAAAAATACTCACAGCAAATTGATAATCGGCTAATGTAGTTGCAGTGATAATAACCCCATCGTCTGGATTATCAAATATGATACTTTCAATCTCGTCTATCCACTTATTTTCATATTTTTTATAATCAACAAAATTATATCCCATTTCCTTGTAGTACCGCTTAAATACCTCATATTCAACTGGACATATTAAGTGTTTACTCGATGTGCTTTTGCATATCTTTCCTGACATAAAGTACGCTATATCTGGTGAATATTCAGCTTTCTTACCAAAAATAGCTCTCAAGTTTTCTTGGCTTTTAATATCTCTTAAAAAAAACTCATCAACAAAATAAAATGCAAAACGATAAATGATTTTATCTACTAATGAAAACCTCTCTCCAACACCTACAGATACTATCTTAACCTTCGTTCCATAAAGTTTAAAGAATAAGGCATATAAAAACATTGAGGCAGAAAAAGATCCGTTAGACAAAATTAATTGCCCACCTCCAATAATAGCCAAGTCATATTTATTTTTTGCTATAGCATTAGCTTTACCTGCGTTTTTTAAAATAAGTAAAAACGGCTTTAAATAAATCGGCAATCTAATCAGTTTTTTTTCATTAACTTTAACTACATTTTGTTTTTTCAATGATGTTCTAAAAGAAAAATCAGCTTTATCAACTAGATAGTTGTCACCTTTTTTGCAGAAATGTTCCATTTGATCGGAAATCGCTTGATCACCAATATTATCGGAGAACATTTCATTTACTGTAATTATTTTCTTTATCAAAAAGTACCTCTATCTTCAGTATGGGCAACGATGATTGATTTAATAAATTCTACACGACATTCCCGTAAATAAAAGCTTCCTAATCACGGAAATCGCATGAACATCCCCGTCATTCAAGGGCTCCAAGAATCTTGCTTAAGTAGTTTACATCCATCGCACACTTCATTCGTTTGCGTTGAATGCTAAAAAAATACCTTGTAGATTAGAAGATTCTAATTTTACGAAAGCCCTTTAAAAATGGGCATATTCATGCGATTTCCCTGCCCTTTAAACACGCGCATGTTCATGATTTTTCACTCCCCTATGAAACAAACACCTTAATAAATTGTTTATTTCTGTTGAAGTAGTATTTAATATTTTCAATAAACGTATTTGCATTTTTTTTATGAGCTAATTTTCGGCATGTATTTTTATAAGTATTTAACTTTTTAATTACATTTTTATCTTTGAAAGTATTTGTAATATTAGTATCATGACGCCTGTAGTAAGCATAAGTATTCGTAGTGTACTTTATCTTTCCATGTTCTAATGCTTTAATATAATATAGCCACTCCCCAAAATTCCTATACGTTTCATCCCAACCTTTAGTTGCTTTAAAAATACTAGTCCTGTGAATCATGCCACAACTACTTATAAAGTTGTCTAGCGATAATTCAAATAAACAATTTTCTGTTTTTTTCTCTTGAATTATATCATTGCGAGAGAAACCGTTTTCATTACCTATACTGTCTATCAATATACTGTTACAATGAACGCCTACAATATCGTCGTTAAACTCTGAAATCATTAATTCTACATGGTTTTTTGGTAATACATCATCATGCCCAAGTAGTATAAAGAACTCACTATTTATTTCATTAACACCTTTGTTAACATTTTTTGCAATACCTACATTTTTCTCATTAAAGATAAGTTTCACTCTGTCTTTATAAGATAAAAGTAAGTCTCTAGTCCCATCCGTGGAGCCGTCATCTATGATGATGACTTGCAAATTTTTGTGGGTCTGCTGAAGGCAGGAATTAATTGTTTCTTCAATATAATGCCGACCATTAAAAGCAGAAATTATAATACTCACACTATTAAGCATATCTAGTTAACCTTAAATTTATATACTAAAAACATAGCGATACTATGCAACAAAGCGTTAATAGTAAAGGCATAAATGGCCCCTATCAATCCATATATATCAATTAAATATGAAGATAAAAAACACCAGATTAATGCAAATATAATTTCTGTTGAAACGGTATATTTAACCATTCCCTTTGCTACAAGTACGTAGCCATATAACCACCCACAAACCTTAATAGAGTTCCCTATCATTTGCCAAAAAAACAAGTCCCTCATAGCGGTGAACTCTGTTGTATATAGGATCATGATAATAACATCTCTTAAGACGTATATAACTGAAGAGATTATTAATGTAATTGGCATTATAATTTTAATTGCTGCTTGCAACTCTTTGTTAATTAGAACCTTACTTTTCAAATGAGAGAGTGTTGGTAATAAATACGTAGCCAAAGACATTGTGATTAACGACAATGAGATCTGTGATAACGACCACATCGCTTGCCAATTACCAGCTAGTGCTGGTGAAAGGTTTTCTATCAAATAACTCCTAATATAAAAAACCGAACCATTAGATGCTATTATCGATGTAAACGTTATTAATGCGAAACCAAATAATTTTTTATATTGTGACAGTTCAGTCTTATAAAAAAAATATTTAACTTTGAACCAAGGTTGATTCTTAACTACAAAAATAGTAATGAAAAATACTATAGACTGATTTGTTGCATAAGCAATTAAAGATCCTGTTATCCCGTAAAAATAACTGAGTAAACAAACTAGTAATAAAGATACGATGCTCAAGGTTATGTTTAAGAAAATGTAACGCTTGATATCCTTTTGACCATTGATAATTGCCAATAAAAAAGAATTAAGCACAAAAAATGGCAAACTAATTGAAAATACTTTAAACACATATGAAAACTCTGTACTTTTTAGAAAGTAAGTTGAAATTTCATCTGAAAAAAAATAAAAAACAAAAAAAACCACAACATTTAAAAATATGATGATTTTTAAAGCACTTGACCAAATCTTATATTTATTCTGCTCTTGTTCTTTGTACTCAGCAGTATATTTTGTTGTCGCTGTTTTTAAAAAGTCACCCGTTAGCAACATAGCAAGACTTATAATATTTTGTAATTGACCTATAACTGCCAAGCCCGCCGGCCCCGTAAAAGTTGCAACAACTTTCGTAATGATAACGCCGCTTATTATTCTTATTAAAGTAGAAATACCAGAGAGTATTGATGTTTTTAATAGGTTCATATACTTCTTAAAACTTTAGCAGGTACACCTGCCGCAATGACATTGTTCGGTATTGAATTAGAGACAATCGATCCATTGGCAATAACTGAGTTTTCCCCAATAGTAACCCCTTTTAATATGCTCACGTTGTTACCAACAAAAACATTATTCTCGATCGTTATATCTGACATTAGCACATTTCCGCCACCAAAACGTCTTTGAGGTTTTAAATCATGGAAATCTGAATCAATAATTTGTGTATTCAATCCAAATAAACAATTTTGTCCAATTTTAATTTTACAGCCATCAGAAATAATACTGCAATTATTGTTTATGTGCGTATTCTCTCCAACTATAATTTGACTCGTGACTTTTCTAGCTTCAATATAAATGTAACTAGAAAAAAAACCAGGTGATTTCTCTACACCTAATTTAACGCTTTTTGCCATTTCAATTACACCTGATCCTTTAGCTAAAACAGGCTGATTTTTTATTGCTTGAATATTGTGATCAGAAATAAAATTGTAAAAGCCAATCCTTAGATTCTTACAAACAAAAAGTATCAACTTAATAATTATCTTTTTCAAAGTTTAAATCCATTAATTGTTTCAACAATTTTATAAACATCAGTTTCGTTTAAAGTAGGATCTATTGGTAAAGATAGAACTTGCTCATGAATCAATTCAGTTACAGGTAAAGATAACTTTTCATAGTTTGAGTAAGCTTGCTGCTTATGTGGCGGTATTGGATAATGCACAAGCGTTTGAATACCATTTTTTTGCAAGCAATCACACAATTCCTGTCTATTTTCTGTTCTTACTACAAATAGGTGCCACACATGTGACCTTTCTATTTTTACCTCTGGTAGCGTTACAAGTTTATTTTTAATGTTATTTAAATAATACAATGCGATTTTTTGTCGAACTTGCGTCTCATTATCTAAATGGCACAACTTCACGCGTAACATCGCGGCTTGTATTTCATCTAAACGACTATTAACACCTTGGTAAAGGTTCTCATACTTTTTATGTGAGCCATAATTACGCAGCGCTTTTAACGTATCAGCTAACTGATCATTATTGGTGGTAATCGCTCCCGCATCCCCTAGTGCTCCTAGGTTTTTACCTGGGTAGAAACTAAACCCCGCCGCATGTCCCCAATTACCCGCGCGCTGACCATTAATTTCTGCGCCATGCGCTTGCGCGCAATCTTCTAACACTAATAAATCGTATTCTTGAGCAATTTGCATAATCTCAGCCATCGGTGAAATTAAACCATACAGATGCACCGGAAGAATCGCTTTGGTCTTTGGCGTGATCGCCGCTTGAATACCTTCTGGGCTCAAGTTATAGGTATTGATATCTGGCTCAACCAGTACTGGCGTTAAGCGGTTTTCAGTAATAGCTAAAATGCTGGCAATGTAGGTGTTCGCAGGGACAATCACTTCATCCCCTTCTTGCAATTTTCCTAACTCTTTCCACGCGCGCAGCACTAAGATTAACGCATCAAGGCCATTTGCTACGCCAATCGCGTGTTTAGTGCCGCAATAGGCAGCAAATTCGGCTTCAAACTGCTGTAACTCTTGGCCTTGAATATACCAGCCAGAATCAATGACTCGAGAACAAGCTTCTTTTAACTCAGTTTTGTAATGTTTGTTGATTTCTTTCAAATCCAAAAACTTAATCATGAATTAATATCTCATATTGTTTGTGAACTACAGCTCTTGCACCAAAACCTTCTTTTTGGGTAATAAGACCTTGATTTAAATACCTACCTTCATTCTCATTTGATATACCGAAATCAAAGTACTTTTTGTTTTTATAAACATCTGAGATTAGTGTATCAATTACAATATCAAGCGCTCCGCATGCTTTTCCCCGTTCAGAATTAGCAAGATACTGTGTGTGAGCCACAAACTCGCTTTCAAAAATAATAGTTCCAGCCAAAACAACACTATTTTGTTTTGCTACATATAATTTTATGTTATCAGGAAACTTACTCATTAAGTACTTCATTTCTTCCACAGTATGTACAGATTGAGCATTATGCTTTGAGTTTAAAACTTGATTTAGAATTTCCCAATACTCTTCTATTTCATACTCTCTTTCGACAACCAAATCAGATTTTAATGCTTTTTTTATAGATCTTTTTCTTTGACTTCCGTATGGAAGAGGGTGAGATAGATTAATACTCGTTGTGACATCACATCTAATTAAGCTTGCATTACACATAAATAATGCATACAACTCTTCTTGCGATGGTATAGCGCTATATATATAAGGAACACATTTATAAATAATTTTGCTTACACCGTATTCTTTCAAACCACATTTAAGCAGGGTGAATATATCTAAAACTGACTTAACAGTTGAATGACTATTTACGACCAAACCACCGAAAGTTAAACCTTGATGACTATATACTATTTCACCTGAAATATTGGCAGGGAAAACTGCTTTAATTTTCCCCTTGTCATCAGCAATCATAAATGAAAAATCAACAAATCGATCACTGTGATACTCCATAAACTCTCTTTGATACATAAAAAGGCCATTCTTAGAGGTTTTAATAAATTCATCCCACTTGGCCTTATACGATGAATCATACTTTATTAATTTCACAACCTCTCTCCTAACTTAAGTATATCACCCGGATAAGCCGTAATATTCTCATCAAGTACCCTTAGCTCTTTAACGACAAGTATGCCGTTAGAAACCTTTATATAAACATCCCGATTTTCGATGTTTAAAACCCTACCGATATCAGTATAGTAATCCGTTTTGATAAAACTAGCTGATGTGATCTCATAAACATTCCCTCTCAATTCAATCATCGGCAATGGATAGGGTCTAACTAGAACCTTAAACATTCGTTCGATATATTCAATTGTATACTCATACTTAATTAGACAATCTCGCAAGTTACGTCTAGCTACCCAAGTAGCAGCCATTCTATCTTGCTCTTTAGGAAGTATCTTACCTTCACAGAAATCTTTAACCACACGCCCAAGTCTAGTTTCAACATAATTTTCAAACTTTAAAGAAATTTCCTTTGATGTTTCGTCATTATATTCTATCTCAAACTGTTCTAAAATCGGGCCGTCATCGATGTTCTCATTCATCAAATGAATAGTAAATCCAAGTTTTTTTTCAAAATTCAACATGGCCCAAGCCAAACTATGAATACCTCGATATTTGGGGAGCAAAGAAGGATGAGTATTTATAAAAGTCTTAGATTCTAGATCTTTACTTTTGATAATTTTCATATATCCTGCACACACTACAATCTTTGTATCAACATCCATAAAGTCTTTTATTTTTCTATCAGAAGAACGCAATATAGAGTTGATAATCTCATCATCACTTAGTACGTAAATTTTTTCAAATTCGGCTTGTAGTGATTTTAATGCCACGATGCCGCCTTTCCCTGAACCAGCAAAGATTAATTCATTCAAATGCTTCACCTTTAATTCTATTCACAAACTCATCGTAATTTCTTATATAATCACTTTCATCATAACGTTCGCTGGCTAACACCATCAGCACGCAATCTTGACTAAAATTGCTCATTTCATGCCATTGCATCACATCAATCAATAAACCTTTGACTGGTGAATCTAAAGTGACAATTTGTTTCTCTTTTCCATTGTCCATCAAGATATCACAAGAGCCTTTAACGCAAACTGCATATTGTACGATTGCTTTATGAGCATGAAAACCACGTGGTATATTGGGCTGCATACCAAATAAATAATAAACTCGCTTGATCTCAAACGGTATATTCTTCATCCCTTCTAACACGACGAGGTTTCCTCGCTCATCCCCTAAGCAAGGAAACTCAATCCATTTAATTAAACTCATGCCTGACCTTCTAAAAGTGATGAAAGATACTGCCCATAACCATTTTTAGCCATTAACTCTGCACGTGCTGCCACTTGCTCAGTGGTTAACCACTGTTGGCTATAGCCGATTTCTTCTAGGCAAGCGACTTTATAGCCTTGGCGTTTTTCTATCGTTTCTACAAACTGTGCGGCCTCTAATAAACTTTCATGAGTACCGGTATCCAGCCACGCATAGCCACGACCAAGTAGTTCAACATTGAGTTGATTACGCTTTAAGTACATCTCATTCAGGCAGGTAATTTCTAGTTCACCACGCGCTGAAGGCTGCACTTCTTTGGCCAGTTTTACGACTTGATTATCGTAAAAATACAGCCCAGTGACAGCAAAATTGCTTTTTGGTTGGCTGGGTTTTTCTTCAATTGAAATGGCGTGTTTATTATCATCAAACTCGACCACACCAAAGCGCTCAGGATCTTTGACTTGGTAACCAAATACCGTTGCCCCTTGGCCGCTATTGGCATTAGCAACCGCTTGTTGCAATTTAGGTCGAAAACCTTGCCCCCAAAAAATATTATCGCCCAATACTAAACAGACTGAGGAATCGCCAATAAAGGCTTCACCAATAATAAAGGCCTGCGCAAGGCCATCAGGTGACTCTTGCACGGCGTATTCAAGGGCAATACCAAACTGGCTGCCATCACCCAATAAACGTTGAAAACTGGTTTGATCTTCTGGAGTGGTAATGATCAAAATCTCACGAATACCCGCCAGCATTAATACTGACAACGGATAGTAAATCATCGGTTTGTCGTAAACCGGTAGCAGCTGTTTAGAGACTCCCATGGTGATGGGATAAAGGCGCGTGCCGGAGCCGCCGGCCAACACAATCCCCTTGGTATTGTGTTGAGTGTTTAATGTTGATTGTTGAATGTTTAATTCCATGATTAATACTTAATAATTTTAATGTTACTTGGTTAATATTGAATGGAATGAAATAGCTTGGTTTACTGCTTTTGAGTTTGCTGGGCGGTTTTAACAATGCTGGTAAGCATTTTTATCAGCTCTTCACTCTGAGTGAGTAAGGTTACAACATGTTCATCTTTCTGGTTTAAGTAATCAGTTTCACACAACAGCTTTAACCAATAATGGGTTTCTCTGGCTTCTTTACTAGCAATCGACATTTTTGCAATAAAGTCTGCATGACTTTGTGCGGCTTGCGCTTCATTGATATTGGCACCAATTGATGTACCCGATCGTAATAGTTGTTTAGTCAGCACATATTCTTTATGTGTTTTAACTAAATATTGGTTTAGCTTGACGATTCGAACCGCAAATTGAAACGCTTTGTCCAACACCAGATTCGAGCTCATCCACTCCCCCAACATTCAGCATTATCAGCTAACCATTACCAATTAAACATTCACCATTAATCATTAACAACTACCGAGCCGTTCACGTTGGTAGCTACCATCTTGCACATTTTGGCACCATTCTTGGTTATCCAAATACCACTGAACCGTCTTTTTTAAGCCTGTTTCAAAGGTTTCGATGGGTGTCCAACCAAGTTCTTTTTGCATCTTACTTGAGTCAATCGCATAGCGTCTGTCATGGCCAGGGCGATCTTTAACATGAGTGATTAATGATGCATGTTGCGTGTTGACTGGGTAGCCACGCTGCTCCATCGGCACGAGTTGATCCATAATCGCACAAATGGTTTTTACCACTTCGATGTTCTGCTTCTCATTATGGCCGCCGATATTGTAGGTTTCCCCCACTTTGCCTTCCGTGACCACTTTGTACAGTGCACGGGCGTGGTCTTCGACATACAGCCAATCACGAATTTGATCACCATTACCATAAATGGGTAATGGCTTACCCTCTAAAGCATTTAAGATCACCAGCGGAATAAGCTTCTCAGGGAAATGATACGGGCCATAGTTATTTGAGCAGTTAGTAACTATGGTGGGTAAACCATAAGTGCGTAGCCATGCTCGAACTAAATGATCGCTCGATGCTTTAGATGCGGAGTAAGGACTTGATGGCGCATAAGCGGTGGTTTCAGTAAACAAGGGTAAATGGTTAATGTTTAATGTTGAATTATTTTGAGTTAATTCACCATTCACCATTAAACATTCATCATTATAAATATCAGCCGGGTGTGGCAAGTCGCCATACACTTCATCGGTTGAAATATGATGAAAACGAAACGCGGCTTTGCGCTCATCGTCTAAGCGATTCCAGTAGCTACGGGTGGCTTCTAATAGCGTATAAGTGCCAACAATATTAGTTTCAATGAAAGCAGCAGGGCCATCGATAGAACGGTCAACATGAGATTCAGCGGCCAAGTGCATCACTGCATCCGGTTGATGCTGAGCAAAGACGCGATCCAGTTCAGTACGGTTACAAATATCCACTTGCTCAAAGGCATAGCGTTCACTGTCTGCAACCAAGGCTAACGATTCTAAATTACCTGCATAAGTCAGCTTATCCAGGTTGACCACGCTATCTTGGGTGTTTTGAATAATATGGCGAATAACTGCGGAGCCAATAAAGCCCGCGCCACCGGTGACAAGAATTTTCATGATTATTTCCTGAAAAAGGTTTTTGGGTCCTAGGTGCTAGGTCCTAGGTCCTCAGTATCTTCTCTTCTAAACGCAAACCTAACCAAAACCATCGCTACGCCCAGCATGCCGCCGAGTAAGGTGCCTAGCACACAAATCAGCGCGCGTTTCGGTTTATCTTTTAGCTCTGGTACTACGGCTGGGTCAACCACTTTAAAGACAAACTCATCTTGCACTTCAGCCAGCATCAGGCTCTTGGTTTGTTCTTCAATCAGTTTATAGAAGGTGGCTTGCATATCGGCCACTGAGGTTTTTTGTAGCTGCTCTTGCAGGTAATTGAGGTTTTGGGTGGTTTCGGCAATGGTGCGCTCACGCATCACTTGGTTAATTTCTGCCACTAACCAGGTCGCCCACTGCTGAGCAATATAAGGAGAATAATGAGAAACACTCACGGTATACAGGCCGCTGGTTTTATCGCTAGTAACGGTGAGTATATTTTTAACAAACATTTCATGCGCTTCTTGCGCGGTCGGTTTTGCACCGCGTAGCCCTTGTGGTTCACGCAACCAAGTTTGGGTTTGTTCATCATACACGGCATCATTAATAATCAATTGATTGGTGGTCAAATCCCAGCCTTTAGTTGCCATGAGCGGAACCAAAATATGGTACTTTTCAATAAAGTGTTGAATAAATTGGCGAGATTTAATCACTTGCGCGGCAAGCTCGGTTTGGCTACCTTCCCCACTGCCAAGGTTTACCCCCGCTAGGGCAGCTAAGCCTCCCAACTGGCCAGCCATTTTTGCCAAACCGCCACCGCCACTACTTTCCGCAGGAGCCAAAAGTATATCGGCTTTATAAATATTGGGTTGGCTAAGAGCGTAAAACACGGCACCCACGGCAAAGATGAAGGTGGTGGCGATGATGATCCATTTGCCTTTCCAGAGGGCGATGAAGAGTTCGCGTAAGTCGATTTCGTCATCGGCAATCGCTGCGGGTTGTGGTGGATAGGTTAAGTAATTAGGTGGTGTTAGTTTCTGTTGTTCCATTGGGTTTTTAGGTCCTAGGATCCTAGGTTCTAGGGCCTAGGAAAACACCCGGCGCTAGGGGTAGGATCGGTGAAATTAATTAATAGGTTTTTAGGTTCTAGGTCTTTAAGTTCCTAGGTGCTAGGTCCTAGGTTCTTTGATTCTTTAAGTTCGGAGTTTTCGGTTTTGGTCTTGTTTTTCCCTAGGACCCAGGACCTGCTCTTCCCTAGGACCTTGATCTTGGTCTTGCTTTTCCTAGGACCTGCTTTTACCTAGGCCCTGCTTTTCCTAAATATTCCGCAGAATCTTCTCGAACATAGCCTTTTCGAATTTTTATCAAAGAAGCTAACATTGCCGATATTTCTTTCGCTTCATTGAGTAACGCTAAACCTTTTTGTTTATCTAAAAATCCAGCTTCGATACCAATATAAAGTTGAGTTATCGCTTCTCCGGCAGAACCTTTAGCAATATAGAGAAAACGAGCTGACTCCTTAGCCGTTTCACGTTCCTCACCTTCAGCAATATTTGAAGCAATTGATAAGGCACTACGTGTTATCTGATCTTTAAAACCGTAATTTTTACAGGTATCGAGTAACAGATATAAGTCACAAGATAAACGGCAACTTCGTTTCCAAACCTCTAGTTTTTCAAAGTTCAGTTGGCGCATGATGGGATTCCGGTTTTTAGGTTTTTAGGTTTTTAGGTTCTAGGTTCTAGGTCCTAGGGCCTGCTTCACCCTAGGATCTGCATCCCTACTTCAACGCATTCACTGCTACACCGGTTTGATAAAGGATTTGTGTGGCGGCGGTCCAGACGTTAAGTGCGTCGCGGTAGTCGGTATCGACTGGGACGACGATGGTATCGCCGGGTTTTAATGCTTCATTACGGCGGCCAAACCAAAAACCGGTGTTAGGTTTAAATACCGAACCATCGGCACGTACGACAAAAATGCGCTCATCATCGGCTTGTTTTTTCATGCCGCCGGCTCTGTTGATGTAATCATCGACCGTTAAACTTGGGTCAAGTAAGTAAGTAATTCCCACTTGTACTTCACCCATAATAGAAACGGTATTGCGATAGGTCGGAACAAATAAAAAGTCACCATCTTCGAGCATAAAGTTAGCGCCCGCGTAGCCATCAATAATTTGATCCAATTGAACGACCATGCGGCCTAATGCTCGCTGTTTGGTTGCCTCTTCAATAAAGGCGAGGGTTTTATCTGGATCATTAATTACATTCGAGACTCGGCTATCGGCATTGAAGGTTTTTTTCGCCACTTCACGACGCATATCAGCAGCATATTGGCTGAGCAGTTTTTGCTCTTGCTGGCGCAACGCTTCACGGGTAAAAATGGCCCCTTGTGGGTGAGCAAACTCGGTTAATCCTCCGGCTCGCTGTAATAGCTGCGCTAGGGTTTCACCACGACGGATGGTATAGATTCCAGGGAATTTAACTTCGCCTTGCAAGGTGATCGTGTATTGATGTTGTATCTCTGGACGCTCAAAAACGCTAAGTCGATCTCGCGGCTGAACGATGACTTGTGCCTCACCACTGAGCACCGCATTTAAGTTAATTTGTTCAATATTTGCATGGTAATCAGTTTGGTTAATGGCTGCACGGGTCAACTCAGCACGATCAGTATATGCATTTGAAGTCAATCCACCTGCGGCGATTAATAAGCTATTTAAATCTTGTTTTTGGGTTATCGGATAACGACCTGGATAACGAAGCTCACCAACTAACTCAACAATAGCGGCAGGCTCTCCGTAACGGGCTTGTTGTTGCAAACGCAACAGTATCGGAGCTAACAGAGCGCGACGAGAGTTCGATGAGCGATCTGCACCTAGTGCTAATTGTTTGTCGGTCGCTTGTTTATCTTTCTGCGCCTGACGTTCTGCTTCATCAAGTGATTGCACGATTTCAACTGCAGTACCGTTATCTCGATCAACCCCACGACGACTAAATACAACCAGTTGATCACCATTAGATAAAACGAGATTGTTTGATGACGATGGATTAAGTAGGGCATCAGCTAAATTAAACTGTAAAACCTTTATATCCCTTTGATGATTAACTTCTCGAACTAATAAAGCATAATCTAAATCTGCACTCGGATTAAATGCGCTGTCTTGAGATTGAAAGATATCACTCACGGTCATGCCTTCTTGCCACTCAACTACTCCTGGGTGAGTCACATCACCGGTGATCTGCACGACATTCGTTAGTGGATTTGTTCGTGTTGCGACGGTTAGTACGTCACCATGATGTACAGGCTGATTAAGTGTGTTGATCTCTGTTAAATTGACATCGCGTAATTCAACACTTTCTCCAGGTAATAAACGTTTTAATTGGCTACGTTCAGCAAAGGCATTGACACGTAAGCCACCCGCCATAGTGATAAGATCTTGATAGGTGCTACCTGGCTTTATTTCATAAATAGCTGGGCGTTGTATTTGTCCCTCAATGACAGCAACGTCAGCCACCGGCGCAATCCATACAACATCGCCCGGCATCAAACGGACATCTGCACTGGTATCGCCTTTTAATAGTAGATCGTACATATCTAACGTTTGCACGACTTGACCATGACGTTTTAGTTGAATGTTGCGTAATGCACCGCTTTTGCTAAACCCACCGCTGTGGTAAATCGCTTGTGATATGGTGGTTAATGCACTAACGGTATAGGCACCCGGCTTATAGGACTCGCCCATAACAAAAATTTGCATACTGCGTAGCTCACCAAGAGTGATGTCGCTACGAACCCCGATCATCTGCTCTTGAACGCGTTGGCTCAAACTTGCACGAACTTCACTAAAAGAGAGACCTGCAACCGAAATCGGGCCAAGAGAAGGAAAGTTAATCACGCCTTCACGGTTCACCCGTAAACGGTGAATGAGGTTTTCTTTACCAAATAGCTGAACGACAATCTCATCCCCGGGGCCAATTGGATAGTCACTCGGAACCGGAGAGTCATTGGTAGGGGCAAAAGTGGACGGCGAAGAAGCAAATAAATTGACACCAAAACGTTTTAATCTATTCGCTTGAACTTCCTTACTGTTTTTATCTTGATCATTGAGATCATGCTCGGTGTCTGTTTCTCTTGGCTCTTGAGTTTTTACTTCTTCGTGCTTTTCTGTTGGGCTAGAGACTCCTTGGGAAAGATCAATACCATATTCTTTCGCTAAAGCTTGCTTTTGAGCCGTTGGCAAATTTTGAAACATACTGATCTGAGCCGCTGTAGGACCTTGTGCATAGACTTGGCTAGTGAGCATACAAAGTAATAACGGTGCAAAAAAGGTAAAGCGTCTGTCAAACATGGTGTTTTCCGATGGTTGAATAGGAAAGTGATGCGTTTTAAGTCCTAGGTTCTAGGTCCTAGAACTTAAACTGCATACCCAATTGTAAAGCGGTTAAACGCACATCATCACCAGCAAGATAATTGATAAACTCACCCGTAACCGCGGTTTTACCGCTCAGTGCGTAGTGGAAACCGACCCCAAACGAAGCCCCACTGTCATTATTGGTTTGATGTTGATAATCAGCACGCACGTAGGAATAGCCCGCGACAGCATACATCGCGAGGCGATCGGTGGTGGGCATGTTAGCTTTGAACAAAACGCTGGATAAGCCATTGATGGACAAGCCTTCTTCACGTTTTACACTGGTGGAGTAACGCCCTTCAAGTGCTAAATAATCAGAAAAGAAGTAACCCAATTGAACTTGAGCTAAAAGAGGAGAGGCATCTTGCCAGGTGGATGCCCGATATTCGGCATCACTATAAGCCAGGCTTAAACCGCTGTAGAGTTCGGCATGTGCCGAGAATGAAAATAGGCCAGCACTGATCAGGCCTAAGGTGAGGCATGCTTTATTGCATCTCATGCGTGTTCCCTGCGTTGTTAATCATATTCCTTAAGGAATTCTATTTTAGGCACGCTACCGCCCTACGTTGTACACGCATTGCTGGAGCCAGCCGATATTGTTATTTTTTATGTGGCGAAGATTATGCACAGATGGGATAGGGCTATCAACCACAAAAAGTCATAAACATTGATTTAATTAATCGAAAAATTAAATTACATTTCTATTAATAAAATTAATAATTTTCGCGATCTCGTCCTAGTCCCATACAAAGTTTGATCAGTATCACAATAATTGGTCGGTGATATAACCAACAACTGGGCAATTTCATTTATTTAAGCAACTTTATGCAGCAAATATTTACATTGTTTCGACATTGGCCCTAAAATGAGCTGTGAAATGAGTTTTCATTTCATAACATCGATGTTTAAAAATAAGTTAGATAAGGATTAACTATGAAAAAGACCGCAATGGTATTGCTAGCAACCTTTGCAATGGCACAAGGCGCAATTGCTGCTGAAACAACCGCGGCCGCTTCTGGTACCGCTGGTGGTGCAGGCGGTGCCGGTGCTGCTGGCGCAGCAGCAGGTGGCGTTGCAGCAGGCACAGCAGCAGCAACTATGGCTGCAGCCGTAGCCGTCGCTGCCGTGGCGGCGAGTGATAACGACACTGCAACGTCAGTGAGCAATCCACAAAAATAATTGCTTGCTGTTTTAACATGAATAAAGCTGCCTAAGGCGGCTTTATTTTTTACTTGGTTCTCGATAAAGGATGGTGAGATGCGTTGCGCTTATCATGGATTACTGTTTACTCTCTTGGCCTTGGTGGGCTGCGCCCCTCAAACTCAGCAACTCTCTGAAACACTTTCCGTCGCCCTGATGGGGGTTAATGATGAGCGAGCCACCGCTGAGTATGCCCAAACCCTGCCCTACGCTTCGCTGTTTGTTGGATTAGAGAATGACCCAAATGCATTACTGGTATTAGCTTGGGCCGAACCTGGTCAAGGGGAACCACTCGCCTTGAAGTGGGTGTCTAACCAACAGGAGTTAGTGGTTACTGAGGCTGGACGCATCACAAAAACAGCCAATTTAGTGGTGGGCAATATTTTATCGGTCACAGCAAAAACGCCTGATCCTCTGAGCTTAAATTTACTTGACCCTAACACCCCGACCACCTGGTGGTATCAATTGCACTGGCAACGAGATCAACAAAACTATATAGAGCCAGCGAAATCTCAATTTAGTGTTTATGGTCAACAAGAAAAAACCTTACCAACTGGCCAGCACACTTTGCTTCTGGTCGAAGAAAATGTCACGCTCACTGCCAGTCAACAGCATTATCAAAACCGCTATTGGTTAAGCCCGAGCACTGGTCGGGTGATCGCCAGTGAACAATACTTAGGCCCACAAGGGGCTCGCCTGACCCTTTCTATTGCTAAACCGTTTGCGGGAGAATAAACCATGCGTTTTATCACCTTACTCTGTGCCATGGGCTGGCTGGGGTTCAGTTTGCCACTGCTCGCCAATACGCCGATTTCTCAAGGCGAGTTTGTCGCTCAAGTTAGCGTTGCTGGCAATACTCCTTCTGTCACGCTGGTGGCTGATGGCCCAGTTAGGCTGGATGCGATGGTTTTACAAGCGTTGCAATCACAACCTACCGCGCTTAGTACTCTACGGATTGACTGGCAAAATAGTCGCTTGTTTTGTTTGCATGAACCGTTTCCTCTCGCCAAAACTCTGCTCCGAACGCTAGCCGAATGGCAAAATCGCGTACCAGAACCACAAGCGAGCGCTTGGCAACAATTGCGTAATGAGCTGCGTAAGCGACACTTTGCCAAACGCGCATTGATTACGTTAGATCCTGATATTATCCGAGTGGTGAGTGGCCATAACCCATTATTACGCGGCCAATTTTCCCTTTACCTCCCTCTGTTAGGCGAACATCAAACGGTGACCGTATTGGGCGCGGTGCGCCATTCAGAACCACAAGTGTGGCAGGCGACTTTCAGTGCTGGTGACTATGCGCAACGAGCGCAATGGCTACAACCCACGCTCGGTGAAGTAAGCGTCATCCAACCCAATGGCGATGTTGAAGCGCATCCGGTTGGCTATTGGAATGCCCAACCGCTGACAATTTTACCCGGCGCGATCATCTACGTCCCATTTAGCGCTGCCTTTGGATCAACCATTGACCGTACTGAACTGGCACACCTCAATCAGCAGGTGGTTGAACTGCTACGCCATCAACTGCCGAGAGAATAACGACGATGTTAAGTGATTCGATAAAATACTTAAGCTATGCGAGCCTGTTGTGCTGTGCTTTACCGCTCGGCGCACAGTCTTATACTCAATCGAATTTTGGTGGCACCGGCCTGATGCAAATGCCCAGTGCTCGCATGCAACCGGAAGGAGAATTTAGTGCCGCCTATAACCACAATGACGTGTATGATTTTTACACTGTCTCGGTGCAACTGTTTCCATGGTTAGAGACCACCGCTCGTTATGCACAAACTCATGACATGTTGTATAGCAACGATCCGTCATTTAGCGGCAATACCAAATATACTGATAAATCGTTTGATGCCAAAATTCGTTTATGGCAAGAGAGTTATTGGCTGCCGCAAGTCTCGTTGGGCTTGCAAGATATTGGTGGTACAGGCTTATATGATGGTGAATACCTCGCCGCCAATAAACGGTGGGGGCCACTCGATTTTACCCTCGGCATCGGCTGGGGCTATTTAGGTAACCGAGGCAATTTACACGGTGACAAAACACGCTCGAGTGATTGTGGCCGCGATACCGGTTACAAAGGTAATGGTGGCAGTTTTGATGTCAAGCGCATGTTTACCGGCTGCATGGCACTGTTTGGTGGGGTTGAATATCAAACGCCACATCCGCCGCTTTCGTTCAAAATTGAATATGATGGGAATGATTACCGCAGTGATTATCCAGTAACGGCAGGCAAAGTGACGATTCCCCAATCGACACCTTGGAACATTGGCATGAACTACGCCTTAAGCGATTGGGCCAGTGTACGAGTCAGTTATGAACGCGGCAATAGCGTTAACCTTGGCTTGCGTTTGCATAGTAACTTTTCTCACATTAAGCCGTTATGGTTAGATGAACCCAAACCAGCTTATGCGCCGTCGGCCCCTCGTACCTACCTAACCAATGAAGAGTGGCAAGCCGTAACCGAACAGCTGGCCAATGTTTCTGGCTATCAATCACTGCGGGTGTATCAAAGCGATAATGCCGTGACGATTACGGGTGAACAAAAACGTTATCGTGATCGACAAGAAGGTTATGATCGGCTCGCCCGGGTGGTGTTGAACAGTGGTATTGTCACCGAGCAAATCCGCGTGATAGAAACTCGTCAACAACAGCCGTTAACCGAGGTGGTGATCGATAGCGATAAGGCCCATCAAGTGCTTGATCAAGCCTATATTGGCGCAACCATCGATGACGCAATAGCCGTGCAAGAGCCCTCGCCGATTGATGGAGAACAACACACTCAACAGGATAAAGCATGGCAGTTTGGCCTTTCTCCGGTATTGCAACAGTCGTTTGGTGGCTCGGAAAGTTTCTATTTATTTGCTATCGGCGCGAGAGCGGATGCCAGTTGGCGCTTTAATGATCACTGGCTACTGTCTGGTAGCTTGTATGGCAATATTTATGATAACTACGATAAGTTTAAGTATACCGTGCCACCGGATGGCACCGATCTAAAACGCGTTCGAACGTTAAGCCGGGAATATTTGGAAGACACGGTGCGAGTGAACCATGCTCAATTGACCTATTTCGACCATTTAGGGGCTGGCATGTATAACCAATTTTATGCCGGTTACCTTGAAAGCATGTTTGCCGGGGTGGGAACTGAATGGCTGTATCGCCCACTCAACCAAAATTGGGCGCTAGGTGTCGATGTCAACTATGTTGCTCAGCGTGAAGCGGGCTCTATGTTTGGGATTTATCGTGATGAAGTGCATTACGATAACACCATCAATCGCAACTATCGGGTGCAAACCGGCAGCACCACTGGTCATGCTACGTTATATTGGCAGCCACAATTTTGGTCACTGTTTGATGATAGTTTGTTAAAGGTGAGCGCGGGACGTTATTTGTCAGAAGATATTGGAGTCACGGTCGATTTTTCAAAACAATTTAACAGTGGCGTGATTGTCGGAGCGTTTGCCACCAAAACGGATTTATCAGCGGATGAATTTGGCGAAGGCAGTTTTACTAAAGGCTTTTATATCTCAGTACCACTTGAGATGATGACGGCAAAGCATAATACCAACCGAGCCGCTATTTCTTGGATGCCGATTCAGCGTGATGGCGGGCAAATGTTGTCGCGTCAGCACAGGTTGTTTGACATGACAGATGCCCGAAGCCCTTGGTACAGCAGACCGGCGAAGTAAGTTTTTAGGTTATAGTGTAATTCCCCTCCTTCGGAGGGGAATTTGGTTCAGTGCAAGGGGTGAAGTTAGTTCAGTGCAAATGGTGAAGTTGGTTCAGTGCGAGTGGTGATGTTGAAAATATAAATTAACGGTGTGGAAAAACGTGGGGTTAATTCCCCTCCTCCGGAGGGGTGCCCGTAGGGCGGGGTGGTTTCGTTACGAATAACTCATACTCAGGCTCTAGCTTTTGTTTTTCCTAGGATCTGCCCTCACCTAGTGCCTAGGAACTTAGTTTAAAAAACCAACCACCCCGTCAGGCTTCGCCTGCCACCCCTCCGAGGGAGGGGAATTTGGTTCAGTGCAAGGGGTGAAGTTGGTTCAGTGCGAGTGGTGAAGTTAGTTCAGTGAAAATGGTGAAGTTAGCGAGTATTTTCGCGGCAATGACGAGTGTTGATGTTGAAAATATAAATTAACGATATGGAAAAACGTGGGTTAATTCCCCTCCTCTGGAGGGGTGCCCGTAGGGCGGGGTGGTTTCGTTACGAATAACTCATACTCAGTCTCTAGCTTTTGTTTTTCCTAGGATCTGACCGCACCTAGTGCCTAGGAACTTAGTTTAAAAAACCAACCACCCCGTCAGGCTTCGCCTGCCACCCCTCCGAGGGAGGGGAATTTGGTTCAGTGCAAGGGGTGAAGTTAGCGAGTATTTGCGCGGCAATAACGAGTGTTGATGTTGAAAATATAAATTAACGGTATGGAAAAATGCGGGGTTAATTCCCCTCCTCCGGAGGGGTGCCCGCAGGGCGGGGTGGTTTTTATGGCTATAGAATACGATTAGATTTGATGATTTAAAAAACCACGGCATTGGTATGTTCTGGTCTATTTATTGCATAATATTTGTAACGCAATTTTCAACGTCAACTTGTTAGAGACCTTATGATGCAAAAATCTATGATAACAACCGTCATCGCCCTTACCCTCTTCGGCTGTGGCGGTGGGGAGAGTGGTTCGGGTGGTGGGACGCCTGCGCCGACAGTGAAATATTATAATGTAAGCTTTTTAGGCTTAAAAGTTCAAAACAATGAAACAAATTGCCAGATTTTTGGGTATAACTCTGACCAATCTAAAAATGTAATTGCTTTTGCTTCACGCCCCGATAGCATTTATGAGATCATTTTGCACAACCCAGATGGTAGTGTGCATAAAAAATACGATAACTTCTCTACGACTTCATTTAGTTTCAAACAAAATGAAGTACCTAACAATGGCTATGTCAGCTTTGCCGAATTTAATAGCTCGGGCATTAGCCATGTAACAACTTTAGCTAAAGCACTATTACCAGAATCGTTGAATATTTACGCCAAAGGATCAGCAGCTAATAATTGTTTGACTCCAAGCAGTGCGAATCCAAATATTCAGATGCAAGAAGGATATATTAATCCTAAACGCGCCCTTGATTACTACACTGGCTTTAATACTGCCTACCAAAATTTAGATAATTTTACAGAACATTACAACTTAACTCAAAATGGTAATGAAAAGATTGAATTTCCTTCACAGCAACGTCCTTTATTAGCAGTACAGTATGCAACGGATAAAGATGGCCCTGAGCTTAACCAACTCATCGGATTTAAATTTACTCGTTTCACAGAAAGAGGTTCCGCTGCTACTCCATTAGAGTTAACCGAGCTACCCGAAGAAGTAACAAATGCTCCTTGGACTATACCTAACGACTTAACTCTAGATTCAGCAAATATTTTTGTCGATGGCCGACAGTTTAATGCACCTTATGCTTATTTATGGCAGCCACTGACGACGACTCAAAACGGCTCGTTTAGTTACTCCAATGAGATAGCTGACACAAATTATTATCTGAATATAAAAGGAAAACAGCTTCCCAATGGAAACCCAATATACTGGGGGATCCAACACGTCACTCAAGGAACAACAGAAACGACGAACCCAGGGACAAGTTTAAACGCCGATAATATTCTCGTGGACTTCCCATCTCCAGAAGTACCAAGATTAATTAGTTGTCAAACTGATAGTCAAAAACAATGCCTTCAAATTACCAGTAATCATTTACCTAATAATACCATTCAACGTATATTCATTCGTGCAAAGCTAAATTCTGAGGACCAGTTTGTTAGACAAGTATTTTATACTCCATTTCAGAATGAACTGCCTTTGATGGAATTTGGAAGTCCGGGTATCGATGGTCAATTTAATGATTTATTAAGTGCATCAACTTCATTTATGCAAACGACACAATCAAGCATCACAGAGGCTTTTTTATATCAAAATCAAGACCTATTTGGTATGATTGATGATTTTTTTACTCAAAATACCAATCCTAGGGTCGATGTTATCCCACTCCTAAAAAACATCTCTGCGCAACAAGACTTCCAAGATAAGCTCAAGCGTCACCCGTATACTTGGGTATGGCTAAAAACTGATAATAATTAAGGTAGTCGTGAATAGCTTACGTTTTAATTCCCCTCCTCCGGAGGGGTGCCCGTAGGGCGGGGTGGTTTCGTTACGAATAACTCATACTCAGGCTCTAGCTTTTGTGTTCCTAGGATCTGCCCTCACCTAGTGCCTAGGAACTTAGTTTAAAAAACCACAACCACCCCGTCAGGCTTCGCCTGCCACCCCTCCGAGGGAGGGGAATTTGGTTCAGTGCAAATGGTGAAGTTGGTTCAGTGCGAGTGGTGACGTTAGCGAGTATTTTCGCGGCAATGACGAGTGTTGATGTTGAAAATATAAATTAACGGTGTGGAAAAACGTGGGGTTAATTCCCCTCCTTCGGAGGGGTGCCCGTAGGGCGGGGTGGTTTCGTTACGAATAACTCAGGCTCAGACTCTAGCTTTTGTTTTCCTAGGATCTGCCCGCACCTAGTGCCTAGGAACTTAGTTTAAAAAACCACAACCACCCCGTCAGGCTTCGCCTGCCACCCCTCCGAGGGAGGGGAATTTGGTTCAGTGCAAGGGGTGAAGTTAGTTCAATGCAAGGGGGGAATTTAGTTCAGTGCAAGTGGTGAAGTTAGTTCAGTGCAAGGGGTGACGTTAGCCAGCCCTTACACATGAAGGATCAGAAGAAATAGCAAAGGCCGGATTGCTCGCCTATCCACATTTTTCCTGCTACTATTTGCGCAGTTTTTAGCTTGAGCGTGGAATACAATATGATCATCGTAACCGGCGGTGCTGGCATGATTGGCAGCAATATAATCAAAGCACTTAATGACCGTGGTATCACCGATATACTAGTGGTTGACCACTTAAAAAATGGCCGAAAATTCAAAAATTTAGTTGATCTAAAAATCGCCGATTATATGGATCGTGACGATTTTTTAACGCAAATTATGGCGGGCGATGATTTTGGTCCGATAGACGCTGTTTTCCATGAAGGGGCTTGTTCGGCGACAACGGAGTGGGATGGCAAATACATCATGCTCAATAACTATGAATATTCGAAAGAGCTGCTGCACTTCTGTTTGGATCGTGAAATCCCCTTCCTATATGCCTCTTCTGCTGCAACTTATGGTGATACCGATACCTTTATTGAAGAGCCTGAATATGAAGGCGCACTCAATGTTTATGGCTATTCTAAACAACAATTTGATAATTACGTTCGCCGCTTGTGGCAAGATGCTGCCGAGCACAATGAAACGCTCTCGCAAATCACTGGCTTTCGTTATTTTAACGTCTACGGCCCACGTGAGCAGCACAAAGGCTCCATGGCTTCGGTTGCCTTCCATCTCAATAATCAAATGAACGCTGGGGAAAATCCAAAACTGTTTGCCGGTAGCGAACACTTTAAACGTGATTTTGTTTATGTTGGCGACGTTGCAGCGGTCAATTTATGGTTTATGGACAGTGGCGTATCAGGCATTTTTAACTGCGGTACCGGTCATGCAGAATCGTTTAATGAAGTTGCTAATGCGGTCATTACGTATCACGGTCGCGGCCAAGTAGAAACTATCCCCTTCCCTGAGCATCTAAAAGGGGCGTATCAAGAATATACTCAAGCCGATTTAACCAAACTGCGTACCGCCGGCTGTGATATCACCTTTAAAACTGTCGCCGAGGGCGTGGCTGAGTATATGGCAATCATTAATCGTTAATATTTTATTGATAGGAAAAACAGCGTGAAAATAGCAGTAGCAGGAACCGGCTATGTCGGTCTATCCAATGCGATGTTGCTGGCGCAGCATCATCAAGTGGTGGCTTTAGACATTATTGAAGAAAAAGTAACCATGCTGAATCAACGTCAGTCACCGATTGTCGATAAAGAAATTGAAGACTTTCTACACCATAAAGCACTCAACTTTGTTGCCACCCTCGATAAAGAACATGCTTATCTCGATGCCGACTTTGTCATTATTGCCACTCCAACCGACTACGATCCACAAACCAACTACTTTAATACCTCTTCCGTTGAAGCAGTAATTCGTGATGTGATGGCCATTAACCCGAATGCGGTGATGGTGATCAAATCAACCGTGCCGGTCGGTTACACGGCACGAATTAAGCAAGAATTTCAGTGCGATAATATTCTATTTTCTCCTGAGTTTCTTCGCGAAGGTAAAGCACTGTACGATAATTTATACCCGTCACGGATCATCGTCGGTGAGCAGAGTGAGCGGGCTAAAGTGTTTGCCGATTTACTGGTCGAAGGGGCACAAAAAGAAGAGATCCCAGTTCTGTTTACTCATTCAACCGAAGCAGAAGCAGTAAAGCTATTCTCTAATACCTATCTTGCGCTGCGAGTGGCTTATTTCAACGAATTGGATTCCTACGCGGAAGTGAACGGCTTAGACACTCGACAAATTATTGAAGGGGTCGGGTTAGATCCACGTATTGGCAATCATTATAACAATCCTTCTTTTGGCTATGGTGGCTATTGCCTACCGAAGGATACCAAGCAGTTATTAGCCAACTATCAAGCGGTGCCGAATAATATTATTTCAGCCATTGTGGATGCCAACCGCACCCGCAAAGATTTTATTGCCGATTCAATACTAAAACGTAATCCCAAGGTTGTGGGTATTTATCGTTTGATCATGAAAGCCGGGTCGGATAATTTCCGTGCCTCTAGCATTCAAGGCATCATGAAACGCTTAAAAGCGAAAGGGATTGAAGTGATTGTTTATGAGCCTGTTCTTAAAGAGAGTCACTTCTTCCATTCTCGAGTGATTGATGATCTCGAAGCGTTTAAACAAGAAGCAGATGTGATTGTGTCTAATCGCATGACCGATGACCTTAGCAATGTTGCCGATAAAGTCTACACAAGAGACTTGTTTGGTAGTGACTAACACCGCTTGCCGCCGTCTATTCGGCGGCGAACTTGTCACTGTCGCGCTTGGCAATGAGCTGTTATACTGCGCCGCAAATTTAAACAATCGACCTCATTTACGCTGAGTAATTTATGCCATCACCACGCAATGACTTTGATGAACACGCCTATTACCCTCAATTTCAATGGCATTTTCTTCACCCTCGTTACTGGGGCACTTGGCTTGCTGTTTTTTTTGCCTGCCTAGCTAGCTTCTTTCCTAATAGACTCAAACGCGCCATCGCCCGTGGTTTGGCTACTCTTGCGGTTCGGGTAAAAAGTAAAGCGAATAATCGCGCGCGGGTCAACTTGGCGATGTGCTTCCCCGATAAAAGTATCACTGAGCGCGAGCAGATTCTTTTGGATATGTACGTGACATCCATTATGTTTTTAATGGGCTTTGCTTCAATGTCGCTGAGAAACAAGCAATGGCTGGAGAAAAATACTTTCATAAAAGACTTTGAAAATGTAGAACAAATACTGAATCAAGGCGAAAATGTAATTCTCTTAGTTCCGCATACTTGGGCAATTGATATCCCTGCCATTTTATTAGCATCGCGTGGTTTACCCGTTTCTGCAATGGCCAAAAAACAAAAAAATCCCGTTTCCGATTGGTTAATGCATAAGCAACGCGTGCAGTATGGTGGCCGAGTCTATGACCGTAGTGTTGGCATCAAACCATTTCTTAAATCAATACGTAAAGATGGCTATTTAGGCTACTACCTACCCGATGAAGATCTCGGTAGAAAACATAGTGTTTTTGTCGATTTTTTTGCTACCCAAAAGGCGACAATTGCCGGTTTAGGTCGACTCGCTACCTTGAGTAAAGCGAAGGTGGTTCCGTTGTTTACGATCTTTAATACCGAAACCGGTCGTTATGAACTAGACTTTTATCCAGCATTACCTTTCCCAACCGGAGATGATCGACAAGACGCTCGCATGATGAACCAATGTATTGAAGCCTATGTCACACAACGACCAGAACAGTATATGTGGATTTTACGTCTGCTAAAAACTCGTCCGGATAGTGATGAAAACCCGTATAGTAAATAAAATTATGAATAATAATAAATCATTGATAGCAAACAGCTTGATTCTATCCCCTTATTTATTCCTAATACTTGGGTTAAATTTTTTATCTAATGGTGACAAAAACATGGTGGTTTTCTCCCTCATATCAATGCTCACCAGCTTTATATTTTATGGAAAAAAAATCGTTTATGAAAATATAAAGAACCCTATTTTTATCGTATCGATCTTATTTTCTATATATCTATCCATATTGTACCAACTTCAAGGGGGAAGCCCGAGTTTATTACGATCTTTTATTGCTGCCAGCTTAGTCACTCTATTTTTACCTAAAAAATTACTTTCAAAAAAAATCATGTTAGGCCTAATATTAATTGGCTCAATGATGTTATTTTTAAATAGCCTTTACTATACATTCTATCTTGGGTTGTCACGTTCTGCTGGACTCGTCAATGTTATTCCTTATGCAACCTTCTGTTCAGTTTTTTCTTTAGCTGGCCTATATTTCTTTTTATCACATCAAGAGAAGAATATTAAGTTAATAGGGTTGATAACTACCATATTGTCTACGACTTGTGTCATCCTCAGTCTTTCTAGAGGGGTATGGCTTGCCTTATTTTTTTCTATGATAATGATGCTATTTTTTCAGTTTAGGCATTCAAAAAAAATGTGGAAATATATCCTCATTTCTATTATCAGCTTACTGATTGGTTTTTTTATGTTTCAGGATAAAATTAATCATCGTATAGCACAAACAAATGCAGAAATTCAAGAGATAAAAGAAGGGAATCTTAACACATCTATTGGGCTGCGGCTGCAAATGTGGAATGCCTCATTTCTTGTTGTAAGGGATAATTGGCTTTTTGGTGTTGGTAGTTCACATCAAATGATATTAGAAGAGTTGGCTAATCAAGGTCAAGTGAGCCAAGAACTTGTTAAGTTTAAAAATCAACATTATCATAATCAACTAATAGACACACTGGTTAAATATGGGGTATTTGGCGTACTGCTACTGATAATGATGTATATAACCCCTATATACTTAGCCGTTCATAATAAATTAAATTATGCGCCCTTTATCATTTCTGTGTCTTTACTATATTTTATCTCAGGTTTGACAGATGTACCATTAAGTCATAGCCAAACTATATATTTATATCTTCTTATAATGATCCCACTATGTTCTACTAAAAATTGACTATTCAATGAAGAACCTAACTTTTTAAGTTCTTCATTTTTCTTTTGAAAATTTTAAATTTTGTTTGAATTCGATTTGGATACACATGTAAAAGTCTAAAAAAAGAAATATTAACTTTATTTTTTATAAAGCTATCTATACATATAGATGAATCACAATATTTTTGATAAATTTTCTGCCACTCAAAAAACTGTAACATTGCAACTTGGCCACTGCGTCGAGATATTCTAGCTTTGCCTAAAAACTTTTGACATAGCCCTAAACCAATATGCTCTGGAGAGGCTACTATTAAATTATTTGCAATGATTTTATCTGATTGAATTAATTTATATTTTCTGTTATCTAATAGATGTTCAAGTGAAATATTTTGATCAAACTTCTTTATTGCCGATATAAATAATGCTTGTGTGCAATCGATAACAAAATTAGGGAATCCATCATTAATTGGTGTTACTTTCGATGGTTGAAAATCTTCAAATAAAGGGATATCCCATAAAGCTAATACATCTTCCGTTCTTCCATAATAGAAAAAATCACTAATGTGGAAAGCAACAGGAAATCCTTTAGCATATCGTCTTGTAAACGTATTACTGACCACTACTCGTTCATTAAAAAAATTGTACTCATCAGACCGTTTATAATATTTCTTTTGCAATTCAACAAAATTATTGCCAGTTAGATAGTTGTCACTTCTAATTTTAATAGCATAAGGTGTTTTTACTTTCTTTAAGCCTTCTCTTGATGAAACGATCTGTCTGTTATTATTATATTTTTGTGGTTCACCATTTATCGTATAATTACGAATATTTACTCCAGGATCATCAGAAATGACGATTTCATCATAATCTAACCCAGTTAGATCTTGTTCTGGCCAAGTTGAAAGAATTATATGTGCTCCAGGGAGATACTCCCGAATAGACGCGATACATTTTTGAGTTATATTTGCCTCTTGTGGGCGATCCTGAAACGTTTGTACCGGGCCTTGTACCACAACAGTAATATCACAATAATCCATTTTTCATTTTCTCACTTAGCTTTTCGTATTTTTTACCAACAACTCGATAGTCTAAAAAATTAAGATCTTCTGGCCCTACTAATGGCGGAGATTGAAGAACTTGATCGATCTTTCTAGCTAATGCATCAACATCTCGACATGGGACAATCCATTCCTTTAAACGTTCACCGAGAAGCTCTCTAACGCCACCAGTATCGGTTGCTACCACAGGGGTTCCTACCGCTAAACTTTCAATAACCACTGTCGGCAACCCCTCAACATCCGAACTTAAAATATATGCGCTAGCTTGTTTAAAGTAAGGCAGTAAATTATTACAAAATCCCCAGAATATTACTTTATTCTCGATACCTAATTTAACAGAAAGTTTCTTTAATTCATTAAGCTTTCTCCCCTCACCAAATATAACGAGAGGTAAAGTTTTACTGCTTTTTGCATAAGCTTTTAATAGAATATCAAAACGTTTTGTACGGTCAGGACGCCCTGCAGCCATAATAAAATTTTGGGGTACATTTTCTGTTTTTCCTTGCCGAGCTCTTTCTATTATTTCATCAAAATTAAAACCATTGTAGATCGTCTCAATACTAATAGGTTTTGCTTTCATTTTATTTAGCATATCCAACCGAACAGAATTAGATACTGTAAGTAAATGCTTAGCGCTATAAACTTTTTTGTATATTTCTTGATGGATTTTTTTAGTTAAAACTGAACGATGGCCAAGGAAGTTATCATATTTACAGCTATGCAGTACTAAAAAATGGGGAAGGTTTAATTTTCTAAAAGCAATAGAAGCGGCTCCATGCAAAAAAATACAATCATATCCCTTAAAGTAAACAACAAATTTATTAGTAACCAATCGACTTGTTATAAATTCATATATATGCCTGCTTAAAATATTTTTTAAAAAACCAAATAATCGATTTATGAAGTAAGATTGAAAAATGTTTTTTCTATCTATAAATTTTTGATAACGATCCAAAGGAATATCAGAACGTTCAGTAAAAAAAACATCAACTTGATGGCCGTTTTCTCTTAAATAATTTATCACATCTTTAGTTACAATATATATGCTTGTTTTATTATTTCCCGTAATAATAAAAGCAATCTTCATTTTTACCACGGCTCACCCTCTGATTACTACAAAAAAACCAGTGTAAATGTTATCATAGCTTTACCGAAAACAACTATTACGTTTGATATGAAAAGATTGATTGTTGATCTCGATGGTACAATAACCAATGGAGATAACCCTGATTATCGCCATGTCTCTCCTAATGTAGCAGTGATTGAACGCTTACGCGAATACCAAGCTCTAGGGTTCAGTATAACTATTTCTACAGCCAGAAACATGCGCACTTACCAAGGTAATGTAGGAAAAATCAATATCCATACTTTGCCTATTATTACGGAATGGCTCAATGAGCACCAAGTTCCATATGATGAGATACTTGTAGGAAAAGCATGGTGTGGACACGAAGGTTTTTATATCGATGATCGCGCCATTCGCCCTTCTGAATTCGCTACTTTAAGTTTAGAAGCAATCAATGATTTATTAAAAAAGGAACGTCACTCATGTTCTTAATTATGTCTGGCTCTTATGTTGGACAGGATCTTCGTGCTGAGTTCGGTATGATTCCTCCTTCTTTCTTACCCTTGGGAAATCGCCGATTGTTCCAACACCAAGTCGCCTTAGTGCCTAAAGGTAAACGAATTTATCTTTCTATTCCTCAATCCTATCAAGTGGAAACATTCGATAAACAATGGTTAACGGCGCACGACGTCGAATTATTAGCACTCCCTGACGATCTCTCTTTGGGCGAATCACTAATGGCGGCTTTAGCCTTAACCTCCCAGTCTTTTGATACGGATCTGAGTATTCTTTATGGTGATACGTTACTCACGCCTCCCACACAAAAAGACGTAATTACCATTGCCCAAGTGGACAGTGGTTATAACTGGGCAACGATTGATGAAAATAACTCCCAATGGTTAGCAACGGAAGATACTAATCTGACCAGTAAAAGCCAGGTGGTTAGTGGATTTTTTAACTTTTCATCACCAAGAACATTAATCCGCTGTTTGAGTCAAACCCATTGGAACTTCTTACAAGCATTAAACGTTTACCACAAAGCTCTCGGCATTCAAGTCAGTCAATCTCATGATTGGCTCGATTTCGGACATGTAAATACTTACTATCGCTCTAAAGCTGAATATACAACGCAAAGGGCGTTCAATGAACTCACAATAACTCCTGACTGGATAGAGAAAAGCAGCGTTAAAGAGCATAAAATTGTGGCGGAATCGCTTTGGTTTCAACACATCCCAAATGAATTAAAACATTTTTCTCCGCAGTTTCTTGGTGAATATACCAAGAACGGCAAAGTGGCATATCGCTTAGAATATCTATATCACAATGCGTTAAATGAATTGTTTGTTTTTGCCCGCTTACCAGAAATGACATGGCGACAAATTTTGCTGCAAATGCGTACTTTTCTTTCTACTTGTTACTCAATGACTGCACCTGAATATGCCGTTACCGATTCGTTAGAAACGCTGTTTGCTAGCAAAACCGAGCAAAGATTAAAGCAGTTCTGTCAAGAACGACAATTCGATTGGACACATCCTTGGACTTATAATCAACACCCACACTTAAGTCTTAAGGCGTTACATGAGGCGTCTTTGCAGCATTTACCAACGAGTCAAATGGCAACCGTTATGCATGGCGATTTTTGCTTTAGTAATATTTTGTATGACTTTCGTAAAAATCGCATTAAAGTCATCGATCCTCGAGGCATGACGGCAGATAATCAACCCACTATTTATGGGCATATCGAGTATGACATTGCTAAGGTTTGTCATTCAGTGATTGGTTTGTATGATTGGATCATTGCTGGGTATTATCGCGTTGATATCAATAAGTACACGATTGAGTTTTCACTGGCGGATACTGATCATCTCTCTGACGTACAGCAGCTCTTTTTGGACACACTCTGTGCCGACTACCAGTTGACGGCTAAGGCACTCTACGCGATGCAAATTCAACTGTTTTTATCGATGCTCCCCCTACATAGTGATGATCTTTCTCGACAAAACGCTTTATTAGCCAATGCGTTTCGACTTTATAACTGCATGTTAGAGGCAAAGTAATGATTGTGATCCCGATGGCCGGTCTCAGCTCTCGCTTTTTTAAAGCCGGATTTGATAAACCCAAATATATGCTAGATGCTCATGGCAAGAGCCTTTTTGAGCACGCCGTCAGCAGTTTCCAGCACTACTTTCAAAGTGAGCATTTTTTATTTATTGTCCGAGATGTCGATAATACAGTCGAATTTGTCAATCAACGGGCACAAACATTGGGCATTCGCTCCTTTAGTGTCAAGTTGTTGACCCAAGAAACTCGGGGCCAAGCAGAAACGGTCTTTATCGGTATTGAGGATCAGGGTGATGAAAAACAATCACTCACCATTTTTAATATCGATACCTTTAGACCGGGGTTTGTTTTCCCTAGCCAACTCGCTGACTGGGATGGCTATCTTGAAGTCTTTGATGGCCAAGGTGACAATTGGTCATTTGTCCGGCCACAATCAGCAAACACAACACGAGTTATTGAGACTGCAGAAAAAAGACCTATATCACAACTTTGTTGCACAGGGCTCTATTACTTCGCATCACTACAAGACTATCGCGATGCTTATCAGCATTACCTCGCTTTACCCCCAGAGCAGTGGGAAAAAGGCGAACTTTATGTGGCTCCGTTATACAATTACTTGATTCAGCAAGGTAAACAGATCCATTATCACTTAATCGAACGCGATAAAGTTATTTTTTGTGGTGTTCCTGATGAATATTATGCTTTCTTAAAGCAAGAGCCTTCTGCTTTCAAAGGTTAACACGCTACTTATGAATCGTATTCTGATCATAGGCCCATCTTGGGTCGGCGATATGGTGATGTCGCAGTGCTTATATATCACCCTTAAACAGCAACATCCTGACGCGTTGATCGATGTAATGGCTCCCGCTTGGTGTAAACCGATTTTAGAGCGGATGCCCGAAGTCAACCGCGCACTTGAACTGCCTTTTGCCCATGGTGAGTTTAACTTTTTTGCACGTCGGCAACTGGGGCGCTCTTTACGTGGTCAATATGATCATGCCTATGTGCTGCCGAATTCCGCCAAATCCGCTCTGATTGCTTGGTTTGCGGGTATCCCTGTCCGTACTGGCTGGAAAGGGGAAATGCGCTATGGCTTATTAAATGATGTGCGCCCGAATAAAAAAGCATTTCAATATATGATTGAACGCTATGTCGCGTTAGCTCACCCTAAGTTTAAGATGACCGGTTCAGCAGCGTTGGGCGGAATCGATCAATTACCTAAACCCAGGTTAACCATCACGACAGAGCAGCAACAAGCCACGGCAAGAAAGTTTGCTTTAGCATTGACTGACACTATCGGCCTCTGTCCTGGTGCTGAATTCGGCCCGGCAAAACAGTGGCCGACGGCTCACTATGCGCAAGTCGCTATACATTTTCTGCAACAAGGTAAGCAAATCTGGCTTTTTGGCTCCGCGAAAGATCAAGTGACAACTCAAGCGATTGTGGCACAAATTCCAGACGATCTAAGAAAAAATATCGGTGATTTAGCTGGAAAAACGAGCCTAATTGAGGCCGTGGATTTGCTTTCTTGCTGCCAAACGGTGGTCAGTAATGATTCTGGCTTAATGCATGTGGCGGCGGCGGCGGGTTGCCAAGTGGTCGGTGTTTATGGTTCAACCTCACCGCACTATACCCCACCGCTGGCAGAAAAAAGTGCGGTTGTGCATACTGATATTGACTGTCGCCCCTGCTTTAAGCGTGAATGTCCTTACGGGCATTTAAAATGTTTAACTGAGCTTGCTCCCAAACAGGTTATTAACGCTATCGAGGCTTTTAACACGGATGTAGAGCTATGCTGATTCGTGCTTTATATACTTTTTTGTTGCTGATCGCCGCCCCTTTTATGTTATATGGGTTGTATAAAAAACGGGCCGGAAAACCCGCCTTTGGTCGGCGCTGGAAAGAGCATTTTGGGATAACGCCAAAACGAAATGCTGCGGATAAACCGTTATGGATTCATGCGGTTTCGGTGGGAGAAGCTATTGCAGCGACCCCCATTATTCAAGCAATAAAAGAGCGTCAGCCTAATTTATCGATTGTGGTCACCACCACCACCAGTACCGGTGCCGAGCAGATCGAAAAATTATCCGCTCTCGTTGAACATCGTTATATGCCGCTGGACTTTCCTCTTTGCATTAATGGATTCCTTAATGCCATTCAGCCTAGCCAATTGCTGATTATGGAAACCGAACTCTGGCCCAATACATTGCATTGCGTTGCCACGCGCAATATTCCCATTACCGTGATTAATGCCCGTTTATCGGAACGCTCTTGCCGCCGCTATCAACGTTTCCAATCCATATTTCATCTGCTTTCTCAACATATTAGTCAGTTGCTTTGCCAATACCAGAGTGATGCAGAACGTTTTCTTCGACTAGGTATCGACTCGCATAAAATATCAGTAATGGGTTCGATTAAATTTGACATCACCGTCACCGATGAGATCCGTCAACAAGGACGGATGTTACGTGAACAATTAGGCCAAGATCGTCCTATCTGGATCGCCGCCAGCACCCATCAAGGTGAAGATGAAATCTGCCTTGCGGCGCATCGTCAATTGCTGCATCACTATCCTGATGCATTATTAATTTTGGTCCCTCGCCATCCAGAACGTTTTAATTCGGTAGATTTACTGTGCCGGGCGCAAGGTTTTACCGTTAGCCGTCGAACTGAACCTATGACAGAACCAACTGAGATCTACCTTGGGGATACCATGGGCGAGATGCTAACGTTGATTGGAAGTGCCGATATTTGCTTTATGGCAGGAAGTTTGCTGGGCAATAAAGTGGGCGGCCATAACCCATTAGAGCCCGCCGCATTAGCGAAACCGATACTGAATGGCCCAAGTTATTATAATTTTTCCCAAGTTACTGAGGGTTTGTTAACCGCTGACGCTGTGATGATTTGTCATTCGGCATCCGAGATTAGCGCCGCTTTAGTGGCATTATTTGGTCACCCCGCAAGGATGCAAGCGATGGGGCAAAGAGCACAGCAGGTGGTGGAAGAGAATCGTGGCGCTTTAGAAAAAACCGTACAAGCTATTTTATCGCCAACCCACTATTCTGCATGATAGCCAGCCAATAGAGATTGCCATTCTGACTCTTGCCACACAATACCAAACCGCTGCTGCTCTTTACGAAAAGAGCGTAGCAAACGCTGTAAATTAGCAGCCTTCCAGCGGTCACCTTTTTGCTGGTAGCATTTATCAAAATCAATAATCCATACGGTATTGTGTTCATCGAGCAATATATTATGGATATTCAAATCGGTATGATTCACCTGAGCCCGATGCAGCTTAGCAATCTCTTTTCCTATTGCCATATATTGACTTTCTGTTAAGGCGTTTTCTTGCAAGATGGCCACCAAATCTCGCGCATTGGTGATTTTTTCGCTCAATAAGTCCGCTTGATAGAAAAGCCCTTGTTTAACGGCACGGGCCGCAATCGGGCGAGGGACATTTACCCCTTGCTCACGCAGATAATGCAAGAGATGAAATTCAGCGTAGCTACGGGTTTTTTGCCAACTCTGAAACCAGTAGTGATCACTCACCAACTTACCGAATAATCCGCCTCGCCGGTAATGACGCAGTGCCACTTCAAGCTGCTGCATGGCAATAAACCACGTGGTACCGCGGCCTGTGGCACTGCCGATGATTTTCTGTTCCGCTTGCCAATAGCTGACATCGAACAACGAGTGAAGGGGGTCGTTAATCCACTGTTCGTCATACCAGATCATTTGGTTATTGAGTGAAAGCTGCTTAAGCATAATAAGATTCCTGCGGCACGTTATCCGTAATAAGCATAGAGTAAACTTCCCCAAATTAACCCTGCAAGTAACAAACTCACCATCACAGCGGCTGAGCCAATATCTTTTGCTCGTCCACTCAGTTCATGCCGCTCTGCTCCCACTCTATCCACCACTGCCTCTATGGCTGAGTTGATCAGTTCAACAATCAACACCAGTACCACACTGGCAAACATCAGTAACCGTTCAATCAAGGGTAAATCCACGACACTTAAAATCCCAGCAGCGACGAGTAATAATACCAATTCTTGCCGTATGGCCGCTTCATGTTGAAAGGCGGCTTTCAAGCCTTGCCATGAATAACCCGTGGCATTGAAAATTCGGCGAATCCCTGTTGCGCCGGGCTTACCACTAGAGGACGATGACATGATGGAATTCTCCCATGGGGTCATTAGTGAAAGGCTTATTTTACATTTATCTGCAGACTCTGCATAATTTAGCCTCATTAATTAGTGAGCGATGTGCATGCCTCTTTTTTCATCCCCACCAAAGTCTGTTTGTTTTTTGCGTCTCTCTGCGATCGGCGATGTTTGTCATGCGGTGGCCGCGGTGCAAGCTTTGCAACAATATTGGCCTGAAACCAAGGTGACTTGGATTATCGGTCAGGTTGAAGCTCAATTATTGCAAGGGTTAGACAACGTTGAGCTGATTGTGTTTGATAAAAAATCGGGTTGGGCAGGCATGAAAGCCGTTTGGCAACAGTTGCAAGGGCGGCACTTTGATGCCTTAATCCATATGCAACTCGCGCTAAGAGCAAGCCTACTCACCTTGGGCATTCGCGCGCAATACAAAGTGGGGTTTCATCGTAAACGGGCTAAGGAAGGTCAGTGGTTATTCACTAACTGCAAAATTACTGATACCGCCTCAACCCATGTACTCGATAGTTTTTTCTCGTTTATTGAGTATTTGGGCGTGCCTCGTACTCTCCCGACATGGTCAATGCCGATTAGCGAAACTGAACGAGCCTTTGCTCGTCAACAATTAGACCATAAACCCAGCGTTATCATTTGTCCTGCTGCAAGTAAAGATGAGCGTAATTGGTTAACCGAGCGTTATGCCCAATTTGCCGATTATGTCGTATCACAAGGCTATCAGGTTGTATTATGTGGCTCTCCCGCACCTCGTGAGCAGTTGTTAGCAAAACAAATTGCTGACTTAATGACTCAACCGGTAATTAACCTAGTCGGTAAAACCAGTTTAAAACAATTAACCGCGATACTGGGTGAAGCGAAGTTAGTACTTGCTCCAGATTCAGGGCCGGCTCATATTGCCACTACGCAAGGCACGCCTGTGTTAGGTTTATACGCGCACAGCAACCCAAAACGTACCGGCCCTTATTTTAATATTGAGGATGTGGTCAGCGTCTATGAAGATAATGTGACGAAACAACAGGGAAAACCACTCACTGAACTTCCTTGGAGCACACGAGCAAAAGGCGCGGATTTGATGCAAGGGATCGCCATATCCGTCGTGATTGAAAGGTTTGAACATATGATGAAAGGTGTAGCACTGAATGACTAAATCCACTCCGACGTTGGCGGTCGCCTTAATTGTCAAAAATGAAGCCAAACACTTACCAGCATGTTTGGAAACGGTCGCTGATTGGGTCGATGAGATCGTTATTCTTGACTCTGGAAGTAGCGATGAAACAGAAGCGATTGCACGCCGTTTCACTGATAAGTTTTTTGTTAATACCGACTGGCAAGGGTTTGGGCCTCAACGCCGCTTAGCGCAATCGTATGTCGAATCAGATTATGTCCTATGGTTGGATGCCGATGAGCGAGTCACACCTGAGTTGAAAGCGAGTATTTTACAAGCGCTTGAGCATGACAAACCTAATACGGTGTATCAGATCGATCGCTTAACCACTGCATTTGGTAAGCAAATTCGCTATTCCGGCTGGTCACCGGACTGGGTCACTCGCCTCTATCGTACTCAGGATACTCACTACAATACTGCATTGGTGCACGAAAGTGTCGAAATTCCATCACATCTCACTCTGCTCTCATTATCCGGCTATTTAGAACACTACACTTTTGAGTATCTCCCACAATACACGGCAAAAACTCAGCACTATATGAAAGCGTGGGTTGATCAACGAGAAGGTAAGAAGTCCTCGTCTTTCACGGGTGCTGTTTTACATGGCTTTTTTCGCTTTTTCAAAATGTATATTGTCAAGCGTGGTTTTTTAGATGGTCGCCATGGTTTATTACTTGCTATATTGAGTGCGAATACGACCTTTACACGCTATGCTGACCTTTGGTTGCGTGACTATGTCCGGAAAAATCAAAGAGACCGCTCATGAATATTTGCCATGTCAATCTCGCTTCAGGTTATCACGGTGGAGAAAATCAAACACTATTGCTGATACAACAACAACTCAAATTAGGTTACCGCCTCACCGTTGTAGCGAACCCGAAAAGCCCATTCTTCTCTCGTGTTCAAGCCCTGCCATGTCGAGTTATTGCCTGTAAGCATTATCTCACTCAGCATAGTAAAACCATGACACAAGGCTGTGACCTTATTCATGTGCATGAAGGACGAGCGATTTATTGGGCGTGGTTACAGCATAAATTGCACAACATTCCTTATATCATTACTCGTCGAATTGATAACCCACTCAGTGAACGATGGTTTGCTACTCAAGCTTACCGCTCAGCCAGTGCTTTGGTCGGATTAAGTCAGGAAATTTGTCGGCAAATTTTATTGCGTCATCCGCAGAAAAAAGTCGTCACCATCCCAAGCTCTCCCGTCTGTTATCCTGTTAATCAGCAGCAAGTCTCTCAGATTCGTGAACAATTTTCGCATTCATGTTTAGTGATTCATGCAGCGAACATGCTTCATCACAAAGGTTTTGATGTCACGATTGCCGCCGCTCGATTATTAAGCAACACCGCCCCTGATATTCAATTTGCCTTATTAGGGGATGGAAAAGAACGGCCAGCCCTAGAGCAGCAAGCTCAAGGTTTAACGAATGTTCATTTCATGGGTAAACAACATAATATGGGGGATTGGTTTGCCGCCGCTGATATGCTTATCCATCCTTCTTATAGTGAAGGGCTAGGCTCGGTCATTTTAGAGGCAATGGGTAGCGGTTTACCGGTGGTCGGTAGCCGAGCGGGCGGTATTCCAGACATCATTGAACACGGAGTTTCTGGCTTATTGATTCCCCCCGGAGACGCCCAAGCATTAGCACAAGCTATTTTGCAGATTCACCGAGATCCGATTCTGGTTGATGCATTAGCTAATGGACGAGAAGAAAAATTGCGTCATTTTCAAATTGCACAAACCGCGCTGCGTTATCAGACCCTATATTCAGAAGTGATGGTCGACCACCCTCGCCACTAGCACCATAAAGGTAAAAAGTATGAGAATTTTGATTTTTAGCTCTTATAAAGATGCGTGGAACAGCGTTCGTCCGGAAGCTGAAATGTTTATTGAAATGGTTAAGCTGGGGCACGAGGTAACCATTATGACCCAAGGCGACGCAGACTACGTGGCCCGCTTTCGAGACAACGGTATCAAGGTGATTGATGCCTACCCGAGTAAAAAAATCTGCTGGACAACCATCAAAACGCTGCGGGCAGAGTTGCGCGCTCATCCCTATGATATTGTCTATGCCATGAATTCGAAAACCATTCCCAATGCTGCGTTTGCCTGTATCGGTTTTAAACGCACTAAATTAGTCACCTACCGAGGAACTGTGGGTGGACTATATCGTCATGATCCCACGGCATATTTAACTCATTTGCACCCCAGAGTGGATGGTATTAGTTGCGTAGCACAAGCCGTGACCGATGATGTTAAACAGCGTGTTTGGCGGCATAAAGATCGCGTGGTCACCATTTATAAAGGGCATGATATTGCTTGGTATCAAGCTCAGCCCGCCAATATCTGTGAATTAGGCCTTCCCTCTGATGCCTTTTGCGTTATTTGTATCGCTAATGCTCGGCCAAGCAAAGGTGTCCATATCCTACTTGATAGTGCCAAACAACTGGCGGACTTACCCCATGTGCAATTACTGTTAGCTGGACGTGATATGGACACCGAGCAAAACCTAAACTTAGCCAAACAAAGTGGGATGTCAGAGCGTATTCATTTTCTCGGCTATCGCCAAGATGTTCCTGAACTTTTGGCAGCAAGTGCAGTACAAGTTCAACCTTCGATTAGCGGTGAAGGGCTACCGAAAACCATTATTGAAGCTATGGCGATGGGAGTTCCTTCGATTGTCACAACGACGGGGGGAGGAAAAGAGCTATTAGTCGATGGCGAAAGCGGATTCATTGTCCCAGTACAAGATCCTGATGCCATTGCAGAGAAAATTCGTTGGTTGTACCAATCACCGGAGCAACGCCAGAAAATGGGAAAACTCGCACAACAACGTATGATCAGTGACTTTTCTTGTCAAACCAGCGCTCAGCAACATTTGGCTTTTTTCCAATCATTATTGGGGTAACATAAGCTGATCAACGCGACTTTAATAATCATTGATAGGGAGATAGCGTGAGCCAAAAACGCCTTTCTCGGGTAATTTATCCCGGCACTTTTGATCCGATCACTAATGGCCATTTGGATATTGTTGAACGCGCTGCCAACATGTTTGATCAAGTCATTATTGCGGTGGCGGCAAGCCCAAGTAAAAATACTATGTTTACTTTAGAGGAACGCGTGGCGTTTACTCAAGCCGTGACTCAGCATTTACCGAATGTCACTAGCAAAGGCTTTAGCGGTTTGATGGTCGATTTCGCCCGCGCAGAGCAAGCGAATGTGTTAATTCGCGGCCTGCGCACCACGGTCGATTTTGAATATGAATTTGGCTTAACCAATATGTATCGCCGCTTAATGCCGGGGCTAGAAAGCGTGTTTCTCACTCCGGCGGAAGAACATGCCTTTATCTCATCAACGATTGTGCGAGAAGTTGCCATTCATGGCGGAGATGTGCAAGGTTTTGTCCCTTCCGTTGTAGCACAAGCGCTACGTAGTAAAAAACAAATATAATGCTATCGTGGCGGGTTAATGATAACGCTAACCCGCCCTTCTATCTGTTATGTTGCTATGTTGTCATATTACTATGTTGCTATGGCGTCATCGGCAATACTTGTGAGCGTAGAAAATACTCTTGCAACCGATGGTACTCTTGCCCCCACTGCCGGTTAAAGGTTTGCGCATCACTGGCTTGCTTTTCTGTAAGCAACATTTCACCCTCTTGCCAAGGATAAAAAGTAAATGGTGGCCTGTTATTCACTGCGCCATACGGGTTAATGACCATTGCCGCATTATAACCAATATTACTCACCGGATCGGTACTGAGTAAGTTTTCTCCTCCTAAAGAGACATAAGGCTGATCCGATAAACTAAAGTGGTAAAGTGTCGGAAAAATATCCCGATGAGAACCAATGCGTTGCGGATCATACTGGTAATCGGTATGCGCTAAAATGGCAGCAGGTACATAGAGATAAAATGGCACCGCATGTGTTAACCCAGCTTCTCCTGGTCGAGCCGTATTGGTATAGCGTACTCGATGATCGCCGGTAACTGCGATCATCACACGATCGTTTAATGATGACTGCTTCACGCTACGAATAAATTGCCCCACTGCGTCACTGGCATATTGAAACGTTTTTAATAGCTCTTGCGCCTCGCCTTCCCCTTTATAGCCTAACAATTCACGCAAACGTGTATTTAAGGCGGTCGGCGCGGGTTGATAATAATCCGGAACGTGATAAGGCGAGTGGTTGGTAACCGTCATCACGTAAACTAAAGTTGGCCGCTTTGCTTTATCTAATAATTGCTGGATGAATTTAAAGGTGAATGCATCAGGCACACCCCATGTTCCCGCATCCTGACTGGCCTTGGGAAAAGCTTCGATAATATCATTTTCATCATAGACCCGATCAAACCCTTGAATTGGCAGATAATTGGCTAAATTACGCCACATTCCATTTCCACCATAAACAAACACCACATCATATCCGGCACGCTTATAAGGTAGAACCGCTGAGCTAGGCAGTGGAATCTTTTGTAGATTAGAGTGGCTAATGGTCGGTAGTGGGCTATGGACCAGCATCATCGCAATGCTATCAATTGTCGCCGAAGTCCCAGCAAAAAAGCGTTCAAAGAGAAAATCTTGCCGATAATTCTCCCTAAAACTGCCCAACAAATCGTTGCTGACAGGGTTATCTTCTAATAATAAGCTTAATCCCATGCTTTCCATCATGGCAACGACAACATGGGGAGAATTTTCAGCGAGATAAGCATTTTTAGGTGTTCGATAATTGGGATTAGGTTTACCTAATATTTTGTACATTTGCTCTTGTAGCGCCTGCTTAGAAATCGGCTCGATGTGGGCTTGTTCTTGGTAATCACTTCGTGCCCAATCTAAGGCCATAAATACATTCGGGGTCAGCATATTGAGCGGTTTATACGCGGATACACTGGCGTGATAACGTTTCAAAGGCAAACTGCCAACCGACCCTCTAGCCAGTAGAAAGACACCTAAAATCACAACCACGAGTACCGCACTGGTTATACTCCAATGCCATGATTTTTGGGGTTGCCAGAAGGGTTGACGAATTAAAAACTGAGCAAAGAGATAGCCAATCGCCGCTGTCATTATCGCAACACTAGTGCCTAAAATAATCGGGTAATCACTCCACAAGTTTTTTAGTATGGCGATAGAGTCATCATCCACTAACCCAAAAATAAACAGATCCACATGGCTGCCATAAGTGAGGTAATAGTAGTAATTTGCGATTCCGCCGATCACATAAAGCAATACAATGGTGGCATGGTAGTAAGCTGACAAGCTTAACCATCGTTGATAAGCCTTTCCAAAAGGGGCACAAAATAGCCCGGCTAAAAGAAGCGGTGCATAAGCAATGGCTGTTACTTTGGCATCAAACCGAGCGCCAACCCAAAAAGCACGACCCACATCATCGGCAATGTCATTGACCGGTAGGTTAGGCTCAATTCCCAAGTAGAAAGCATACCGAGAACAAAGCAGTAGCAAAAAAGCGAAAATAAAGTAGAGAACGAGCAGTTGAAATAAGTGGCGAAAATGAGTCTGAAAAACCATGCTGAAACAACATAAGACCAAGAAATAAGGGCAGCGATATTACCTTAAAGATATTTTCTCCGCATGGAAATAAAGCATAAAATGAGACTTAATGCTGACAGCGATGACAAAAAACGCTGTTTCTTTGGCCAACTTTCTGTTCACACAGTGGTTCCGAGCAGCGCGGGCAAGGTTGTCCGCCTTTACCATACACTTGCAGCTCTTGGGCAAAATAGCCCGGCTTGCCATCGGCTTGCGAAAAATCTTTTAGCGTCGTGCCCCCTTGAATGATCGCCGTTTGCAACACCGATTTAATCTCACGCACTAAAGATTGCCATTCCGCGATAGATAAACTCTGTGCTGGGCGCATTGGATGAATACCGGCACTAAATAATGATTCATTGGCATAAATATTACCGACCCCCACAACGATGGCGTTATCCATAATAAACGCTTTGATCGCAATGCGCTTTTTGCGTGCCTTTTCCATCACATCGTGCGCATTAAACGCTGCCGTTAACGGCTCTGGGCCCAATTTATCTAATATGGGAAGGCTTTCTCCGGCCGGACACCATAACCAAGCGCCGAAACGACGAGGATCGTGGTAGCGCAGAATTTTTCCATTCGTTAACTGAAGATCCACGTGATCATGTTTACCGGCAGGAAAATCCCCTTCCAGCACTCGTAACGAGCCAGACATACCTAAATGGACAATCGCACGACCTATCGGCGTTTTGATCAACAAATATTTTGCTCGACGTGAAATATCTTCAATTGGCTGACCTTCCATCTTATGCAGTGCCGCTGGGATTGGCCAGCGCAATTTGGGGCAACGGAAGGTCAACTGTTTTACCGTCTGACCAATTAAATGCGGTGAAATACCCATACGGCTGACTTCAACTTCAGGTAACTCTGGCACGACGGCTCCTTATCGCTTGCAGCAAGAGAGAAAAAGTAGACTCGTTATAGAGGAAAGAGGTAATCATCTGGGGTCGAAATGGCGATCCAGCGATTTTGCCAGTTTTTAAATAGCCAAAACTGCGGTGCCTGATAATACGTGATCCGTTGTGGCTCTTCCACTCCCTGATACCAAACTTCAATGGTTTGTGGCCCGCTCAAGCTTGGCTGTAATGAGCGTACGGTTTGTTCATCGACCTCGGTACCAACTAACGCCTGCCAACGTTGTGCCAATTGTGCCGCAGGTAGTTCAATAGAAGGCATAACTTGCCACTCACCTTGCTCAAGGGTTAGCTCAAACGCTGGTGTATATATCGCCTGTAATGGTGTGTTGAGATTAAATAAACTGGGATACGCTTGTGCTTCACTTGGATCAGAAGCGAGATAGGATTTGAGTAATGGCGGAATGTTCAGCACCCCGATAAACAGCAGGACCAAAATGATCAGGATATTGTTCCATCGCCGACGACGATACGGGGCAATACGCATACAGCATTCCTTAACCGAGAGAGACTGAATGAACAAAGCATAGCAAAGTCGGTCACGAGGTTCTAGAACCTAGAACCTAGAACCTAGAACCTAGAACCTAGAACCTAGAACCTAGAACCTAGAACCTAGAACCTAGAACCTAGAACCTAGAACCTAGAACCTAGAACCTATTTTTCCACATAAAGAAAAAACCCAACCAAATTGGCTGGGTTTTCTGCTACTTGCAAGAAAAGGGGTAATCAATTACTTGATTTTACCTTCTTTATACACAACGTGCTGGCGAACAACTGGATCAAATTTTTTGATCTCAAATTTGCCTGGCATGTTACGTTTGTTCTTGTCAGTAGTGTAGAAGTGACCAGTACCTGCAGAAGATACTAGGCGGATTTTTTCGCGAATGCCTTTAGCCATTGCTCAATTCCTCTTAAACGTTTTCGCCACGTGCACGGATATCAACAAGAACAGCATCAATGCCTTTCTTATCAATGATACGCATGCCTTTAGCAGTTAGACGTAGTTTAACAAAACGTTTTTCGCTCTCTACCCAGAAACGATGAGTTTGTAGGTTCGGCAGAAAACGACGCTTAGTAGCATTTCGTGCGTGTGAGCGGTTGTTACCAACTGCAGGACGCTTACCAGTTACTTGGCATACTCGTGACATGAATGTCTTCTCCAAATCGTTTCAGCTCGATATCAACCTTGGTGGCCGAACCTCTCTCTTTCTAAATAAGAAGTTGAGGTTAAAAACCGTTATGGAAAATCCATACAAGGCTATCAAAGGTCGCGCATTATACTAACTTGACACGCATTGCTCAAGACCCGAACAGATCCTTTTTGCAGGAACTGGTGATCTTTTTTTCTATTGAGCTGACTGAGGTTAAAAAATGTGGGCGAATCATAACAGAAAACCGTAGAAAGCTAAGCATTTTTTGTACATTCTTTCAAATATCCCTCGACCCCTTGTTTTTGCTTATTGCTGAATAAGAATTAAACACGCTTGCCTTTCCCATGTGTCTTATCCTTTAAGTCATATCCAGCCTCGCTCTGCGAACGAAACCACCTCGCCATCTCCCACCACAAAATGGTCAAGTACTCGAATATCAACCAGCGCCAAAGCATCGATCAGCCGTTGAGTAATCCGTCGGTCTGCTTGACTGGGCTCTGCAATGCCTGACGGATGATTGTGAGCTAGAATGACTGCCGCGGCATTATGATGCAGCGCCCGTTTGACGACTTCTCTTGGATAAACACTCGCCGCATCAATAGTGCCTTCAAATAAGACTTCATCTTGTATCACTCGATGCTGGTTATCTAAAAACAACGTATAGAAGGCTTCTCGCTGACGATCCCGTAACACACAAGACAGATAGAGCTTGGTTTGTTGGGGGCTGGTTAAGGCTTCGCCGCGCTTTAAGGTTTCCGCTAAATAACGTTGAGTCATTTCTAATACCGCTTGTAATTGAACATATTTGGCCTCACCCAAACCTTTATGCGCACAAAATTGCGCTTTACTGGCTGAAAATAGCGCGCGCAAGGAACCTGATTCTCGCAATAAAAAGTCTGAGAGTTCTAATACGTTCATGCCTGGAGTCCCCGTTCGCAAGAAAATGGCGAGCAGTTCAGCATCTGAAAGCGCTTGAGGGCCACGAGTGAGTAGTTTTTCTCGTGGCATTGATTCACTTGGGAGTAATTTGAAATGCATCGCGAACGCCCATCCATTGGCTCATTATCACAGTCACAAAGCGCCTTAGTATCCGGTGGTAAAACAGATCCAGTAGTAAAACCGCAGTAGTAAAACAAGATCCAGTAGTAAAACAACATCCAGTACTAAAACAACAGTGTAAATGGATTAGCACTCAGGCCATAACAGGCCTGAGTCACCCTTAGATGCAAATCAATGTGTCATGCAATAATGATGTTCGCTAAAGCTTAAAGTGGCTAACTAAGCTCCCCATTTGTTGTCCCGATTGGGCAAGTCGAGTACTGATGGATTGCGAAAGCTGTAAATTGTCACTCAGTTGGTTGACGATTTGCTGAATCGCAACCAGGTTTTGGTTAATGTCTTCAGCAACCGCACTTTGTTGCTCTGCTGCTGAAGCGGTTTGAATCCCCATATCTTGAATGGTCTCAACCGCATGTGAAATCCCCGCTAAACGTTCTTTAATTAACACGGATTCCTGCGCCGTTGTTTCACCACGCTGTTGGCTAACGTTCATGCTGCTCACCGCTTTATTCACCCCTTGATGCAGTGCGCTGAGCATATTGCTGATCTCTTGAGTGCTATTTTGCGTGCGGCTCGCTAACGAGCGAACTTCGTCAGCAACAACGGCAAAACCTCGGCCTTGATCGCCTGCACGAGCCGCTTCAATGGCCGCATTCAAGGCCAGTAAATTCGTCTGCTCAGCAATTTCACCGATCACATTCAACACATTGGTGATTTTGTCCGTCTGCTGGCTCAGCTCTTGTATCGCCTCAGAAGTCATATTGACTTCATTCACCAGTTCGCTAATACCTTCAATGGCACTGTTAACTTCTTGCTGGGCTTCTTGGATTTGAGCATTGGCCGACTCGATCGCTTGTGAGGTTTCATTGGTATTATTAGCGACCTCTCGTGCTGTGGCACTCATTTCGGTTACCGCGGTCACGACTTTGTCTGTTTCCAAACTGTGCTCGTTCATCTGTTGGCTAGATTGGGTGGTTTGGGTATCTAGCTCTCCTGCGGCTGCTTGTACCTCTTGGGCAGAAGAGCGAATATCTTGGATCAGTGGATGCAGTTTATCCATAAAGGCATTAAAGGCTTTTGCCACATCACCAATTTCATCATTGCTTTCGACGTTCAATCGCGCGGTTAAATCACCGTCTCCAGCTGCAACATCTTGTAGCGAGGCAACAACATGTTGTAAGGGTGCAACGCCACGAGTCACCAACACACTAACCACGATAATAGTAATAATAAGCCCGATGGTGGACAAACCGATGGTTGACCATAATTGCTCAACCGACTGCGCTTCACGCTGAGATCTAAATGTTGCGACTTGGCTGTCGATATCATCAATATAAATGCCCGTCCCCAGTACCCAATCCCATTTGGATAAGTATTCCGCATAACCTAATTTTGGCGCTTGTGCATCAATCGTTGGTTTATGCCAAGAAAAGTAAAGAAAACCATCACCTGATTTGGCGGCGCGAATTAAACCGGCAATCACTTCAACGCCATTCTCATCTTTTAAGCCGTATAAATTTTTTCCTTCCAACGCGGGGTTGATGGCGTGTAATGTGTTAATGCCTTGCGAATCATAAGCAAAAAAGTAGCCATCGCTGTCAAAACGCATCGCTTTTAATAACGCTTTCGCCGCAGCTTTATTCTCTCCGTTGCGATCTTGCTCATATAACGACTTTACTGCGGTCACACCCATCATCAAATATGCTTGCAATTCAGCTTTACGAGTTTCAACTAATTGTTCGCGATATTGGCTCAATTCCTGTTCTAAAGCTTGACGGTTGTTCCAGTGGTTGACAACGGTCAGTAACGCCGTGATCACGATAAGTGGTATCACCGTTAACAGTAAAAGTTTGGTTCTGCTTTTCAAAAAGGTCATAATCAGCATCCTTTCGGCCTATTGTTATTTTATTATTTGCATCGCGCTTTAAAGGGAAGCTAAAGCTTCTTGTTCTATGATGCATAACGAGAAAAAAATATCTGTGAAGGCAGGTCGAGTTTAGTGCGATAACCGCTAAATGGCCGTAAAACAGCCTCGGGTCTGTTGACACGGCTCCAACATTATTCAGAAGTTGTGCTAACATTGCGCCCACTATTTTGAGGAATTCAAGCATGCAAACATTAGCAGGAAAAAAAATTCTGCTTGGCATTAGTGGCGGTATTGCTGCCTATAAATGTGCAGAATTAACGCGTCGTTTTATTGAGCGGGGCGCAGAAGTACGAGTGGTGATGACCCACGCAGCCAAAGAGTTTATTACTCCACTTACGATGCAGGCTGTTTCTGGCCACCCCGTAGCCGACAGCTTACTTGACCCTGCGGCAGAATCCTCTATGGGACACATTGAGCTGGCGAAATGGGCAGACATTGTCTTACTGGCTCCGGCAACCGCAGATTTGATTGCACGATTAGCCGCTGGAATGGGCAATGACTTACTCACGACCTTGGTGTTAGCCACTCAAGCTCCTCTGGTGATCTCGCCTGCCATGAATCAGCAAATGTATAACAATGTCGCTACCCAAGAAAATATTGCCACTTTGGCTCGGCGTGGCGCTTATATTTGGGGGCCGGCCGCGGGAGAACAAGCTTGTGGTGATGTTGGTCCAGGGCGCATGTTAGAGCCGATGGAGCTAGTCACCCGCTGCGAGGCGTTTTTTGCTCCTAAGCCACTAGCTGGTAAGCGGGTACTATTAACCGCGGGGCCAACACGTGAACCGCTAGATCCGGTACGTTATCTATCTAATCATAGTTCAGGAAAAATGGGATTTGCCATTGCTGAAGCTGCCGCTACTTTAGGGGCAAAGGTAACTCTGATTAGCGGGCCAGTGTCGCTGCCGACACCAACCGAGGTGTCACGTATCGATGTACAAAGCGCGTTAGACATGCATCAAACAGTCATGGAACACGCGACAAGCTGTGATATTTTTATTGGCTGTGCGGCGGTCGCTGACTACCGAGCGGAGCAGGTCGCCGAACAAAAAATGAAAAAGAGCGCTCAAAATGACACTCTCAATATTACCTTGGTCAAAAATCCTGATATTGTCGCCTCTGTGGCTGGGTTAGCTGAGCATCGTCCTTTTACCGTTGGTTTCGCTGCAGAAACACAAGACGTAGAAACATACGCACGAGGCAAGTTGACGAAGAAAAATCTTGATATGATCTGCGCAAATGATGTTTCTATCGCCGGTCAAGGCTTTAATAGTAATAACAATGCATTAACCGTTTATTGGCACGATGGCAAGCAGGAACTCCCTCTGGCCAGTAAGCGTGAATTAGCTCAGGCATTAATGTTGTTGATTGCACAACAGCTGTAGCACATGGGTGAGTCAAATTCCCACGTGATGTTGGCTTGCCGTACGAATGATGTTGATTTACCGTACGAATAAAGCATTCCCGTGCAAGCACGCGTTACCCATTATGAATCACCTATCTTATTGGTAAAAAAAGGAAAACGGGTTATGGCCGGTAGTAAGAAAACCAATCGACGTGAAGAAATTCTCCAAGCCCTGGCGCAAATGCTTGAGTCTCATGAAGGGGCTTCACGCATTACTACCGCCAAATTAGCAAAACAAGTGGGTGTCTCAGAAGCGGCCCTTTATCGTCACTTCCCGAGCAAGGCTCGCATGTTTGAAGGCTTGATTGAGTTTATTGAAGAGTCTTTAATGTCACGGATTAACCGCATTCTCGATGAAGAGAAAGATACCTTAAGTCGTCTTCGTTTAGTGATGCAGTTAATTTTAGCCTTTTCTGAGCGTAATCCTGGCTTGACTCGAATTTTATCCGGCCATGCATTAATGTTTGAAAATGAACGATTGCGTGAACGGATCAACCAACTGTACGAACGGATAGAAACCTCATTACGACAAATTTTACGCGAACGTAAACTGCGTGAAGGAAAAGCCTTTCCCGTTGATGAAGGGACACTGGCCGCGCAATTACTGGGACAGGTGGAAGGCAGTTTAAACCGTTTTGTACGCTCCGATTTTAAATATCTGCCTACCGCTAATTTTGATGATTATTGGGCCCTGCTTAGCGCACAAATTAAGTAACCATGATGAGTAAAAAGAAATACGGAAAACCTGAGTTTTCATTGGCCTTAGTGCATCCCAGATATTGGGGCGTATGGGCCGGATTTGGCTTCTTAGCCCTGTTGGTCAATCTGCTGCCTTATCCTGTCTTATTGACGCTGGGGCGAAGCCTAGGCAAGTTTGCCATGCGTTTTGGTAAAAAACGGGTAAAAGTGGCACAACGCAATCTTGAATTAGCCTTCCCCGACATGAGCGCAACAGACATTGACCAGTTTGTGGTGGAGAATTTTAAAAATACCGGCGCGGCCTTGATTGAAACAGGCATAACTTGGTTTTGGCCTACTTGGCGTTTTAAACGGATCTTAGAAGATAAAGATACCGCAGTCATACGCCAATACTCCGAACAAGGTAGAGGCGTACTGCTGTGTTGTGTCCATGCTCTCAATTTGGAAATTACTGCGCGCGCCTTCGCGGTTTTAGGATTACCGGGTTATGGTGCCTATCGCCCTCATAATAATCCGGCATACGATTTTATTCAGTATCGTGGTCGAACGCGTAATGGTAATCAATTGATTGACCGAAAAGATCTGAAAACCATGCTACGCACACTGCGCCAAGGTCAACGTTTGTTCTATCTTCCGGATCACGACTACGGACGTAACAAGTCGGTGTTTGTACCATTTTTTGCGGTCAATAATGCCTGCACCACAACTGGAACCAGTATTTTGGCTTATACCAGTCGGTGTGCCATCGTCATGGGTTCAGGATTTAGGAATGCACAAGGTAAATATGAGATCAGAGCCGACCTTTCGATTGCAGAAAATTACCCACAAAAAGACGAAACTGCCGCAGCCGCTTATATGAACAAATACGTCGAACATGTTATTTTGCGTGCCCCAGAACAGTGGATGTGGCTGCATAAACGCTTTAAAACTTTGCCCGATCCTGAACTGAAGCACAGCCGTTATCATTAACCCCTTGCGCATAAAAACCATTGCCCGTAGCGGCTGAGAGATAAGCGTTCAGCTTGCTGATATCACCGGGTTTTGTTCGCCAATGATCTGAATCATAGGTAATCAAAAGGGAAGTCCGTTACACTGGCTTCCCTTTTCATTTTTCGCTCTTACCATGATGTATAACGACCAATTTGTGATGTTGCTGGCGGTGTTTGAACGTGCGGCCTTACTGCTGATGGTGCTATTTTGGCTAACACGGTTACACCTAATTCAAACCATTGTGCAAAAAACCGAGCGTCGCCCGACAGAAACAGCACTGCTGGCAGCCCTTTTTATCGGCTTTGCTCTATTTAGTACCTACACGGGCGTCAACGTCGATGGCTCATTGGTCAATGTTCGCATTATTGCCATTGTCGCTGGCGGGATTTTGTTTGGCCCATGGGTTGGGATCAGTGCCGGAGTTGTCTCTGGGCTGCATCGCTACTTAATTGATATTAATGGCCCAACGTCACAAGCCTGCTTAATTGCCAGTATCGTAGCCGGTTTATTATCGGCGTTGATCCATTATCGAGCCGATAAAATACATTATGCCCGCTATGGCATTTTAGTTGGCATGGTGTGTGAAGCGCTGACGATGGGGTTAATTGTCCTACTCGCAGAAGATCACCCGCTAGCTTATAACATTGTCAGCCATATTAGCTTTCCGATGATCGCCGGCACACTCTGTATTGGCTTAATTATTCAACTAGTTCAACACATTGATGATGAGAAAGAACGACTGGCCGCCTTGCAAGCCAAACAAGCCCTTCATATTGCGACCCAAACACTGCCCTATTTTCGCCAAGGAGGCCGCAGTGCCCTCACCAAAGGGTGTCAAGTCATCCGTCACAATACTCAGGCCGATGCAGTAGCCATTACCGACACACAAGACGTTCTCGCCTATGTTGGTATTGGTGAAGAAGAGTATCTCGATGCGCATCATCAAATTAGTGAGCTGACTCAGCAAGCGGTAAAACTGGGTCAGCAGATCATCAGTAACAATTTGAATCTATATCATTTTCGTTCTTTATTGATTATTCCCCTATGGGAAAATCAGCAGGTAACCGGCACTTTAAAGATTTTTTATCGACAGCCCAATCGAATTCATCGTCCGTTAAAAGAGATGGCGATTGGCTTATCACAGCTGATTTCAACCCAGTTGGAAGTGTCGCGTGTTGAACAACTCAAAGAGATGGCTAGCCAAGCCGAATTCTCGGCCCTGCAAAGCAAGATCAATCCGCATTTTCTATTCAACGCACTGAATGCGATTGCGAGTTTGATTCGCCTGCGTCCGGATGAGGCACGCAGCTTAATCGGTAATTTGGCTGACTTTTTGCGCTATAACTTACACTGCACACAACGGTTCATTCCACTCGATGACGCTCTCAAACAAGTGCGTGATTATGTTGCCATTGAACAAGCACGGTTCGGTCACAAATTAAAAGTTCACTTCGATGTCGAACCGGTGTCTATCTCGGTTGCGCCTTTGTTGATCCAACCTTTAGTGGAAAATGCCATCCAACATGGGTTTCAACCTTCTGCCCACGCTTGTGAGATCACGATTCAAGTGCGGGCCACCGCTCAAGGTGCGCAGGTAACCATTACCGATACTGGTGTCGGTATCGCACCAGAGTTAATTGAACAACTCTATCAAGGAGAAATTAATAGCCAGCATATCGGGCTAATGAATGTACATCAGCGGTTACAATTATTGTACGGTCAAGGGCTACGCATTGAACGATTAAACCCTGGAACACAAATTCGCTTCGATATTCTGACTAAGGGGAAAGCATGTTACGCGCAATAGTGGTTGAGGATGAATATCTGGCTCAAGAGGAGCTACGTTATTTAATTGAAAAACATAGTGATATCAAGATTATCGCCAGCTTTGACGATGGTTTGTCAGCGTTAAAATATCTACAAAACCATCCGGTAGATGTGTTGTTTTTAGACATTAATATGCCAGCCATGGATGGCATGCTGTTAGCACGTAGCTTGCCGCCGGCGATTCGACCTCCTTATATTATTTTCACCACGGCCTACAAAGAACACGCGGCAGAAGCCTTTGAACTGGAAGCTTTTGATTATTTATTAAAACCACTCAATGAACAACGAGTGAAAAATGTGCTCGATAAATTACAACTGACGCAGGTAATCAGTCAACCGATTCCCTGCAGTGCGCCACTGCATCTTATGCGCGACAATCGGATTCGGATTACCGAGCCTGAGCAGGTGATTTATGCCATGGCGAAGGAGAAAATTACTCTGGTCTATTGTGATGACGGTGAGTTTTATGTGCCATATCCGATCAGCGAGCTATGCGAACAGCTTCCCGCCCACTCTTTTTTCCGCTGTCACCGCTCTTATTGTGTCAACCTTACTCGCGTGCAGGAAATCATCCCTTGGGTCAACAGTACTTATCTGCTCCATTTACAGGGAAGTGAAGCCACTATTCCTGTCAGTCGAAGTAACTTAAAAACCTTCCGCGAGCGAATGCAATTGTAATTCATGCCAAATAATTGCATTTGATGCGCCAGTAATGCAGCTCATTTTATCTTGCTTTAACCCTATTGCTGATAGGGGAATAAGGCTCGTATCTTAACGGTAATCCTTACTCATTTTGTTATGGAGTACCGTTATGCGACACATGATTACCCCAAGATTACAGACCTTAATTGGCACCGTGATTGCACAATTTGCGCTCGGCTCTGTGTATACCTGGAGCTTATTTAACGCACCTCTCGCGGAAAAATTAGCCGCGCCGGTGAATCAGGTTGCCTTTTCTTTTGGGCTATTAACCTTGGCGCTTGCTTTGGCCTCTTCCGTATCTGGCTTACTGCAAAAACGATTTGGTGTACGTCGTGTCACTATTGCTGCAGGGTTAGTCTTGAGCTTGGGTTTACTCTGGGCTGGGCAAGTTTCCCAAGTCTGGTTACTGTATGTCAGTGCTGGTTTGATCCTTGGCTTTGCCGATGGCACTGGCTACTTAATGACCTTGTCTAACTGCGTGCGGTTTTTCCCTGAACGTAAAGGCTTAGCTTCAGCTTGTGCCATTGGCGCATATGGGTTGGGTAGCTTAGGGTTTAAATACATTAACCTATATTTTCTTGAGCAAAGTGGCGTAAGCATGACCTTTACCATGTGGGCACTGATTGCGGGAAGCTTGGTGGTGCTCGGTGGCTTATTAATGCACGATGCCCCCATTCAAACAACCAGCCAAGTCAACAATAGTAGCGACCAACGCCAAGAATACTCATTACAACAAAGCACTAAAACGCCTCAATTTTGGCTATTGGCTACGGTCTTTTTCACCATTTGTATGAGCGGTTTATACGTAATTGGCGTAGCAAAAGACGTAGGCGAACTGCAAGTACACCTCTCAACTGCGGCGGCCGCTTCTTCGGTAGCGATTCTGGCGATGGCTAATTTAGCGGGACGTTTAGTCCTGGGCATTTTGTCGGATAAAATGGAGCGCCGCAAAGTGGTGGGGATTGCGTTACTGATCTGTACCTTAGGTGTGAGCATCTTACTCTTTGTCCCCCTCAATGAAATGCGATTTTTTATGGCGATTGCCTGTGTTGCATTCAGTTTTGGCGGCGCGATTACGGTATTTCCAACCTTAGTCAGTGATTACTTTGGGCTCAATTCTTTGACCCAAAACTATGGGGTTATTTATCTTGGTTTTGGCCTAGGAAGCTTTTTTGGATCGATGGTTGCTTCTTTATTTGGCGGGTTTGAAGCGACTTTCAGCGTGATGTTACTGCTGCTCGGTGTATCACTGTGTATTGCTCTTTGGCTACGTGCGCCGAAAGAGACACAATCCACAGCTATCAGTTGGCAAGCCTCTTTATCTTCACACACTCGCTAAGCGATTAGGAACGGATTCACAATCAGAAAAGACTCCGCGGCTGGCTTCTATCACCAGCCGCGATTTTATTTAGCCGTTCACACCATACTGAGCACGATAAGCTTTCACTGCATCCAGTTGGGCAGCATCCGTTCCTTGCTCTTGTAAATAGGTAACCAAATCGTTCAAGCTCACAATAGAGATGATCTGACAGCCAAAATCACGTTCAACTTCCTGAATCGCCGACAGTTCGCTTTTACCTTTCTCTTGACGATCAATCGCCACTAAAACGCCCGCTAACTCAGCGCCATTGGCTTGAATGATTGCCATTGACTCACGAATCGCTGTCCCTGCGGTAATCACATCATCCACCAGCATAATGCGCCCTTCCAGCGCGGAGCCGACTAAGTTGCCACCTTCACCATGATCTTTGGCTTCTTTGCGGTTAAAACAGTAAGGCGTATCGATATCGTGGTGATCCGCTAAGGCCACGGCGGTAGTGGTGGCAATCGGAATCCCTTTGTAAGCAGGGCCAAACAGCACATCAAACTCAATACCAGAATCTGCCAGTGCCGCGGCATAAAAACGGCCGAGTCGCGCCAAATCACGCCCCGTATTAAACAGGCCAGCGTTAAAAAAGTAAGGGCTTTTACGACCGGACTTCAAAGTAAACTCACCAAATTTCAACACTTCCTTTTCTAAGGCAAACTCAATAAATTCACGCTGGTAGGCTTTCATGAATACTCTCTCGATGTTGGTTTTAGGTTCTAGGACCTAGGACCTAGGTTCTAACTTCTTGCAATAGATAAAAAAATAGCCCCCTTAATGGGAGCTACTGACTCAATCATTCCGCTAACGCGGCTTTCTGCTCGGCGATGATCTCACCAATGCCTTTCTTGGCCGACGCCAGTAACGCTAGCAATTGATCATGGCTGAATGGTTCGCCTTCTGCCGTGCCTTGAATTTCGATCATCTTGCCTTCTTCCGTCATCACCACATTCATGTCAGTATCGGCAGCTGAGTCTTCAACGTACTCTAAATCACACAGTACCTCATCCCCTAAAATGCCAACCGAAACAGCAGCAACATGACCTTTCATTGGGTTCTTTTTTAATTTTCCTTGTGCCACAAGGTGGGAAAAAGCATCGGCCATCGCCACACTTGCGCCAGAAATAGAAGCGGTACGAGTTCCACCATCGGCCTGAATCACATCACAGTCAACCGTAATCATAAACTCGCCCATCGCTTCCAGATCCACCACCGCACGTAAGCTGCGCGCGATCAAACGTTGAATTTCCATCGTACGACCACCTTGCTTGCCAGTCGTCGCTTCACGGCGGGTACGCGAATGCGTCGCGCGGGGCAACATGCCATATTCCGCGGTTACCCAGCCTTTACCTTGACCTTTTAGCCAACGCGGTACATTTTCTTCCACCGTTGCATTACACAAAACTTTAGTATTACCGAATTCAACGAGTACTGAGCCTTCAGCATACGCCGTATAATTGCGAGTGATTTTAATTGGGCGAACTTGATCTGCCGCGCGGTCATTTGGACGCATGGTTAAATGCCTTTTGTGAAGGAATAAACAAGATTGGAGCGAGATTATACTGGAAATAACGGTTAGGTGCTAGGTGCGAGCAATAGTCAAAACTCAAACGGAATACACAAGCAATCCATGCTCACTCGCTTTTCAACTATCTGGATCACCAAGCAAGCTGGATCATCAAGTAAGTGAGTAGGGATCGAACCTAGGATCTCGCCAATCTTTGCCGTATTATTGACTTATTGCGCTAAAAAGCCGACTCAATTAAGGATATGGTAATGATTTACAGCATGACTGCCTACGCACGCAAAGAACTGAAAGGCGAATGGGGCACCGCCGTATGGGAAATTCGTTCTGTTAACCAACGTTATTTAGAAACTTATTTTCGCTTACCCGAACAGTTTCGTAGCCTAGAACCGGTTCTTCGTGAACGTTTTCGTCAACGATTAGCCCGTGGCAAAGTTGAATGTCACTTACGTTATGAAGCCAGTGCCGCTGCACATAGTGAACTGATCATTAATGAACCGCTTGCCGAGCAAGTAATTAAAGCTGCCAACCAGATCATGCATATGACCGGTGAACTCAGCCGCATCAACCCATTCCAAGTGATGCAATGGCCGGGAGTGATGGAAACCCCAGAACAAGACATGGATAGCATTAACAAAACACTGCTAGCAGGTTTCGATGATGCGCTAAGCGATTTTATTGAAGCACGTGGTCGTGAAGGCGACAATATGAAAGCGTTAATTGAACAACGCTTAACGGCTATTGGCGAAGAAGTGGTAAAAGTTCGCGCACGAATGCCAGAAATTCTCCAATGGCAACGTGAGCGTCTATTCAGTAAATTTGAAGAAGCCAACATTGAATTAGATACCTCTCGTGTCGAGCAAGAACTCATTCTACTGGCACAAAAATCCGATGTAGCAGAAGAGCTGGATCGCCTCGACTCTCATATTAAAGAAACTCGTAATGTGCTTAAGAAAGGCGGTGCTTGTGGCCGAAAACTCGACTTTATGATGCAAGAATTTAACCGTGAATCGAACACACTGGCCTCAAAATCGATCTCGACCGATATCACCGCTTCTGGTGTAGAGCTGAAAGTGCTGATTGAACAAATGCGTGAGCAGATCCAAAATATCGAATAAGGGTTTTTGAGTCTCTTTGCGCTTACTTAATCTTACCAAGTCCCTGTAAATAGGGGCTTTTTTGTTTTCAGAAGATTTCAGGTCTTTGCCTCTGTTTTCAACCAACTGGTGAGTTTAGTGGTGAGTAGGATTGATCTAGTATGCCCTTAAATGGTGAGTAACTTTCCATGACAAGGAGAACACTATGGGCAAGCTCAATGCACGTAAAGTCGCCGCTTTAGCCAAAGATGAACCACGCAAAACCGCAGACGGTAATGGCCTGTACTTCGTTGTACCCGCATCTGGAGAACCGTTTTGGATCTTGCGATTTTCAATCAACGGCAGTCGTCCAGAAATGACACTTGGGTCCTACCCAGAACTATCCCTTGCTGACGCACGCGATGCCGCCTTCCAGCAGCGAAAGCTCATTAAACAAGGCATAAATCCACTGGCCGAACGTCAACGCCGTCAATGGTCAGGTATAGAAACCGTCGAGCAACTGTTCGATGATTGGTATAAAAACGATCTTCAAGTAAGACTGCAACACGCCAACATCCCCAAGCGTATCTACACCAAAGAAATCCACCCAGTGATGGGCAAAATAAGAATCGATCAAGTCACTGCTCTTGATGTAAGAGAAGTAATCAAGCGCGTCGTAGATAGTGGCCGCAAAAGCATCGCAAATGACACCTTGATGTACATGAAACAGCTTTTTCGACATGCAAACAAACTCGACCTCACACAGTTCAACCCGGCAGCAGCTTTTCGTGTCAACGACGCAGGAGGTGTTGAAAAAAGTCGAGAGCGTGTTTTGACCGAAGACGAGATAGCAACTGTGTTTCGAGTGTTCAGAGAGAACAATGTAAGCTTTACACGAGAAAACTATCTAGCTTGCTGCTTATATCTAGTGCTAGGCGTCAGAAATAGCGAGCTCTGCCAAGCGCCTTGGGATGAGTTTGATTTAGATAATGGGATCTGGGAGCTCCCCAAAGAGAGAACCAAAAATGGCATACCATTAACTATCCCACTTCCTCGCCAAGCTGTGGAATGGCTGCAAGAACTCAAAATCAGAGCTCTTGATTCCGATTATGTATTTCCGAGTAGAAGGAGGAGCAAAAATCCATACATGGGCTCAGATACAATAACCACCGCTATTAAATATTTGTTTGGTCGTGACAAAGAGAGGCCAACCAAAAATAAAATGGAAGGGGTTGATTACTTTGTTGTCCATGACCTGCGTCGTACCTTCAGAACACTGGCTTCAGCCGAGGGCATTGATGGTCAAGTGGCTGAAAGGTGTCTAAATCACAAACTCAAAGGGGTTGAAGGCATCTACAACCGCCACGATTTTCTGGAGGAGCGACGAGAAGCACACCAGAAAGTTGCAGATCGTATATGCCATTTACTGTGATCGACAAGGGTACGCATTCTTAAATGCATCATACAGATTTACCCTTAAACCAGGCCCTGTAAGCAATGTACTGGGCCCTGGAGTAAAATCAGGCTGTTCTCGATACAGCAGCTCAAGGGATCGATCGACATGAGATCTTACTGATTCAAACTGAATGTTTCTTGGTAAGCAAAGCTGACCATTATCTTGAGGCATACTGACCCAACGCACGATATCATTTGCTCTTTTAAGATCAGGGCGAAGTAACGCCGCATCTTCAACCCACTGAGTCCAAAAAGAAGCTGATTGCAAAAAACCTTTTAGGAAAAAGTTGCACGCTTGGTTAGGCTGACCACACATCTGCTTCCAGTCACCATATGTGAGCTCATAACTAGGCACAGCATATGCTTGGGCAGATAAACCTACCGATAAACATACACTGAGGACTTTCAACGGTACACCACTTCTCATTTTTCTTTTAAGTGCAAACTTACTAGGCATTTTTGCTCTCCATGACTATTCCATCAACCACAAAGCTTAGATATCCTAAGTATACAGAATCATAAAAAACTTAGAAGATCTAAGCATCTAGAGATTGTCGATGAATGTGATTTGCCAAACCCAAGCCCCCTACCAATACGCCTTAAAGAGGCAAGAACGCGAGCAGGCATCAGCCAAAAAACGCTCGGTATTCGTATTGGTATGGACCCAAGTGTGGCGAGTGGACGCATGAACCATTATGAGAAAGGCCGCCATACGCCTGATATCAACACGTTAAGAAAAATGGCAGAAGAACTAAACGTACCCATTGCGTTCTTTTTCTGTGATTCGCAAAAGACAGCTGAACTTCTATGCCTTATAGAAAATCTCTCAGAAGAAGAAAAAAGCACACTAATTCAAAAATTAGCTAGTAACCAGCCACACACCTCAAGTAAATCCTAAATTCACTGGGAAATTGGGATACGTGGGAAATAGGGAAAACTATCCATCCTTGTTACTCCCACCCCGCTTTGCCTGATATGCGGCATACCAGTAGACACATCCAACAGCACCAACTGTCAAAAGCAGACCTGCGAACCAATACCAAAGCAAATCCATACAACCTCCTTAAATCGTTGAATCAAATGGGTCGCAGCTAATACCACCACAGTCAAAACTGGTATCAATGCTAGTCATACTGTCATCCCCAAACACATTGCCACCGACATCAATACAAGAATTTTCCATCATGGGAAGGCCACTTGCTGGGTTGATATCACCACACCAAAATGAAGAGCTCGAATCAGAACTGGCATCTGCGATATCTGGCATCAATTCCGCACTCGCCGCGCTGACCCATCCAGCTCGGTATACTCCTGAACTTAATAAGCCAGATGCCGAGCTAGCTCCTATCGATATCGATCCATGCCCTTGGAACCGTTTCGCCTTGTTATTGCTGGCTCTGGGCCTGCCATAACGTCGATGTAGCTTGTTCACGCAATAAGCTGCGGTAAACAGGATAATCAAAAATGAAATTGGGCTGGGCAAGGCAAACAACAGCGTCACAAAAAGAACCAATTTTACTATCACTTTGAGCGGCCAAAGCCAATCAACACGCATCGTTGTCTCCACCTCTTTTTCGGTGAAAGCATGAGGTTCAATACCAGCACTGCCAGGGTGCTTTGAAGACACATCAGCAGAAACGGCGTTCATCTTCAGAATCATGCTGCCTCCTTAGCCATAGAGTGACTCAAATGGGAAAAAACTGTCACGACCAGCGAGTGAGTCTCCTGTGGCACTAGCAAGAAATATAGATCTCCCGTCGGGTGGTGCCAGACTTGGCTGCCATCGTCTCCGTACTTCAGCAGTTTCTGAAATCGTGTACGTTCTGAGAGTCTCGCTTGGCGCAATTCGGGGTTACAAAGCTGTCGTTGCAGGCTTAACCAAGGAGACTTCGTATACCCATGTTGAAAGCGATCCTGATAACGCTGTATGGCATGGCGACTGATTGCCACTGGTCCCAAAACTGGTGAATCAAATACGGGCTGAGGTGAACGATATGGCTGGATCACAGGTATCTGTTCAGTAGAAGCAGCAACACCGACAATTTCATCTGGTTTGAGTTGAGCACCGTCCAGCCACGTCTTTAAATACTGACTCGCTCGCAGCAACTCATCACTTGAGCACTGCTCCAAAGACTGAAAGGTCGTATGTGGAAACCCTATCTCAAGACCTTTACCGCTACTAGGACGATGTCCGAAGACCTGACAGTCCCAGAGCAAAGAGCGTACTGCTGTTAACTCTGCAATAGCTACACGGTTCTCAACTCGTCCAATTTCAACATCAACTATCCCATGCTTTGATAATCCGACGAACCATGCAACGCTGACTTTTCTTTTATTGGCAGATACTGACTGAACTTTTAAGTTCATCACTGGCATATCCTCCTTTTTAATACCAGCGTATCATCGAATTTTAAAATGCAACCCCACTCTCAATAAAAATAAAAGCCTCGCCACTAATTTAGGCAAGGCTTCTTTAAACGTCAAACAACACCATGATTTAATTGACTTTGTTCTGAATGAACATTTCAAGCTTATCAATAGGGGATAAAAGCTGTAATAACTTCTTCTCAAAGTCTGAAATAAAGTTCGCACGCACTTTCATTTCTTCTATTTGCAGACATAAGTGGTAATACATTTGTCGTTCCCAATCAGCGACGTTACTCATCCTTTTTTGCTTCAAAATGTTCCCTGTCAACATTTCTAACTTTGGTGGTTTGTCTCTGTTAAAAACTATAACTTTAAACCACTGAAAGCTAGGCAGGTTATCTTCGAAATATACTGTAAAAACAAACCGAAAAGGCTCCTGACCGGAGTGTTCTTTCTTTAATATTTCTCTGTGATTATTGAATGCCTCTTCCAAGGCGATAGCTGATCGCCTTAATTCACGTCGCTGTATGATCAACTCATCTTTTATCCTTGAAATGTATGTAGATAACAATTCAGAATCATGAATATTGATCGTTAGGTTAGCTAAATTAACTTGAATATTTTTATCAAAAATACCAACTAATGGATCTTCTAAACTCATTTGGGTTCCTCCATCAATTCAAAATGAGCTCGCAGCTTGATAAAACGACGCTGACACATTTCAACTTTTTTTCTGATGTTATCCATCTCATGTCGGATTTCTCGGAGAAGCTGGAAAGCATCCTCTGCATAATTGATTTTCACCTTTTCCCAATCTTGAGCTTTCGAAAAACTGCTTGGGCGATAGCGACTACCAGGCCCCTTCGGAATATGTACTGACCTAACTTTTTGGTGTTTGTTTTTTCTGCGCTTCATGTCTTCTTCATCAAGAAAAACATTGAGATACCATGAGGCCTCAAACTTATTATCTTTAACCCTCACACGGCAGCCAAACCGTCCAGGTACTTCCGAAATGTCAGGTGAGCGATAATGTCGGTTAAAACGCCAAAAATTACTAGCGAAACAACTAGCCATAAATTCGAGTCGAAATGGCTCTTGGCGTGTAATCTTAATAATTTCGTCGAGGAGCATTTCTGACTGGCTCAGAGCCTTCTCAAAATACTCTGACTCATTAAATTCATCACGGTAATGGGCTAACTGATGCCAATTAAACGCTAATCTATCCTGCTCAATGTAGTCTTGCATAATAAGCCTCCTTCTGTATGACTGCTACGAGCTACAGTCTACCGAGACTTTCTATTTCGGTTGCACTCTGGAAATGCCCATTCTGGACAGTTTGAGAGACTTTTAGTTTCAATGCCCCAATAATAATGCTGCACATTGATAGAACCTCCTTACCGGAACCTAACCAGTCACTTTTCAATAAACTATCTAATGTGGGGCCTCGGTGATTACTTTCACCAAAAATAGTAGTAACGCTCTGGGGCTGCTAGATTTTGTTTCTAGAGCTATGTGGGACCTTGGAAATCAAAGCTGAAGCGGATGGAACATTAACTGGTATTATCCAAACTTATGTGGGGCTTTGTCTGCAAGTTTTCGATAGCACTTCTGACTTTCACATGTGAAAGTCCCATACCTATACCTAGTACTGTTTAATTCTGAAAATCACCTAAAAACGACTTCTCAATGCAGGTTATCAACTCGTAAGCACAACAAGAAATCCAAAAGCTACCTAGTGGTTGCTTTTTGGTAACCACCCTGGTTGACAAAAACAAAAAAAGGCATAGAATGAGTTTACATTTCACAACTTTTGCATAATTTAACCCAGCATACGGATAGAACGAATGACCAAAAAACCTGAATTTTATGCTCCAGACCTAACGGAAGAACGCTTGCACATATTGAGTGAAAACCTACTCGATGTGCTCGATGAGGCCCATCATTACTCAGAAAGTCCCAATGCGACGGCCTGGTTTAAAGGCACTGCAAATTATGGTTTACCACAGGGAATGCTAATCCGTATGCACTCAGACAGTGCTTATCCATGGCTCACACTTGCCAACCAAACAATGGATTACACTGCTAGAGTTGGAAACACTCTTGTTCAATTTGTTGTAGATGACCCTCACTCACCTCGCAAGCAACATCGCCTTAAACGCAATGCTGTTGAAAAGCATCAAATATCTCTTGAATTAGAGGAAGACTATGTTGATACCCCATTGATTTGGCGATTTTACTTAAATCCTATATCTAATGGTGTTGATTATTCCCCATCTATTTCTTTGTTGGGTTTCAACGGCAATAGCAACGTTATATGCAGTTGGGAATACGACACAGTTGTAACTGGTCCAGTTGTTACAGACAAACCAGAGTCGGTTGAAATTGATGAGCCATTATTGGTTCGTAAAAAGAAAGTACAAAAAAAGGTCTCTGATGAGTAAAAGAAATGATTTATCAAGCTGTTAATCGTTTTAACGGCGAGCAACTAAAATTGGCGCGAGTAGCTGCTGGTCTATCGCTAGCAGATGTAGGAGAAGCTTTACAGGTAACAAGACAATATGCGTCTAGGCTAGAAAACAATGCTTCTCCATCGGATGCACAAATAGAACTTCTTAGTAGTCTTCTTTCGGTCCATACAAGCTTCTTCTTTAGGCCAAGAGCAAAGACCATTGAAGCTGAACAATGCCATTTTAGAAGCTTGAGATCGTCAACTCAGACACTCAAAAAAACAATAATGGCTCAAGTAGAAATGCTTGATAGTCATTTTGTTTCTGCTATAGAAGATGAAGTGGGCTTTCCGGAAGTAAGCATTTTTTCAGCAGAAGATCATGAGTTCAGGTCGGTGAAAGATATTGAGCTTCTCGCTGAACGCGCAAGAAAAGAGTTCGGTCTTGGCTTAGGCCCGATATCTAACATGATAAAATTGCTAGAGAAACTAGGTTGTATTGTTGTCAATCTTGCTGATGCTGATGAACGCATTGACGCATTCTCTATATATACGTCTCGTCCATTAATCGTAAGAAATACAACGAAACAGAGTCCAGGTAGGCTCCGATTTGATTTTGCACACGAGTTAGGCCATCTCATTATGCACCAAGGTATTGAGACAGGTTGTCGAACCACTGAACAACAAGCCAATAACTTTGCTAGCGCATTTTTAATGCCAAGAAGCTCTTTCGTCGCAGAGTTTCCAAGAGTAAGAGGCTCATACTTTAATTGGGATGCGCTTGTTGAAATGAAAGTTCGATGGGGCGTCAGCCTTAAGGCAATTCTATATAGAGCAAAAGCTCTCGGACTGATAACTAGTGACAAAGCTAAATCAGGTTATATCTACCTCTCAAGAAATGGCTTTGCAAAGGTTGAAAGAGGAGATGAACTGATGAATATAGAGCACCCTATGATGCTTCAAAGAGCTATAGAATTACTAGATATTCACACTCTTGAAAACCTTATCGCTAATAGTGGTTTAAGCCGACAGCTTTTGAAGGAGCGTTACAGTCTAATGTTACCCCCTCCACCTTTACGTTCCGTTTAAACTATCTTAAATGGCCAACTAGTAACCCATCTTAAGGGACACCGATTGGCCATTTAACAATCCATATAGAAAATTAGTTCAAATAATCAAAGGCCAACTCACTTTCGAAAAGCGATTTAGCATTATCTGAATCTAAAACTTGTTTTCTCACCGTTGGCTCCATGAGAGCTAACACCTTTAACTTCCCATTAAAGGCCGCAACAGACTCTATTCGACGATATTTCCCTGCATGCTTCTCTGCATATTCAGCAAGTCCCTTCAACTTAGGCAAGGCATCGCTTAAATGCAAGCTATGTGGATCGACGATATCAACTGCGATCGTTCCGTCAGGCTTTCTCGCGTATGAGACGTCAACTAACTTGTCCGGTCGGCGTCAATTAACTTGGCCAGTATTTGAGTTTACTTTCATTGCTTGTTTTTTGCGGTAACTTTCTCTTTCAATTTTATAAATATCACTGTGGTGAACAAGTCGATCTATAGCGGCAACTGTCATCATGTTATCGCCGAATATACGATCCCATTCACTAAATGCTTGGTTTGATGTGATCAATAAACCGCCTCGTTCGTATCGGTGTGCGATCAGTTCGAACTGCACTTGGTTTTCACTATCACTCTTTTTTGACGTAGCCGATATCGTCCAGTATCAGCAATTCATCCAAGGCACCTATAGAAAAATAGCTTTTTCTAATAGTAATAACGGGACCTTTCCAATTCCTTTCCAGATAACTATCTTTTTTGGGACTCTTCGCTTCGTTCTCCATGAAAATAGCCGTTACCTCTAATGGGACAAGTGGCGATAAATTCCCTATTATTTGGGACTACGATACGTAGCCTTTAAGCGCAATGGGACTTACCGTTAAGCTAGCCAATAAGTTTTGGGGCCTTTACCTTCACTTTCACATGTGAAAGTTCCCCTCCAAGGGGAGTTTGCTAAAAACCAAACTCCGCCAACAGGTCACCATCATTAGCGACTGTTTGCTTCCATTCAATCAGTGACCAAACATCACGCAAGTATCCCTGATCTTTATTAGCTAAGAATTCATAAACTCGATACCACCAAAACCGCCACTCAGCTTTCTTAACATCCAAGGGAAACCGCTGGGTATGCCGGTTTAACTGGTTGCAAAAATCATTGAAGTCCTGTGGCATCAAGTCCGAGGCTACCCGTTCACAGAAGTGGGTTATAACATGCTCTTCAACTCGGCTAGGAACTTGATAAACCTCTTTCCAAACACTGATTTTGACAGCGATCTCAGCGGGCGCAGTGGGAAACGTAACTGGAGCCGAGGCTATTGGGTCCTGCCAATCTCCACCATGCAGTTCAGCTAACCCTCTAAAACTAGGCTCTATACAAGCATACTGATGGCATGACTCTTGTGATGGTGGCAAGGGATAAAAAGCCGCTCGACGTTGTTCTTGTGAGTCAACAAGAACGTTCTTCGCCCCTTTTGCCTTGCTGTTACAAATATGGCAAGTCGGAATGAAGTTTCCAGGGTGAGCTGTGTAAATCGGGTATTTATCTTTGCAAAGCACATGGTCATAATCGGCTCGCCATTGCTCATCATCATCTAAGTTTGTTCTATCTTGCGACAGTAGTGAGGTACCACATAAAAAGCACAATTGGGAATTATTGTTTTCACGCCTAAACTCTTGAAAGTGTTGCTCTATCGAACTATCAGCCTGTTGCTTTGCTCCAGATAAATCTTTAGTCCGAGTAAATAAATGAGATGTCAGAGACTTAAACACTTCAAACAAGTCATCCTCTAACTCTGGTAGTGGAGCCACTAAATCATCAAAATACACCGCAATATCTTGACAATTTTGAACAAGTTCAAATAGTTCACGCCTAGGCTCTTGTTCTAAAGGCTCTAAAGCACGCCATAGCGCTTGAAACTTTTCTTTCGTAGCCTTGTTGCTCCAACAGACACTTCTTTTTTGTTGACCGTCATGTTGGTACTGAGAAAACAGATCTTGATTGAAGCTGTTCGCCTGAACAGCTGCCTCTAAGAAATGCAAAAGCTCACTATTTAGTACCTCAAAAACACGGCACTGAGGGGTATTGGGATTCAATGGAAACAACATTAGCTTTGCAACTTCCTTAGCAAGTAAGCTTTTTCCATCGAGTCACCGAGATTTTCCTCAATCCACTCACGGGCATCGGCTAGTGACTCAGGACGCTCATCCTTAGGTAGATATTCTTTTACAGCTTCGACAACTGTTTGAGAGATAAGGGAGCGTAAACCAAAGTGGTTTTTGATCAACACTTCAAAAGAAGCACCATAGGTTTGGCTGCCAACTGGCTCCATCTTGATAAGGCCTTCATCGTCGCGCTCGAAGAACAGCACATCTTCTTTCTTCAATGAGGACACCATAAATGGGGAGTGCGTTGATAGAAAGACCTGTGCTTGAGCTTCCCTATTACCTGAAGGCACCATCGCCTTGCTTAGATGACTGTGGAAATACGTACGCCATGAGGGATTAAGATGGGTTTCCGGCTCATCGAATAAGAACAAGGTTCGCTCAGGACTAAAAATCCTTGCGGTGGCAAGAACTTCAATTAACTGTGCCTCACCATCTGATAAATCATCCAAGCATACAGTTCTGTCATTACCATCAGACAAAACTAACTCAGTGATCGATAACGGCAGTTTAGTCTTAAGCGGTTTCTTCACCGTTCCAAGAAAGTTGTCTTTCTGCAATTGCAATCGCGAAGCGTACTGTAAATTTTTAACGCCTAGCTGCTGCAACTTATAAAGCCGGCGAAATAACGTTATTGGGTCACCATAGTTCGATTCTCGCAGATCTGCTGCCACATTTTGATTTGTTAGGTCGAGGGTGATTTGTCCAGCAAGATACTCAAGCTCATAAGTATCGTATTGACTTGACGTAGCTTCTCTTCCGATAGGGTTAAAGCTACTTTCTCCTGCAATACGCATCAGCATCCTGATATCACGGATGGCATCCTCTTCAGCTACGCCGCCGCGAAAATCATACTGTAAAGTTATCCGAGTAGGATGCTTAAACGTCACCTCGCTCAATAAGCGCTCAACATCACCAACCGGAAGCACTGCCAAACAAGCGAGCATTAAGCCTGCGCTATCGTAGTCTAGGTAGATTGCTCGGCTAATCGGGGTATCTGCTTCCCGTAGAGCAAGATAGCCATCTTGATCAAATGCCTCCCCTTCTGTTGGAGAGAAAATATGCGGGTATTTATCTAGGTATTGTCGGTTAATTTCAGCATGTTGAAAGTCTTCAAGCTTGCCTGATAACTCCTTGCGGCGCCTAAGCCTAATACGTTGCACCTCAAAATACTGCACCGCATTTTTCATAAAGCTGCGTTGCAGGTTTTCATTTTGTCCTGATGAGTAACCCACAATGAACGGGAGCTCTAACTCCTCGATTCGAATTTCATTCCACTTCCCTGCGAGCCAAACAAAAGCGCTAGGCTGCTTAGAAGTCTGGTCTAATGTGACTTTGAATCTGGGGTTAGAAATCCCCCCCGCCACCGCTAGCGGGCTACCGAACTCCATTCCAGGGCTACCTGCACTATGATCCGTGGTTCCGCCTAACTGGTACGTTAGTTCGAAGCCAAAACCAAGTGGCGTTTTCACCTTAAAATCGCTGCGTTGAGTACGCTCTAGAAACGCAAATGCCTCGGCGATCAACTCTAATAGCTGTGACTTACCAGAACCGTTGAGACCGATTAATGCGACTATGTTTCCCTGAGTTCGAGAGAAATCAAAATACTGATCTTTAAGCCCTTTGTACTGGCCGTTCAGTTTTAACGAGAGTAACTTCACGAGTGTTATCCTATACGCTTGCGCCATCACCCCACGCTTATGGGGAAAACGATTTACCACGCAATGTGGTAATATAGTGCTTGAATTTTTGCCGAACAGTCTACTATACTAAGCGCAAGTGGATTGGGAGTGCCCGGTCGGCGTTGGAACCTCGGTGAGTATCATCGAGGTTTTTCGCTATCTAGAGCTTGGAAAATTCCTTCAAGTAATTGTCCTGATTAAGGAAAGTGCTTTAGCCCCCACTGATCATATCCCTCACCGACAGCGCAGCGACCACCTTCGCAGTAAAATTTCTTCTGTAAAATATCGAATGCTTGGTTAGCTTGTTCTGGTTTTAACACGTGTCGGCCAATTGGCCTTGCAACTAGATCTGCCAACTGTAATCCAGCAGAGTTCGAGGTTTTTGATGCCATTCGGATCTTAAAGGGCAGATCTTTCTGGTACTTGTTCTCACCATCACAAATACGGCGAAACTCCAGTTCAAGCTCGTTGTCCTCTTTTTTACCACGACACTCAACGATAACGTGCGTCTCTAGATGCTGCTGGCCTTTTTCCGTTACAAAGTCATACAAAGTCTCTAAGCAGTGCTTAAGTGCCACATGGTAAGGGTTACCAATCTCTGCGGGGTTTTTAACCTTGTTTTTCTCAATCACGCAGGAGGCAAGAATAAAGTTACTACTATCAATAACCTTACTCAAACGCCCCATAAACTGCATCTTGTCGGCACGGTTTTTAAAGGTGGTAAAATCCCCCTTCTCCTTGCGAATTTCATGCTCGTGTAGAATAACCAAATCATGGCCAAAGTAGTCAAACTTGAGTTGCTGCAGCTGTGGTACAACGTTGGATAAGTATTGCCCTTTGTAGAAGATGCAAAACGCCAGTACGAAAACGGGGTAGTCTTTATCAATCGAGGTTAAGCTGTGATCGCCACTTTCATCGACATAAACCACAAAATCACTGAACCCACGTTGTTGGCCAACTAAAGCCTCCTCGGCTTGCAGCTTCTCACTCATCCCGCTTTCTTCCTTGTTTTACGTTTCGGTGCAGCAACCGCACGCTCAGCTTTAATCTTTTTCAGTAGTGCCTCTGCTGAGTTTTCGCCAGAAATTAGCTCAGAATTTTCTTTGCGCCATTGTTCGGTTAGTTCACCACGGAAAGCCTTGGCAAGAATGGATTGTGTGAGGTAATTTACTCGTTCAAGTGCTTTGTTGACTTGCCGTTCGGTTGCATCTGCGCTAGCAAATAACCCTTCTACACGACGCACAATTTCATTTTGCTCATCTAATGAGGGAAGAGGAGTAACAAATCTTTTTACATCAGCGAGATTTATACCTCTTTGCGCAACTCCTTTAGTTTTTTCAGCTAATGCTCTATACCCACCTGGAGATTGTAAAAGTAGAGCAATAAAGTCTGCATTAACTGATGGACGAACTGGGATCATGGCCACTTCACGACTAATGTTGAGGCCATGTTCCGCTAACTCTTTCGGAACGACTGAAGCATTGCCTACCGTACCTCGTATAGCTAATATCACTTCGCCACCAATCAATCGAGTTCTAGAGTATTTCTCCTCGATTTCAGGATGTACTAATTTCAGTTGGCGGCTATCTATTGATAGAGGTTTAACATCACCGCAACGGATTGTTGGAACCCCTTTATCCTGAGCTTCTCCCGTTTGAACAATACCGTAGGGAATGCCTCTAGTTTCATCGACTAACTGTTCAAGTGCATAAAACATCCACTCCTTTTTAAATTTCGAGTTAAAAAGGAGTTGCGCTAACTCAACCTCTTCATTGCTTAAAGAACTAATGCGGCTAAGTTTTCTATTGGAAGAAATCTCATTGTTTATTTTTTCGAAATAATCGTTGCTTGCAAAGTTGTAGTCTTTAGTCAAATTACCGCTCACCGCATCTACCAGTACCGATTGGCGGAACTGCTTTAACGTTTTGAGAGTACCTTCAAGGCGAGCTTTAGTTGCTTCAACTTGTACGAGCAAAGTATCTAGTTTTTCTGTAATGACTTTCTGTTCAGCAAACGGGGCTACCACGATAGGCAATGTCTTAAACTTTACCTGCGTCATGTTCAGACCGCTTTCACTAATGCCCGTTTTTCTTTCATTTAATGCTTTCTGAGCAAATGATGTTCTAAGCCATGACTCTATGTATTCAGGACAAATCAAGCCTTCAGGAAACCTAAGCCGATACATTTTTCCTGAAATCATGAGTTTGTCTCTGGTGTTTCTAACAAAACAAATAACCCCACAGCGAGATCTGGGGCCCGCATTGGTTACTAGTAAGTCACCGTTTTTTACCTCTATCCTAGTTTTCGGCTCTTTGCTTTCTGGTAACCGTTTATTTTCGTGTTCCAAAAAGAAACCGTCCTGTATTGCAGTTGTCTTCAGCACCCCCCAATCATCAGGACCCGCTGGCTCCTTCTCACATTGCGGACTCCACCCTTGATGAATGAGTTTGCCATCCGACTGAGCCTCTAAGATGTCTTCGATTTCACATGAAGCCCACGAATTAGGTAAAGACAAATTTTTCATCATTGCTCACCTTTACCTAATGACACAAGAATTGCGTCTAATTCAGCCAAGGCAACTACTAGCTGTTCTTTTGCTTCAGTAGCCAACACACTAGGCTCAGGAAGACTTGAGGCATCCACACTGTCTTTGTCTTTTAACCAGCTAATATCAAGAGAATCACCTTTACTTTGACGAATCCAATCGCGGCTGAAACAACGCCAACGACTATGAGCTAAGTCATCATCTACATTTTGGTTTTCTTCAGAAGCAGTTTTATCTACATCAATTTCAAAGGCATTAAACGACCATTCACCTTCTTGACGGGAACTCTGACCATTTGGGTCGTCGCCATACACTTTTTCAAATGGTGCGAGATGGGAGTCATTAAATGGATTACGTTTACCGAAGCTATCCATATTAGTACGTAAGTCATAAACCCAGACATTTTCAGTGCAATTTTCTTCCTGAAGCTTATTCTTTGCGCTGCCTTTAGTGAAAAACAACACATTGGTTTTCACACCTTGAGCGTAAAATATTCCGGTTGGTAAACGCAGGATGGTATGAAGGTTACATTTGTTCATTAAATCTTGACGAATCTCTTTACCTTTGTCTGTATCCGCAAAGAGAACATTGTCAGGCAATACCACGGCAGCTCGACCGCCAGGCTTTAAATTGCGATAGATATGCTGCAAAAACGCTAGCTGCTTATTGCTGGTTGGATAGGTTAAATCATCACGAGTAATGGATGCTTCACCGCCCTTACTGGTACCAAAAGGAGGGTTGGCGAGGATAATATCGGCTTTCTCTAAACTCGTACCAACCTGGCCCAGAGCGTTACCTAAATACACCACGCCTTCGTCGTCACCTTCCATTCCATGCAGTAAGCAGTTCATCAGCGCTAGGCGGCGTGTAGATGGTACTAACTCAACCCCAATAAACGCTTTGTTCTTTTGGAATGCCTGCTGTTTTGCATCTAAGTCAAAGTAATCATCGGTCTGATCTTTCATGTAGCGGTCAGCGGCAATCAAGAAGCCTGCAGTACCTGCTGCTGGATCTTGGATCACTTCTCCAGGCTGAGGTTGAATACAGCGCACCATAGAATCAATCAAAGCACGTGGCGTGAAATACTGTCCTGCACCTGATTTGGTTTCATTCGCGTTCTTTTGCAGCAAGCCTTCATAAAGGTTACCTAGACCATCTTTCTCATCACTAAACCAGTCTTTGATTTGATCCAGAGATTTCACTAATTGCTCTAAGTGGCGCGGCTCACGTAAACGGGTTTGCGCGTCGGCGTAGATGGCGCTAATCAAAGGGTCACTGTCTTTAGACAGGTCTAACAGCATCTGCTTATAGTGGTTCAGCAGGTTCAGACCAGATTTGCTATTCAGGTCAGTCCAACGACACCCCTCTGGCAAAGTATGTTTATCTAACGTTTCTGCTTCGGTGTTCTCATGCACCATCTTAATAAACAACAGTAGTACTAGCTCGGTGACATAGTCCGAATAGTTAATGCCATCATCACGCAGCACGTCACAAAGGTTCCACAGTTTTTGTACGATATTATCGTTAGTCATCTTATTTCCTATTTTGCCTACTTATGCCATGACATTTGGCGGAGGCACTTAATCTGTTCCGGGTTCAGCTCGCGGCTTGAGTTGGCCACATCGCTTCACTTAACTCAGCCAGTACGGTGTCTAGCTGGTTAACTAAAATTTTATCCAATTGCTTGGCCCCACCATGATCAGCAAAGCGTTGGTTGACAAATTCACGGTCGACAATGACTTCATGTACCAATTGCTTAGCTAAGCGATCGAGCCACTTACGCTGTGCAGGCATCCATTGGTGAGTGGTATAAATGCGATCCATTGCCTGAGCAACACGCTGCTCAAATGGCACCAAGGGCTCACCAAAGGCAGCACGACGAATATGACCGATAATGCTGGCTGCAATGTCTTGGCTGGTTTGATTGCGTACCGCGCTTTGTAATTTAGCTTCAGAGTAACCAGCACCATCAAGTAACAAGCGAACCTCTTTAAGTTGCTCGCGAGTAAGATCGCGGGGCTTGTTTACAACCACAGCCAAAGCCGCAGACTGATTCAGCTGCTCTTTGATGAACTGGTTAAAGCTGTCTAGGTAATCCTCTGGGCGTTGATGTGCACCATAGCTTTGACTACGGTCTCGAATTTCATCTTCATGATCTGAAATCACTGGTTTTCTTTCGCTACCGATTAGCAGTGACACCTCAGCTAATTGACTGAGTAAGCCACTTTGTTGGATCACAAACTGTGCAGCTTGTTTAGGCCCCAGTTGGTGCAAGTGTTTATGCAGCAGCTTAGGCTCAACTCCCCACATCTCTTGCAGCTCATCCAGCTTTTTCTTAAGCTCAGGCTTAAATTCCGCCTTTTTCTCCGCTTTACGTAGTACACGCATTAGTTTTTGGCTTAGCTGACTAAGTACCACATCTGCGTGCGACTCTCCCTGCTGCTCACCTGGGCTTCTTAGGGCTTGCTCCAACTTTTCAGGGTCGGTAAGCTCATCAACAAGTTGCTCGATGGTGATATTGGGGTCTTTCACCAACGGCTTCATCGTGTTGACTTCACTTAGCGCAGCGTAAATATCTACAGGATCGTAGATACGGAATACGGTTTTACCAATCTCGTCACAACGGCGGGTGGCACGGCCAACCATTTGCTCATAGAGAATGCGAGATTTTACCCGACGTAGGAAAACTAGGTTACAAATTTTTGGCACATCGATGCCGGTCGTCAGTAAGTCAACCGTAATAGCAATGTTGGGATAACGTTCGTTTTTGTATTGACGAATTAACTGATCAACTTTGTCACTTTGGCCAGTGATTTTAGCAACTGCCGCCTGATTGTACTCGCCGTTGTAGAGCTCTTTGAAAGCGTCATCCAACAACCGCTTAACCATATCAGCATGGAGATCGGTGGCACAAAAGATCATGGTTTTCTCATCACCAAATGGATCAAGCTCCTGCACCAGTTGCTCGCAAATCACCCGATTGAAATTTTCATTGATGACGCGACGGTTAAACGCATCGACCTCGAACTTCAGTTCATCTTCAAGTTCCGACGATTCTACTTCACCGGTTTGGGTGTTAATGGCAGAGACTTTCGCCCCTTTTTCAAACTCTATGCCCTTTTGAGTCAACAAAGTTTCATAGCGGATCGGGGGCTCATGATCGATCAACCAGTCATCGGCGACCGCCTCACGGTAGGAGTAGGTGTAAACCGGCTTACCGAAAATCTCGCTGGTGTGCTTAGCTGGGGTTGCAGTTAGCCCGACCTTGACCGCGTCAAAGTAATCCAAAACTCGGCGATAACTAGAGAGATACTGACTTGCATCCCTTGTTGCTAATTCACCCTCGGTCATTTCTTGATCTAGGGTGTAACCACGGTGCGCTTCGTCGACAATGATGCAATCAAATTGATCTACAGGTGGTGGGTTATCCGACATAAATATGCGCTTAACCATGGCCTGAACGGTGGCAACTTGCACCCGTGTTTCAGCTTCAGCAGCCATATCTCCCAATTCTGCAACATTGTAGATCTTGGAGAGAGTCTGGTTTTGCTCAAGTGGGGCTTCGTTGAATGAGTCTATGGCTTGCTGCCCAAGAGCTGTCCGGTCAACCAAAAATAGAATGCGCTTAAAACGCTCAGCCTTCAGGAAACGATACATTAAGCCAATGATTGTTCGGGTTTTACCGGTACCAGTCGCCATGGCCAGCAGTGCACTGCGAATATTTTGCGCCAAGGTGTTTTCTACGGCAGTGATTGCCTTTTCTTGGTAACTACGCAACTTTAGGTAAGCAAAACCTTCTTGCTGTAAGACTTGCTCTGCTTCTTGTTTACTTCGTTTCAGTAGGTCTAGCAGACCATCAGGCGTATGGAACTGCTGCAAAGCACGCTTAGTGTTGCTAGGCTCACGTACATCTCGGAACCAAGTGCCTGATTGCTCAGCAAGCTGTGGGATATATGGACGCCCATTGCAGGAATAGACAAATGGAACCTTGTAGTGGCCTTCATCCTCATCAGGCCATGCAATAGTAAGCCCTTCTAATTCCCAAGCTCCAACCATGGAAGAATCGACCTGAAATCCTCGGCTATATCGTTCTGCCTGAGTAATTTTTCCTGCTACATTGGTGTTTTCTTTCTTAGCTTCAACCACAGCAATCGGTGTCAGGCCATGAAACAGCACATAATCTGCACGGCCTCCCTTGCCATTGTGCTTTGTTGGCCACTCAGAAATGGCCTTATTGACGCCTTTCTCTGGGCGAGCGCCATTTTTAAAGGTTTGCTCTTGGCTGTCGGCAGACCAACCGGCTTCGATTAGCTGCTGATCAATAAGAATTCGGGTAAGCTCTTCACTCAGAACAATCTGCTGACTGGCGCTACGAGTGTTACTGCTTACCTGCTGCTTTTGTGCCGCAGCAGCTTTTTCACCTTGTTGCTCAAGCTGTTTTTGTAGGTCTTGTAACTTGGATTCGTACTCTTTTTGCTGCTGTGATAGCGCCTGCTCATGCGCTTTTGCTTGTTCTGACAGTTGCTTTGACTCTTCATCCATCGCCAACGCAAGTGCTTCGTATTCGGCCTTTTCCCGATTAATCAGGTCATTAAATTGCTTGCTGGAGTCCAGCTCAACATTCGCTTGAGTCAGCTCGGCTTTTAGCTTCTCTATTTCCGATTGAAGTAAACGAAGATCGCTACTTGGATCTGACGGAGGTACAAAAGGTCCAGCTTTAAAGGCGGTACCTTGCTTACCGAAAGACTGATGGAACCATATCGAAAGAGCTCGTGCCACTTTTAGCCCATCAAGGGCTTCTTTATGCTGCGTTTTAAACTGATGAGTCGCTTTGTTGCCCTCAATACGTAAGGTATGGAAAAGCTCACGTACCACTGGCTCGAATTTAACTTCACGGTTGAGACGGTATAAAAGGTCGGCTTGGGTAGTTTTCTCATCAAACTCGACTCCGACCAATACTGCAATGTGTTGAGCCAACGCTTCGCCCAGTTGTCTGAGTTTGATTAACGTTGTATTGGGGTCGCTGGAAAAAACACGCTCAGCGCCAGAGGCTAGTTCAACAAAAAGTGGGTCGTGTTCTTTCAGAAAAACAAAGTTTGATGTTGTCTGCATTTTACCTTCCGTATCCTTACTTAATTCTTGGTACTAAAGCCAAATTCAAGCTTGTTCTTGAGTATTATCCCGCTCCAGCAGCTCTCCCACATTGCAATCAAATAGAACGCACAAGCACTCAATCGCTTCCAAGTCCACTTTTTGGGCTGTTTCTTTATATAGCAGCGTGACTGTATTGCGACTAAGGCCCGTTTCACGGACAACGTCTGCAATACGCAGCTTACGTTCTCCCATTAAGCGAGCAAGATGGCATCGAATCATATTTTCTATCCATATAGATGAAGTTATGAGGAACAAGATTTTATCACAAACTCCTCGCGATGAGAAAAAATACAACTTGAAATGAAATTATTAGCGGCGGGATGAAATTCGTGTTAACCCTCTTCCCGTACTCAAAATAACTCTAACTTGCTCTATCAGTACAGTGAATGCAGCGGAAGCTGTACCGATAGAGCGGCACCGTTCGAAAGCGGTACACTTACTACAACAGTTTTTTTGTTCCCCTCTTCTGTTTTTTCAATTTATTTCAGTACTGCGCCATGACTTTCACATGTGAAAGTAAAACAGGAAAAATCTACAAAAATAACGGCCAAATGGCCCTCTAGGGGCAACTTCAGAGCGCTAAAAAATCAAGCCTCTGAAATACCATAACGGTGTCGACAAAATGAACTGAAATCAGCTGAAAACTATAGCGCCGCGGCCTATTTATTGAATAGGAATTTTTTATGAACCAGAACGTTATAGCCAAGAAAGTTGGCTTGATACTAGAAGAAAAAGATAAGGATCCAATACTAATCGCAGGGCCAACCCATGTGAAAGCCTTTACCTATGATCCAACCTTTATGAAAGACTTCGGAGTGCTTTTGCAGTGGACATCTCGCTCAGGAAATGCTCACGAGCGCGTTTTCAAAATGAGAGATATTTTGGCTGACGGTGGTAAAAGCATGCTTCAAGCATTAGCTGATACTGGTTTATTTATTCACCACAAAGCAAAGTACTGGCACTTTATTCTCGACTACCTTATGTCTGAAAATCCAGATAAAACAGTAGTAACCGTAGAGAAAACTGGTTGGTTTTTTGGCCAATTTGTCACACCAAGCTGGGTCGCTGGATTTGGAGAACAGGAGGTTATGTACACGGGTGATGCGCCAGAAAAGCTTAACTCCAATGGAACGTTTTTTGAATGGCAAGATTCCGTCGCTGCACTATGCCAAGGTAATGCATTGATGATGGTCGCTTTGTGTGCAGCATTTGCAGCACCATTACTCGAAAAACTTGGTTGGGACTCATTCTTAATTCATCTGATGGGTTCATCCAAAAATGGCAAAACAACATTAATACGTTTATCAGCATCCGTTTATTCTGATTTTCAATATCGAGACACATGGAAAAGTACTGATGTTGGCCTTGAACGTCGAGCTACAAACAGAAACGGCATGCTTGTGCTACTTGATGAATTTAACCAAGCTAAACCTGACGAGGTGTCTGAATCTATCTATCAATTAGGAAATGGAGTATCCAAGCTCCGTAGCGAGAAAAAACTAGCTAACAGACCACAGGATTTCTGGAGCTTGATTGGTCTATCAACCGGTGAAATTAGTCTGGAGCAAAAACTAGCAAAGTCGAATGAAAAGCCACAAGCAGGCCAACTTATGCGCTTTTTCGAGATTCCTCTGTTTCAAACATTTGGTGTATTTGAAAACTTACATGGATCTAAATCGCCAAAAGAATTCGCTGAACGGATTGCTGATGTAACATCAGAGCAATATGGCACCGCTTTACAGCCATTTTTGAATCAGGTCTCTGCGATTTCGGATTTAAAGAATAAACTACTCAAACATGTAAAACAGATTTCCCAAGCTTGGATTCAAGATCTTCAGATTAATCCAAGTAACCAAATCTCTTTTGCTTTGGATCGCTTTGCATTCCTTGCTGCTGTCGGTGAACTCGCTATCGAACTGAGCACTCTCCCTTGGGAAAAAGGATCAGTAAAATATGAGGTCGGTAAAGTCTTTGAAGCATGGCTAGCCAACTACAGCGAAGAATCTGATTACGAGGAACGACATATTCGTGAGCAACTGCGCAAATTTCTTCCCAAGAGCCAGTATTCAATCAAACCACAAGGTGCGGAGACTAAGGTCGGATGGTGGAAACTGAGCAGTCATGAATTGAGCTGGCATATCCGCCGTGATGCTTTTAAAACTGGCCTTAAACTCGAATTTGATCATCAAGTTATTCAAGCCGCCATGATATTGAAAAAACAAGGCTGGCTTCAAACTAACGAACCGTCACGAGGCACATTTAAAAGTAGCATTTCAGGGAAGGCAGAAAGGCACTTCAAACTATTTCCTAGCCAGATTGCAAAGGACCTCAATATCAACATTGATTTCAGCCAGTTCCAACAAGGAGGTGAGGCATGATTTCCCACTTTCCCATTTCCCAGAAGGAACGAGCGGAAGTTAAAGCGCTTCTGGCAGATATCAAAGCAGCAACAGAAGAGCTACGCACTCTGATCACATCGCAAAAGCAGTTTCTTAGTGCTGAAGAGACCGCCCAATACACTGGTTTGTCAGTTAAGTACATATATAAGCTGACCCATGCCAAGCAGATTCCGCACTACAAGCCAAATCGCAAACTGTACTTCAAACGTGATGATCTCGATGCTTGGTTGATGTCCCATCGTGTGGAAGAGGAGAAGTAAAATGAATTATACTGAACCTACTCTTGCACAAAGAGCGGAGATTTTGAGTGCATACGGTGAATCGGAGCGCCTAGTGAGAGAAGCTGAGCGCAAACAGATCACCTCGGTCAGCAACACCACATGGTGGCGACTAAACAGAAAAGGTCAAGTTCCGACAGCCAAGCAAGTTGGTACAACCAAGTCTTGGTTACTCTCCGATCTGCTGCTGTGGATGCAACATCAGTAAGTTAACCAAAATTGTTTTGGTGAGTATATCGGTGAGTAACAAATATTGATTACTCACCATAATTGATTGAAAGCATTGATTTAAAGGGCATTATCAATGCTATTCTGCGAGCAGATCCAAAACATCGAATAAGGTTTTTTGAGTCTCTTTAAGCTTACTTAATCTTACCAAGCCCCTGTAAATAGGGGCTTTTTTATTTTCAGGATATTTCAGGTCTTTGCCTCTATTTTCAACCAACTGGTGAGTTTAGTGGTGAGTAGGATTGATCCATAACCCCATCGCTTAGAGCAAGCCATTAAATACACCTGAAAGGACGTAGCGCTGATCTCGGCACGACTTGAAATGACTCTAAGTGCTTGGCGCGCTTTAGCGTCTAAATACCCATCCAAACGCTCGAATTTATAGTATTGATATTCGCTCACGATGACCTTGCTATGTATTTATTGTGAATTGAAACGCTTGTTTTAACAAAGGCTGTACTTGTACGACTCGAGCAATAGGATCACCGTTTACGTAGCATCTTGGATCAATAATGATAAATCCCCAAAACTGTAAAAATCGCTCAATAAACCGTGATTCGATGAGTAGGCTTACCTTTCTTTTCAGTGGAAAGTTATCGTCCGTAGGTAATGCTAGGAGCAAATCAGGGAAAGCGATCATCACCTCTTCAACCAACTGATCCACACTGTTGTGGCTTTGAATACGCCACAGCATAAATAGCCAAAAAGTACGTAAGTCGATATCGTACTCGAAACTGTCCAAATATCCCCAATTATATTTGCTGATGGCGGCTTCTAGCATGGGTTTGAAAAAGGCTTGTAGCCCTTGGGCTTGGTATTGTTTTTGTGCCTCTTTTTTCACATGGTAGCGACCGCTGCGCCGGTAAATAATGCCGCTGATTTCGGCCAGTACTCGGGTGTAATGCAAGGCATTAAACTTGTCTTCGTTACTGCCGGCAAACTCACTGATACTGATATGATGTTCGAATTGAGCGACTGAAAACTCAGGTAATAATTCACTGGCCTGTTTGACTAATTTAACCGGCAAGTTACCTTTACTGGTGGCTTTGAATGAGCCCTCATTGGCCATCGCCTCTTCAAGTATTAAGCTCAGATACCGCATCACAGGGCTGTCAGAAAAATCCGTAGGCGTCTTAATCGTCACCCACTGCAACTGTGCAAAAGGCGCATAAAGCCAATTGGCCATTTGTGTTGGCGTTACACCACAAAAATCGGGATGAGGTTGATTATTGCGATCTTGCACTTTGTGTTGCAAAGCAGCATTGAGTTCATCAATGCTCAAATCTGGGTTCATTGCCAATATGGCTTCCGCGTCATCAAAGACTTGCGCATGCTGTTTGGATACGTTGTCCATACAGCAACGTTTAAATTTTTTGCCACTGCCACAATGGCAAGGATCATTACGGCCGAGTTTCATTATGGGTTTCTCTTGTCTTTTTAGCGCTTGTAAAGCATTGGTTAAATCGCTGTTGGTGAAGTATCAAACATCATTCTAACGATGCAGATACAGACATGCCATTTTTAAGTTTTATCGTTATCTCAAACTGCTGGCATTTATTCAACCAAGTTAGCATTTTTGCTGTTCAAAGCAGATCATTCAATCAAATATCACTACACTTTTCTTTGTCTATACATCAAGACACCGCATCGATAATTGATTGGAGTGATGGAATGAATAAACCGTTTTGGTTACTGCTCGGAGCAAGCATATTCGCTTCGCCTACTTTTGCCGCCCACTATGTGTTTAAAAATGTACAAGTCTTTGATGGCCAACAAGCAACGCTCAGCGTAGCAAAAAATGTCTATGTGCAAGATAACCTAATTAGCAAAATAGAAGATTACCAACCACTCAACATCACGGATCCAAATACCATAGTGATTGATGGACAAGGCAAAACCTTAATGCCAGGATTAATTGATGCTCATACTCACTTAATGCTCGCGGCTCTGCCTCAACAAACCTTAATGCTTGCCGATCAAGGCTTTATTAATATTGTTGCCGCTAAAACTGCAGCAGACATGTTGCAACGTGGCTACACCAGCGTACGCGATTTAGGTGGGCCAGTCTTTGGCTTAAAAATGGCCATCGATAAGCAGATCACCACCGGGCCTCGCATTTGGCCAGCTGGGGCTTTTATTTCCCAAACCGGCGGACACGGTGATTTTCGACTCCCTAATGAACTGATCAGCGCAGATAGTAAAAAACACACCATCTCTGTTAGGACAGGCACTTCAGCGATTGCTGATAGTCCGGACGAAGTTCGCCAGCATGTACGAGAGCAGTTAGCCCTCGGGGCATCGCAAATTAAACTGATGGCAGGTGGTGGCGTCTCTTCTTTTTACGATCCACTGGATGTGACTCAATACAGTGTTGCAGAAATCCGCGCGGCAACAGAAGCGGCAGAAAATTGGGGCACCTATGTGGCAGTGCATGCTTATACCCCTCGCTCGATTAATCAAGCCATTGATGGTGGAGTTAAATCCATTGAGCATGGTCAGCTGGTGGATGAAAAAACCGTAAAACGGATGGCAAAAGAAGGCATTTGGTGGAGCTTGCAGCCATTTACCTCCGATCGAAAATCGGCATTTGCCGACGGTTCACCACAACGTATTAAGCAAAAGATGGTCGAACAGGGTACCGATCGTGCTTATCGTTTGGCGAAAAAGCATCAGGTAAATGTCGCCTGGGGCACGGACATTCTGTTCAGTGCTGAGCGGTTGCAGCAACAAACGAAAATGCTGACACGTCTAAGCGAGTGGTATCGCCCTTTTGAGATTTTAAAAATGGTCACTCACGATAATGCTCAATTGCTAATGCTCTCGGGAGAGCGTGCTCCTTATCAAGGTAAACTCGGTGTTATTGAAGAAGGTGCATTGGCTGATTTACTGATCATCACTGGGAATCCTTTACAAGATTTAACGATTTTAGAAAACACCGAAAATCTGCAAGTCATCATGAAAAACGGGATGCTATATAAAAATACTCTCCACTAAGAGAGACTGGCTTGCAGCGCTGGACGCAGAAACCCACGATGCACTGCCAGCAACTGACTGGCCTGCTTCGCATCCAGATCGGCAAGAATCATCAAAATAGCGGTCTTGCAGTGACGCTGGCAGGCATGTAAAGCCTTGTCTGCCTCTTCCTCATTACAACCAGTTGCGGCAATGACAATCTGCGTTTGCCGCTTAATCAACTTAGCATTGGTTGCTTCTACATCGACCATTAAGTTACCAAACACCTTACCACAACGAATCATAGCACCACTGGTGAGCATATTTAAAATCAGCTTTTGTGCCGTACCCGCTTTCATTCTCGATGAGCCAGTCACCACTTCAGGCCCCACAATGGGCGTAATCGCAATATCGGCTATCTGCTCCATCGGACTGTTAGGATTACAAGCAATGGCAACAACGCTCGCTCCGACGGTTTTGGCGTATCTCATTCCTCCAAGGACATACGGCGTCCGTCCACTGGCTGCAATCCCGACCACGACATCTTTACTGGTCAGGTTCAACGCCTGTAAATCAGTTTGCCCTAACGAAGCATTATCTTCCGCATTTTCGACTGCTTTTAAAATTGCTGGATGCCCGCCCGCGATTAGCCCAACAACTAAATCCGGTGACGAGCCATAAGTAGGGGGACATTCGCTAGCATCTAAAATGCCCAGTCGTCCTGAGGTGCCAGCTCCGATATAAATGAGCCTTCCTCCCGACTGAAAAGCAGTACTAATCGCATCAACCGCGAGCGCTACTTCGGGTAAGGTTTTTTCTACGGCAAGTGCTACTTTTTGATCTTCTTGGTTAATAATGCGTAACATATCCAAAGTAGATAAGGTATCAATTGTCGCGCTAGCAGGATTACGACTTTCGGTAATCCATTGGGTTAAATCCATCTTCATTAAAGACTCACCACTAAAATAGAATCGACGCTCTATGAGGCTCTGACCGTTAAATACCCCGCGCAAATAACTGAGCGAGAAAGATTAATTCCTCTTCACTCTCTTGGGCTGATAGTGCCTCAATCCAAATACTGCCGCTGTAATGCTCGGCCCGCAACAATAACGGACAACCCTCGAAATCAATCAACCAGCTATGCATATCGGCATCCAACTGTTTTTCAAGCACCGTTGCCGAAAGTAACCGGAGTAGACGTTCGGCTAGCTTAGGAAAGGAGTCAAAATCCCATGGTGGAGTACGTAAAATAATGCGCCCTTGCGGGGCTAAATACTCACTTAAGCCAAACTCAGCCATGTCCAGTCAAATGCTCCTGAATCGCATCTAAAAATAGGTCGGCATACTTTTCCAGTTTGCGTTGCCCAACCCCATTGACTGCCAGCATCTCTCCATAGGAAGTGGGTAAGATATCAGCCATATCAATTAAGGTGGCGTCACTAAAGACCACGTAAGGAGGCAAGCCTTCCTCATCAGCAATGGATTTACGTAACTTACGCAATTTCGCAAACAGTTTTTTATCGTAGTTCTTGCTCGATAGTTTATCGGCTTTTACGGTCCGAACGGCCGTATCTAAACGGGGCACCGCCAGCTCTATCGCTTTATCACCACGTAATACCGGACGCGCTTCTTCCGTCAACTGTAAAGTCGAGTTGCGGGTGATATTTTGGTGCAGTAACCCTTTGTGAATCAACTGCCGAAAGATACTGACCCAATAATCATGGCTATGATCGCGCCCTAAGCCGTAAGTGGAGAGCTTGTCATGGCCATTTTCACGAATACGGATATTTTGCATCCCACGCAGCACTTCCACCACATAACCAATGCCAAAACTTTGGTTAACTCGATACACACAAGAGAGCGCTTTGCGCGCCTGTTCGGTTGCATCAAAATGCTTAGGCGGATCAAGGCAAATATCACAGTTTCCACACGGCTTATCACGGTATTCGCCAAAATAGTTGAGCAGTACTTGGCGACGACAGGTTTGCGCTTCGGCAAAATGGCTCATAGCGGTCAGCTTATGGCTTTCGACTTGTTTTTGTGGCCCCTCTTCTTTTTCATCCAGCATACGTCGCAGCCAGATAATATCAGCGGGGTCATACAGCATCATCGCCTCGGCAGGCAAACCATCACGCCCAGCTCGTCCGGTTTCCTGATAATAAGATTCAATATTGCGCGGAATATCAAAATGCACCACAAAACGGACATTGGGTTTATTAATACCCATCCCAAAGGCAACCGTTGCCACCACGATCTGAATATCATCTCGCTGAAACGCTTCTTGAACATAGGCGCGTTCATCGGCTTCCATTCCTGCATGGTAGCTGGCGGCACGAATACGGTTGTTGCACAATTTTTCCGTCAACATCTCCACTTTTTTGCGACTGCCACAGTAGATAATCCCGCATAACCCTTTTTTGGTTTCCAAATAACGAATCACTTGCGACACGGGTTTATGCTTTTCGACCAATGAGTAACGGATATTGGGGCGATCAAAGCTACCTAAATAAATATGCGGTTCATTGAGTTGCAGGCGGTGCAAGATGTCGCCGCGAGTGGCATCGTCGGCGGTGGCGGTCAAAGCCATAAACGGAATATGAGGGAACTGCTGTTTAAGCTGACCTAATGCGGCATATTCGCGGCGAAAATCATGCCCCCATTGTGAAATGCAGTGCGCTTCATCCACTGCAATCATAGCGATTGGCAGGTGGTTGAGCCGTTCGATAAAGTCGGAGGTGAGAACCCGTTCCGGTGACACATACAACAGTTTAATGTGCCCCGCATGCATACGTTGATAAATACTTTGTAGTGCTTCTCGGCTCAGGGTTGAATTCACACATTCAGCCGCCACACCGTTTGCTTTAAGTTGGTCAACCTGATCTTTCATCAGTGAAATCAGCGGAGAAATCACCACCGTCACGCCATCACGGATAAGGGCTGGAATTTGATAACAGAGCGATTTTCCCCCACCTGTTGGCATGATCACTAAGCTGTCTTGGCCGGCCACCGCCGCTTCAATCACCTCTTGTTGGCCAACTCGAAAAGTCTGGTAGCCAAAAACCTCACGCAATACATGCTGCGGGTGTGAGGTGAGATCGGATTGTTCAGCGAGTAAAGTGGCGGTCATGCTGGCTCTTTGTTATGAGTGGGAAGACTGATACGTCAGCATCAGAATAGATCGGCTATTGTAGTGCCCTTTGTCGGTGAATAAAACCGCAAAATGTTCGAGGAATCCGATTTACACGCTATACTGGCGACCCATTCGCAATATTCATGATTGCGTACTCAACGAGATGTAAAACATGACACCTGAACAACACCAAGAAGAAGCCAAGAAAGGGATAGTGTTAGCGATCAGCGCCTATACCATGTGGGGGATCGCTCCCATTTATTTCAAACTACTTGGCCACGTATCTCCACTTGAGATCCTCAGCCATCGTATCATTTGGTCCTTCTTTTTACTGGCGGGGCTGTTACACGTTGGCCGCCAATGGAAAGCCGTGGTCACTGTTTTTCAGTCAAAAAGTAAGCTGTTCTATCTGCTACTGACCTCTCTGCTGATCGGGGGAAACTGGCTGATTTTTATCTGGGCAATTAACTCTAACCATATGCTGGATGCCAGCTTAGGCTATTACATTAACCCCCTTCTGAACGTCTTTCTCGGAATGCTGTTTTTAGGTGAGCGACTACGTAAATTACAGTGGTTTGCCGTACTGCTAGCCGCCATTGGGGTGGGGATTCAGTTGGTTTTATTTGGTTCTATCCCTATCGTTGCTTTAGCGCTCGCCAGCACTTTTGGTATTTATGGTTTGCTGCGTAAAAAAGTGGGGGTCGGCGCGCAAAGTGGCTTATTTATTGAAACATTAGTGTTACTCCCCATGGCTACTTTGTATCTGTTTCTTCTGGCAGATTCACCCACCAGCTCACTGGCGGTCAATGATTGGCACCTCAATCTCTTGCTGGTCAGTGCGGGCCTTGTCACCACACTCCCTTTGCTCTGTTTTACTGGGGCAGCCACTCGGCTAAAATTATCCACGCTCGGCTTTCTTCTCTTATCTTTACTAAAGACCATATTTTTAAAACTAGAAACCAACTCCCACAACCCTAGATACAATGGCTTCATCAAGGTTCACTCTTAAAATATTCATTACAAAATCACTCGATTTTGTAAAGATCTCATCTGACCCGCAGATTTTCACCCCCAAACTCCCTATTTCTACCTAAAAATCCTTTACACTTTTATTCGCCATAATTACTAAAAAATAATGGTACATCTACGTTTCACACAACATTAAATATTTTAGGTTCTAGTTATAAAGATAGATATGCAAGTGGTTGTCAAAAGAAGTTATTGAATTATCATATAAACACTATTTAATTCAAGGATAACGTGATGACGTCTAGCAGTGTTCAGCCTAATAAACAAGTATTCAAGTTATCGTACGACATGGAGGAGACCGCAGATCATACAATTGATGCTGAAACACTCGGACATTCAATTTTAAGTATGACTAGCGCCATAAAAAATGCGAATAAACTTCTTAACGGTGAAAACTCTGATTTACAGGTTCAGGTTCGAGCTCATCAGGAAGGATCATTTATGGTTGAGTTTGTTACTTGGCTCAACAACGGTGGTGCGGATGTTCTGAAAACTTTAGGCATTATATCAGCCGTTGGAGTTGCTGGAGCTAATACTGTTCTAGGAGCTATGGAAGAGTTAAAAGGTCGAAAAATCGTTGGAAGCATTCGACGTAGCGGTAAAGTTATCCTCAAAACAAAAGACGGTTCCGACCATGAACTAGAGCCTGAGGTGGCAAAAATATTGCTTGATAAAGATGTTCGTAAAGACATTGAGACTGTGTTCAAGACACCGATAGAGAACAAAAAAGATGCCAAATTGGTCATCAAAAATGAAAATAATGAGGAATTGAAAGTTGTTGCAAGTGAAGATGCGGCAACCTTCAAAAAACTGCCTCAGAAAACACTTGAAGAAGTGGAAGAAGAAACAAAGCAGATGACAATTCACTTTTCTCAGGTAAACTTCGAGGCAACTACAGGCTGGAAATGTAAACTACCAAATGGTGAAATCGAGTCTGTGCGCATGAATCATGAAGCATTCATTCATCGAATTAATCAAGGGTATGAAGAGTTTTCAAAGACTAAGCCTTGTTTGGTGATGATGAAAACCGTTAAGACTACCAAAGCCGATGGTTCGATTAACATCCGCTATACTATTGAAGAAGTTATTCGTCAGTTAAATTAAGACTATGAATCTAGAGCACGATACGATAATGAGCTTACTTTTTACAGTTGGGATATTTATGTCTCTGCCGTGGATTGCTCGTGTTTGTAAATTATTGGGACGTGCTGCCGTAATTTATTTTATTCCATCAAAAACGACGACGATAACGTTAACTCTTGAAAATGACGGAGATAAATCTGAAGCAAGAGTTATCGAGCTTAAAAATACGGATGCAATCGCCGATGTTATTTTAAAGGCTACGGGACATATAAAGCGTGACTGAATCTGCTCAGAGTTCTAAGGTAAAAGTTTCACCAGGTTTCTCTGTTGGCGGGGCTTCGACCGCCGTTATTGCTGCATATAACGCATGGGGTGACCCACAAAATGCAGCATTTGTAGCAACAGCAGTTCCAGTTGTTATTGGTGCTTTATTTTGGTTGTCTGAGTACGCATTTTCCGCTATTGGTCTCAGACCTCTTGCTGAATTAAAAGTTTTGCGAAGTTTTGATTCTGATATCAAAAACCTAGAAAAAAGAATGAAGAAAGCTCAAAAACTTGGGTATTCTCAAAATGATGTCAATTCTCTTATCCAACAACATAAAAAGTTAGTGATTGCGCGAAGTGAGATGAGCTCTAGCTTATCCAAAGTTCAAGTTCAGTAATATAAACCCATAATTATGGGTTTATATTACTGTAGTCCGTTGATTGAATTAAAAAGCCTAATTCACAATAACTTATCAATCATATCTGACCACCGACACCTTTAAACTTCTCAACAAAAGCAGCTATCTTACGAAACACAGTCTGCTTAAGAGTTCGGTATTTAGGGTTTAGTGGGCTTAATTTCGGCAACGCCTCGGTGAGAGCAGTACCATTCTCAGATGCGTACTCACGCTTCAACGATGAAATGATATAGCGCTTAGCGGCCTCTTCATTCAATTTTTCAGAATCAATAATAGCTTCTGCTTCGCGTTTTTGTTCTGCTTGTGCAAACTTGAAAAACGCGTCAATGATGCTGGCTTTATCACTAATTTCGTCTAGATTGGTTTGATTAATGAAATCAACAACTAGGCTCTCTTTAGCCCGGTTACCAAGGCTACCACGGATAAGACGGCGCACTTCATCTATTAGTCCTTCTTTGCTCTTGTTTTTCTTGTTGTGTTCAAAGATCAGCTCAAGAATGTAATCCAGATTAATTTCTTGCGATTTAAGCAAATCGACCTCAAACACGACATCGTCCCAGTCCATGGTCGGTTTATCTTTTTCCTGGCCTTCTTTCTCACGACGTAACCAATCACGGGTATCGTTATAAGTAGAACGATAATCCTGAACCACACGTTCGTTTGGCATTTCTATCGTTTGCATTGCCGCAATATCTTCATCGTTCAGATAATATTTTTCTTTGAACGCTTCAACAGCCTGCTCATCACTAGTATCTAGGTTTTGCAACGCTTTAAGACCGGCGAATTCATCATAGTTCTGTAGGATATTTTCCGCTTTAAGGTATTCGCCAAACAACTTAGCAAAGTCTTTTTTATCTTGTTCTTTTACGATGTCTTCAGGGTTAGGAAAACGCTCCTGCAACTCCCTGACAATCTCAACAAAACCACGGCGAGCCTGACCTGTTACGATATCGGTAAAGCCTTCCATGTACTCTTTGTAGCTTTTTTCGAGTACAACGTTCTTCGTGTTTTTATCCCCAAACAAGGTAATAGCATCAACGGTCGCTTGTTCTAGGTCTCGGAAAGTCACAATGTTGCCAAAGGTCTTAGTCGCATCATAAATACGGTTAGTCCGAGAGAATGCTTGCATCAAACCGTGATAACGTAAGTTCTTATCAACGAATAAAGTGTTCAGTGTTGGCGCATCAAACCCAGTTAAGAACATCCCAACAACAATCAGCACATCGATTTCTTGCTTTTTCACTCGCTGAGCAAGATCGCGGTAGTAGTTTTGAAAACCATTGCTGTCTACACCAAAGTTGGTTTTAAACATCGTGTTGTAATCATCAATTGCAGCACTTAAAAACTCTTTAGCACTGCTATTCATCGCCGTCACTTCAAAGCTTTCATCTGCGATATCACCGATGGCATCTTGCTCTTCATTTGCAGCGAAGGAAAAGATAGTCGCGACTTTTAGTGGCTTTTCAGCGTCTTTCTGCAGTTGCGAAAAGGTCTCGTAGTAGGCTTTTGCTGCATCCACACTACTTACTGCAAACATGGCATTAAAGCCTTTTGCGCCCTTATAAGCCCGATGCGTCTTCTGATTAAAGTTATTTAGGATGTACTGCGAGATCTCCCGAATACGCATGGGGTGCAAGAAAGCTTGTTTGTTTTCAGCAGCGCTTAGCTTTTTGTCATCTTGCTCTGTTTCAATACTCTTGAACTGAGGACGTACATCGTTGTAGTCCACCTTAAACTTAAGGACTTTTTCATCACGAATAGCATCAGTAATGACGTAGGTGTGAAGTTGCTGACCAAAGACACTGCCGGTTGTTTCGGCTCCAAGCGCATTGTCAGGAAAAATAGGCGTACCAGTAAAACCAAATTGGTAATACTTTTTAAATTTCTTCTTAATGTTCTTTTGCGCTTCACCGAACTGGCTACGGTGACACTCATCAAAAATAAACACGACTTGCTGCTTGTAGACAGGCAAATCGCTTTCACTCTTGATTAAATTGTTGAGCTTTTGAATGGTGGTAACAATGATTTTGTTGTCGTCTTTATCCAGGTTACGTTTAAGCCCTGCTGTACTCTCTGAACCATTCACGCTATCCGGTGAAAAGCGCTGGTATTCCTTCATGGTCTGATAGTCGAGGTCTTTACGGTCAACAACAAAGAATACTTTATCTACAAAATCTAATTTCGTCGCTAATCGTGCCGCTTTGAAACTGGTGAGCGTTTTGCCCGAACCGGTGGTATGCCAAATATAACCGCCGCTTTCCGTATTACTCCAGTTTTTGCTGTTATAGGCACTTTTAATCTTCCACAAAATGCGCTCAGTCGCCGCTATTTGATAGGGACGCATCACTAGTAGAGTATTGCTGACATCAAACACAGAGTAACGCAGGATCACTTCCAGCAAGGTTTCTTTTTGGAAGAACGTTGCAGTAAAGTCTTTTAAATCTTTGATGAGATTGTTGTCTGACTTCGCCCAGTTCATGGTGAAGTCATAGCTGTTTTTATTGCGCTTAGTGGTATTAGCGAAGTACCGAGTATCGGTACCATTGGATATCACAAACAGCTGTAAGAACTTATATAAAGAGTTTTCAGCATTGAAGCTTTCTTTGCTGTAGCGATGAACCTGGTTAAAGGCTTCACGAATCGCTACACCGCGCTTTTTCAGCTCAATTTGAACCAATGGTAAGCCATTGACTAAGATAGTCACATCATAGCGGTTAGCATGGCTGCCAGTCTGTTCAAACTGTTTAATTACCTGAACTTTATTACGTGCGATGATTGCCTTATCAAACAGGTAAATATTTTCAATATGACCATCATCAAATACAAAATCGTAAATGTAATCGCTGTGTACCTTACGAGTTTTCTCGATGATGTTGTCACTTGGCGTATTTAAGTACTGTTCCTGAAAGCGCCCCCACTCAGCGTCGGTAAACTCGACTTTATTGAGCTCTTGAAGTTGCTGACGGACATTCGCCATCATGGCATCTGGAGTAGTTAAGCCGGGTAGGTATTCATAACCTTGATTGCTTAAGTCCTGAATAAGCTCCCGTTCTAAATCACCTTCGCTTTGGTAACTTTCAGCTATCTGCCATGTTTTTGTGTATTTATCTAAAACGATGTAATTATTAGACTCTGCAATTGCTTTGTATTCTGCCATATCTATTCCTAAGCCTTTGTCCCTTGCTGAGTGCGCATTCCTTTATAAATGTTGTCTATCTCTTTCACCAAAAACTTAAATACGCGCTTATGGTCTTCTTCGACTTCAGCCACTTCATCACCAGCGTGTTTTGCATGGTTATATAAATTAATCACACGCGCATACGGGTTAACTTTACCTGCCGCCCGATCAGATTTCACTCCGGGCAATAACTCTCCCCACTCTTCGTAGCCTAAAAACGTTGAGGTCTTTTCAAGTACGTTACGCAAGAAGTTAAAGTGATATTTATGGATATCGCCCGATTCTGCTGCTTTCATTAATTCATTCTTCAAATGCAGGTGATACGAAAAAGGCGAGTCATTTTTTTGTTCAACCAGTTCATGGTTACCATCATCAAGCTTGCGCAAAACAAATTTAGGCGCTTTGTTAAACTCGTTATGCAACACATTGTAAAAAAGTGGGTTATGAGTAGTGATAATGAATTTGAGACCAGAAATAGCGAAATCACTAGACTTAATTAAACGAGCTAAATCAACCGCTAATTCAATAAGGTGGTTGTCATCTAACGAGCTAACCGGGTCATCAATAAACACATACTCTAATTGATTAAACTGGTCTGTTTCGCGGTCAGCCTCTTCAGGTACATTTAGGATGCTAATCACTTGATCAAGCAGTGAATAAAAAACACTCCAGATAAAGTTACTCTCTTCACCCTTAGATATTTTAATTTTTCTATCAGGCTGATCATCCCCACCTTCGTGTGAAAACGTTACTTCTGAAAAGGCTTTGACGGTAACTTGCTTACCATCTTTGTCTTCAGTTGTGTATTGTGGGTTAAAACGGGGCGTGAGCTTATCGCTGGCGTAACCTTGGAACGTGGTGATCACGTTCATATCTTGCCCTTGATCTTGTAATATCCAATCCGTAAACGTATTGGGTTGAATTTTTAACTTGGGCTCTGCATCGGCTTCTAAATCATTATCCCAGTAAAACAAGTCTTCGGTAAAAGCGTTATAATACAAAATTTTGTGGCGAGAAAGTAACTCTTGTTGGATCTCATCAGGCTCATCCTCTCCTTCTTCTTTTGGTGCAATGATCTCTTTAAATTCACGTGACAAACGCGTTTTACCAGTACCATTAAAGGCATAGATCAACTGCACCTTGTTAGTACGAGCTTTCAGCTGTTCTGCTATTTCCGTTAACGTGTTACTCATTAAGCCGCCTCATCAGAATTAGATTGAGGGAAGCTCAACAGCAGGTCGCGATAATATCCATATTGCTTTTTACGTAGCTCGATTTCTCTCGGCAAACCATCAGAGATTGAAGTAGTAAGTGTATGGAACTTATCTAATACGGATACAATACGTTCTTTTTCTTCAAGCGAAGGATTTGGAATACTAATACTGTTTAAGTTCTTTTTATTCAGTTTTGGCTGTGCCGCTCCTGAAATGTAAGGGGTTAGATCGATACTATTCAGGTAGTACTCTACATATCTTCTCTCAGCATAAGTTTCAAACTTCAGCACATGAGCATGATTATTTACCCAGTTTTTTCCACTAATACTAAATGCAATCGGTGTGTTTCTTGCCAACAAGTTGGCTCCATCTTCGGAAACAAGCAAAAAGTCTCCATCAAAGATGAAGTCTTTAACATAATCAACAATACCGGACGCACCGTAGTATGGAATATTACCAGGCTCTCTCTGCCCACTAGTTATTGGCTTGCGTTTTGAATCTAAGTTTTCAGCGAGCTTGCCTAATGACTTCCACTCAACATTCCCTTCATCAAAGCTAAGCAATTGGTTACGATAGTAGTTGTATTGTTTTTTCCGCATGTTAAGCTCAGCGGTCAGCTCAGCGGTCAGCGACGTAAATGCATCCAAAATACGTACAATTTCAGCCTGTATTGCCAGCGATTTTTCTGGGTTGTCTGGGCATGGGATGGGGATTTGAACCTTTGCCATATCGGTCGCAGAAACATCAATAACTTTAGTTCCTTTTGCAAGCTTTCTCTTCGCGGAAAAAAAAGTAGAAGTTTGCGTGAAATACGCAAAGTATTTGCCGATTATAAGTCTATCGGGTTTAAAGATGGTTGCGTGTCCACCTGTAACCGCTTCTGATTTACCCAGATAAACCAAAGCCTTTCCTACGTCATCAAGGTTCTCGCTTGTATTTGTTATTACAACATCACCTGCGTTCACCTTTTTTAGTTTTTTGGCTGTTTCAGGCGAAACGAAAGATATAGTTGTCTCGGTAGAAAGCCCATAATGAGTATAAATCTGCCCGTAATGAATAGCAGGCACACCCGAGTCCGTAAAATCGGTTTTTGGTAAGCCATTTCCACGGACTAACTCGCCTAGCTCAGAGAGCACTTTCCACTCAACCTCAACTCCATCCAACAGTTTTTCCATGTAGCTCAAATGACTCATTCCTCAATCTCCTCACCTTCAATCTCAGCAACAATGGCGTCAATATCACTGCGAAGCTGGTCTATTTTAGCAACGGTAGTCTTAAGCTTGGCGTTGAGTTTAGTTATGTCCACTACCTCGCGATTATCTTTGATTTCTACATAGCTACTTACCGATAAGTTGTAATCCGCTTTCTTGATATCATCTAAATCAACGGATTTAGCAAAGTGATCCACATTCTCTTTGCTAGCAAACACCTCCATGATGTCTTCGATGTGATCGTCTGTCAGTATGTTGTTATTAGTTTCCTTTTTAAACAGGCCGCTGGCATCAATAAACTGGGTGGTGGTGTCGGTTTTGTGTTTAGAAAGCACCAAGATATTCACGGCAATAGTGGTACCAAAGAACAGGTTTGGAGCTAGTGATATAACTGTTTCAACATAGTTATTATCAACAAGATATTTTCGGATTTTTTGCTCAGCACCGCCACGATAGAAAATACCAGGGAAGCAAACAATCGCAGCCCGACCTTTGCTAGAGAGGTAACTAAGCGCATGAAGCACAAAAGCAAAATCGGCTTTAGATTTTGGCGCAAGCACACCTGCAGGGGCAAAGCGTTCGTCGTTGATTAGTGTCGGGTCATCACTACCAATCCATTTAACTGAATATGGCGGGTTAGAAACAATAGCATCGAACGGTTTATCATCACCAAAATGAGGTTCACGAAGAGTATCGCCCAACTGAATATTGAACTTGTCGTAGTTAATGTTGTGCAAAAACATATTCATACGAGCCAAGTTATAGGTCGTGTGGTTAAGCTCCTGACCAAAGAAGCCATCTTCAATGATATGAGCATCAAAGTGCTTCTTCGCTTGAAGTAGCAAAGAACCTGAACCAGCAGCAGGGTCGTAAATCTTATTAACGCTGGTTTGTCCATGCATAGCTAGTTGGGCAATCAGTTTGGATACGTGTTGAGGCGTGAAAAATTCGCCTCCGGATTTACCCGCATTCGCTGCATAGTTAGAAATCAAGAACTCGTAAGCATCACCAAACAAGTCAATCTGGTTTTGGTCAAAGTTACCTAACGGAAGATCTGCAACCCCTTTTAACACTTTGGCTAGACGTTCATTTTTTGCTTTTACTGTGTTACCTAAGCGGTTACTCGTAGTATCAAAATCCGCAAATAGCCCTTTAATGTCTTTTTCTGAATCGTAACCATTGGCTGAATTTTCTATATCGGAAAAGATAGCAGCAAGGTCAGTATTTAGGTTCTCATTTTTAGATGCATTAGCGACTACGTTGCTAAATAACTGACTCGGATAGATAAAGTAACCTTTTGTTTTGATCGCATCGTCTTTGGCAAACTCGATGTTTTCGTCATCATCCGACATCGCTGCGTAGTCTACGCTTTCATCGCCACCGGTAATGAAGTGAACAAAGTTTTCACTGATAAAGCGATAGAACAAAGTACCTAGTACATACTGTTTAAAATCCCAGCCATCTACTGAGCCACGAACATCGTTGGCGATCGCCCATATCTGGCGTTGCAGGGCGGCGCGTTGCTGGCTACTTGTCATTTTTATTATTCCTGTTTCAATTCGTTTTGAGCCATTATGAGCTCATTATCTGTCGAGTATTATAACGAGCAAAGGAGTGCGAATCTAACCGCTTGTTGTAAAAGTACTAACTTAGGATTAATTTAAGTCAACATTCATAAAAATAAGGAGTTAGCATGAAAGTTTACCTTGATGATGAACGACCAACTCCGAAAGGATGGCATCGAGTTTACTGGCCTGAAGAAGCTATTGCCTTGCTACAGCAAGGAACGGTGACTGAAATCAGCCTAGATCATGATCTAGGAGATGATGCTCACGGTACTGGCTATGATGTGGTTTTGTGGATTGAAGAGGCGGTTGCAACACAAGATTTTCAACCACCGGTTATACGGGTTCACAGCGCTAATTCATCAGCAAGACAGAAAATGGAATCCGGAATCTCTAATATCAAACGGTTAAGTACGTTGGGTTGAATCTCTAGAGAAAAATACAAGCCACTCTCGTTTCTCTATATGATTTGAATTATGTATATAGCTGCGTTTACAGCAAAAATTGCTGCTACTTTCACCCCAAACGATACCAACTGTCTTTGGTATGTATCAGCAATCGCTTGCTCAACTTCTTGCAGTTCAATCTCTGTGCGCTTTTCTTGATATAAAAAAATTCCATCAAGTACCTTTTTAGCGGTTCCAGGTTTCCACTGTTCGTACAACTTTAGTCTTTCAAGAGAAGGGAACTCATCAATGTTATTTCTGCTTCTGATAGAAGCAGCTATCTGCTCAACAGTTCGTCTCTTTTTCAAAAGCATCGGCATTGCCCCAGAAAGTTTATTAATAATCCGCTGATTTTAAGCCGCGTATTTTAGAGATCAGTTCACTAGTGACACCCTTTCCAAACTCTGAACGTAAATAACGCCCCGGATAATGTTGTAAGAGCTCTTCAGAGCCGACATCACCACAGACGTACCATTGGGCTTTCAGACTGTGAGCATGGGCTAACATCTGACGGACTGAATTGTTGTCGTCCATATGCGTTCTGAAGGGTAACTCTGTGTCAGGGGCTAATTCATCGCCAGTAAACACTCCATTTTCGATAAAACATGTACGAGTGTGACGAATCCCCAAAGGGTAAAGTAGAAGGTTAGCTTCTGATGCTGCTCTTCTAAGGCCATCAATAGCATTTGAATCGGGGCTCACCATTTTTAATAAAGTCGTTGATCTAGTTTTTAGCCATTCGTCAAATGCAGCATATAGACTTTCGTTACTGTGAATGTATTGATTTGAATACAAAAGGCTAAGCGTATCAAAGTACAAAATCTTCATTAAAAATCTCCTATTTGCGTATTCGGATTTACTTGACCATATTTCAGCCTTATTCACAAAAGCGCTTTTTCAAGTACACTCCCATCCTATATGACTACAGCTAAGCGAAATCTTATCGCTCTTCATTTAAGGACTTTACGGTGAACGAAGAACCTAATAACACTCGGCAAGGCGTTTTATTTGCCCTTGGGGCGTACGGAATCTGGGGCGTTGCACCGATTTATTTCAAACTACTTGGTGATATTGCTCCCTATGAAATTTTATCGCATCGAGTAATCTGGTCCTTGTTCTTTTCCGTGATCCTAGTGCTGCTCTTTGGTTTGTGGCCGAAAGTTCGAGCAGTATTTCGTTCAAGCTCACAATTACGTTACTTAACAGCCACATCACTTTTGGTCGGGCTAAATTGGGGAATATTTATTTGGGCGATGAATAACGACCATATGCTAGATGCTTCACTTGGATACTATATAAATCCTCTGGTAAATGTATTGTTAGCCACTATTTTTCTAAATGAGAGACTAAGCATTTGGAAATGGGGAGCCGTAGTACTAGCTTTTGCCGGTGTAGGTATCGAATTAATACACCTTGGAACGGTCCCTGTTATTTCCCTAGCTCTAGCTTTCAGTTTTGGTTTCTATGGACTACTACGAAAAAAAGTTCGCGTAGATCCTACCGTCGGAATGCTACTGGAAACTGCGCTATTAATACCGTTAGCTTTAGCTTATCTATGGTTTTCAGACTCTGAGACCAGCAGCCTGATAAACAATGATTTAAAACTCAATCTACTGTTAATTGCTGCAGGACCTGTCACGATGATTCCTTTAATGTTGTTTGCCGCTGCAGCTACCCGAATCAAACTATCAACTTTAGGGTTCTTTCAGTATCTGGGGCCAACATTGATGCTATTTTTAGCCACAGGGGTATATGGTGAGCAACTAACTTCTGACAAATTAATCACCTTTGTGTTTATTTGGGCTGCATTGGTGGTGTTCTTTGTTGATAGCATCCGAACGCACCGCCATCAGCGTCGTACTAGCTATAGTTGAAGTGGTGCTTCATAAAGAATTCAATATGGCACCCTCTTTCTAATGCTCTTTCCTTAATTTGCTCCCATAACATCGGTAGACGGGTTTTCAGAATTTCCGCATCAGATTGGTGGTATTCATCTTCACACTCTTCAGAGGCGGCTTTTAGCCACTCTGAGGGGGTTAAAATAGTTAATCCTCGATGGAAATACTCAGGAATGGCTTGACGTATTGATTCTTCACTACCGCTAGCAACATAGATAGTACAACCTTCACCGGTCGCGTAATACTGACTAACCCCAACATAAAACATATCAACTCCTTGCTAATGCAAAATCAACAAACATTATTATTGGTTACAAAAATGCGGCTATTACGCGCTCTCGAAAGTTTCCTAAATTCAATTGTCCGGAGGTTACAGGACAAACAGGGATAGTTGGCGATTTTCGCGTCTGATTATTACTCCAACTGAGCTTTACTTTCTCTGTATCTCTTTCTGACGTTTTCTGGATTAGGGGCTGGATTAGATCCAATGAATTCGACATTTCAGATTTATCTTGCAATGCATCGGATTTAATAAACAAACATGAATCAGGTATATCCTGTTCGATTTGCTCCGCAAACTTAACGAGATTTTCTTCCGCAAAGGTATACAACCATGCCTGTTGGTTAGGAAAGTCATTCGTTCGCAAAACTCTGCCTAACACCTGTCTGAAATAGAGCTCCGTCTTCACAAAGCTTAAATGGCAACAGACTTGTAAACGAGGAATGTCGGTTCCCTCACTGACCATCCCAACACTGATAATCCATTGGGTTGAACTATCTCGATAACGATTAATTGTCTCTGATGGATTATCATGGCAATACGTCACGATCTCTGTGCTTTGCACGTAGTATTCGGTTAAAACCTTCTGAATTTCAATCGCATGTCTTACCGATGAAGCAACAACCAATCCTCCGGCTGTAGGATTATCTATGCGGATTTCTTCAAGTTTCTGACATCCAAGCCCTAAGATATAAGTCATTGCATCAGCATTCTGCAGGATACTTTGGTATGGAGTAGCAGATTGTTTTAAAAGCTCTGGAATCGATGAAAAAGACTTTGATTCACCACCTTCTGAAATTGAGAGATGCTCATTATCGATTAATACAATCTTTGGTGAACGGCAGACCTCATCTGTAATAGCTTGCTTCAGGCTATATTGATAATCACATAGAATACGGCCCTCGGTATTAGAATACTTCGCCAATGTAATGGGTAAAAAATCTGATCGCCAAGGAGTTCCCGTCAGCGCTAATGTGAACTCAGCTATCCCTTGGATCTGAGTCAGTATCTGCTCTCCCCACACATTAGCATTTTCAATTTCATCACCAGAGCAATGGTGAATCTCATCAAAAACAACCAATACACGGTGTTTTTTGATCGTATTCCAGAAACTATCCCGGAGATATTTCATACTTTGATAGGTAAACGATGCGCCAATCGCCCCAAGTCCACCGTTAAAAGAGCAACTCAAGTGCCAAGCAAAGGTACTTTGTATACCTTCAGCAATAATCAATGACGGAGAAAAACATAGGACTAGATCTATTTTATCCGCATCGAGCAGCCTTTTAGCAATTTCTGCCGCTGTTACCGTTTTCCCCGCGCCAGGAGTAGCCTGAACCAGAAAATGTGAATGACCAGCTAGATACCTTTCTAAGGCAAGCCCTGCACACTCTTCTTGCCATAATCTCAACATTCTGCTTTTCCATAATTACTAAGTTTAAGAACCTGATTCAGTACATTTATCTTGGCAAGATATCGAACAGACCTTTCTCTGGCTTCCTCAGAGAGCCTCAGCAAAGACGACTTTTGAGAAGGTAGTCTTTCGGACAATATTTGAAACTCTTCGATCTCAGCCAAAGCTATTGCTAGTTCAGCTTCACACTTACGTCTTTCTGAAACGAGTTCATCAAGAGTAAGCGTCTCATCAGAGATTTTTTTTACCGCTTTTGTCTTTTGAGGTTTTCTTTTTTTTGCTTTAAATTCAGTTACGTGGAACAGTTCTGATTTGTGATACGTTCTCTTACGCCCTTGACCTTTAGTCAAAAGTAATCCTTTTTGCTCCAACTGTAATAGCTGACGATAAAGAAATTTACGCGCTTCAACGACGTCCTTGAATTCTTCGGTTATTTTTAATAATTCATCCCTTAAGCAAGGCACCGTTAATCCATCAAATCCCTTTTCTATGAGTAGGGTATAGATATATTCATTAAGCACTGTTTTATTAGTCATAAGAGTTCAAGCACAAACCAAAATGCGGATTATAGTCCGTGGCTATATATTCCGCAATACAGGATAGTCTTTCATTTTGAGCATCGAGAAAAATGAAAGACTTAGCAAAACGGTTTGGTCATAACCTACGAGGAATGCGTAGGGATAAGGGTCTATCTCAAGATAAATTGGCACTTTCGGCCGATATAGACCGGAGTTATATCGGCCGGATTGAAAGAGGGGAGGTCAACATAACGCTTGAAAAAGCTTACCTGCTCGCAAGTGTTCTTGGCTGTGATATCCGGGATTTATTGCCTTAATGGCAGTAACGTACAAAAAAGGCTATGAGGGTAAGAACCTGTTTTATGCCTAATAGCCATTATTGCAGTTACTTTTTCTCACTGCGCAAAGCTGATTGCTTTGCCTTGTTTAACAATGCAACCAACGATGGATTTGATGCTGCAAGAACCCCTAACTCTTTAATAAAAGCCAGCTGCTTATCGGCTTTCTGAGCCAATACTTCCTTTTCTGCTTTTAGTTTTTCAATTTGATCGAATGCATCTTGATCCGACTTAACGAATTTTACAAACTCCTTACTTGGCTTTCCTCGCAACTCCTGCTTCTTTGAATCGTAAGCAGCTTTGATACTGCTATAGGTATTCAGAGTTTGGCGAGTTGTAGTGATATCGAGGTCAGTTTGAATACGGTCGACCAATAATTGCCAAGTGAGTTTTGTTCGCCATGTCGCGATCAACACTTCAATCTTGCGTATTTGTGCTGTCGTCAATGATGGTAATGCCATTAGAGTCCTTTAAATTAACGCTAAAATATCATCTAAAGAGTTATCAACTGGAGACTTTTCAGATCTGAACTCAAGAGCCTTCGCCAATGCTTCATCAGAATTAGGAAGAGCCAGTTTTTGTACTGTTACGGTCTTTTTCTGAGTATCAGTAATGCGTATCTCATTTTTCCCAGCAAGAACACGAATAATCGCTCCTTCTTTAATGTCTTTGCTTTCCATTAGTTGTATCAGTTCGCGGAGCATGGAGGTATTTCGATGGTGCACTAAGAACCAGTCTTGTGTTGCCTTGCTAACGCAAAAATTTGGCCGTTGCTCCGCATCTTCAAGGCGGCGTAACTGCACCTGTAAATCCTTATTTAACAATCGCAGTGCTTTCTCATCATGAGCCACATGACAAGAGGATGGGCAAAGAGAACATTGAGTAATAAAATCATTAAGATACTCACAAGGCGAAAACTGTAAGTTTTGTGAACAAAATCCTGTACTGGTAACAGCTGTTGCAGTTTTAGTTAACTCTTCATATTCAAGTTGACTCATCACCTTAACTATAATTTCTTGTCCTGTATCATTAAATAAAATATCTGAAATTTCAGACGATTTTTCGGCATGGGTACGATGTATATAATGCAAAATTTGCTCTGGTGTTTTGCGACCAGACCATAAATTGATTATGGCATGAGGAATACCTTCACGGTCAGCTACATCATTATTCCAATGTCGGAACTGGTGCGGCTTAACTCGAAATTCGTGTGAAAACCCATGTTTAGCAAAAATACTATCCGTAAGACAATGAGCTTGTGAGGGATTAACAGATCGAATAAACACATCGCCAAGGGAAGATAAAGGGACAATCGCAAAATGGGATTTCCCCCCAATGTATGCCGGATTGTTAGTTATCATCTGATTACCAGTAAAGCTAAAAAGTGCATATTTATATTTGCATTTACCGGTATGAGATTTGTTATAGCCAACCGGAAATCCAGCAAGATTACTGATTACGTACTTAACCCATATATCTTGAAACTGTGCGATAGTCATTTTCTCTCGAGAGAATATTTTTTTTACCCCGGGCTTAATCGAGGTACCTAGCAAGTACTTACCATAAGGACAGTATGAAACAATCATTAGTTCATCATCCGGTTGCAGACTAACAATCGGCTTAATGTATTTATTAGACCCTCGTTGAACCTTTTTACGCTCCGCATTATTCGTTGCTTGACTAACACGTACGAATCCATCTCCCTCGTCATAAAAACCCAGTAAATAGCCTAAATGGATTAAGTTAATTGGCTTATTCATATCCGGATTTAATGCATTAATATTTCTGTCTGATGGACAGAAATCACCCAACACTTTCTTTAGTGGTAATAACGGATTTTCATAAAATCTAGCAAGTACCTTCGCAGGCTCACAAACCAATTCCATATACTCAAGACTACGATCTATCGGTTCAGACATCACGGATAAAATATGATTATGATAATTTTCAAACCCTTTCGAACCTTGCCAGTCAAGATAATGCGTGACCTCTATCTTACCCTTCACTGTTTGGGTGAGCTTTTGTAACCTTTGCTTCGCTAGCACAGTCTGTTCCGCATCAATACGATTCGGAGATCCCATAGCCAATGACACCATTGCACAAATATAAGCATCTCGCTGAAATGCTAATGGATGTGTATTCCATTTTTCTCGCTCAGGCGGTATGACATCGTAAAAAATAGTCCCTAGTGCTAGCAAAACCTTAGTTTCTGGAATTTTGTTCTTTTTGTGTTCAATTATGTCATCGCCAACAAGGGATTCAATCTTGGATGCTCTTGTTGGTAATTTTAATGTTTTCGGAATAAACATGCATTTATGCAACCACTCAAAAAAATGAGGGAGGTTTCCACGGTCTCTTTTGCTTAATCCAAAATAAGCAGGTTCCAATTCTGAAAAGGTTACATGAGCAGGATTATCAGCAAGTTCTGCAATTAGTCTCCTTGAAGCAGCATGTTTGTCCTTTTTATTTTTTATTGAGGTATTCCCTGCACAAATCTCAATTGCATAAATCATCATCAAATGACGTAAATCGTCAGGTAATAGGTGAACTGAACTATAATTGGACTTAAAATTAGTGTTCTTTACCGTGTTATCAACAAAATAGAAATCCATATATTTGCCAGATGACAATGTATAGCGCCAAGCCGAATCTTCCCATGTCGCTGGATCATTTTTCTGATTGGTAAACCCACTCAATGGCTGTTGCATCAAAGCAGCGATATAATTACGCTGTTTTGAAATATAAAAATTTATCTCACCCATTAGATAACCCTTTTTCAGCCAACTTTCGTTCTTCACATATCTTAATGGTCGCTTGAATATACAGGATTATTTTCCTTATTTTTTTAAGAGTTACCTTATTCCCATCCTGCTTATTCACTTCATATTTAATCAACGCCTTATCAAGATACTGTTGATGATTAGCTTCTTCTATAGCTGTAAAATTATCGCATGGGTAGCAACCTAACGGAGCACCTAGCTTAGAAGCACAACTAGCACAATTTTCTGGATTAATATGAATTCCGATTTCTTCATCAAACTCATTGCGAACCACATAGTTATACCTATTCTGTAGCTCTTTAACTGACATTTTCCCAAACTTGAGTAGCACATCCTTCTCAGCAAAGGCTTGGTCAATAGCCAGCCTAGCTTCAAAACTCAGTTCAATATATGGACTAACAGCCTTTTCCGTCACATTAGTGATTGAAGCTAAGTATGGTGCGGATAATCCCTGCAAAGCAGCTCCTGTAAGAACGGTATGACGAAGACGGTCGTTACTTAGTCTAAGTTTGCTACTTTCAATACGGTCACTCTTGATACCTAATCCGGCAGAAAAATTAGATATAGCTTGCTGAAGAGCATCACTTGTTTTGTGAAAAGAGTCCGACATTGAACCTAACGCCTTAAATAGGTTAGATTTACTCCCAAATTGAATTGTAAACAGCTGCTCTTCTGGAAACAGCGGGCAACGCAACATTATTTGGTGCAGTTCATCCAAACCAAGACTAATACCCTGTTTTTTCAGAGATAATACCAACACTGACTCATATTGCTGACGATACGTGATAATTAATGCTGACAAGTCTGGTTCCAAGCGACGTGAATTGCGTTCAGCATTGACTCGAAACAGCCCTTCCTTACCCTGAAACAATCTAATGTGTAAACAGTCTACATCACAGAACAAGTATTCGGAGTCAGGTGTTGGTTCTTCACTAGATTGTCTGTAATCAGAAAAACTCTGTCCAACAGGCAATAAATCGGACCACTTTAGTTGAACTAACTGGCATGGTCGTCTTACAAGCGCTACCATCAACTGGCTAGCCATAGCATTACTAAAAGCAAGAATACCCTTAGGACCTTTGCAAATCTTGATCTTGTTGTCTGTAGCTAAACGCAATTTTTCTTTAATGGAATCATATTCAATTTCGCTGTATACCCCCTTTTCGGGGTCAAGTATATTATTCCCAGCACTAATCTTGGGACAATGTTCACTAGCAAAATCAGCAATTTCTTTAAACTGCTTTAAACCCGCTTTATTAACAGCAAAAGATAACGTACCAGATAGAATTTTCTTATAAGGATCAGTAAGAGAACTCCAAACCAATCGAAAAGAACTTGGAGTCAAATTATCTCCAAGAGACTTAAGTGCTTTTTGACGGCTATCGACTGTATTAAAAGCCAATTTACTTGCCATTTTTGCCAACAACACTCGTAACTCAACAAAAGTTTTCCAGTCATAGCCAATATCGTACATCCAAGTTAGGTGTACAGAACTCTTCGTTCCGAGTTGCCATATATCATCAAATATATCAAACCCATAAGCATCATTTTTTGCCTGGTACACTCTTTGACCATCGAAGGACTGCTTTAAGAATTCAAATTCATTTTTATTAATTATTTCCATTAGTCTTTCCTTGTGATGGTACAGTTCCTTTCTGACGCTGTGCTGATAACTCATGGACTTTCACTGCATGTCTAAACCTGTTGTAAACACTAGACATCTTGCTATCTTCAACCCACCCCATTGCATACTTGCGCATATCTTCGATTTGTTCAGGGCTAAAACCAGCAGCAGTAGCTTTTTCGTCAAAAATTTCATTCCACTTATGTCGAAACCTATGGGGATGCAGGGGAAATACCACTGCCTTAGACAGTTTTGTGATAATTTTATATATTCCGTCATTAGTGATAGGTAAACCTTCGCTATCGCCTTTAGTACTAACAAATATAAAGTCATGGGTTGCCGAATCAGGGTATTTTGATCGCTCAGTATCAATATACAATTTCAAAAGTTTCAGTGTATTAGATGTGATGGCAGCAGAGTGCGCCTTCGTTTTTTGTGCAGGTCGCCGCTTACGAGGATCGGTTAAGTCATTGGGAGTACGTGTTATATGTAATCGCGCTCCTTCAGCACCCTCTTTGATATCACTAATTTTCAGCTTACTAATCGCTCCAAGTCGGATACCCGTTTCGATAAATACGTCAATAATCAACTTATTTCGCAAACGTCCGCTATGTCCCCAGGGATTATCAGAACTGGATGGCTTAGTTATTTCTAATATTTTAAAAAAAACATCATCCGGTATCGCCTTCTCAAATGGATCACTAACATCTGAATTTTCATTACGGATGGCACGTATATCAGCTTTAACTAGACGCTCCAAATCTGAAAAGTTCTGACTTATAAGAGCAAGAGGTGTATTTGCAAAATGGTGAACTTCATAGAGATACTGAATGTAGCCCATAAATTGCCGCAAACGCATTTTAACAGTACTTGCCGATACTCTGCTTTCTGAGCTTTGTGTTGCATGAATTAGGTTATCAAGCTGCTTGTCAGAAAAACGCTCAAAACTAACTACATTCTTTTCTTCAAATTCTACTTCTTTCTTAAATTTGCAGTAATGCTTGAATTCATTGTATTCCTCAGCACTAAAGAACTCCCCCGAAGCAACTCTATCGGGAAGATAAATTGATTGTGCTGTGAAATAGTTAAATATAAATAAGAGTGTTTTTCCGTAAGTTAGCCGAGAATTAAAAGATAAATCCGCAAATGCTATACTCATATGATTACTAAGAAAAAAACAAGCTGGGAGCATGTTTTCATCGACTATACAAACATCTCTATTGTTCTTTTGATCTGTATGGGTAATTAACGAATAATTCATTACAAAAAAAACATATAGTTAAACAATTAAATACGATAATAGAGGTTTTTCATATATTGTAAACTAAAAACCAGTAATATCCTGATATTAGTGAATTTCTAAATAAACAAATCTTTACATTAAATATAGTATGGTTAATTCCAATATATTGGGCCAAGCTTTATGTTTCTATTAGCCGTGCTGGTGTATGGCGAAGCTTTCTCTAGTGATAAAGCCGTGACCTTTCTGTTTATTTGGGGAGCATTGTTGGTATTTAGCTTTGATGCCGCCGTCTATAACCGCAGACGCCGCCGTTAGATGATCATTTTTTACAAGACAAGCACTTTTCCAACCGCTAACTTAGCTCGATGATGTTTATTCCACGACTGACTTAATATGGATAAAGTCCACTATTATTCAACACCTCACCAAGCGATAAGTTTGATTGAAGCGGACTATAAAAAGTTTGCTTTTCGGCGTCATTACCATTTGGATTTCCACATTGGACTCATCACCGGTGGGCAACAAAAGTTTGCTCACCGTGGAGAGCAACATTTGGTTGGGCCGGGAGAAGTGGTCATTATGCCTCCGGATGAATTACATGACGGCCGGTCATTGTTGGATTCCGGTTATCAAGTGCGAGTCTTTTCCGTTACACCCGAGTGGTTTAGTGAATATTTTGAGCTTTCCTCGCCAGAAAACATCATCCGCTTTAAGCATCTGATTGTGAGTGATAGCGCCATCTTTTCACAATTAAATCACTTCCACAAAGTGTTGACTCAGACCCACTTAAGCCAACTGGCGAAAGATTGCTTACCTTATGAAGGTTTTAACTCGCTACTTTCCCGCTATGGTGTCCATAAACCACAGCCGATGATTCCCTTAGGTAAGCAGACCATTGAGACACTGAAAGCGTTTCTACTCGCTCATTTAGATCAGCCAATACGGTTAGAGCAGTTGGCGCAGCTTTGTCAATTAAGCCCAACACAGTTTCAACGACATTTTAAAGCACAAATGGGCATCACCCCTTATGCCTGGTTTTCTCGGCTACGCTTAGAGCAAGCCATGAAACTCTTGCAACGTGGCGTGTGTGGTACTGAGGTTGCCCTGCAAGTTGGATTTTACGATCAAGCTCATTTTACCAAAGCATTTAAACTCACCTATGGCGTGTCCCCCTCGGCGATTAACTAACCTGTCAAAAATTTACAATCGTCTGGCCCATTCTTCTGGCAGGCTATTGCAAATGATTCATCACCAGACTTCACTATGAACGAAATCAGCCTACTACTTACGCTTGCCAGCGTCCATTTCATCGCCTTAATGAGTCCGGGGCCGGATGTGGCATTAGTGATCCAAAACGTGACGCGGTACGGACGGCAAACCGGTCTATTCATCGCACTTGGACTGTCGTGTGGTATTTTTCTTCATTCACTCCTGAGCTTGACGGGCATCAGCTACTTAGTACATCAGCACCCCGTTTTGTTTGCGATTTTACAGCTCGCGGGGGGAGGTTATTTACTTTATCTCGGCCTTCATGCCTTACGACACACAGTACAACATTGGCAAGCCACGACTGACCAAGCCTCTTCACGTCCTGTTTTGCTGCTCAGTAACAAACGTCAGGCGTTTTCACGGGGTTTCATCACCAATATATTAAACCCAAAAGCCTTAGTCTTTTTCATTAGCTTGATGTCGACCCTAGTACCGACTGAGATGTCGCTGCAAGGAAAAGGGCTAGCTTTAGTTATTTTATGGGGATTGTCGCTGATATGGTTTACATCACTGGCTTGGATGCTTTCAACAGAAAGATTGCAACGTCGATTGCAGCAAACCCATCGTTATATTGACGCGCTCTGTGGCATGATTTTTAGCTTAATTGGCTCAATCATTCTATACCAATCACTGTATAGCGTGCTGACATAGCGTTTAAGCCTGCAAAGCTATTTTTTAACAGCAGTAAATCGCCCTGAGTTTCTGTAAGAGATCTCGCACAAATAGGTAAGTAAATCTCGCTTTCCTTACTGATAAAAACCGAAGAAAACAATTTAACTTATTGATAAATAAGAAATATAGATAAAAAACATCAAAGTATGGATAAAATCATCGATTTCCTACTCTTGTGAGGTTCAGACAAATCCGTAATATGGAGGGTGTCGGAAGGATGCTGACAGGGAAAAAGGAATCACTAAGGATAGTGGGCTTCAGGATGAAGGCGCGGTTGTTGAGGATAAACAATCGGCAAGGATAGCATCAAGGACATTGAACGGACTCAATCGTTACTAGGATGGTAGCGACAACGGAATGACGATGGACACCTCTGGATGAGGCAAGGATTCAACATCAGGATGATGTCAAGGACACTGCTCAGGGAACAAGTAATGTGCGCTAACAGGATGGTTAGCAGATCAGGATGATCGAGGACACCGCTAGGAAGGCGATGAACGGATTACGCTGAAGGAATAGCACACTATCAAGGAATCGATGCAGGGAGCATTTTGGTAGCTGGATTGCTGCAAGTTAGACCATAACCCCGCAGGGCTTTGCCCGCGGGGTTTTCTTTTATTCGTTATCCAACGTTTCTGTCTGTTATCAACCTTTTGCTATCAAGCTTAAACTTGACCGTTCAGCATCAGCGATAATCAGGAACCTCACCGAAGTATCGCTGAAAACGACTACACTTTTTCTAATTTGGCATAAGCCGTCACTAACCACTTAATACCTTCACCATTAAACGCAACTTGAACTCGGCTCTGCGGGCCACTACCTTCAAAGTTGATAATGGTACCGTCACCAAATTTGGGATGACGAACCCGAGACCCGAGACTAAAGCCCGTTTCATTAAAATTGTCTTTCACTGCGGTAGCACTAAAGCGTCCACTGTTTGCCGGACGGCTTACCTGCGCTTTCATTCGCACTTCATCCAAACATTGCTCAGGCAATTCTCGGATAAAACGCGAGGGTTTATGGTATTTATCCTGGCCGTATAAACGACGAATTTCTGCATAAGTCATGTAGAGCTTTTGCATTGCACGGGTCATGCCTACGTAACACAAACGGCGTTCTTCTTCTAAACGCCCAGCTTCTTCAACCGACATCTGGCTTGGGAACATGCCCTCTTCAACCCCTACCATAAAGACCAGTGGGAATTCTAAGCCTTTCGCACTGTGCAACGTCATCAGTTGTACCGCATCATCAAACTCATCTGCTTGCCCTTCTCCTGCTTCTAATGCGGCATGAGTTAAGAAAGCGGTGAGCAGGCTCATCTCTTCCGCTTCTTCCGGTTTTTCAAACTGACGCGTCGCGGTAACGAGTTCTTCTAAGTTTTCAATTCTGGCTTTGGATTTTTCGCCTTTTTCTTGCTCATACATGGCGTACAGGCCAGAGGTTTTAATCACATGGTCAGTTTGTACATGGAGCGGCATTTCCGCACTGTCATCTTCCAATGCATTAATCAGTTCGACAAAGCGGCCTAAAGCTCCCGCAGCCCGCCCCGTCAGTACTTGCTCATTGAGTAGAGCAAGCGAGGCTTCCCATAAGGTGCAGCCCCGATCCCGCGCAGCAAAGCGCACCGTTTCCAAGGTTTTATCACCTAAACCACGGGTGGGGGTATTGATCACTCGCTCAAATGCCGAATCATCATTTCGGTTTGCCATTAAGCGTAAATAACTGAGAGCATCTTTGATCTCTTGCCGTTCGAAGAAGCGCATTCCACCATAAATACGATAAGGTAATCCTGCTTGCAGCAACGCTTCTTCCAACACCCGTGATTGAGCGTTATTGCGGTAAAGCATCGCACAGTCATTCAGCACCCCGCCTTTATCCTGCCACTCTTTGATTTTACTCACCACAAACCGCGCTTCGTCCAAGTCGTTATACGCGGAGTAGACAGAAATCGGTTCACCTTCACTGCCATCGGTCCATAACTCTTTGCCCATACGTTCGGTGTTATTGGCGATTAATGCGTTGGACGCTTGCAAAATGGTTTTGGTAGAGCGGTAATTTTGCTCAAGGCGAATGGTATTCACACTCGGAAATTCCAGCGTGAATTTTTCGATATTCTCAATTTTTGCTCCGCGCCAGCCATAAATGGATTGATCATCATCCCCAACGATCATGACGTGACAGTCAGGGCCCGCCATCATCCGTAGCCATGCATACTGAATGTTGTTGGTGTCTTGAAACTCATCCACCAGAATATGCTTAAAACGCGCTTGGTAATGCTCACGAATATGCTGTTTATCACGCAGCAGTTCATGGGCTCTGAGTAATATTTCCGCAAAATCAATCAACCCCGCCCGATCACACGCATCTTGGTACGCGGTATAGAGCTGTAAATAGGTTTGGGTAACGGGATCTCGATAAGCATCAATATGGCGAGGGCGCAGCCCTTCATCTTTTTTGCCGTTAATCCACCAGCACACTTGCTTGGCGGGCCACTGCTTTTCATCCAGATTCTGCGCTTTAATCAAGCGGCGCAACAAACGCTGTTGATCTTCTGAATCGAGGATTTGAAAATCTTCCGGTAGCTTAGCATCGAGGTAATGAGCGCGGAGAATACGGTGACAAATACCATGAAAGGTGCCCGTCCACATGCCCGACGCACTGCCCATCATTAGCTCTTCGATTCGCCCGCGCATTTCTGCCGCCGCTTTATTGGTAAAGGTCACTGCCATAATGGAAAAAGGGGAGGCACGCTCCACCGACATTAACCAAGCGATACGATGGACCAGTACCCGAGTTTTACCACTTCCCGCCCCCGCGAGAATAAGCAGATTTTCAAGTGGCGCGGCAACCGCTTCACGCTGTTTATCATTGAGACCGTCGAGTAAAAGAGAAGGATCCATCATGGCTAGGCTACTGGTTATTTATACATATTTTGCACGATTATACTCTTAAACGAAGGGATAACCAAATGACAAGAAAGGGGAGCACTATGGCTCCCCTTGCAAGGTATTTCCGCGTGAATTATGCGGCAATTCCGGCATGACGCAACATGGCATCAATTTGTGGTTCACGACCACGGAAGCGTTTAAACAGTTCCATCGGTTCCTCACTGCCACCCATCTCTAGGATGTGATTTAAAAAGCTCCGCCCAGTTTCCGCATTAAAAATACCTTCTTCTTCAAAACGAGAGAAAGCATCCGCCGATAACACTTCTGCCCATAAATAGCTGTAATACCCTGCGCTATAACCGCCGGCAAAAATATGACTAAAGCTGTGGGAGAAGCGGTTCCACTCAAGGCTCGGCAATACGGACACTTTCTTTTTCACTTCCGCTAATGTTTCTAACACTTTCGGACCAATTTCAGGGTCATACGTGGTATGCAGAGTAAAATCGAACAAACCAAATTCCAACTGACGCAAAATAAACATTGCAGATTGGAAGTTTTTCGCTGCCAGCATTTTATCTAACATCGCTTTAGGTAGCGGTTCGCCCGTTTGATAGTGGCCTGAGATAAAGGCCAGCGCCTCTTCTTCCCAACACCAGTTTTCTAAGAACTGGCTAGGCAGCTCGACGGCATCCCACGGCACGCCATTAATCCCCGAAACCGCGCCCACATCGACTTGCGTCAACATGTGGTGAATACCATGCCCAAATTCATGAAATAGCGTCACCACTTCATCATGGGTAAACAGGGCAGGTTTATCCCCTACTGGGCGGTTAAAGTTACAGGTGAGATAAGCCACCGGAGTTTGCAGCTCACCATTGAGGGTGATTCGGCGACCACGACAATCATCCATCCATGCGCCGCCACGTTTATGCTCACGAGCGTATAAATCGAGATAAAAACTGCCCCGCAGGCGATCTTGACCATCAAAAATATCAAAAAAGCGCACAGACGGATGCCAAGTATCCACTCCATCACGCTCTTGCACACGCATACCAAATACGCGCTGCAACACTTCAAACAGGCCGCTGACCACTTTAGCTTCTGGGAAATAAGGGCGCAGCTCTTCATCAGAAATATCAAACTGATGCTGTTTTTGTTTCTCGCTGTAATAAGCGATGTCCCACAGCTCAAGCTCAGTTACGCCATACTCTTGCTCGGCAAACTGACGCAGTTCTTCCACTTCGCGCTCCCCTTGCGGCTTAGCTTTACTCGCTAAGTCATTGAGGAAACTGAGGACTTGATCCGGTGTTTCTGCCATTTTAGTGGCCAGAGATTTTTCACTGTAAGTGCTAAAACCCAGCATATGCGCAATTTCATGCCGCAGCTTGAGCTTCTCAGCGATGATTTCACTGTTATCCCATTTCCCTGCGTTCGGGCCGCGGTCAGAAGCTCGAGTCACATACGCTTCATACAACTCTTTACGCAATGCTTGGTTATCACAATACGTCATGACCGGGAGATAGGACGGCATATCCAAGGTTAAGAGATACCCATCAAGCCCTTTTGCCTGTGCCGCCGCTTGCGCCGCCGCTAACGCCGATTCAGGCATACCGGCCAACGGCTCTGCATCAGCAATATGTTTCGTCCAGCCCATGGTCGCATCCAATACATTATTGGAAAACTTAGAGCTAAGCTCTGACATGCGTTTGCTGATCTCACCATAGCGTTTTTGCTCAGCAACGGGCAGACCAATACCGGATAACTCAAAATCACGCAGCCCATCATTAATGGTTTTTTGCTGCGCGCGGCTCAACTGGCTGAACTCTGGGCTGGCTTTGATCGCTTTATAAGCTTCAAATAGCCCTTTGTGTTGCCCAACCCAAGTTCCGTATTCCGACAGCAGTGGTAGACAACTTTCATACGCGTCGCGTAATTCGTCACTATTGAGCACCGAATTCATGTGGCTGACTGGCGACCAAAGACGGCTTAAACGATCATCCACTTCTTCAATAGGAGCGATCACACTCTCCCAAGTGGGTTGGCGATTGTCTTGCAGCACCTGTTCAATTTGAGTGCGACAATCTTCAATCGCTTTCTCAACCGCTGGCTTTACATGCTCGGGCTTAATGGCAGAAAACGGGGGTAAATCCGTAAAGGTGAGAAGTGGATTAGACATAAAACATTCCTTTTGGGTTAAGACATGTGCCTAGATATTTTGCAGCGATGAAATAGTAAATATAGGTAGGTTCAGCAAATTTCAATAGTGGCGTATAATCAGTCAACATTTTTGATTCACAACCAACGCTCAATTTGAGTATTTTGAGGGCTTATTTTGCTAAGTTATCGTCACAGCTTTCATGCTGGCAACCATGCCGATGTATTAAAACATATTGTGCAAAGCCTTATCCTCAATGCCTTGCAGCAAAAAGACAAGCCTTTTGTCTACCATGATACCCACTCTGGAGTTGGCCGTTATGACCTGACCCACGAATGGTCTGAAAAAACCGGCGAATATAAGCAAGGGATTGCGCGCATTTGGCAACAAAATGTAACGCCTTATGCCATTGAGAGTTATTTGGCTGCCATCAAAGCGCTCAATAATGGCGATACACTACGCTATTACCCAGGTTCACCGCGTGTGGCACGTGCTCACTTACGCCCACAAGATCGCATGGTATTGACGGAACTTCACCCAAGTGACTATCCATTGCTTGAACAAGAGTTTCAGCGTGATCGCCAAGTTTCTATTTACAAAGAAGATGGTTTCGCCCGCTTAAAAGCCAGTCTACCCCCTAAAGAGCGCCGTGGTTTAGTGCTGATCGACCCCCCATATGAACTGGCAAAAGAGTATCGAGATGTGGTGCAAGCCATTGCTCAAAGCTATAAACGCTGGTCTACCGGTATTTATGCGATTTGGTATCCCGTGGTTAATCGTTGCGATATTGATGATATGTTAGACGGTCTAGCAAACCTTGGCATCCGTAAAATTTTGCAAATTGAACTGGGCGTCGCTCCGGATACCAATGAACGTGGTATGACGGCCTCTGGTATGATAGTGATTAATCCACCATGGAAGTTGGAAAGCGAAATGCAAGAGATACTGCCGTTTCTCAAACAGGCCATCGCCCCCGTAACGGGACATTTTAAAGTCGAATGGGTTGTTCCAGAATAAACTGACCCAATCTATTCAAGAAGCACTCAAAAAGAATAATGGAGAAAGTAATGACCACACATTTTGATTATCTCTGTATCGGTGGCGGTAGTGGCGGTATCGCATCAGCAAACCGTGCCGCCATGTACGGAGCCAAAGTCGCACTGATTGAAGCCAAAGATCTCGGTGGTACTTGTGTTAACGTCGGTTGTGTGCCGAAAAAAGTCATGTGGCACGGCGCGCAGGTCGCAGAAGCACTGCATCTCTACGCCAAAGATTACGGCTTTGATGTCGATGTAAAAGGCTTAGACTGGTCGACACTGATCAAAAATCGTCAAGCATACATTGGGCGCATTCATCAATCCTATGACCGCGTATTAGGTAACAACAAGGTAAACGTTATCCGTGGTTTTGCCCGTTTTGTTGACGAAAAAACCGTTGAAGTGAATGGCAAACAGTACACTGCAGATCATATTTTAATCGCAGTGGGTGGTCGCCCGAGCATTCCAACGATTCCCGGTGCCGAACACGGTATCGACTCAAACGGTTTCTTTGAATTAACCGAGCAACCTAAACGTGTAGCCGTCGTCGGTGCTGGTTATATTGCGGTCGAGATTGCAGGCGTACTACATGCATTAGGAACCGAAACCCACCTTTTTGTACGAAAAGAGTCCCCTCTGCGCAGCTTTGACCCGATGATCATCGATACCTTAACCGAAGTGATGAAAAACGAAGGCCCAACCCTGCATACGCATTCCATTCCGAAAGAAGTGGTGAAAGAAGCCGATGGCAGCCTCACGCTCCATTTAGAAAATGGTCATAGCCAAAATGTCGATACACTCATTTGGGCCATTGGTCGCCACCCCGCAACGGATGAAATTAACCTAGCGGCAACCGGTGTTGAAACCACAGAACGAGGTTACATCAAGGTTGATCAATACCAAAATACCAACGTACCGGGCATTTACTGCGTGGGCGATATTATGCAAGGCGGTATAGAACTCACCCCCGTCGCGGTCAAAGCCGGACGCCAACTCTCTGAACGCCTGTTTAACAACAAGCCTGAAGCGAAAATGGATTACGATTTAGTCCCGACAGTGGTGTTTAGCCACCCGCCGATTGGCACCATCGGCTTAAGTGAACCCGATGCCATAGCTAAATATGGCGAAGAACAGGTCAAAGTGTATACCTCTAGCTTTACGGCCATGTACACCGCCGTCACGTCACATCGCCAACCTTGTAAAATGAAACTGGTGTGTGCAGGCCCAGAAGAAACCGTGGTAGGCTTACACGGCATTGGTTATACCGTCGACGAAATGATCCAAGGGTTTGCCGTGGCCATGAAAATGGGCGCAACTAAAGCTGACTTTGATTCTGTTGTCGCCATTCATCCAACCGGCAGTGAGGAATTTGTGACTATGCGTGGGTAATCAATAACTTACCCTTATAATAGCGAGCCACTTAACTGGCCCGCTATTTTTCTGTGTCTAACCCAATAAAACGACAGCGGTGTTAGCCATATTCAGTATCGAATTGATTGCGCTATCATTCCTCAAAATGCCTTAGCGTATCTCATGACCCAAAAATAAAACACAAAGTGCATACGACTTCATCAATCACTCAGTATTTTTATCACTATCTTGACCTTCCTGAAAGAGAACAAGATCAATGGCTTAAGCAACTAAAAATAAATGATGAACCAGGCTATCAAGCCCTGCGTGCATTAGTGGCGTCATCAAACCAACAAGATTTCTCCTTAAGCCAAGTCTTAGCAACACATGCAGTAACGTGGCATCAAGCCACTCCAAATTATACTGGCCAGCAAATTGATAAATACCAATTAACGCAAGAAATTGGCCGAGGAGGAATGGGAGTTGTGTATGCCGCTCACCGTGCAGATAACACGTTTGAGCAACAGTTAGCGATCAAATTTATCCAACCAGAAATGAGCCAGTTATTAGGCCATCGAGCACTGTTTGCCGAAGCACAGTTACTCGCTAAACTGGATCACCCAGCGATAGCTAAAGTTTTTGACGGGGGCGTATACAATGACCAAGTGTATATTGTGATGGAACGGATTGATGGTCTGCCTCTAGATCAACACCTTCAACAACATCATTTAAGCCTACAACAACGCCTAAAGCTGTTTAACGATCTCTGCCGTGCCGTGGAACATGCTCATCATCATCAAATTTTACATGCAGACCTTAAACCCGAAAATATTTTAGTCACTCGCCACCATCAAGTTAAACTGATCGACTTTAACTTGACTCAAAAATTACAACATAGCCACAAGAAGGATGAAAACTTCGCCTTCAAAGCATTGAGTGTCGAGTATGCAAGCCCAGAACAAAAACGAGGCGATTATTTAACTCAACAAAGTGATCTCTATTCATTAGGAAAAGTATTAGCACACTTACTGACCGGACAAGCGATTGGTCAAGAACTGCCATTCGTCATTCATAAAGCCACGGCAGATGATATCTGTGCGCGATATTCTAACGTCGGAGAACTTAGACAAGATATTGAGGCGCTACTGACTCACCGTCCCATTAAGCAAAAAGCCACTGAGCCATTCTATATTATGCGCTGCTTTGCTAAGCGTCGCCCTATGGTCAGTTTACTTAGCTTATCGTTAATGGTTATGGGACTCGTGTTTACTTATACTTTGCTGGAAAAAAATCGTCAGTTAGAGCAAGAGCAGCGCGTCACGGAACAGATGTTATTACAATTAACTCAACTAATGTATCATACCCAAAATGGTCAAGCTGAAACCTTAAGTGTACAAGGGATGTTAGACATCACTCGCCGACAGCTATTGACCAACCCCGAGATACCACATCATATCAAACAAAAATTATTGACGGCCTTAATGACCCCAACACCTGATAAACAAAAATTAACCTTAAATTGTCGTACCGTGAACTGTTCATCATGACACATTATATGCTATCGCTTAATCATTCTGTATACATCGCTTTACTACTAGCGCTGACAGCATCGCTGCACAATCAGGCCTATGCCAGTCAAGCTAATGAATCCGCTTTACCTAATATCTTCTCATCAACCGTCATTTATCAATCTCAGGGGGAGAAGCTGGTCAATACGATCATAAAAAAGCGCGATTGGCGTGGTAAATTATGCTTACAAGATCTTGATCGCCAAACTCATCCCGGTTACCAGCCTCCTATTGGGCGCATTATTTTTTCCATTCATGAGCACGGTATAACTCAATATCCGTCTCCCGGTGATTATTTTCAAAACTGCTCTCTAGACGTACGTCAGTCGATCAGCACACCATTTACCGAACCATTACAGCCTTTCGAAAATCACCAAGGGTTATTGGGTTGCGCTCTGACCGGCTGTACTGTTAATGATCTCAGCGGTTTTTATATTGAAAATCATGACGATGAGGGAGACTGGAAATATCGCACAATTGCACTGAGCTTTGATCCTGAAGCACAGCTTTTGATCGAAAAAATTCAAGGATTAGGTCGTAATGAACATGTTTCACACCTTAACCAAGAGCAAACGTTAGCCTTTACTTATCCATTAGATAAAGGCGATAAAATCGATTTCTCTGGCATTTGGCGACAAACCCTTTACCAAGCACAAACGATGCAATACCGTTGCTTGTGGATCACACCGCAAGCCATCCGGCTCGGACCAACTGGTCAACATGAGTGCCCTACACAAGAAACGCTTTACCGTATAGATATTTCAGACCAGTTTCGCGCGATGTGGTGGCGTGATAACCCAGAACCTTATGCGCAACTAGCCCAACTCAATACCACGGTGACCTGGTATGACCCAGACTTAGGTCGCCAGTGGGTCAGTTGGGAGTACCAACCGGCTGGAAAAAATTGGGATCTCGGTGTGCTTTACCGCTTTCAACAACAAAAGTTTTTGGATGATGCTGGGATGGAAAAATTGCGCATCTTACACGCGAGTGAATTCGTTAAACAACATGATGGTCAGCTAAAATCATGAATTCTTTCACACACATTTTATGCCGTTGGCAACAAGGTGATAAAGAGGCAGAAGCACAACTTTATCAATTAGCTTATCAGCAACTACGCCAAATCGCCGCACAAGAACGCCGCAAAAATATAGCCAAATATGGTGATCGTGCCGTCCAAGAAGATCATCTACATAATACAACCGCCCTGGTACACGATGCATATATCAAACTCGCACAAGCCAATTTACAAGATATTCAACATCAGCGTGAATTTTTATTGCTGGCAGCCAAAGTGATGCAACAAATATTGATTGATCACGCTCGCGCTGCACAAGCAAAAAAAAGACAAGCAACCATGTCGTATTCCGTACCCCATCCACTTCATTTCGAACAACTGGTACTGCTGGACAAAACGCTGGATCACTTTACTATTCGCTACCCAAGACAATCGAACGCTTTAAAGTTGAAATATTTTATTGGAATGAAAACACTTGAAATCAGCCAGTTACTCGAATGTAGCGCTAGCTTAATTGAAAAAGATCTCAAGTTTGCTCACAGCTGGTTACAAATGCGGATGAGTGATCAATGAAGTATCGAGCCACGCTGATCGTGCTGGGGCTATTGATGTTGGTTGGTTGGCAATGGCCTCACCACACTCTCCAAGCTGATCCTCTTGCACTATCAAGGATGAATCAAACAAAGCACACAAAGCTCGCGAGTGAGTCATGGAAACGCTTACCGAACCGTGATCGCAGTCACTCAACTAACCACCCCCATCAGGACGTAGACTCTACTTTAAATAAAACAAATCAACGCCTTCAGACCATCAATCAAGACTCGCTAGCGACAAACGAAGAATGGCCTCTTTCGACCTTGTACGCAGCACCAGATACTGGCGCACCCCAAAGGCCGCCGCACTTCAAAACCCAAGCGAAAACCAATCATCCTCCTTATGTTGATCCACGGTACTATCAACAATTGCAGCAAGAGTTGGCGAGCTGGATCTTACAAGAAGGGACAATGGTAAACTATTCGATTGCTGTCGATGGACTATTTATTGATCCGGAAGGTGACTCCTTGAGCTATCGGGTAGAATTCAACAGCCAAGCACTCAAACTCTTCTTTTCCAATCAACTGACGATATCTGGCTCACCAGACCGTCAAGAAAACCCGCTCATGCTCACTATCTTCGCGACAGACAACCGCGATGAATTAGACTCGGAAGAGCATCGCTGGGTCGCAGCTCACTTTCAGTTATCCGATGTCAAACCGCTTCCTGCCATAAGCGAACAACTACTCAACCAACCTTTATACCGAATTCATACCACACGAGTCATCGCGGGACAACGTTACCCTTTTTATGTCTTACAATGTGAAATTTTTGAACTCAAACAAGGCCACGTGTGGTATGCCGCGAGTTCGGATCGACAACGCTGCCCCCAACTCAATGAGATGAACATTGTGGCGACTTATCAGCAACAAGATGAGCAGATTCATTTACACTTTCCTAGCGATAAAACAGCAAATTGGCGGTTTCGCTACCGTTATTCGTCCAACTATTATCCGGGGATGCAGCTTTACCAGGTGACCAGCAACGAAAATGGCCCCGAAGAAACTTATAGCTTATTTGATCAACGCATCGGAGCCGAAGCTCGTCTCAATGTGCATACGGGGCAATATCACTATCAAGGTCTAAATTTTGACTACTTAATGCTTAATGAACAACAGCAGTATTATCCAATCGGTCTGTTCAACTATATATACAACTTACGCAACGCACAGCCGAACTATTACCAACCGGCAGACTCAGACCTTAATGTTTTTCACCCGACCAAGAGTTTATTTTGTCGAGATGTTGAGCCCTATTGGGCTTACGCTAGCTTAATTGGCCCAACCCACTACAATGTGCCATTGATCAGCGAAAGTGGCGATCGGGCAGGAAACTATCCCCCGCTCTGTGGTGAGTATTTACGGAGCCAAACTCGCACCGCTCTCTATTTTGATCATGAGTTCACCGCACAAGATATTCCTTTGGACGGAAAAATTTATACCTATATTCTTTATCCTCGTCCTGAATACGCCCATTTGTTAGAGAAGTTTGCCATCAATCTGATTTATCACGCGCCCATCGATTGATGGTATCGATCATTCTCAAGATGCACGTTATTCGTTTTCCTTATATCTAGCCTTTTCTCTTTAACCATACCGCTCAAATTGCTTGCTCAAAAATGCTCAATATCAGTGAAGTAAAAAAATAAAATAAATTTTACGGATTTTCTGCGCTTTTTCGTTCCTTGATACTTATATCAAAAATCAGTAAAAACGAATTCATCTTCGTTCTCTTACTTACAAATTAGTAACAAGAGATTGATTTTTAAGTGTATTATTTGGAACCTAACTATAATGAATAAAATCAGTTTACTCGCATTGTCAGTCGCTATGGCGCTTACTGGATGTGGTGGCTCTGACAGCTCGGACAACACCAATCAACCACCCAGTGCCGCGGGAGTGTTAATCACCGCCCTTGATGGTCACTTTTATCAAGCGGTGATCTTTGACGATGCGGATAAAAACGGCAAATTCGATGATAATGAGTATGTATTTGGCTTAACTAACCAAAGTGGTCAATTGGAATTACCGGCTGACTATCAACTCAAAGGTCAGTTAGCCGTACAAACCTTGACCCCTGGTGGGGCGGTGCAGCGCCGTTTGGCTAACCTAAATGCGGCTTATGCCGGTAAATACACCATTGATATGGACCATCCCGCTCAAGCCATGGCCCATGAAGTGGTATTGCGCGCCCCTACCCTTGAGGCACAGCAGCAGGTAATTTCGCCAATCACCGATTTAATTGTGCTAGCAATGGAAAACGATCCGACCAGCGACCTCACTCAAGCGAAACAAACCGTTGCTAATACTTTAGGGCTGGATAACCAAGCTGAACTATTAAGCGACTTTACCAAAACAAATCCTAAGCTACATAAAAAAGCCCAGATCCTCACTGACTCGAAAGCCGCCAACCCAGCGAGCTATGAAAAAAATGCGGCGCAATTTGCCGAAAAATCCGCGCAACTCGTCGGTAACATGGACGACACAGAGATCAACGATGTCAATCAACGTCCGGTGATTATTAATGATAATGAAAATGCCGAGAGTGGTTTCGCCCCTAAGGTAGTTACCAACCATAAACTACAGGTAAGTGAAAAGGTTAAGGGTAAACTTGAGGCCGATTTTGCCAAGCTAAATCTCAAACAAGGCGACACCTTTGCTGACCAAGCGTTTTCTATCGCGGACTTATTTAGCGATAAAGACCAAACAACTGTTGAGGTTACATTAGAGCAGGATTTAAAGGCTTCAGGACTGAGCGCGAAAATTGACCATCAGCAATTGGTTCTCAGTTCAAACGGCTCTGAGCTCAAGGCGCAAGATAATCTTTACTTGATCTTAGTCGCTACGGATAAGGACGTTCAAGAGGCAGAGCGAGGTCAAGTGCGGGTACAACTGAACTTAAAAGTGACCACGCTAAATCAAGCCCCCGTTATAAACCAAGCTGAAAAAGAGAGATTACAGCAACAAATCGATGCTTGGTATCTCCAACAAGGGGAAGCGTTTGATCAATCGATTGATATCAGTGCGCTATTTAGCGATACCGATGGCCAAATCGTGAGCTATTGGGGCGGTGACGTACAGGTTGCAGGATTAACCATCGCGGATGTTGATAGCCCAATGATCACGCTCCGTGGCACCCCAAGCCAAGCCTCTCCAGCAGGTCAAACTTTTACGGTTAAGGTCAAAGATGACCAAGGGGCAGAAAGCTCGACAACCTTTATTCTACCAGAGGTAAAAGAAGGGATTGCCCCGCCATCACTCAAGCATCCTTTAGAAGCCACCACTTGGTATCGTCTTGAACACGGAGGCGGTACGGCAACAACTAAACTGCCTTATGAACGGATTTGGTGCGATACATTGCATTTTGAAAACGGTAAAATCTCGGGTAATTACCGCACCATGAACAACTTAACCCAGTGTGGCGCTCTCGACAATCGTTCTTGGTATAACGGCACCTATCAAGTTCAAGGCGAGCAATTGATTGCAACCTTCGGCAGCGGAGATCATAAAGAAAAAGTCACACTAACAATTGAAGACGCTGATGGTATCGCTCCAGGCGCAAAAACCTTAACTTGGTCATCTGACGAAGGAACCGAGCGTTACACATTGTTTCGTCGTCAGTCAGACGCTGAAGCGCGAATTCAAATAAAATCGAATGATGGCCCAGAAAAGCGCTTTTTTCCTATGATGTTACCGACACAACAAGAAGGCGTAGAAGCGTTAGGTAGGGTCTCTTTATCGTTACGGAAAAATACCAATCCTGACGATCAAAATGCGATGGATGCGAACTTAATTTTAGAGTTCCCAGACCAAAATTTCACTTGCCAGGATGCAGAAGAGTTTTATAAGTACTTTATCATTCACGGACCACAGCTAGTCACTGAAACGACCGATTATAATACAGGCGAAATTTATAAGTCTTACGGTGTTTATTCGGGTAACGAATGGGGTACCTCACTTGAGTGCTATCGAAAAACAGAAAATCACATTGTGCACGCAGCGATTGATTTCGACCTACCGGAATTAAGCAAAGGCGGCGTTTATAGCTTTATCGGCAAAGTAAAAGCCAACCAAGGTGAGTATATTGAAGCCATCAAATTCAATATGACCTGGACAGGAAAAGGCAATCACGAATAGGCATTAATCGCTCCTTCATTAAGCCCCGTCAACCGGGGCTTTTGCCATTGGTCATTGATTTCACACAAAGCACACTAAGCAGAGAGTGACCGTTCAAATTAGTCATTTTCCCACTGGTAAATAACCCTTTATTATTGGCTCCCCAATAGGGCAAATACATCGGCCATTGTTCTTTCTCCATCACTTTTGAACTCAGCAACTGTTGCCATTCGTCTTCAGTCACTAAGCGCATGCCTTGACTCTCACACATGATTTTTGCGCCGCTATAATTCAAGCGGTTCCAAGCCTGATTATGTTCCATATAAAACTGCACTTTCTCTGATGCGGTATAGGGAATCGCATAGGTTAGCCCATTAAATGATGTTTGATGACGAATCACGATGGCATTACTTTTGGGCTTGGTCGTTGATGCTTTTTTCAGTGGCTGTATTGCTGGCGATATTGGCTCTAGCGTAGCAGGCGGGTGAGATATTGGCTTGGGTTGGGTTTGAGTTATCGGACGTTGTGCTCCGTTTTTTTTGCTCACTTCACGCAGAAAGGCTTCTTGATAGCCAGCCAAGTGGCGCACTGCCGTCAGTTCTTTACGCACAGATGTATAATCATGATAAGGCCCGATTAAGCAACGAATACCGGTACTTTCGGGCTTCATCCATACGTCTGTCGATATTTTCTCATAGAGCACTTTTGCCTGCTCCACCGATAAGGGGGATGCTAATAAGCCACACTGAATCCAGAATTTGGAATCTTGACCTTTAGGTAAGGTATTCCCCCACAATCCTTGCCCAATTGGACATGATGAATCGAGAACCGGGAGTTGATCACTGGCCGCTTGGGTCGCATCACAGAGAAAATCCTGAGCAAATACGGTAAACGAGCTCAAAGAAACCGCGCAACAAGATAGGCTTAATAAAGTTCGATGGATGATTCTAGCTATCGTAACCACTCTTATATCCATAGTTATCCCTACTATAGTGACAGCATCAATGGCTTCAGGTGCAAAATACATGCAAAAAAAGAGCCGTAATTGCTTACGACTCTCAGTGTAGGTGGCTTATGGCGGTAAAATCAACCGACCAGCCTCACCCTTTATAAATTTTTGGATTAAAAACATCCCGTAACCAGTCACCGAGCAGGTTAATCACCAACACTAGGCTAATCAAAACCAGTCCCGGGAAGGCGGTAATCCACCAAGCACCAGAGAAAATATACTTAAAGCCGATACTGATGAGCGCCCCTAACGATGGCTGATCCACCGGTAAGCCCAAACCGAGGAAAGAAAGAGCCGCTTCCGACATGATCGCATTGGCAATTTGTACTGTTGAAATGACTAAGATTGGTGATAAACAGTTGGGCAAAATATGTCGAAACATAATCCGTAGCGACTTGAACCCCATCACTCGTGCCGCTTCGACATACTCTTTCTTCTTCTCTGCCAGTACCGATGCTCGAATCGTTCGAGCATACTGTGGCCATTCAGCAATACCAATGATCACCACCAACATGACAACTGCGTATTGGCTATAAAACTCACCACCAAAACTGGCTTTAAAGATAGCGGAAACAATGATTGCCACCATCATGGTGGAAAAAGAGAGCTGAATATCGGCAAAACGCATCAAGAAGCTATCAATTCGCCCACCGAAATAACCAGCCGATAATCCAATGACGATACCAAGAATGAGCTGAAGACCGACCGCTAAAAATCCAATCGTTAAAGAAAGGCGGGAGCCATACAAAATCGTCGATAAAATATCTCGCCCCTGCTCATCGGTTCCCAGTAGAAAACGCTCATCACTGCCCTCTAACCAAACAGGCGGCAATTCTGAGTCCATAATATCAATGGAGGCCAGATCGTAAGGGTTGGTTGGTGCTAATAAAGGCGCAGTTAATGCCATGGCGAGAAACAGCATAAAAAAGGCAAAACTGACCATCGCCACTTTATCGCGCAGAAAGTAGTATAAAAAATCCGATTGTTTAAAACGCTGCCAAACTGAAGGCGTACTTGTTGTCGAAGTCATGATTACGCCCCTTTTCCGGTTACATTAACGGTTGGGTTGATCAACCCATACAGCAAATCGACGATGGTATTGGTGACCACAAAAAGCAGCCCAACAAAAATGACATAAGCAGTAATCAATGGGGTATCAACCCGGTTGATCGCCTCTAAAAAGAGCAAACCGGTACCTGGCCATTGAAAAACAGTTTCCGTTAAAATGGTGTACGCCACCATGGTCCCTATCTGTACCCCACCGACGGTGAGCACTGGTAATAGCGTATTTCTTAACGCGTGTTGAAAATAAATTTTGTTCATCGCTAAGCCTTTGGCTTTAGCAAATTTGATGTATTCCGAACTCAATACTTCAAGCATTTCTGAGCGGACCAAACGAATAAAAAGTGGCAACATAATCGAGGCGAGAGCAATACTGGGTAACACTAAGTGACGCAAGCCATCGAGATTGAATAAACCCGATTCCCATCCGAATAAACGTGTCGTTTCACCTCGTCCGTAAGAAGGCAACCAGCCTAATTCAATCGAAAAGACATACATCAACATAATAGCGGTTAAAAATACCGGTATAGAAATACCGACACTGCTTCCGGCCATAATCAATTTTGAAAACCATCGCTTAGGATGAATAGCCGAGTAAACCCCAAGAGGAATAGAAAGGGCGATGATAATCAATGTCGCGGCAAACACCAGCTCTAATGTGGCCACCAACTTGTCTAAAATCACCTCAGCAGCAGGGCGCTTAAAAAAATAGGACGTCCCTAAATCTCCTTGAACGGCTGCCCCTAAGAAACGAGTGTATTTCACTAAAAAGGGATCATTGAGCCCTAACTCATCACGCATCGCTTGTCGCTGGGCCTCTGAAACGGACTGCCCTACTAATTCACGTAGCGGATCGCCTAGGTTATCTTGAATTGCAAATGCCACCAAACTGATGACAAACATCACTATTACTGCCTGATATAGGCGTTTGACCAGAAAAGAAAACATTCCCTGCCCCTTAAACTATCCATGATGATGGTGCACAACTCGCACACCAAAACGCTTCAACCTTAATAACATACTTAATCCGGCTGAATAAAAATTAAGCTCGACAAGGTCAACGGTGTATTTTTTAATAAACGCATTACGATGCAGGAGAAAACAAGAGGTAACGAACGCTTCTATTACTTCTTGTTCTCCGATTTAATATCGCTTTACTCGCATCAACGGGGTGATTATTTAACCACCAAATCACCAAAGTAAGGGAAATCCATACCATTAATGATCGGTGCTAACTCTAAGTTTTTCTTCGCCGCCCAAGAAGGGTCTTGCCAATGAAGCGGGACAAAAGCAGCCTCATCATAAAGTATTTTCTCTACTTTTTTCAGCATCGCGTTACGTTTGGTTAAATCCGTTTCAACATTCGATGCCTCAACCAAAGAGTCAACGTCTGCATTAGAGTAATAACCACAGTTATATTGACCTTTGCCCGTTTGCTCATCACGTGTCATGGTTAAAAACTCGGAGAAATTGGCTGAATCTTCCGTGTCAGGATGCCAACCAATCATCAACATATCTGCCGCACATTTATCAAATTCTGGCCAATATTGTGCTTTAGGCATGGTTTTTAAGTCGACTTTGATGCCAATTCGAGCCAGCATGGCTGACGCGGCTTGAGCAATTTTATCGTCATTCACATAACGATTATTCGGGGCCATCATAGTCAGAGTAAAACCGTTCTCATACCCTGCTTCCTTCATCAATTGTTTGGCTTTTTTAAGATCAAAGCGTGGTTTGAGGCTCTCGTTATAACCGGCGTAACCGACAGGGCTTTGCTGCCCAGCAGCGGTCGCTGCACCACGCATTACTCGATCAACAATGCCTTGATTATTAATCGCATAAACAATCGCTTGACGCACGCGCACATCACGCAAGGCTTCATGGCTATTTTGGTTCAATTGAAAAGTGATAACTCGGGTACCGGGCATGGTATACAGCTCGATATTTTTAGCATCGCGAATACGCTGGTAATCATTCGGGGAAACAGGAGAAATCATATCAACCCCACCAGATAATAAAGCCGCAACTCGCGTAGCCGCCTCTTTAATTGGAACCAGTGTCAATTGATCAACATTACCTTTGCTGTCTTTATCCCAGTAATCAGCAAACCGAGTAAATTCGACACGAATTCCCTGCTCACGCTCTGTAACAATAAAGGGCCCGGTTCCTGATGCATGGGTTGAGGCAAATGAAGAACCATGTTTCACGATTTCGGCTTTATCTTTGCCATCGGCCGTTTTCCCTGTATAAAACTTGCTATCCATTGGGAAAATATAGGTCGCCACGTTTTCAATCAACGGATATACCCCGTTGGTTTTGATATCGATTGTGTAGTCATCGACCTTGGTGATCGATGCAAGCGGTTCAAAAATACCTTTAAAATCAGCTGACTCTTTTAAACGATTAAACGTCCATACCACATCATCGGCAGTAAACGGGTTACCCGAGTGAAATTTTACCCCTTGACGCAAAGTAAAGCGCATCGTTTCATCATCTAAACGCTGCCAAGACTGAGCCAAACGCGGCTCAAACTTCATCTCCTGCGTGAAACGAATTAACGGATCAAACACCATGTGTGACAGTTGCAGCGTTCCCCCGGAAAGCTGTTCATGAGGGTCCATCGACACGGGATCTGAATCGTAGGCGACTTTAATTTGCGCCGCACTGAGTGAAAAACTCAATCCTGCCGCCATCAAGGCTAAGGTCAGCTTGCTTTTCAAGGTTATCATTGCATAACTCCTTATGCGGGAATTTATATCCCTAATGTTATTGTACTGGTATTGATATGTGCTTTTTCCACTGGATATGGAATGGAACGAAACCACCAACTAGGCTGTTTCTGCCTTTTCTCTTAACCCGGTAAACTCGGGCATCAAGGAAATCAATTGCTTGCTATATTCATGCTGCGGGCTATTAAATAACTGCTCGGTTGGAGCGACTTCCAATAGTGTCCCCATCTGCATCACTCCAACCCGATCACACATTTGTCGAATTACAGGCAAATCGTGACTGATAAACAACATGGTCAAATTCAGCTCTTGTTGTAAATCTTTCAGCAAGTTAAGGATCTGCGCTTGAACGGACACATCTAATGCTGAGGTCGGTTCATCACAAATCAATAATCGAGGGCGAGTCGCCAAAGCTCGGGCAATCGAAATGCGCTGCCGCTGTCCACCAGAAAATTCATGAGGATATTTCAGCCCCGCCATACGTCCGAGCCCGACATAATCCAATAAATCATTCACAATTTGTCGAGTCTGCGACTCATTGTCGGTCAATTTATGAAAGCGGATGGGCTCAGCAATAATATCTAATACCTTCATGCGCGGATTCATTGAAGTATAAGGGTTTTGAAACACCATCTGCATCTGACGACGCATAGGACGACGCTGCTTTTCTGACTTCAGTCCGGTTAGGTCAATCCCTTCAAAAGTCACCCGCCCTTCATTCGGTTGGTAAAGGCCAGCAATCACACGTGCTATGGTCGACTTACCTGAACCAGACTCGCCGACCAGCCCAAAGGTTTCCCCTTCATGAACCTGAAAACTGACATTATTGGATGCTTGGACATATTCACGGCGGCTTTCAAATAAAGAATCTTTGGTCACAAAGCGAAGGTTAACATGCTCGACGTTCAACAGTGGCCCGGTATAAGCACGCTGATCTTGATTTTGTCCTAACCAATGATGCTTAATATCTAACGGTGCCAACTCACTGGCTTCTTCGATATAACTAACGAGAGGAAAGCGATCTAATTTAGTGTCAGAGCGAGGCACCGCTGAAATCAAACTACGGGTATAAGGATGATCGGGATCGCCTAATACTTTCGCCGTTGGGCCAAACTCGACTAAATCACCACGATACATGACAGCAACCCGATCTGTCACATTAGACACCACCCCCATATCATGAGTCACCAGCATACAGCCAACATTATTCTTTTTACATAACTCACGAATCAGTGACAATATTTGGTCTTGAATAGAGACATCTAAAGCCGTAGTCGGCTCATCAGCAATAATTAAATCCGGCTCTCCGGCTAGCGCAATCGCAATCACTACACGCTGACGCATTCCGCCGGAAAACTGATGAGGGTATTGCTTTAAACGATTTTCTGGCTGAGGAATCCCCACTTGTTGCATGAGAGATAAAGCACGTTGATAAGCTTCTTGATGGCTAACCTTCATATTGGCATGAATCGTTTCCGTCAGCTGATGTTCAACTGTAAATAATGGGTTCAATGAGGTCATCGGATCTTGAAAGATAAATCCAATTTTTGAGCCGCGAACTTGCCGCATTTTTTCAGGGGACAAACCTGAGATTTTCTCACCATCTAACCATACATCCCCTCCAGCAATCGTACCGGGAGGGCTTAATAAATCAATGATTGCGTTGCCTACTGTAGACTTACCAGCACCAGATTCACCGACCACACCAACAATTTCACCGCGCTCAATATTAAAACTTAATGACTTGACTGCCGCGTGGACACCGTGACGTGACGGATATTCAATACGTAGATTGCTAACTTCTAAAAGTGACATGTAAACCAGACCTCAACTGCTTTGGCACAATACTGCCCTGTCTGAGCCTCACACAACTACAAAGTGAACATTGTAATTGTGCAAAACCTAATAATGATTCCTTTCTACCAACACAGTACAATCTGCTGGCTATTTACAAGCTCATCAATGTGTCAAAAATCTCACATAAAAGCAACAATCAAAGGATAAAAACTCGATAAAATCCCCAAACAAAGCAGCTTAATCGAATAAATATGCATAAAATAAAGATATAATAATGGTCGAACCACTGATTAAAAATCCATCACAGTCGCTACAAAACCAAGTGCATCTGTATTTTGTATTCAATGAAAAAGCATTCAAAAAATAATTCACCGGAATATTATTTCAAATCCTGACCAGCCCCAGCATTAACAACAAAGAAACAACTCTCCACAAAAAAGGCATAAATGCCAATTAAAAAACCACCAAAATAGAAATAGACAGAGACAAGCACCAAAATAACAACAAAATAAAGCGTATTAGACGGAGTAAACACTAGGGTTAAATCGGAAAACAGCACGACTCAAGAAAAATACGTTATTTTTTTCTTTATCTATGCGCATTGCTGTGAGTACTTTGATTTTATGCATAATTTCAAAAATAAAAACTCTGATTGTAAAAAATTAGAACTCTCATTATTTGAGAAAGATGAAATCTAGACATCAAAAACCCAGTCTCTCGACTAGGGCTCAATATAAGTGGTCGGTGAAGAGCGGATCCTAAATATCAACCGAACCCCCGACCCTCTCAATCACTAACAGAAAGTAAAAAGCCCTAGTCTCTCGACTAAGGCTCAATATAAGTGATCGGTGAAGAGCGGATCCTAAATATCAACCGAACCCCCGACCCTCTCAATCACTAACAGAAAGTAAAAAGCCCTAGTCTCTCGACTAAGGCTCAATATAAGTGATCGGTGAAGAGCGGATCCTAAATATCA
>NZ_VHSP01000037.1:0-506 GCF_013048485.1 Vibrio sp. 1-1(7) | reverse complement strand
AGTAAAGAGAGTTTGGCTTCATGTTTGGTGAGCCAGCAACTAGTGTCCCGTTCGTCTAGAGGCCTAGGACACCGCCCTTTCACGGCGGTAACAGGGGTTCGACTCCCCTACGGGATACCATCTTAAAGCGCATTGCTAAGCAGTGTTTTTTAACATGGTTTACTCGTTTTAAAAGCGATAAATCTTGCTCTTTAACAATTTGGAAAGCTGACAAAGTAATTTATCTTGATAGATAAGTTACTTGTAAAGTTCTCAATCTTTATCTTAAAGATAAAGACCAAAAATACACATTCAAGTGTGCTTGGTGAAAAACGTCTTCGGAAGTTTTTCAAAAATTGAGTCCGGCAAAATCTGTCTCGCACTCATGAAAATAAAACGTGAGACAACTTAGGTTGTTTAAACAACAACTCGAAACTTCTTCGGGTTGTATGGTTAAGTGACTAAGCGTACACGGTGGATGCCTAGGCAGTCAGAGGCGATGAAGGACGTAGTAACTTGCGAAAAGC
>NZ_VHSP01000036.1:0-610 GCF_013048485.1 Vibrio sp. 1-1(7) | reverse complement strand
AGATGGAGGCAGTAGCTTCTTGAGTATTACTTCTTTTCTTTCAGTAGAGATACGAGACACGATAAACTCATTGCCGCCCAATCTGGTTAAATTTTAACAGTGACAACTATCCTGCCAGAGGGGGATAATTTCAAAGCATTAACAAAAACAGCATCACCAAACACGATTTAACTTACACGAAAAGCCAGCATTGACCCAGTAGAAAAAACTCTGGCAACCACAAAAGTAACTTGATTCTGCGGATCATGACTATAGACAAGCTGAACGCAAACCCATTTTACCATTAAGTTCAGAATACAGACTCGAAGAATAAGAAGACGAAAACCGAATCAACATGAATAAAAATGACTTTACAAACCTTAAAAATAACGAATTAAAACAATCAGTTAGAATGATCCAATATAAAAAGTAGAAGATCACTTAAAAATGCAAAATCATAAAAATACTTTAATTTTCAATATATTGCGGTCTTTTTCTCTACGATTACATAACGCCCGGTTAAGGGGTGAGCAACGCAACGACCAACTCACCGCACAACACCGTAAACCACAAAAATCAACGCATTACAAAAATGCTGCGCGTTGCGAATCCCTCTTGAACCGTTTGTTAT
>NZ_VHSP01000035.1:0-614 GCF_013048485.1 Vibrio sp. 1-1(7) | reverse complement strand
GACTGTCCCTCTTGAATGCTTTGTTATGTAACTTTGCTAACCATTTCAAAGCATTACAAAGAACAACATTGCCAAATATCGTTTAACTTACATGAAAAGTTAGCAGTAACCCAGTAGAATTTGCGTGACAACGGCGAAACTGCGAGCCCTAGTTCAAAGAAAAAAAATGACTGCCACCAAGCTTATCGCAAACTAGCTTTACCAATAAAGCTCAGAACAAAGACTCGAAGAACAAGGAGACGAAAACTAAGCCAATATGAATAAAACTAGGTTTATAAATTTGAAAATAACCAATTTAAACAATAAGTTAAAATCATAAAACATGTAAAATAGAAACACACTTAAAAATAAATACACTTTAAATTTCAATACATTGCGGTCTTTTTCTCTACGGTTACATAACGCCGCATTAAGGGGCAGGAAACGCAAATAACTGTACTAAAACTAGCCAGCCTTAACCTCAAATGCCAACCAAACCAAAACGGCCAAGCGTTGACTGTCCCTCTTGAATGCTTTGTTATGTAACTTTGCTAACTATTTCAAAGTATTACAAAGAACAGCATTGCCAAATATCGTTTAACTTACATGAAAAGTTAGCAGTAACCCAGTAGAAT
>NZ_VHSP01000033.1:0-703 GCF_013048485.1 Vibrio sp. 1-1(7) | reverse complement strand
TGTCACCGATCATGCAAAACTGATCCACTAACGATCATCGAAAACTGATCCACTTGGTATCATCCGTTTATTTTTTATACGGGTGATTTATGTTAACCAAGGAGACATTTGTGGATATTCATGTTCGCTTTGCGCAAGGCCAAAGCATTCGTAACATTGCCCGTCAATTAGGCATCTCTCGTAACACCGTAAAACATCATTTGCAGCAGCATCAGATGCCCGCTTACGCGCAACGAGCAAAACCCGTGACAAAACTAGAGCCCTTTAAACCCTATCTCGTTCAACGAATTGAGCAGGCCCAACCTGATTGGATACCTGCCACCGTCTTATTTGATGAGGTGGTTCAACTCGGCTATCAAGGCGGTATTGCTCAGCTCCGTCGCTTTGTGTGTCAGTTTAAACTTTGTTCCACTCCTGAGCCGGTTGTCCGTTTTGAAACCCTGCCAGGACAGCAAATGCAAATCGACTTTACCACCATTCGGCGCGGTAAACGGCCGCTCAAAGCTTTTGTCGCAACCTTAGGTTATTCGCGCGCCACTTTCGTCAAGTTCTTTGATAACGAGCGTGCGCATGCATGGCAACAAGGTTTAAAAGAAGCGTTTGAGTATTTCGGTGGCGTACCCGAGCAGGTGCTGTGTGATAACGCTAAAGCGCTCATCATTGAGCGAGATGCTTATGCACAAGGCGAGCATAAGTTGCATGA
>NZ_VHSP01000032.1:0-747 GCF_013048485.1 Vibrio sp. 1-1(7) | reverse complement strand
AGTCTCTGGATATAGACCCGAAACCGGGTGATCTAGCCATGGGCAGGTTGAAGGTTGAGTAACATCAACTGGAGGACCGAACCGACTAATGTTGAAAAATTAGCGGATGACTTGTGGCTAGGGGTGAAAGGCCAATCAAACTCGGAGATAGCTGGTTCTCCCCGAAAGCTATTTAGGTAGCGCCTCGGACGAATACTACTGGGGGTAGAGCACTGTTAAGGCTAGGGGGTCATCCCGACTTACCAACCCTTTGCAAACTCCGAATACCAGTAAGTACTATCCGGGAGACACACGGCGGGTGCTAACGTCCGTCGTGAAGAGGGAAACAACCCAGACCGCCAGCTAAGGTCCCAAAGTATTGCTAAGTGGGAAACGATGTGGGAAGGCTTAGACAGCTAGGATGTTGGCTTAGAAGCAGCCATCATTTAAAGAAAGCGTAATAGCTCACTAGTCGAGTCGGCCTGCGCGGAAGATGTAACGGGGCTAAGCAATACACCGAAGCTGCGGCAATGCCTTTTAGGTATTGGGTAGGGGAGCGTTCTGTAAGCCGTTGAAGGTGAACTGTAAGGTTTGCTGGAGGTATCAGAAGTGCGAATGCTGACATGAGTAACGACAAGGGGGGTGAAAAACCTCCCCGCCGGAAGACCAAGGGTTCCTGTCCAACGTTAATCGGGGCAGGGTAAGTCGACCCCTAAGGCGAGGCTGAAGAGCGTAGTCGATGGGAAACGGGTTAATATTCCCGTACTT
>NZ_VHSP01000031.1:0-796 GCF_013048485.1 Vibrio sp. 1-1(7) | reverse complement strand
TAAAGCATAACAAACGCTTCAAGAGGGACTTCCAACGCGTGGCATTTTTATTATGCGTTGATTTTGGTGATTACGGTGTTATGCGGAAACTTGGTAGTAGCGTTGTCAGCCCCTTAAGCGGGCGTTATGTTTAATCACCAAAAATCAGTGGATTATGGTTTTTCTTTGTTCTCTCGGCTGATTGGTTTTGTGTTTGTCGGCAAGTTGGCTTCAGCGGGCGCTGTTTTCCGGACATCTATTCTTTGGTGCTGGAAATTCAGAGAATTGCCTCAGTCGATTTTCGAGTATGCGCGAGGTTGGTTCGGCTGGCTCAATCAATATTTTGATCACAGGTTTTTGGGCTTGAATTGCCGAAATTCAAAGTCTGTTTTTCAAATCTATGAGTCGTTTCAGTTTTTCAGGTCTTGGCTTTTGTTTGTCAGTCAAAAGCGAGTTAATCTTGGTTTTGGTAAAACGTAAGTCGTTGAAGCTTAAACATAACAAACGGTTCAAGAGGGACAGCCAACGCGTGGCATTTTTATCATGCGTTGGTTTTTGTGGTTACGGTGTTATGCGGAAGCTTGGTTATGGCGTTGGCTGCCCCTTAACCGGGCGTTATGTAACCGTAAAGAAAAAAGACCACAATGCATTGAAAAGTAGATGTTTTTTATGATTGATCTAATTTCAATTTCGATTTTCTCTGAGTGGGTTTTGTGCATGTTGATTTAGCTTTCGGCTTCTTTGTTCTTCGAGTTTTCCGTTTTTTCTTAATGGTAAAGTGGGTTTGCGATAAGTTTAGTGGTAGTCATTTTTTTCT
>NZ_VHSP01000030.1:0-879 GCF_013048485.1 Vibrio sp. 1-1(7) | reverse complement strand
ATTAATTAAAAGTACCGAACATACAAAGCTGAAGCCAAATTCAAAGTAAAGAAATCATAAAAACACTTTAATTTTCAAGATATTGTGGTCTTTTTCTCTACGGTTACATAACGCCCGCTTAAGGGGCAGCCAACGCTACAACCAACTTTCGGCATAACTTCGTAATCACAAAAATCAACGCATTGTAAAAATGCCGCGCGTTGGCTGTCCCTCTTGAAGCGTTTGTTATGCTTAAGCTTCGATGACTTACGTTTTACCAGAACCAAGATTAACTCGACTTTAACTCACAAACAAAAGCCGAAAACCAAAAAACTGAAATGACTCATCATTTTGAAAATCAGACTTGGAACTTTGGCCGCTAAAACGAAAAAACCTAAGATCAAATTTCTGGTTGAGCCAACCGACCTAACCTCGTGCTTGCCCGAAAATTGATTGAGGCAACTCTCAGAATTTTTAGCGCCCAAGAATGGATGTCCAGAAAACAGCGCCCACTGAAGCCAATTTGCCGACAAGCACGAAACTCAAAAGCCAAGGGAACAAAGAACAATCATAAACCACTGATTTTTGGTGATTAAGCATAACGCCGCATTAAGGGGCAGGCAACGCAAACAACTAAACTCAAACTAGCCAGCCGTAACCTCAAATGCCAACCAAACCAAAACTGCCAAGCGTTGACTGTCCCTCTTGAATGCTTTGTTATGTAACTTTGCTAACCATTTCAAAACATTACAAAGAACAGCATTGCCAAATACCCCCCTCTGGCAGGATAGTTGTCACTGTTAAAATTTAACCAGATTGGGCGGCAATGAGTTTATCGTGTCTCGTATCTCTACTGAAAGAAAAGAAGTAATACTCAAGAAGCTACTGCCTCCATCTTCG